>CAYVPB010000018.1:0-41355 GCA_964453565.1 uncultured Halomonas sp.
AGAAGAAGGCTTCCAAGAAGAAGGCTTCCAAGAAGAAGGCTTCCAAGAAGAAGGCTTCCAAGAAGAAGGCTTCCAAGAAGAAGGCTTCCAAGAAGAAGCGGTCGAAAAAGAAGGCTTCGCGCAAGAGCGCCGAGAGTGCTTCCTGGGAGCGTCTGGTCCAGTCGCTGGAAGAAGCGCGCGACGCCGCTGTTGAACTGGCGGAGTCCGAAGCTGCTCACGGTCGCCGGATTGTGGACGACATCGTGGGCGCGATCCGATCGAAGTTCTGACCGAACGCCGTCCGGACCCTTGATTGCCGGCCCGCCGGCTCGCGCGCATGAATTCCCGTGATCCGAGCGAGGCCCATCCGAGTGCGTTGATCGAGCTGTTTCTCGACGCGTGCTGGGCCGAGTCGGGGCTGGCGTCGAATACGCTGGACGCCTATCGCAGAGACCTTGCCGGCTTTTGCCAGGCAGGTCTCTTGTCTTCGCGTGAGCCAATCCGGGCCGGAGACCGAAGTTCCGTCGAGATCCATTCGGCGCGTCTGCCTGATTTGCTTGCCGGGCGCCTGAGGGCGGGGACAAGCGTGTCGACACTCCGCCGCCAGTTCAGTGCGTTGAGACGTTTCTGTGCCTGGTTGAGGCGTAACGGCGAGCTCGATGAAGATCCGCTGGCCGGATTGCTGGCGCCGAAGAAGCCGCTGCGCCTGCCGACCATGCTGACCGAAACAGAAGTCGACGCGCTGCTCGCAGCGCCGGACTGCGACAGCGACATCGGCATTCGCGACCGCGCCATGCTGGAAGTGTTGTATGCAGCTGGCGTGCGGATCAGCGAACTCGTGGATCTGGACCTGCCTTTCGTGAATCTGCGCCAGGGCCTGGTGCGAGTGCGTGGCAAGGGAGGCAAGGAGCGGCTGGCGCCTTTGGGTGATCAGGCCCTGGACTGGCTCATGCGCTGGCGCGACGGGCCAAGACGTCGCTGGCAGCGAGATCCCGGTCAGGAAGCCTTGTTTCTCAGCGCTCGCGGCCGGCGCCTGACACGCCAGGCAGTCTGGTACCGGATTCGTGCGCATGCACGCAATGCCGGGATACTCAAACCGGTCTCTCCGCACAAGCTCAGGCACTCTTTCGCCACTCACATGCTCGATCACGGTGCGGATCTGCGAGTGGTGCAGTTGCTGCTGGGCCACGCCGACCTGGCTACGACCCAGATCTACACTCATGTCGCCCGGGCGCGCTTGCGTCACCTGCATCGCGAACACCATCCGCGTGGCTGAACGAGGAACTTTGCGCACCGGCCCTGTTCCAAAACCTGTAATTGCCGGTCCGATCGTCGGTGCTATTGGTCGGTGCTATTGTCGGCACTCGGATGCCGCGGGTAGTTGAATGCCATGAAAAATGAATCAAGGAACCAACGGAGTTTTCAATTGAAATCGATAATCAAGATCACAGGTCTGGCGCTGATGCTGATGTTACCGATGACCGTGGTGTCTGAAAATTATGATCAGGTCCGGCAACGGCTGGAATCCATTGTCGGCGTCGAGACCTCGATCAGTATCGCTGATTCCATGCTGCCCGGCATTCTGCAGGTCCGTCTAGGCTCGGACATCGTCTATGTTTCCGATGATGGTCGTTACCTGATGCAGGGCCGTCTGCTCGATCTGGATACACGCCAGGATCTGACCGAGAAGGCAATGAGTGAAGTGCGACGGGCGCTGGTCGATGATCTGGATCGTTCCACCCTGATTTCCTTCGGCGCCGAAGATCTGGAGCATGAGATCGTCGTTTTCACCGATGTCGATTGCGGATTCTGCAGAAAGCTGCACGACCAGATCGACGAATATAACGACTTCGGCATTCGGGTCAGTTATGCGGCATTTCCGCGCGCCGGGACGGGTTCGGCCACGCATCAGAAGATGACGTCGGTGTGGTGTGCCGACGATCGTCATGAGGCGATGAATATTGCCAAGGCGGGTGAGACTCCCAGGCCCGCAGCCTGCGATTCGCCGGTCGATACCCAGTACAAGCTGGGACAGGCCATCGGCGTGACCGGCACCCCGGCTCTGGTTACCGCGGCCGGAGACCTGGTTCCCGGCTATGTCCCGCCAGAAGATCTGCGCACTCGTCTGCGTCAATTGCAGGAAGCTGGCCAGGCAAGCGATTGATCCGGATTCGGCTCCGGTCCCCGCTGCCGAGCCGATTCGGTACACTTGCGGCCCTGATCGATCCGGACCGCTTTTTATCATGTACATTCTGCTCGGCCAGCCGGGCCTGCCTCCATTTCGACTCACAGCGCTGTCGCAGGCATTGTCCGGGCAACTGCAGTCCCGGATACGGTTGAACTGCCGCGAGTTGTTCCTGATTGCCACCGCGCCGGTTCAGGCAACTACCGATGCCCGGATCGTTCAGTTGCTTCAGGCTCGCCAGCCCGATCCCGAACAGTTCAACCCGGATGTGATTATCGTGATGCCGCGTCGAGGCACGCGCAGCGCCTGGTCGAGCAAGGCGGGTGACATCCTCGGTCGTTGCGGCTTCGATGAAATCGCCAGAATCGAGCGCGGTCTGCTTTTTTCACCGCTCCCGGCCGCCGAAGTCGAAGTCGATCCGGCCGCACGGGAACTACTGCACGACCGGATGACCGAGTCGCTGGTGACCGATCCGGATGAACTGTCCACCTGGTTTGAATCTCCGGCTGTTCAATGCCTGCGCGAGATCGAACTGGGCCGGGATGCCGCTGCCGTCTTGTCGCGAGCCAATCATGAGCTGGGTCTGGCATTGAACGCGGATGAAATCCGGTATCTGGCTGATGCCTATGGCGCCTTGGGCCGGAACCCGACCGATGCCGAACTGATGATGTTCGCCCAGGCCAATTCCGAGCACTGCAGGCACAAGATCTTCAATGCCGCATGGCAAATCGACGGCAAACGACTCGATCAGACTCTGTTCGGCCTGATTCGCGCGACCCACGCTGACGTCCCTGACGGTGTATTGACCGCCTACGATGACAATGCCGCGGTGATCGAGGGCGCTGAATCGGCGCTGTTCGGTGCCCGGGCTGATGATCCGCAATGGCGATCGCAGCATCGCTGGCTGCACACCCAGATCAAGGTCGAAACGCATAATCACCCGACTGCGATATCGCCCGATCCGGGGGCGGCGACCGGTTCTGGCGGGGAAATTCGTGATGAAGCCGCCACCGGTAGAGGGGCGCGCACCGTCTCCGGGCTCGTCGGATTCAGCGTCGGAGACCTCAGACTACCTGGGCAGCCCCGGCCCTGGGAGCGGCTGGCCGGTCCGCCGGCTCGGCTGGCGAGGCCGCTGGAGATCATGATCGAAGGCCCGGTGGGCGCGGCTCGATTCAACAACGAGTTCGGTCGTCCCGGCCTGTGCGGCTATTTTCGGACTCTCAGCACTGAACGCCATGAAAGGTTGTGGGGGTATTACAAGCCGATCATGCTGGCCGGCGGCGCCGGCGTGATCGCCGATGAACAGGTGCGCAAGCTGCCGCTGGCCGAAGGTTGGCGGGTGGTCGTTCTGGGCGGTCCTGCGATGATGATCGGTCTGGGCGGCGGCGCGGCTTCCAGCCTCCACTCCGGTCAGTCCAGCGAAGATCTCGACTATGCCTCGGTGCAGCGTGCCAATCCGGAAATGCAGCGCAGGTGTCAGGAGGTCATCGACCAGTGCTGGTTACTGGGACTCGACAACCCGATCGCCTCCATTCATGATGTCGGCGCCGGCGGCCTGTCGAATGCGATCCCCGAATTGCTGGCCGACGGTGGCGTTGGCGGCGAACTGCAATTGCGCGAGATTCCGTGCGCCGATCCATCGATGTCGCCGAAGGCGATATGGTGCAATGAATCGCAGGAACGATACGTGTTGGCGGTCTCGGAGTCAGGGCTCGAGCGTGTGCGCTCGCTGTGCGCGCGTGAGCGCTGCCCGTTCGCCGATCTGGGGCCGACGACTTCCGTGCGGCGCCTGAAGGTGGCCGATCGACACCCGGCGCGACCGGACATGCCGCATCCCGTGGATCTGGAACTGGACATGCTGCTGGGCAAGACTCCACGGATGGAAATCCGGGCCCACTCGATCAGCATCCCGGTCGTCGATGACGGACTGGATGGAATCGATCTGGAGCAGGCGGTGGACCGGGTGCTGGCCTTGCCCGCGGTGGGCAGCAAGCAGTTCCTGATCACCATCGGCGACCGCAGCGTCGGCGGTCTGACCGCACGCGACCAGATGGTCGGGCCCTGGCAGGTGCCGGTCGCTGATTGCGCCGTGACGCTTGCCGATTACGAGCATTGGCACGGAACCGCGACGGCGCTGGGAGAACGCACGCCGCTTGCGATTGACAATGCACCGGCCTCGGGGCGCATGGCGGTTGCCGAGGCGTTGCTCAATCTGGCCGGTACGCTGACCGACGGGCGGCGACGGATCAAGCTTTCGGCCAACTGGATGGCTGCTGCCGGCGCGCCGGGCCAGGATGCGGCGCTGCGGGCCACGGTCGAGGCGGTGGCGGCTGAATTCTGTCCGGCGCTGGAGTTGTCCATTCCGGTCGGCAAGGATTCGCTGTCGATGCAGACCCGCTGGAGCGACGGCGAAAGGGAATGCGTCATGACCGCGCCGGTTTCGCTTAACGTGACCGCGTTTGCGCCGGTGCCGGATGTGCGCCGTTCGGTCACCCCTGAGCTTTCGACCGACTCGGGCGAGACCCGGTTGCTGTTGCTGGCCCCGCCGGATACGCGTCTGGGCGGTTCTGCACTCGCCCAGGTGTTCAACCGCGACCTCGGCCCGGTGCCGGATGTCGAACGGCCCGATCTGCTGGCGCGGTTGTTCGACCAGGTCCAGCGGCTGGTGGCCGAGCAGAAACTGCTGGCGGTGCATGATCGCTCCGATGGCGGATTATTCACGACCGCACTGGAAATGGCGCTGGCCGGCCATTGCGGATTGCGTCTGGAGTTGCCGCCGGAGTGTGCTCCGATCCGGTTTCTGTTCAACGAGGAAATCGGCCTGGTGGTGCAGTGCCGCGACGTTGACGAAGCCGGCGTCCGCGAGAGCCTTGAAAGTGTTGGGCTGGGCGAGTGGGTGAGAGAAATCGGTCGGCCGGACAGCGGAGACCGGATGCGGATTCTGCACGACGGCGAGGCCATATTCGAGCAGCCGCAGGCGCAATTGCAGCAAAAATGGGCCGAAACCAGCTACCGCATTCAACGCTTGCGCGACCATCCCGATTGCGCCGATGAAGAATACGCTGCACTGGCTGACTGGTCGCGGCCGGGGCTGGTGCCGCAATCGACCTGTGAGCGATTGCCTGCGGCGGTCACAGGCACGGCGCGTCCCCGGGTGGCAGTTTTGCGCGAGCAGGGGGTCAATGGCCAGCGCGAAATGGCCATGGCCTTTGACCGCGCCGGTTTCGATGCTTTCGACGTGCACATGAGCGATCTGGAGCAAGGGCGCGCGCGACTGGCTGATTTTCACGGGGTTGCGGTTTGCGGCGGATTTTCCTTCGGCGATGTGCTGGGAGCGGGCCGCGGCTGGGCGCGCTCGATCGAGTTCAATCCGGCCATGTGCGAGCAGTTCCACAAATTTTTTGCCGATCGCTCGAAATTTGGCCTTGGCGTCTGCAATGGTTGTCAGGTGCTTTCGGAACTGGCCGCGCTGATCCCGGGAGCCTCGCACTGGCCGCGATTTGGACATAACCGATCGCGCCAGTTCGAGGCCCGCCTGAGCCTGGTCGAGGTCGCCGACTCGCCTTCGATCATGCTGGCCGGTATGGTCGGGGACCGGTTGCCGGTGGTCACCGCGCATGGCGAAGGACGGGCCGAATTCGCCGCCCCGGCCGATGCCGGCCGGGCCGCGGTAGTGCTACGCTACATTGATGCTGATGGCCGGTCGACCGAGCGTTATCCGGACAATCCCAACGGCTCCCCCGACGGAATCACCGGCCTGTGCAACGAAGATGGCCGGATTACCATCATGATGCCGCATCCCGAACGCCTGTTGCGTGCAGTGAACTACTCCTGGGCGCCAGGTGAATGGGGTGATCAATCGCCCTGGATGCGGATGTTTGAAAACGCCAGGGCATGGTTGGATCAGGCATGAACGATCGACGGGATTCACAACTCGACCAGCCACATGGCCAGGACAGCAGCAAGCCGTCAGTCAACGCGGGCGAGCTGCCGGAGCAACCCGAGCCGTCCCCGGGCAATCCAGTCAAGGAAATGTTTCTGCTGGCCGCGCTGTATCTGCCGCTGGGATTTTTCCTCTGGTTCTCGTTCGGCAGTGCGTTGATGTGGTTGCCCGGGCGGCTGGCCGATCTGATCCTGACCGGCGTCTGGCCCGATCTGTTTGCCAGCATCGTGCAGCTCGGCCAGCAGTTCGAAGTCCAGACTGAAATTCAGATGTCGCGCACGGTGGACGGCCAGGTGGCGCTGTTGAATACGCAGGTCAATCCGATGATCTATGCCTGGGGCATGGCGTTGATCTTCGGCCTGGTCATGGCCACGCCGTTGAGCGGCAAGCGCCGGCTGCTGCAGCTTGTGGCCGGCTACACAATCGTGGCGCTGGTGACCGCCTGGGGCGTACACTGGGAAACCTGGCGCGATCTGGCGTTTCTGCTTGGCCCGGAAGCCGCCGAGGCGGTTGCGCGGCAGGGTCCGCCGGCCACCATGATCGCGTTGATGTACCAGCTCGGCTATCTGATGCTGCCGGCGATCATACCGGTCGCGGCCTGGATACTGATGAATCGGTCGTTCCTTGAACTTCTGGTGTTCAGCCGCCGGGCTGAACCTCGCCGCGGCAATCGAGTCGATAGAAAGTCAGATTGAATTTGCACACGGATTGGATTCGGGGAACCTTGAGGCCATGGAGACAGAAGCGATTACCGCCGCCGACCAGACCGATCTGCTACCGCAGGTGGGCGATCATCTGGAAGGCCAGGCAGTCGAATTGTGCGATCTGCTGATCGAGCAGGGGCGGCTGCGTCGCTCGGATCTCAACCGGGCGCGCGCCTACCGTGAGCAACATGGTGGAAACCTGCTGACACTGCTGGTGCGGCTGGGTCTGGTGTCGGAGCGCGATCTGGCCCTGGCGCAGTCGGAAATGCTCGAAATTCCGCTGTGCAGTGAAAAGGACTATCCCGAGGACGCGCCATCGATCGAAAACGTCTCGGTGCGTTTCATGAAGCAGCAGCATCTGGTACCGATACGGGTTGCCGAAGGCAGGCTGGAAGTGGTCATGGCCGATCCACAGGAGCCGGTCACGCTCAAGGCGCTGGCGATGGCCACGGGCCTGGAGATCCGGCCGCGCGTCGGCATCGCATCGGAGATCGACAACACCATCGAGCGTTACTTCGGCGGCGGCCGCAGTGCAATGGGCCAGATCGCCGAGGGCCTGGCCGGCGAGGGCGAGAGCGAGGACGAGGAAAACGTCGAGCATCTGCGCGACCTGGCTTCGGAAGCACCTGTCATCCGCCTGGTCAATCTGATTTTGCAGCGCGCGGTCGAAGCCAGGGCCTCGGACATTCACATCGAGCCGTTCGAGAACCGCCTCAAGGTGCGCTACCGGATCGACGGGGTGCTGCAGGAAGTCGAGTCACCGCCGGCCCGGTCCACCGCCGCGGTAATTTCGCGCGTCAAGATCATGGCCCGGCTCAACATCGCCGAGCGTCGCCTGCCGCAGGACGGGCGCATCATGCACCGGGTCCAGGGCAAGGAGCTGGATCTGCGTGTATCCACCGTGCCGACCGCGCACGGCGAGTCGGTGGTCATGCGTATTCTCGATCGCGAGGCGGTGACGCTGGACTTCAACAGCCTGGGGTTTGCCGACGATACCCGCGAGCAGTTCATCAAGGCGCTGGAAATGCCGCATGGCATCATCCTGGTGACCGGTCCGACCGGTTCGGGCAAGACCACCACGCTGTATACCGCGCTGTCGCACATCAACTCGCCGGAACGCAAGATCATCACGGTCGAGGATCCAGTCGAGTATCAGCTCGAAGGGATTAACCAGATTCAGGCCAAGGCTTCGATCGGGCTGAACTTCGCTTCGGCCCTGCGCGCTATCGTGCGCCAGGATCCGGACGTGATCATGATCGGTGAGATGCGCGACCTGGAAACGGCCAAGATCGCGATTCAATCGGCGCTGACCGGCCATCTGGTGCTCTCGACCCTGCATACCAACGATGCCGCCGGCGGCGTGACGCGAATGCTGGACATGGGGGTGGAAGATTACCTGCTGACCTCCACGGTCAACGCCATCATGGCCCAGCGCCTGGTGCGCACGCTGGATTCGGCAACGCGCGGGCCGTTCCGGGTCATGCCCGAAATGGCCCGGGAGCTGGGTCTGGACAAACTCACTGGCGAAAAGGACATCACATTGTATCGTCCCGGCACCTCGGAGGCCAATCCAACCGGCTACAAGGGACGCTGCAGCATTATTGAACTATTGGCCATGAGCGACGAAATCCGGCGCATGGTCATGAAACATGCCACTTCCGGCGAGATCGAACGCCAGGCTCGTGCCGAAGGCATGCGCACGATGTACCAGGACGGCATGCTCAAGGCCCTCCAGGGCACCACCAGCGCCGAGGAAGTACTGCGCGTGACGCAGGAAGCCTGAAGTTGCTTCGATCCGGTTCATGATGGTCTGGCTGGAAGGTTCGGAGCTTGGGGCGGGGACAGGCGGAGCCCGCATCTTTCGTGAATCGTGAATGGAAAACCCCTGGAGTATTCGATGATGGTGGCACCTTCGGTTGGAAATGACCCACACGGCTTGTCGGGCACGGGCGCGCGTCAAAACCCGTTCGATTTACGGTTCACGATTCACGATTTACTAAAAATCAAACCGAGGCAGCTTTATTCGACGCCCCCGCGAACCCTTCGACAGCCCGAGATCCACTAACTCATGCCCCTGTTCACCTACAAAGCCGTCACGCCCACCGGTGATACCGTGACCGGCGAGATGGAGGCGCCCAATTCCGATCTGGTGATCGCGCACATCCAGGAAACCGGCAATATTCCGGTTCAGGCACGCGAAGTTTCCGGCGGCTTTCGGCTGGAAACGCTGTTTCGCGGTCGCCAGGGTCTGAGCCAGCGCGAGATCGGTGACCTGACCGGCCAGCTTGCCACCTTGCTGGGCGCCGGCCTGCCGCTGGACCGCTCGCTTGCGATCCTGGTCGAGCTGGCCGAAAACGAGCGCATCGAGCAGATGCTGCGCAAGATCCGCGACCGGGTGCGCGAGGGGATTTCGCTGTCGCAGGCGCTGGAAGAACGCCACGGCGTGTTCTCGCGCTTCTACATCAACATGGTGCGTGCCGGCGAGATCGGCGGCGCGCTGGACCAGACCCTGTCACGCATGGCCGAGTACCTGGAGCGGGCCAAGGAGCTGCGCGACGGGGTGGTTTCGGCTCTGATCTATCCTGCACTGCTGGTGATTCTGGCGGTTGCCTCGCTGATCCTGCTGATGGTCTACGTCATTCCGCAGTTCACGCCGATGTTCGAGGACTTTGGCGGTGAGCTGCCGTTGCTGACGCGGATCGTGATCCTTGTCGGCGAAGTGTTGCAGAATTTCTGGTGGGGCCTGCTGATCTTCTCGGCCATCGTGCTGCTTTGGTTCCGCGCTCAGATGCGAAATCCGGACTCACGGCTGCGCTGGGATGGCTGGTTTCTCAGGACCCGCTGGCTGGGCGACGCGATCGCCAAGATCGAGATGGCCCGTCTGGCACGCACCACCGGCACCCTGCTGATCAATGGAGTACCGCTGCTGTCGGCGATCTCGATCGCGCGCAACGTCATGACCAACACGGTGCTGCGCGCGGACGTCGGCGAGGCGGCCAAGAAGGTCAAGACCGGCACGCCGTTGGCGCGATCCCTGCATGAGGGCGGAAACTTTCCCAGGCTGGCGCTGCAGATGATCAATGTCGGCGAGGAAACCGGCCAGCTCGACGAAATGCTGCTCAAGGTCGCCGATACCTACGATCGCGAAGTGCGCACCACCATTGACCGGATCATGGCGATGCTGGTGCCGATGCTGACCCTGGGGCTGGCGGCGCTGATCGGGGTGATCGTGCTGTCAGTATTGCTCGCGATTCTGGGCATCAACGAATTGATTGCCTAAGCCCGGAATGCAGGGAATCTTTTCGTTTAGCGCTGTCATAATCAGCGTTGGAGCAAGGAATCCGGAAACACAAAGTCATGAATTATTCAAGCAAGGGATTTTCCCTGATCGAATTGCTGGTGGTGCTGATCATTCTCGGCCTGATAGCCGGTCTGGTGGTACCCAACATCATGGGACGCGGCGAGGACGCCAAATCGCGCACCGCGGTGGCCGAAGTCCAGCGGCTGTCGATGGCGGTTGACGAGTTCTATCTCGATACCGGGCGCGCCCCGCGCGAGTTGCGTGAACTGATTAACCGGCCGTCCAATGTCTCGAACTGGAACGGTCCTTACGTCAATGCCTCGAACCTCGATGACCCCTGGGGCAATGCCTACCAGTTTCGCGCGCCGGGCGAACATCGCAATGTCGACATTTACACCCATGGCCGCGACGGCCAATCCGGCGGCGAAGGTCCTGACCGCGACATCGCCAATTGGGATATGTAAACCATCGTCCCCGGGAGCGGCCCGGAGCGCAGTGCGGGCGGGCGACTTCGAATGAACCATCCAGAAGCAATTAGGACTTCGGACCAATCCGGTTTCAGCCTGATCGAGCTGATGGTCGTGATGGTCCTGATCGTCGGACTGCTGGGGCTGGTGGGCACTTCGGTGTCGAGATCGGTCGGTGCGGCCGAGCTTCGCAACGAAGCGCGCGCGGTCGTCGCCGGCCTGCGCCACACCCGCGGCCAGGCAATCATTCAGCGGCGCGAAGCGGTGTTTCACGTCGATGCCGCCAACCTGACCTGGCAGGCGGCTGAAGGGCCCCGCAATAAGCTGCCCGAGGGATTGGACATCACACTCAATACCGCGCGCTCGGAGCTGACCGGCGAAAACGCCGGCGGCATCCGGTTCTTTCCCGATGGCGCCTCGACCGGCGGCAGTGTGCTGCTGTCGGTGGATCAGCGCGAGTGGCACATCACAGTCGGCTGGCTGACCGGTGAGATCAGTCAGGAGCGGCCGGAGGAAGGGCAGTGATGGTTTCCTACTGTGCGGGGTCGGATTCAGTTCAGGTCGCGGTTGGATCCTGCTCCCACAGCATGCGCGGTCCGCGGTGGGAAAGAACTTCGATTCGCGACATTCAGAACCATGCCGCCCGGCTTGAAAACGGTTGCGGGGGCAAGCCCGTCCGCCAGCGAGGCTTCACTCTGATCGAAGTCATGGCCGCGTTCGCGATCTTCACCGTGCTGTTTGGCATCACGCTTCAGATTCTGTCGACTTCGGTTTCAAACACCCGGCGCTCGGTGGATTTCACCCAGGTGGCGCTGCTGGCGCGCGGCCACATGGACATGGTCGGCATCGAAAGCCTGCCCGAGCCGGGTCGCTACACTGGACGCTACAGCGACGATTACCGCTGGGAGATGCTGATCGAGCCGTATCTGATCAGTGACCGGCCGGATGTGCTGTACGATGAACTGCCGGTCGAACTTTATTATGTCGGCCTGACGGTCTACTGGGGTGAGGGACGGGGAGAACGTTCGGCGCATTTCGAGACCTTGAGATCGGTCGATCGATTCTTTGCCGAACGCGAGCGGGAAGGGCGGTGATGCCCGGGCGTATCGCGAATCGGAGTTCGCTCCCACAGCGGGCGGCGTATTCTGTGGGAGCGGGATCCGACCGCGTTCCGGCCGGCCGCATGCGCCAGGCGGGCTTCACCATGATCGAATTGCTGCTGGCCACGGCCCTGATCGCGCTGATCATGGCCATGGCCTATGGCGGTTTCCGGGCTGCGGTGCGTGCGACTTCCTCGGGCGAGGCGCTGATCGAGGAAATCAATCGGCAGCGGGTTGTGCACCAGTTCGTGCAGCGGCAATTGTCGTTGGCCCGGCCACTGATCATTGAGGACGACGGTGAAGAGCAGGTCCGCTTCGAGGGCGAACGGGAGCGGGTTCGATTCGTCGCGCCGATGCCGGGTTACCTGGGTTTTGGCGGCCAGTATGTCCAGGAACTGCGGCTGGAGCGCGGCCGCGAGGGCATGGATCTGGTGTTCGCCTTCGCAATGCTCAACGGCTATGAACCCGGCGACCTGGATGCCGAGCCCCCGGTCACGTTGCTGGAAAACGTCGGCTCGGCGCTGTTTGAGTTCCTCGGCTTCGACGAAAACGGCGAGGAGGTGTTCTGGGATACCTTCTGGGAGCCTCGCGAGCGCCTGCCGCTGGCGATCGCCATGCGTCTGGATTACCAGCGCGACAATGGATTGTTCTGGCCGGAGATGATCACGCCTGTGGTGATCGACGGAGTTGGAGGTGCAGCGCCTGGGCCGACTCGGGAAACGATGATGGACCGGTTGATTCAAAGAAATGAATCCCGGCGCTGAGCGATGAATGAGTCTTCGGCCATTGCACAATCCGGCGGGTTTGCCGGTGGCGCTGGAGTCGCCTCCGGCATCGCTTTGATCGTGGTGCTCTGGATGCTGGCGCTGCTGACCATCGTGGTTGGCACCTTCGCCGTGCTGGCCACGACTGAATCGATGCAGGCACGCAACGTATTCGACACCACCGATGCGCGCTATGCCGCCGAGGCCGGGCTGCACCGGGCCGTGGTCGAGTTGCGCAACCCGGACATGGAGACCCGCTGGGTGACCGATGGCCGGCCGCACCGATTCAAATTTGGTGCGGCCGAAGTCGAGGTCTCGATTACCGATGAAACCGGACTGATCGACCTCAATGCCGCCGCCCGTGGCAACCCGGAGCTTCTGATTCAGTTGTTGGTTTCGATCGGCCTGGACGAGCGCGATTCCGAGTTGATGCTGGCAGCCATTCAGGACTGGATCGATCCTGATGAAGAAACCCGCAATCTGGGCGCCGAGATTGACGAATACCGTGCAGCCGGTTACCCTTACGGGCCGGCCAATCAGCCGTTTGGCACGGTCGAGGAACTGCAGCAGGTCATCGGCACCAGTCTGGAGCTGTTCCGTGCCGTCGAGCCCAGCCTGACTGTTCACTCCGGACGTGCCGATTTCAACCCCGCGTTTGCGCCGGCCAGCGTACTGCGAACGATTCCGGATCTGGATTCGGAAGATGTGGCCAGGTTCATCGAGGAGCGCTCGCAACACCAGCCCGGCGAACCCATGCAGTTGATGCTGCCCAATGGGCGCCTGGTCAATCAGCGCTCCAGCGGTCTGACGCACAGCATTGTCAGTCGGGCGACGCTGGAGAGCGGTACATGGAGTGAAGTCGAGGCGACCGTGCGGCTGGGTACCGACAGCCGTGGCCGGCCTTTTCGAGTTCTGAGTTGGAAGGAAAATGTGATCCGCTCCGCGGATTGATGGGAGTCTGATGAACACGACCGTGCTCGACAATCTGCGCGACCGTCTGCTGCAACGCTATCGGGCCACGCCCGTTCCACGCTTTCTGTCGTGGTGGGGTGGCGAATTGAGCGCGCTGGTGCCGCAAGAGCTGCGCCAGCGCCTGATGCCGCCCAAGCCACAATTGTGGCTTGTGCCGGCCGAGTCCGGCGGCGGCGACATGCGCATCTGGCGGGTCGATGATGGCCAACCGCGTGTACTCGACGTGTTCGGCGCCGGCGAGGACCTGCAGATTCTCCGGACCCGATGGCGTGATCTGGTTGCCGAATTCGACGATGGCAATCCCGAGGTCCGGTTGTGTCTGCACGAGTCGCAATATCTGGCCATGCCGGTGGATCTGCCGGCCGCGGTCGAGGAAAACCTGGATTCGACCGTGCGCTTTCAACTCGACCAGTGGACGCCGTTTTCGGCCGATCAGGTCGAACTGGGGATGCGTGTCGAGAGTCACGACGCCGGGCGCCGCCGTATCACGGTCGGCTTGCGCGTTGTCCCGGTCGAGACCTTGCAGCCGCTGCTGGAGCGTGCCCGCGCCTTCGGCGCAACGGTGCACGTGATCGACACGCTGGCAGCCGGGGATCCGGCCGGCGATGATACGCCGCAAGCCGAAGGCTTCAACCTGTTGCCCGAGTCGCGTCGCCCGCGCTATGTCCACGCGCGCGCGCGCTTCAACCTGCTGTTGGGGGTTGGTCTGGTGGTGGTGCTGGGCCTGGTCATGGCCCAGACGCTGATGCTGCGTGAGCGTACCGCAACCGGTCTGGAACTTGAAGCCGACCGGCTCCGGGTCGAAGCCATGCGGGTGATGGACTTGCAGCGCGAGCTTGAGGATTCGCTGGCCGCGGCCAACTTCCTGGCCGAGGCGCGCGCGGCCCGGCCGACCGTGGTCGAGATGCTCGATGAAATCACCACCGTCCTGCCGCGGGACATCTGGCTGCAGCAATTTCAGTTGCAGGGCGAGGAACTGCGCATCCAGGGTCAGGCCCAGGGCTCGCAGCGCGTGGTCAATCTGCTCAACCAGTCGCCGATGTTTGAATCTCCGGAAATCACCGGTCCGATCACGGTCGACCCGCGCACCGGCCAGGAGCGCTTCCGCTCGCAGGTGCGCATCAAGGTGCCCGAGCCAGCCACGCCAGATCCCGGGGATGAGGGAGAACGTTCATGAAGCTGCTGCCCGAATCCAGCAGCGGGCGTCCGCTGGCCCTCATGCTGCTGCTGCTGGCGCTGGTGGTGGTCTACCTGCTCGGGTTTCACTGGTGGGTGCAGCGAAATTCCGAGGTGGGAGAGCGCATTGACTTGCTGACCCAGCAGATCGCGCGCTACAAGGGCACGGTTGAGATGGCCGGGCCGATTCGTGACCGCCTGGCGACGATCCGCGCCAGCCAGCAGGGCAGCGCGCTGTTTCTGGGTGGCAGTGACGCCAATATCGCGGGCGCCGACCTGATCCGGATGATGCGCGATCTGGTTGCCAGCGAATCCAACGATCCCGAGCTTTGTCAGATCATCAATCAGAATCCGCGCCGGGCCACCGACCCGGAACGATTCCAGGCCGTTCAGGTCGATGTACGCATGCAATGCCCACTGGATGACTTTCTGCGCTTGCTCCATCGGCTCGAAAGCGGCGTACCGCTGATTTTCATCGACAACGTGGTCGTCAGCCAGCGCATGACACCGGACCAGCGCACAGCGCGTGCCTCCGGCACCTATGGCCAGCTCGACATCCGCTTCAACATGATCGGCTACATCAATCAGCCGGGACCGGGACAGGACCAGGTGTGATGTTCGATACCGAAAAGAACCTGTTGAGTTCGTTACTGATTATTGCGATTGGCGTGCTGGTCGTGATCGGTCTGGTCTCGTTCATTGTTCTCGGAAGGGTCAATGTCGATCAAATCGAGGCCGCCGGCAGCCCCCAGGAGTTGCTCGATCGCTCGCTGGCGCAGCGTCCCGCGCTTGACGAAATCAGCGCCTACCTCTCGGTGATCGAACGGCCGGTGTTTTTTGCCGACCGGCGCCTGCCGATGCCCCAGCTCGCCGACGGCGCCGGTGATGATGAAATCGAGCCGGAACCCGAGCCCGAGCCGGCAGTCGAAATTCCGGAGCTTGAAGCCGTCGTGGCCGGCATCATCATCACGCCGGAGACAAAACTGGCGCTGGTCACTGATCGCGGCTCGAACGAAACCCTGCTATTGAGCGAGGGCATGGCAATGGCCGGTGAAAAGTCGGCCTGGAAGGTCGAAACCATCCAGCCGCGTACCGTGGACTTTTCCACCGAAGGCGGTCGGCGGGCGCGGCTGGAAATGGAAGTCGAGACCCGGGCACTCAAGTCCGGCCAGCCGGTCCAGGTTGCCCGTGCCGAGCCCGACCCGGATCCTGGTCAGGACGATGCGGAGGAAGGTGACGCCGAGGCCGAAGCGCGTGCCCGGGCCGAGGAAATCCGGCGCCGGGTGGCCGAGCGTAGGGCACAATTGCGCGCCGAAGCCGAGCGCCGCGCGCAGCAAGGCGGTAACTGAGTCTCATCCGGAGCGGTCCCGCGGGACCACCATGGCACTTGAACAGTACAACGGACAATAACCCGAATGAAGCCTGTTTTTTCATCATCCCGTTTCGTTACCCGTCCCGAAACTCTCGCGCCGCTCCGAGCGGCTCTGTATCGGCCTGGCGCGTGCTGGCTCATCGTTCTGGCATTGATGGTGCTGGGCGGCTGTGCCTCGGGACCGTCGATGAAGGACCCGGCAGGCCCGCCCCGGCCCAGCGGCCCGGAGGTCGCCGGTCAGGACAGTAACCAGGGCCGGATCGATCTCGGCGATGATCAGGTGCCGGACCCGGATACCGCCTTTACCGGGAGCGAGAAATTTCCCGGCAGCGGCGAGTTCTTCAACCGCGCCGCCGCCCAACGCGAGCGGCCGGTGCCCGACGGCGAGGGCGAAATCACGCTGAATTTCGAGGGCCAGGGAATTCAGGAAATCATTCACGCCATCCTCGGCAACATCCTGCAGGAAAACTACGTCATCGCGCCGGGAATCTCCGGCGAGGTCACTTTTTCCACCGCACGCCCGGTCGCCCGCGACCAGGTGTTGCCGATCCTGGAAATGCTGCTGCGCTGGAACGGTGCCACGCTGGTGTGGCGCGATGATCGCTATCACGTCCTGCCGGTCGCCAATGCGATCCGCGGCAATCTGGTCCCGCGTCCTTCCAATGCGCGCATGCAGCGCGGCTACCAGGTGCTGATCGTGCCGCTTCGCTACATCTCCCCGGATCACATGCAGACGCTGCTGGAGCCGTATGTGCGCGAGGAAGCCATTGTCTCGGCCGATGTTGCGCGCAGCATGCTGGTGCTGGCCGGTACGCGCGCGGAGTTGCGCAACTACATGCAGATTGTCGAAACTTTCGATGTCGACTGGCTCGAAGGCATGTCGGTGGGCATGTTCCAGATCCAGCGCATCGAGGTCTCCGACCTGGTCCAGGAGCTGGAGCAGGTGGTCGGCGGAGAGGAAAGCCCGCTGGCCGGGATGTTCCGGGTGGTCGCGCTGGAGCGTCTCAATTCGGTCATGGTCATCACGCCCAACCCGGAGTACCTCAACCAGATCGAGCGCTGGATCGGCCGGCTGGACCGTTCCAGCCCTGAGGCCGGTGCGCGGCTGTACGTCTACCGGGTCAAGAATCTCGAAGCCCAGGTGCTGGCTGGCTATCTGGCCGATCTGTTCGGTGGCACCGGGGGTGGCTCGGCGCGCTCCACGCCGCGCCAGGATCGCGGTGCGCTGGCACCTGGTCTGGAACGCGCCCAGGCCACCTCGGTCAGTGATTTCCAGCAACGCAGCGGGCCGCAGGCGCGCGAGCAGGGCAGCGATTCGGGCCAGCGCGCCGCCGTCACCATCGGCGACGACGCTGAAGTGCGTATCACCGCCGTGACCGAAACCAACTCGCTGCTGATCCAGTCCTCGCCCAGCGACTACGACGCCATCCTCAACGCTATCGAGCGGCTGGACGAGGAGCCGCTGCAGGTGCTGATCGAGGCCCAGGTGCTGGTGGTCTCGCTTAACGATCAGTTGCAGTACGGGGTGAGCTGGTTCCTGGCCAATTCCACGCCCGATGATCCGGACTTTCCGGGGCTGCCCGAAGGCGGTTTCGTGGACTCCTCCGGCGCCAACAACGCCGTCTTCGGTGCCGGCCAGAACTTCTTTGCCACGCTGGCCGATTCGGTCGGCAGCAATTTCGTCGCCGCCACCATCAACGCGCTGGAGTCGGTTTCCGATGTACGCACGATTTCTGCGCCGTCGCTGATGGTGCGCAACAACGCGCCTGCCAACATCAACGTCGGCACCCAGATACCGATTCAGTCGACCAGCTTTACCGGCAACACCGACCGCGTGTTCGGTTCGACCCAGTTTCTCAATACCGGCGTCATTCTGGATGTCACACCGCGGGTCAATCCCGGCGGGCTGGTCTATCTGACCGTTAGCCAGGAAGTCTCCTCGCCCGGGGATGTCAACGAGGCCGGCAACCCGGCCATCAATACCCGGCGCATCAACACCGAGGTCGCGGTCCAGTCCGGCCAGACCGTGGTCCTGGGCGGATTGATCGAGGAAACCACTACCGAAGCGCGCAACGGTGTGCCGTTTCTGCAGCGCATTCCCGGCCTGGGCGCGTTGTTTCGCTCGACCACCGACAATCTCAGCCGTTCCGAGACCCTGGTCCTGATCACCCCGACCGTGGTCGAGAATACCGCCCGGCTGCAGCGCATCTCGGACGAATTCGGCCGCAAGTTCCGCGGCCTGGACCCGCTGCGCGCCGCGCGCGCAGAAGCGCGGAAGGACTAGCAATGCCAGCTCTCCGGCCAGCCCAACTCTCGGAAGCGGCCAGGTTCGGTGTAGGAGCTTGCTTGCAAGCGAATGACATGGCGGGCTGGCATTTGGTTGGTTCGCCTGCAAGCAGGCTCCTATGGGGTGACCGGCCGAACGATACCCGCCTGAGCGGCGTTCACGCCGCGAAAAACTTCCTCCCACCCCCACCCCCCCCCCGCCTGCGGGGGGGGAGCAGAATTTGAACAAGCTCCCTCCCCCGCTTGCGGAGGAAATGGAATTTGAATTAGCCCCCTTCCCCGATTGCGGGGGAGGGTTGGGGTGGGGGCAGACAATCCCATCCGCCAAACCCGAACCCGAAGGAAACGAGAAGAAATGAATTTAGATTCAATCAATTACCGCCACGTCGCCGTCTTCGCGGCCACCCTGCTGCTCACCGCATGCGTCGACAATCGCCCGCCAGAGGAAATCGTTGCCGAGCGCGCCCAGGCGCGTTGGGACGCGATGATTGCCAAAGAATTTGAAGACGGCTGGGCCTTCTATACCCCCGGATATCGCCAGCATACCTCGGCGCAGGACCTGCGCTACGAATTGCGTGGAAAACCGGTTCAATGGAACCAGGCTGAAGTCAGGGCTGTTGATTGCGAGGAAGACCGCTGCCAGGTCCGCATTTCACTGGAATATGAGCTGGTTGCCGGCCCAGATCCGGTCCGGGGGATGCCGGTTCGCACGCCGCTGACGGAAACCTGGTTGAAAATTGACGGGCGCTGGTGGTATTCTTCGTGACTGCTGTTACTCGATCAGCTATCGAGGCGGCCGAAGTGCGCGCTACCACTTTACACAAGCGTCCACGTTAGGTTAGACTGTGTCAGCGCGGGAGTCTCCGAAGACGTCCGATAATCTCCCGCCCAATCACAGAGCCCTGTGTAATTAAACTTTAGGAGTGTTGTAATGAAAAGAAATACCTTGACGGCCGCCGTGCTGGCGGGACTGACGGGAGCCGCCGGGCTGATCGGCACGGCAAGTGCCGTGAACATCAATCCCGATGGCCTCGGTCAGGTTCTGATCTATCCCTACTACACCGTTCGCAATGGCAACAATACGCTGATTTCCGTGGTCAATACCACCAGCGATGCCAAGTCGGTGAAGGTTCGTTTCCTCGAAGCTCTGAACTCAACCGAAGTTCTTGACTTCAACCTGTACCTGTCCGGCTTCGACGTATGGACCGCAGCGATCACCATTGACGAAGATACCGGCGGTGGCCTCCTGAGCACCGGCGATACCTCGTGCACCGTGCCCTACATTTTCGGCGACTTCGGTGGCCAGCAAGTGTTTCTGACCAACGCGACTGCCGATGACGGCGGTCCGGACGACGAAGCGCGTACTGCTGCCGGCTACGTTGAAATGATCGAAATGGGCGTGCTGACCGATGCAGACGAGGATTCCGCGACTGCCGCGACCCATGTTGCCGGCGTGCCGGAAGATTGCGGTCAGCTCGTTGATGCGTGGACCGAAATCCTGGTGCCGGGCGATGACGATCCGAATAACTACTGGATTGCCGACCCCACCATTGACCATGATCCGCCCTCCGGTGGTTTGTTCGGTGGAGGCACCATCGTCAATCCGGACGACGGCAAGATGTTCACCTACAATGCCACTTCGATCGACAACTTCAGTACCGTGCAGCTTCATACCAATCCGGGATTCCTGGAGCCGAGCCTGCTGGATGCCCAGGGCAACAGTGTCGTATTCCAGAGTGGTTCGGCCACGCCGATCAGCAGCAGTTGGAGCAGTTCCGGCGGCGGTGCGCTTGACGGCATCCTTGCGGTCAACGCAATTCTGACCCATGATACGATCATGAACGAATACGTGATCAAGGGGAATGCGAATGCTGCTTCGGAATGGGTTGTGACATTCCCGACCAAACGGCCGCATGTCCAGCCGGTGCTGGATGCCGATGGCGATCCGATCAATGAGGCCATCGCCCCGTTTACCGAACTCTGGGATGGCAACGGTGCCTGCGAAGAGGCTAGTCCGACGCGCTGGGACCGTGAGGAAGGCCCGGGACCGGAGACCCCGCCCACCGAAGTTCGTCCGCCACGGGTGTCGCCACTGCCGGACGATCCACCCGATGAGGAAGCGCCGCCATTCGAGATCTGCTTCGAGGCCAACGTGGTTCGCTTCACCGATCTCGAAGAGGATACGCCGGACTACACCGAGATTCTTGGTGCACCCCTGGACAACGGCACGACCAATCAGGGTTACGTCAACTTTGACACGGGTGGTCTGACCGAGGGTTGGGCCCGCTTCGGCTTTGAACAGCTGTCATTGCCGGACGATTCCGACCGCGTCTACGTTGGACTTCCGACCGTCGGCTTCTGGGTCAACACCTTCAGCCGCGGCGAATTGGAAGTAGATGGCGTTCAGACCCGCGCGAACTTCGGTGGCGCTCATAACCATCGCGCGACCCGCAACATCACGGGTAGTGTTGGTGCTCCGTGATGTTTGTGGATTGAACCCCGGCCCGTTCGGGGTTCGACCGGGTAAGAAAACCGAGAACGGGGCCCACTGGGCCCCGTTTCTCATTGAAAGCAGTTGCTGTAATTCACGCTTGGTGGGCCAATAAAGGCGGTCCGTCACAAGCATGACATCAGATTGAATCTTTGGATTTGCAAGGCCTCTAATCGCGCATCATCCAGAAGGAATTGAAAAAGCATGAATCCCGAAAGCCCGCTGATTCCGAAATTACTTGTCACCGGAATTTCCGCCGTACTGTTTTCGGCGGTGGTAGCCCAGACTGAACCCCCGGTTTTGAGGTTATTGACCGAACCTGAGCAACAGGATATCGAATTGGATCCAGACCTGCCGGTTTCGATCGACCCCGACAACGGCAATATCGTGATCACACCACGTTTCCCGACACAGGCCTGCCAGGGCGGTGGCTGCGACGACGTTACCGTGGAAATTTCTGAGTTTCTGCCCGAAGACAACCCGATTGTGCGTTTCTCCAGTCAGAGCATTGAAGTGTCCTGGGATTCGAAAGGGAGCTGGGAGTGTCGCGGCCAGGGTAGCTCCGGTCTTGACAATACAGCCTGGGTGAGTTCGGAATTCAACAGGCAGCCGTCAGGTGAGGCGACGATCACGCTGAACAGCGTGCCCACGGGAATGCATACCATGGGGTTGGAGTGCCGCAATGGCCCGAACGCGGTCGACACTGCCGTTCGAAATCTGGAAATCATTCAGGTCACGGCCGGCGACTGCACCGGCCGCGATGCTCCCAGCGGAATGTCTCGCGAAATTACCCTGCTTAAAGAATTCCCGGACCAAACAACGAGGATCTGGACAGATGTCTACGGCACTTTCAACAACGAGGTGAACTTTCCCGACGGGAAGTTGGGCAGCCCGATTATTTTCCAGGTTTTCAGAGACAAGTATGGCCAGATCGACTTCACCACCGTTAATCTTCAAACTGGAGACAAAGGCAGGTGGTCAGCCACCCAACCCACCGGCGACTTTGGAGGCCCGTTTCTGGCCGCGGTCTCCGAGTGTCCGGGAGATTTCGGCGCCGCGCTCGAAGATCCATGCCGCAAGGTGCTCGTTCCCGGCAGCCCATCTAACATAATTTTTTGGGCCGAGGCGTCGGTGGCCGGCACCAATGATTGTCCGCTGGAGTTGGAAAAGCAGTACTTCCTGAATCTGGTTCCGACAACAACGCTGCCGGATTCTCAGGATGTCGACTGGAACTGCAACGGATCGACTCCCAGTCGCTGTGAGATCACGCTGACGCATCGGCTCCGGTGAGTGAACTTCCAGAACAGGGCCCAAATTGCAGCGCCATTGGCTCGCGCTTGCGTGAATTCGGAAATAGAATTCCCGCCAGCGAGGCAAGTAACGACCATACATGAGACATGAGAAATTGAATCCGGCAATCCTGCTTCAGGTGTCGGTTGCAGTGTTGCTGACCGCCTTCACAAGCCCGATTGTGGCGCAGGCCAAGCCGCAATTCGAGCTCGAAGAGCATACCGAGGTGATTGCCCGCCGAGGTGAGGTGACGATCACGGCTGCGGATCTCGATCATTTCCTGTCCGATCTCGCGCCCGAAGACCGGCCGGTGTTTCTGAGCAGTCCTGAACGCCTGGAACAGATGCTGGAAGGTCTTCTGCTGGACCGGGTACTGGCCGCCGACCTGCTCAAGCAGGGTTATCTGGAAGAGCCGGTCAACGTGGCCGCGGCCCGACAGGTGGTGATCGATCATCTGGCGAAAACCAATCGCGATCGGGTACGCCAGGTTCCCGAGGGCGTCGATCTGGAACAGCTCGCGCGCGAGCGATACCAGGCCAATCGCGACCGCCATGTCGAGCCCGAAAAGGTCTCGTTCACTCAAATTCTGCTGCGTACCGGCGAGGAGATTGATGGCGACACCGTTCGCCAGCGGGCCGACGATCTGCACCGGCGAATTGTCGAAGGCGAGGACTTCGATCAACTGGTGATGGAAAACTCGCAAGAGCCCAGGCTCGAAGAGCACCGGGGCCGCTTTGAAGAAACGACCCTGGACCAGCTCGTGGAGCGTTTTGCCAGCCGGGTCTCGCGGCTGGAATCGCCCGGAGAAATCTCCGAGCCATTCAGCACCGAATATGGCTGGCACATCGTCCGTCTCGATTCCCGCATTCCCCTGCGCCAGAAAGATTTCGAGGAGGTACGCGAAGAGCTGGTGCGCAAAGAGCGCGCCAGCCTGCGCGAGCGCATGTACCAGCGACACGTCAACCGCCTGCTGGACGAAGCGCCTGCACAGCTTGAGCAGGAGGCCTTCGACCGGTTCATGCAGGACTATCTCGGTACTGAGTAACGCTCATCTCGGTCTGTTGTTCTTCCTTCCGTCCGGATCGGTGCGAAAATCCAGCGACAACCGATCTCGTGGAAGGAGACACTTCGGTGCTGTTTGATCTGATCCGTCGCGAAATCCGGGGCCGATTCATCGGCTCCTCGGCAGGCTGGCTTTGGCTGCTGGTCACGCCCTTGTTGCTGCTTGCCGTCTATACCGTCGTATTCGGCATGATCTTCCGGGCGCGGGTTCCTGAAGGTCTCGGCGTGCCGTTTATTGCCTGGCTGGCGGTGGCGTTGTGGCCGTGGCTGGCGTTGCAGGATTCAATCCTGCGTGCCAGTGAGAGCATTCCGCAGCATGCCGCGCTGATTTCCAAGGTCCCGATGCGTCGCGAGCAGTTGCCGCTGGCATCGGGCATTGCAGCTTTTTTGCTGCAGTTGTTCGGTTACGGCGTGGTGCTGGTGGTGCTGGCGCTGTTCGGCATCGGCATTGCCGTGACGGGCATTCCCGCGGCATTGATGACATTGGCGGTTCTGTTGCTGCTGGGGCTGGGTCTCGGTTTTTTCGCCGCCACGCTACGCGTCTACTTCGCCGATCTTCAGCATCTTTTGCCCACGCTGTTGCTGTTGTGGTTCTTTACCACGCCGATTCTGTACGCGCCGGAGATGTTGCCGGAGCAACTGCTGGCGCTGGTGCATCTCAATCCCCTGGCCAGCCTGATGACGGATCTGCGCGCCGCGCTGTTTGGATTGCAATGGCTTCCGGGCGCGGCGACCTGGGTCATGCTGCCGGTGGCGGGTCTGATCTTTTATGCCGGGCTGCTGTTTTTCCGGCGCATGAGCGCGTACTTCGAGGATTTCCTGTGACCCGCCCGCTGCTTCGTGTGCATGAGGTCGAGAAACGCTATCCGCCGGCCATCGGTCGTGCCGGACGGGCCAGTGCGTTCTGGAATCTGTTGCTGCGTGGCCGCAGTGAAGGCGGGACCCGGGTACTGGAGCAACTCTCTTTCGATGTCCTTCAGGGCCAATCGCTCGGGATTGTCGGCGCCAATGGCGCCGGCAAGTCGACCCTCCTGAAGATGATCACCGGTGTACTGGCACCCAGTGCCGGGCGGATCGAGACTCGCGGGACGATTTCGGCGCTGCTGGAACTGGGCGCGGGCTTCGAGCCGGAATATTCCGGCATGGACAACCTGCGCATGAACGCCAGCTTTCTTGGTTTGAACCGGGCCGAGATTGACCGCAGGCTGGAGGATATTCTGGCGTTTGCCGACATCGGCGACTCGATTTACGAACCGATCAAGCATTACTCGTCGGGCATGGTGGTGAGACTGGGCTTTGCCATCGTGGCATCGGTGAGACCTGATCTTCTGATCACCGACGAGGTGCTGGCGGTCGGCGACGAGTCTTTTCAGAAAAAGTGCATCCGCTGGGTCGAGCAGTACCTGGCCGATGGCGGCACGCTGCTGATGGTGTCGCACAATATGTATCAGGTCCAGAAGTTGTGCCGGCACGCGCTGTGGCTGCATGACGGCAAAACGCATGCCTTCGGTGATGTATTCGATGTCACCCAGGCCTATCTGGCCTGGCACGAGCGCAAGGACCAGGCCGAAAAACAGCAGCGGCCACCGCCGTCTTCCCAGCGCTGCCGGGTGGAAGAGCTTGACATTCGGCCAAGCGACGGAGCCGGCACATGTCTGCTGGAGATGGGCGAGCGACTGGAAGTGCATGTGGAACTGAGCTCGGCCGACGAGCGCGCGCCGGTGGTGGTCGTGGGGTTGGTGCGGGTTGATGGTACTCCGATCTACGGTGTGGCCAGCGACCAGGATGAATTTGTCCCTGGTCGTATCGGCGACCGCCGTTTTGCCGCCCGCCTGGAGTATCCGAAAATTCCGTTGCTGCCCGGTAATTATGTCGTGCGTGCTCATGCCCTGGATCCGGAGGGCCTGCGTCTGCACGACACCCTGGAGGTCGAGTTCACCGTGCGCGGTCGCAGCCGGGAACTGGGGCTGGTCAGGATTGAGCACCTCTGGTCGTGAACGCTCGCTGGTGAATGTCATGATAGCTCCGAATGCGCTGCCGGTCGTCGTGGTCCCGGTGTTCAACGCCGCCGACGAACTGGCAAGCTGTCTTGCCGCGCTCAAGGCCACGCTGCCGGATACCGCCCCGGTCTTGATTATCGACGACGCCTCGACCGACCCGGCGGTCACCGAAGTTTTGGATGCCGTCCTGCCGGACTGGAAAATTCTGCGCCAGCCCGAGAATCGCGGCTTCGTCGCCACCGCCAATCTTGGTATGGAGCTGTCCGGCGCTCATGATGTGGTGCTGCTCAATTCCGACACCGTTCCGGCCGGCGACTGGCTGCGGTGCATTGCCGCTTGCGCCGCCTCGGATCCGGCAATTGCCTCGATCACGCCCTGGACCAACAACGGTGAAATCGCATCGTTGCCCGAGTTGTGCCGCGCCGCACCGGTGCCGGAAGATCCGGAAGGCTGGGCGGCTGCCTGCGCCGCGGCCGGCCCGCCGGAGCATCCCGAGATCCCGACCGCGGTGGGGTTTTGCATGTATCTTCGCCGACGATGCATTGAAGATATCGGCATGTTCGATGCAGATGTATTTGGCCGCGGCTACGGGGAGGAGAATGACTGGTGCATGCGGTCTGCGCGCGCTGGCTGGAAACATGTGTTATGCGACGATGCCTTCGTCGCTCACCGCGGCAACGCCAGTTTCGGCCCGCTCGGGCTCAGGCCGGGTGAAGCACCCATGCAACGCCTGCTGGCACGCCACCCAGATTATCTGAATATCGTCACCGACTTTATCCGCCGCGACCCCCTCGCCCCGCACCGGGCCCGGGTGCTGGCCCACCTGCCGCAGCAAACCTGCGACTCCGACAACAACCCCCTCAGCCACCTGTAGGAGCCTGTATCCGTTTGATTGGGCACGCCGGCCCGTTTGTCCTACAATTCCCCTATGGCATTGGCTACCGGACTCCGGCTCAAGCTCGACCAGAAACTCAAGCTGGCACCTCAGCTTCGGCAGGCGATTGCGCTTTTGCAGCTCAATCGGCTGGAATTGCGCGAGCATATCGAGCAGGCGCTGGAATCCAACCCGTTGCTGGAGCTGGAGGCCGAGACTCCGGCATCCGATGGCGAGTCCGAGGGCGAGACGTTTGAGGAAACCGACCGCTCGGATCAGGAAATCGATTTCAACGCCGAAGATTACAACTGGAACGACCTTCCGGAAGGCTTTTCGGAAGTCTCCGAGGCGCCGGACTACGACCGTTTCATCAGCAATCCCGAGGATGAATCGCTGACCCAGCATCTGCTGTGGCAGGTCAATCTGGCCGGATTTTCCGAGGTGGACCAGGCGATCGCCGAGGCCATTGTCTATGCCCTGGACGAAGACGGCTACCTGCGCGACGATATTCAGACGCTGCGTGTCTCGCTGGCACCGGAACTGCTGGTCGGCGCCGATGAGGTCGAGGCGGTGCTCGGACGGGTCCAGCATTTCGAGCCGGTGGGTGTGGCGGCACGTTCAATGGTCGAGTGTCTGTGCATTCAACTCGGCACCTTGCCGGTCGATCTGCCGGGGCGTGGCCTGGCATCTCATCTGATCCGGCATCACATCGAGGCCTTGTCCAGTGCCGACCCGGCCAGGCTTAGACGCGAAAGCGGCTTTGCCGCCGACGAGATCGAGCAGGCCATGGCGGTGATTTCAAGGCTGGACCCGCGTCCGGGTCTTCGCTACTCGCGCGATGACCAGAACTACATCGTGCCCGATGGTTTCGTGCATCCCGACGGTGACGGCTGGAAGGTGACGCTGAACCGTGCCCAAGAGCCGACACTGACGATCAATACCACCTATAGTGCCCTGATTTCCTCGACTCGTGGCGAGGACCGCAAATACCTGCGCGAGCAGTTGCAGCAGGCCCAGTGGCTGATCAGCTCGCTGGAGCTGCGCAACCATACCCTGCGCTCGGTGATGCTGGCAATCGTGCAGCGCCAGTCCGGATTTCTGGAGCGTGGCGAGGTGGCGATGCGCCCGCTGCTGCAAAAGGAAGTGGCCGAGATCATCGGCGTCCACGAATCCACGGTATCGCGCGCGACCAGCGACAAGTACCTGCACACGCCGCGCGGGACCTTCGAGCTGAAATACTTCTTTTCCGTCTCCATCCCGACCGGTAACGGCGACGCGGTGTCGGCCACCGCGGTGCGTGCCTGCATCGATCGACTGATCCGGGAGGAAGATCCCCGGAGACCGCTGTCTGACCAGTCTCTGGTCGAAACCCTGGCGGCCGACGAGAGCATGTTGCTGGCCCGGCGAACGGTGGCCAAGTATCGCGAACAACTGGGGATTCCCAATTCTTCGAGGCGGCGCAGGATGGCGAAGTGACAGGCGCTGTCTCTGGGCGCGTAATGCTGCAATCCACCATGGCGCGATCCGGCTGAATCCTGTTACCGCCTGGTATACCATTGCACTGCAGGACACGGGTCGGGCGCGATGCTGTGACCCGCATGTCGCGGATGCAGTGGTTGTGCCGTGGCCAGGTTAATGAATTCGAGGAGTTTCCATATGCAAATCGAGATCACCGGACACAATGTAGAAGTCACACAGGCGCTCAGAGCCTACGTCACGGAAAAGCTCGATCGACTCAATCGATTTTTCGACAATCTGATCAGTGCGCATGTGGTGCTGAGACTCGAAAAGCTCGATCATATTGCCGAAGGTACGGTCAGCGTCGGCGGCCGTAACCAGCATATCCATGCCGAAGCCACCGATACCGACATGTATGCGTCCATCGACAAGCTTGCCGACAAGCTGGAACGCCAGGTTCGACGCCACAAAGGGAAGGTGACCGATCACCATCGCGATCCGGGCGCCCAGGCAGCCGGCTGAAACAGTCCGGGATCATCCGGCACTGCCATTTCGACGGGGGTTGCAGTGAATACCTACATGCCGCTGGATGAACTCCTCAATCACAATCGCATCGAGCTCGATGCCGGCATTTCAAGCAAGAAATCGCTTCTGGAGCGTGCCGCCCGGTTACTGGCACACGGTGATATCGATGTCGATCATCGTGATCTGTTCGAGGCCCTGTGCCAGCGTGAACGGCTGGGTTCGACCGGACTGGGCCATGGCGTTGCGATTCCACACTGCCGGCTCGGCTCTGGTGAGGTGACGGCCGCTTTTATCCGCGTTCGAAAGCCGATTGAGTTTGACAGTCCGGACAATGAACTGGTGGATCTGTTCTTCGTGCTGGCGGTGCCGACCGGCGGCAACGAGCCGCATCTAAAGCTGCTCGCCTCGGTGGCTGAATGTTTCAGCGACGAGCAGATCCGACAGGCGCTGCGGACTGCGCAGGACTATCACGCCATCATGGAGTTGTTCAGGAGTCATCCTCGCCCGGGGCCAGACTGATGCAGGAACTGAGCGTAGCCGCGCTGGTCCAGCGTTTCGGCGCGGCCCTCGACCTGCGCTGGATCTGCGGCCGTGGAGGTGCCGAATCGCGCACCCTCTCGGCAATGAACTTCCACTCCCGCCCTTCGCTGGTCGGCTATCTGAATCTCATTCATCCCAACCGAATCCAGGTGCTGGGCCTTGAGGAGCTTGAATGGCTGGATAAACTGGACGCGAAGGTCCGCTGGGAAACCATTGCCGGGATCTTCTCGGCCCGCCCGGCGGCGCTGTTGGTGGCGAGCAACGGCGAGTGCGGCGGAGACCTGGAGGAACAGGCGCGTGACAACAACACGCCCCTGCTGCAATCGTCCCGACCCGGCTGGGAGCTTGTTTCGACCCTGCAATACCGGATCATGCGTGCGCTGGCGCGCAGCGAGATCGTGCACGGCGTGTTCATGGAGATCTTTACCCTGGGGGTGTTGATCGCCGGAGATGCCGGCGCCGGCAAGAGTGAGCTGGCGCTGGAACTGTTGACCCGCGGACACCGTCTGATTGCAGACGACAGTCCCCAATTCACCCAGATGACTCCCGATATCATTGACGGCACCTGCCCCGAAGTATTGCGCGACTGCCTGGAGGTGCGCGGACTCGGGGTGCTCAATATCCGGCGCATGTTCGGCGATGCCGCGGTCAAGCCGAACAAGTTTCTGCGCTTGATCGTGCATCTGCACCAGCCTCGACCCGACCAGGAGGCAAGTCTCGATCGTCTGACCGGCTCCAACGAGACCCAACGTGTGCTCGAACTCGATATTCCGCGAATCATGCTGCCGGTGCTGCCCGGCCGCAATCTCGCCGTCATTGCCGAGGCCGCGGTGCGCAGTTTCATGCTCAAGATGAAAGGCTACGATGCCAGTCGTGAGTTTCTGCAGCGTCATGGACGGATGATGGGAAATGAGTGACCGCGAAGCACGCCCCGCGATCGTGATCACCGGCATGTCCGGGGGCGGGAAGTCAGTGGCACTGAATGCGCTGGAAGACCACGGCTATTTTTGTGTCGACAATCTGCCCGGCGCGATGCTTCCGGCGCTGGCGCGCCATGTGGCCGATTCGCCCGAGCGCTGCCGCGGTCTGGCGGTCGGCATCGATGCCCGGTCAGGACCGGAAGAGCTCAACCGTCTGCCGGAACTGATCGCTGAGTTGCCCGGCCGGGCCGAACTGGTATTTCTGACCGCCGAAAGCGATGTCCTGATCCGGCGCTTTTCCGAAACTCGCCGCCGGCATCCGCTGGGGCACGAGCGTACGCTGGGTCAGGCCATAGAAAAGGAACGGCATCTGCTCGAACCCCTGGCCGAGGCCGCCGCGCATGTGATCGATACCAGTGAAACCAATATTCATGAACTCCGGCGCAGGATCCGGGATCTGATTTCACTGGAAGCACAAGGCCAGGTGCTGAACCTGGTGCTGGAATCATTTGCCTTCAAGCGGGGTGTGCCGCGTGACGTGGATCTGGTCTTCGATGCCCGCTGCCTGCCCAATCCTCACTGGCAGCCGCACCTGCGCGCGGCGACCGGCCTGGAGCGGCCGGTGCGCGAGTATCTTCAGGATGAGACGCTGGTCGGGGACTTCATGCAAGACGTCGATGAATTCGTCAGGCGCTGGTTGCCGGCCTGGTCGGAGGAACAGCGCAGCCATCTGACCGTGGCCATCGGCTGCACCGGCGGCCAGCATCGTTCGGTATTCCTGGTCGACGAGCTCGCTGCGCGCTGGCGCGAGGCGGGTTTGCACGTGACGACCCATCATCGCGAGCTGAAAGCATGACCCGGTTGTTGCTGGTGTGTCATGCCGGAATTGCCGAGGCGATGTGGGACGTCGCCCGGACCATTCTGACGTCGGTAGAAGCGCCAAGGATCGTTGCTGTAGCCACGCAGGACGATCCCGAGCAGGTTCTGGAGCGGATAGCGCTTGAGATTCGCCGGTCGCCTCCGGCAGATCCGCCGCTGATTCTGGCCGACCTGCCGGGCGCCACTCCGCACAACCTGGCACTTCGGGCTGTTGAACGCGAGTGCCCGGCAGCATCGGTGCTGGCCGGGGTCAATCTACCCATGCTTCTGCGCGCGCTGATGCATCGCGATCTTGCCGCGCGGGAACTCGCACAAAGGGTCGCTGAGGGCGGAAGGGAAGCGATCTTTGCCGGACCGGGCCGATGAAAAGCGAAGATGTCACTTTGCGCAACCGACTGGGGCTGCATGCGCGCGCGGCCAGCAAACTGGTTCAGACCGCCTCGGCGCATGATTGTGAGGTTGTGCTGGCCAGAGGTGATCGGCGGGTCAACGCCAAATCCATCATGGGCGTGCTGATGCTGGCAGCACCCGTGGGGACCGAACTGCGCATCGAATGTGAAGGGCCGGACGAGAACGAGGCGCTGGCGGCGCTGGTGGCGCTGATCGGGGATCGATTCGGGGAAGGCCGGTGATTTTCTGCATGAGCGGCTCCGGCGTCTCCGACGGGATTGGAGTCGGCGTCCTGCACTTGCTGTCCAGCGGTGAGATGGAGTTGCCTGAATACGATCTCGATCGCGACGAAATCGAGTCCGAGGTCGAGCGTCTGGAGCAGGCCGCGGCCCGCGCCGCCGGTGAGCTCGCGCGCATCGAGGGTGATCTGACCGAGCAGCAGCGTGCTACCGCGGGGGAGCTGCTGCAGGCGCATCGGCTGATGCTGTCCGACGATATGCTGATCGGCGAGGCCCGGCGCCGAATCGGGCGCGAGCGCATCAACGCCGAATGGGCGCTGGATCGTCAGGCGGTGGCTTTGAAAAGCGAGTTCGGTGCGATCGAGGAAGAATATCTGGCGCTGAGGATTGAAGACCTGGATCAGGTTGTGCAGTTGTTGCAGCGCCATCTTGCCCGGCGGCCGATTCAGGATCCCGGCGCGCGGTTGCCGCATCAGCTCGATGACACCATCGTTCTGGCGCCGACACTGAGCCCGGGGGAACTGGCTGCGCTGCACCGGCGCAAGGTGGCCGGGCTGGTTACCGAGCATGGCAGCATCTGGTCGCATGCCGCGATCATTGCGCGGGCCCTGGGCATTCCGATGATCGTCGGCGTACACCGCGCCATGCAGTTGCTGCGCGAGGGTGAACGGGTCATTCTCGACAGTCATTACGGCATCCTGCTGGCGACCCGGGACGAGCGTCTGCATGGTCACTATGCCGAAAAGATGGCCGCGGTCCGTCGCCGCCGCCGTGCCATGCAACGTTACCTGGAGGCGCCGGATCGCACGCGCGACGGCCAACGTTTCCGATTGTACGGAAACGCCGAGCTGGCCCCGGAGATTGATCGCTGCGTGCAAAGCGGTGCGGCCGGCGTCGGCCTGATGCGAACCGAGTTCATCCTGGAACGTCGGCACCTTAACGATGAGCAGGCGCAATATGAAGTCTATGCCGATGCTGTCATGCGCCTTCATGGTCGCCCCCTGACCATTCGCACCCTGGATGCCGGCGGCGACAAACTGCCCGAGGAGCTTCGCCAGCTTGGCGGTCCGAATCCCGCGCTGGGTCTGCGCGGGATTCGCATGTCGCTGGCAATACGGGAGATGTTTCTGGTGCAACTGCGGGCGATCCTGCGCGCTTCGGCGCACGGGCCGGTGCGCATCCTGTTGCCGATGATCAGCAGGCTGGGGGAGATCGAGGCGACACGCGAATTACTGGCACGTTGCCGGGACCAGTTGCGTGCTCGTGGCCAGCGCCCGGATCCGGAAATTCAGCTTGGTGCGATGATCGAGACACCGGCAGCGGCCATGCTGTCGCGCCAGATCGCGAAAAAGGTGGATTTCATCTCCATCGGCAGTAATGATCTGATCCAGTACCTGCTGGCCGTGGATCGCCAGGATGAACTGGTCAGCCATCTTTTCGACCCGGCCAACCGCGCCGTGATCGAGCTGCTGGAGACCATCGTGCGCGCGGCCGAAGACTGCGGTCGGCCAGTCCAGGTATGCGGGGAGCTGGCGGCCGATCCGACCTGGAGTGCCTTGCTGATCGGCCTTGGCGTGCGTGAGCTCAGCCTGCCACCGGGGCGCATCGCAACTGTCAAATCGGTGCTGATCGGGCTTGACGCGGCGCGCTGCCGGGCAGTCGTCAGTCATTTCCTCAAAGCCGAACAGGACCGCCCGGTCAGCGACTTGCTGGCAGAACTCAACCCGCACGTTTCGAGCATCGGTTGATGCCGGGGGCAGGCGGGGAGCGGCGGCTTCGGGCTGGTCGGTACGCGGACATCGCCCTGGAATGATCAGCATCTGCGCCAACCCGCGAGGTCTTGAAGAAACCCGCACTGCCATCCGTTTGAACGGCGGGTATTGACAAGAGCCAGTTCTGCGAATCCGGACGATTGCGACCAGTCCGATCGCCCTGGCCGGCCCGAAGCCGCCGGCATCACCCGATGTTCGAAGCCTTCTACCGGCATGAAAGTCTGAGTCGGATACGCAATCGGACTTGGAAATCGTGATCGTGGGGCCAATGGCTGACTCGGATAGCACTTTGGTGCAGTGACTTGCCCGCCCCGGATTCGCTAAGCTTGCACCAAGTCTTCTGAATCCGGTGCCGAGTCATGACCGAACCATTGTGGAAACCCGATCCTGATCACGCCGCGACCACGCACATGGCGCGCTTCATTGACTTCATTGGCAAGAATTTTTCGCCGGAGGTTGAGGATTACGAGAGCCTGTATCGTTTCTCGATCGAGCAGCCAGAAGAATTCTGGACCGCAGTCTGGGATTTTGGACAGGTCAGGGCTGCCCGGCGCGGCGAGACGGTAACAGAGAACTGGCCGACCATGCCCGGTACGCGCTGGTTTGCGGAGGCGCGGTTGAACTTTGCCGAGAATCTGCTGCGCCGCGAAGATGATGGCGTGGCCATCAAATTTGCCGGCGAGGGCGGCATCCGGCGCTCGTTGAGCTGGCGGGAGTTGCGCTGCGAAGTGGCCGCGGTGGCCGCCGGGCTTCGCCGCCTGGGCGTGCGTCCCGGTGATCGGGTTGCGGGTTATCTGCCTAACCTGCCCGAGACAGTGATCGCAATGCTGGCGGCGACTTCCATCGGCGCGGTCTGGTCGTCGTGCTCACCCGATTTCGGGGTTCGCGGGGTGCTGGACCGATTCGGCCAGATCGAGCCCAAAGTGCTGTTTGCCGCCGCGGCCTACCGCTACAACGGCAAGACCCATGATTGCCTGGGGCGCCTAGCCGAATTGCTGCCCGGGCTTGCCGCGGTCGAGCAGGTGGTGGTGACGCCTTATGTGGCGGAAAAAATGGATCTAGGATCGCTGGGCGCGAAGGCGGTTTCATGGCAGGAGTTCATGGTCAACGATCCGCCGGCGCTGGAATTCGAGCCTCTGCCATTCGATCACCCGCTCTATATCCTGTATTCTTCCGGGACCACCGGGGTGCCCAAGTGCATCGTGCATGGCGCCGGCGGCACGCTGTTGCAGCACCTGAAAGAGTTGATGCTGCATACCGATGTGCGACCAGACGACCGGCTTTTCTATTTCACCACCTGTGGCTGGATGATGTGGAACTGGCTGGTTTCCGGACTGGCGGTCGAAGCGACACTGGTGCTCTACGATGGCTCGCCGTTTTATCCCGACGGCAATGTACTGTGGGATCTTGCCGAGGAGCTTGGCATTGCGATCTTCGGCACCAGCGCCAAGTGGATCGCGGCCTGTGACAAGGCCGGGATCAGACCCGCCGACAGCCACCGGCTGGACAGGCTGCGCGCGCTTCTCTCGACCGGCTCGCCGCTCTTGCCGGAGTCGTTCGACTATGTATACCGTGATGTCAAGGGGAATGTGCAGCTCAGTTCGATCTCGGGCGGCACCGATATCGTCTCGTGCTTTGCCCTTGGCAATCCGGTGTTGCCGGTCCATCGCGGCGAGCTCCAATGCCGGGGGCTGGGGATGAAAGTTGAAATTCGCGATGATGACGGAACGGTCGTCACCGACGAGACTGGCGAGTTGACCTGCTCGCAGCCATTTCCTTCGATGCCGGTCGGGTTCTGGAATGATGCTGACGGTTCGCGCTATCGCTCGGCTTACTTCGAGAAGTTTCCCGGTATCTGGAGTCATGGCGACTATGCGCGCATCACCGAACGCGGCGGACTGGTCATCTATGGCCGGTCGGATGCCACCCTGAATCCGGGCGGGGTGAGAATCGGGACCGCGGAAATTTATCGTCAGGTCGAAAAACTCGATCAAGTGCTCGAATCGCTGTGTGTCGGCCAGGACTGGGAAGACGACGTGCGGGTGGTGTTGTTCGTGGTGTTGCGTGAAGGCGTGGAGCTTGGTGAGGATTTGATCGCGCAGATCAGAAATACGGTCCGGGAAAACGCCACGCCGCGTCATGTACCGGCAAAAATCATCGCTGTTCCGGCATTGCCGCGCACGGTCTCGGGAAAGATCACCGAGCTGGCCGTGCGCGACGTGATCCACGGCAGGCCGGTCAAGAACACCTCGGCGCTGGCCAACCCCGAAGCTCTGGAGCATTATCGTGACCTGCCGGAGCTGTCCTGAGTCACGGTTCGGTTTCGGGATTGATTGTAGTTTCGGGAAGCAGTAGACTGGCTTGCGTGGGCCAAAGACGGGCGTCGCAGACTGGCGGGATCGCTTTGTTGTTTGGATCCAGGAAAGCCGGTAGTTGCGAAATCAAGTGTCGGTAACAGACCTTCGTTCTGAAAGGTGAGGCGTGATGGAGCAGGCCGGATCAACCGAACTGCTGTGGGAAAGTGAAGTGCTTGTGGAACCGGTTCATCTCCGGTTCGGGCATTTCGTTTCGCGCATGGACCGGCCGTGGATCGGCACGCCGTTTTCACTGGTCGGGGTGCTGATCCGGAAGCAGAAACAGCTCGACTGGATGCGACAGCACTGCCAGTGGGTGGTGGTCGACCTGCTCAGAAGTGAAATGCGGGATCTGCCGCGCGGATATGATCTGGCCAGCCGCGGGTCCGCGCGCAAATCTGAATGGCAGGGTTATCTCAGCGACGATCAGGCGTCGATCAACATCCTGCGCCGGGCCGAGATCGACGAGGAAATCGTCAATGAATCGCTGGAGATGCACGAGCTGTTGCATCGGCAGGCCGATGAGCTGATCGAAAGCCTTGCCGCCGGTGGCCGGATCGATGCCGACAAGGCGCGCGAAGGCGTCAACAGCCTGGCCGATGAGCTGGAAAAGAATATCGCGGCCATGATCTGGCTGACCCGCATCAAGAACGCCGATCAGTACACCGCGCAGCATTGTGTCAATGTGGCAATTCTGTCGATGGGGCTGGCCCAGGCCATGGAATGGCAGCGCGAACAGGTCGAACTGGCCGGTATGGCCGGAATGCTGCACGATCTGGGCAAGATGAAGCTCGATCTGGAAATCCTCAACAAGCCCGGACGACTGACCGAGTCAGAGTACGAGCATGTCAAGCGCCATTCGCGCTTCGGCTACAAGATGCTTCGCACCGATCAAACGATTCATCCAGCGGTCGCCCAGGCCGTTCTGGAACACCATGAGCGTCCCGACGGCAATGGTTACCCGCTGGGTCGCAAGCGCGAGAATCTGCAGCCGATGTCGGCCCTGATCAGCGTCGTCGATGCGTATGACGCGATTACGTCGAAGCGTCCTTACAGCAATCCGCGCTCGCATCACGAGGCGCTGGGCATTCTGTGGAAGGAACGTGGCAGGCAATTCGACGCCACCATGGTCGAGGCGCTGATCCAGTTTCTCGGCTGGATCACGCCGGGTACCGTGGTCCGCTTGAGCGATGGTCGGCATGCGATCGTCATCCGGGCCACGCAGCAGCATCGGCTGTGGCCGCTGGTGCGACTCCTGGAACCCGACCAGGACAACCAGTATCGGGTCGGGTCGTTGCTGGACCTGGCCGAAATCAACTCGGCCGGGGACCGCAGGCCGCTGCGAGTTGCCGAAGTCCTGCCGGACAACGCGCTGCAGGTCGAGCTCGATGCGGTGTTGCGCCAGCAGGGTGCGCTGGCGTCAAGTCAGGCCAGCGGCAGCGGCGGTTCTGTCTGATTCAGGTGGTTTTTTTGGGTTATCCTGATCGGGCCAATGGGGGCTTGAGACCAGTTACCGTAAATCAGGGAAAAAGGGGCTCAATCTGGACCTTCGTCAATGTCCAACGAAGTCGATTGCGGCACCGAATTGTTCGAATGCGAGTGTTTGATCGATCCGAAACACCTTCAGGTCGGGCATTTTGTTTCGCGCCTGGACCAGCCCTGGCGTGAGTCGCCATTTCCGCTCGAAGGCGTGATGGTGCAGTCGGAGAACCAGCGCGAGTGGTTCATCGAGCGGTGTCAGTGGGTGGTGATCGATCTGCTGCGCAGTCGCAACAGCTATCGTCCCCCGTCTTCGCGCGCTTACCGGTCGGGCGGGGCCAGCGAGCCGCCCCTGGCGCGGAAGTCGAAGCCGAGGTCCGATGGTCCGGTCGAAATCCTGCGCCGGGCGCGGTTGGACGCAGAGAGTATCTCCAGTGCCACGCGCTGCCATGATCTTCTGTATCGTCAGGCCGGTAATCTGATCGATTCCCTGCGCCGGACCGGGCGTGTTGAAGCCGAAAAGGCCCGATTGGCCTTGCGCCAGATTGCCGGTGAGCTGGAGACGAATATCGCCGCAATGGTGTGGCTGTCCCGTATCCGTCAGGCCGACGAGCACACCGCCGAGCACTGTGTCAACGTGGCCATGCTCGCCATGGGTGTGGCGCATACGCTGGAATGGGATGACGAGAACATCGAACATGTCGGGTTGGCCGGGCTGCTGCATGACATTGGCAAGATGCAGCTCGATCCTGAAATCGTCAACAAGCCCGGAAGGCTTACCGACGCGGAAATGCAATACATGCGCAAGCATGCCGCAATCGGATACGAGCTGCTGAGGACCGATCCCGGCGTGCCTTCGGAGGTGGCCCGCGTCGTCTACGAACATCACGAGCAACCCGATGGTCTTGGCTATCCGGCCGGCAAGACGACCCATCAGTTGTTGCCGATGTCACGGTTGGTTGCCGTGGTCAGCGCCTACGATGCAATGACTGCGCACTGCCCGTTTCGCCAGCCTTTGTCGCACCACGATGCGCTGGGTGAGTTGTGGCGTGGTCGCAGGCGCCAGTTCGATGCCGAAATGGTCGAGCAGTTGATCCGCTTTCTCGGCTGGGTCACGCCGGGTACCCTGGTTTTGCTGTCCGACGGCGGACACGCGGTGGTGCTGGAAAGCAACAGCGAACGTCGGCTATGGCCGATTATCCGGCGTCTGAAGAAGGCGGATGGGCAATTCATTGCGGCCGACCGGATCGATCTGGCCAGCCAGTCAGAACCGCCTCGCACCGCGCTCCGAATTCGTGAGGTATTGCCCGATGGTGCGATCCAGGTCGATCTCAATGCGATCCTGCTGAACGAAGCGCTGGAACAACAAGCTGCGGCGGGCTGAATTCGCACATTAATTTCGGTGCCTTACAGTTCGCGCCAGTGGTCGCTCCGGGCCATCAGACCCGCTTTGCCGCCCTCGTCCAGAGGTTAGTGAGGTTAGTGGTGGGTGTCCGGGAATTCCGGGAATTCCTGGGGAACTCCTGTAACGGGTTTGCAACAGAATGAGGAGTCTGTTATTTTCGACTCGCCTTGAGCAAGGCGCGGGGGTGGCAAGGCAACCAAAACCATGATCATTCGAGAGGTAGGAAACCTGATGAAGCAAAACAACTCCTTGAGCGCAAAAAAAAATTGGCGATGGTCTGCAGCCAGATCCTCTACCCTTGCCGCTGCAATTGCCACGGCACTGGCCGGAGGCGGCTGGAGCGGTGCGGGGATGGCGCAGCAGCCGGATGAAGAGGCCGGACCGTCACTGGACCGCGTGCAGGTCACCGGATCGCGCATTCAGCGCGCGGTCGATGAAGGTGCAGTGCCGATGTTGCGCATCAGTCGCGAGGACATCGAGAACAGTGGTCTGACTTCTCTCGGGCGCCTGCTGGGTGAACTTTCCGTTTCCGGTTCGGCCATCAATACCGCGTTCAACAGTTCCGGCAACTTCGGCTTCCCGGCCGACGGTGGCGGCATTGGCGCCGGCTCGTCCCAGCTCAATCTCAGAAGCCTGGGCTCGAACCGCACGCTGATCCTGGTCAACGGCCAGCGCTGGGTGCCCGGTGCTTCGGCCAGTGGCGTACCGGCTGCAGTCGACCTGAACACCATCCCCATCACCGCGGTCGAGAGCATTGAAGTGCTCAAGGACGGCGCCTCGTCGATTTACGGCGCCGATGCGATTGCCGGGGTGGTCAACATCATTACCCGCAAGGATTTCACCGGCCTGGAAATGAACGCCTATGCCGGCCAGTTCGTCGACGAATCAGACGGCGCGCAGCAGCAATACGACATTTCCTTCGGCCAGACCGGCGAGCGCTCGCATGTGTTTTTCAACGCCAGCTTTACCGACCAGAGTACGGTCGAGGCCGGCGACCGGCCGCTGTCGCGTTTTCCAGTGCCGGGTACCGGCCTGACGCGTGGCAGTTCGGGCACGCCGCAAGGGCGGTTTATTTTTGATATCCCGGGTTCCAACGACATGTTCGGCGGATTGTGTTCGCCGATAGATACAAATGGAGACGGCATCCCGGACTCGGATTTCACTCGTTGCGACGTCACAACGCCGCGTGGCTCGGTCTTCGAGGGCGGCCAGCCGAGCTTTCCGAATGACTTCATTCCGTTTTCCAACCAGGAGCGTTTCAACTTTGCGCCGTTCAATCTGGTCCAGACGCCCAGCGAGCGGCTGGGAATCTGGGTCGATGCCCGTTATGATCTCGTTCAGGGTACCAATGCCAACATCTCGGCCTACAGCCGGTTTCTGTACAACAATCGTCAATCGACCAACCGGGCGGCACCCGAGCCGATCTTCCTCGGCCCCGGCGCAGGTACCGGCGGTCCGGCCGATACCGTGGGTATCGATGCCACCAATCCGTTCAATCCATTCGGGCTGACGCTGGATGCGGCAACCAATCTCATCTTGCTGGGTCGTCGTCCTATCGAACTGGGCCCGCGCCTGTTTGATCAGGATGTTGATACCTGGTATTACAACGGCGGTCTGCAAGGTGATTTCATTGCCGGTGAGCGGGTGTTCAACTGGGACCTTAATATCGTGTTTTCCGAGAACGAAGCCAACCAGGAGAAGCAGGGCGCGATCCGGATCGATCGGCTTCGCCAGGCGCTGGGACCGATCGATCAGTGCGTCGGTGCCCCGAATGGCTGTGTCCCTTTCAACCCCTTCGGTGGTCAGCAGGGTGATGAAGTGTTTCGCTTCATGGGCGGTGGCGGTTCCTTCACGCCGGAGATGATCGAGTTCATCAGCTTCACCCAGAAAGACTCCAGCAAGCAGGAGCTGTTCGATTTCTCGTTCAATTTCTCCGGCGATCTGATCAAGCTCCCGGCTGGTTGGGTCGGCTTTGCGGTCGGCTATGAGCACCGCGATCAGGAAGGGCGATTCCAGCCCGACCCGATCGTGGTAGCCGGTGACAGCAACGGTATTCCGGCGCAACCGACCTCGGGCGAGTTTGATGTAGATTCGTTTTACGGTGAAGTTGTGGTGCCGGTATTTTCCGATCAGCCATTCGCGCGCATGCTGGAAGTCGCCGGATCGGTGCGGGTTTCGGACTTCAGCACCTTTGGATCGGAAACCACCGGCAAGGTTGAGCTGCGCTGGCAGCCGGTCGAGGAACTATTGGTTCGAGCAACCTTTTCGGAAGGGTTCCGTGCGCCCAGCATCGGCGAGCTGTTCGGTTCCGAAGCCCGTTTCGATGACACGCTGGCCGATCCGTGCAATGTAGACAACTTCCCGTCACTGTCGCCAGCCGAGCAACAGGTTTGCCTGAATGAAGGTGTTCCGCAAGGCGGTTTCGTTCAGGCCAACTCGCAGATATCGGTTGTCACCGGTGGCAATGAAGAACTGCAGGCAGAAACTGCCGATAGCTGGTCGGCAGGGTTTACCTGGAGCCCATCGTTCATCGAACGCTCCAATATATTCGAGCGGCTCGATATCGGTGTTGGCTGGTACCGGCATGAGCTTGACGACGCCATTCGGGCGGTCAGTGCCCAATTCCTGCTCGATGAGTGCATCCGAACCGGTGATGATTCATTCTGCGGCAATATCCAGCGCAACCAGACCGGAAATATCGATGGATTCAACAATCGCCTGACCAATATTGGTGGCATCGAAACCGAGGGCTGGGATTTCGAGCTCCGGGCGACGACACAGATGTTCGAGTTTGGCAGGTTCGGGTTCAACTGGCAGACTACGCTGACCGACGAGTTCGATGAAATCGTGCCCGCGGCCGGTGGCGGTTTCCAGGCGCTGGACCGCACAGGGGTCGAGTTCGACGACACCGGGATCGTCGAATGGCGGTCGAACCTCGATGTCACCTGGCAGCGCGGCCCGTTCAGCGCGGTCTGGGCGATCCAGTACATCGACGGGCTGACCGAATCGTGCTCGGATTTTCTCGACGGGACGCCGGACAGCCTGGCCAATCTGGGGCTTTGCTCCAATCCCGATCCGGTCGATTTCGAAGGCTTCGGCACGGTGCCGACCAACGACCTGGGCTCGACGATCTATCATGATCTGAGTCTCAGCTATGACACCACGCTGATGGGGGCACGCACGCGTTTCACCATCGGTGCCGAGAACCTGTTCGATCGCGATCCGCCGGCCTGCCTGAGCTGCTCGCTGAACGGTTTCGACCCATCGACATTCCGCGTTCCGGGACGATTCCTGTATGCCCGGGTCGGTGTGAACTTCGACTGATACGCGCATCGGGCAACGCAGTACTCAAGCCCCGGCCACTGGCCGGGGCTTTTTTGTGCGCCCGGCACGGGCGCACTCCTGGAGGTGCAAGTCCTCGCGTAAGC
>CAYVPB010000019.1:0-40039 GCA_964453565.1 uncultured Halomonas sp.
AACACTACTCTCCGGGCTCTCGCACTCGGAAATTTATGCAACTGATGGGTTTATTCGCTTTTATTTGCGGTTCGAAACAGTGTTCTGGACCGTCCGGCGACAATCATCGAATGCTGGCTAATCAGGAAAGGAAAAGGAGCCGGCCTGTAAGCCGGGTTCTGTCATGGACAATCATTCATCTTGGCCGGCGGTCACCCGCCGGCTCCAGCGGCCAACCCGGATGCGGCGCGGGCCACGCCATGGCATCCCTATTCGGCCTTGCTTCGGGTGGGGTTTGCCGTGCCGTCGGCGGTTACCCGCGACGCGGTGCGCTCTTACCGCACCCTTTCACCCTTACCGCCGGTGCGAACACCGGTGGCGGTCTGCTCTCTGTTGCACTTTCCGTAGGCTCGCGCCTCCCAGGCGTTACCTGGCACCCTGCCCTGCGAAGCCCGGACTTTCCTCCGCCACGCATGCCTTCCGTACCGGTTCCCCGGTCCGAAAATCATGCACGACCGCGACTGTCCGGCCGGCTCCTTCGGATATTATGACCCTGGAAGCCGCGCGACATTCAATCCTGATGCCACGGATCATCGACAATCCAGTCCGGACAGGCGCAATGACCAATAAATATTTCCGGCGGCTTGACGACTGTGTTAGTGTTGTAATACACTATATGCAGAAAAAATTCAAAATGGAGCACATATAAGATGAAATTCCCGTTTTCCGTGATCCTTCTTACATCGCTGATCGTCGGCGGTTGCGGCAATGGCGATTCCGATATTTCCGAATCCGAATCCGAATCCGGTCCGGCGCCGGCCTCGCAATCCCGACCGGCAGCGGCCGGAGGCCATTTCCTGGATCGGGTCGATGCCGAACCCATCCTGCTCTATGCCAACCTCGAACGCCTCGCGGACGATGTATCGGATCGAACCTGGCAACTCAATGAAGCCAGCATGAGCTCGGCACGGGCCGCCCTCGAACAACTGGCCGAAGATGAAGAATTCCCCGAAGCGGCTCGCGCTTTGATGGACCGTGTGACCAGCCTGACCGAACGCGAAGGCTGGGAGGCTGCCGGTCTGCACGTCAACCCGATGTACGCCTTGCACACGGCCACGCTGTTTCCGTTCCTCGAACTCGAAATCGCGAATGATGAAACCTTTGCCAACTTCATCGGCGAAATCGAGCAGGATCTGGAGGAGCCTCTGAACCGGCGCGATGTTGACGGCCAGGAACTGATCTGGATTGAAATCGGTCAGGGCTTCGGCTTTGCCATGCGTCACGGCAACGGCTCCCTGACCGCCGCGGTCATTCCCGACACGCCCGAACTGCTGGCACGGGTCGCCGGTCAGATCACCCCGGTCGACACCATGCAGCCGGAAGCATTGATCGAACTGAATCGCGAGCACGGTTTCGTGCCCGCGGGCAGCGGCTATCTCGACTGGCAGCGTCTGGTGGCGATGCTCATGAGCGCCGATTCGCCGCTGCTGGCGCTCAGTGAAGATGAGGACTTCCGATCAACCGTCAACAACCCTGCCTGCATTGCAGAATACCGCGCGATTGCAGCCGCGTTGCCGCGACTGAGCATGGGCTATACCCGGCTGACCACAAGCGATCAGGATTTCCTGCTGCGTCAGCAGCTTTCGATGCCCTACGCCGGCGATCTGGCACCTGTGGCACAGGCTCCAGTCACAACCGAGCGACCGCTTGAGGGCATGTTCAACTTCGGTCTGGCTTTCGATATCCTGGCCGCGCGTGACTTTGCACGCAAGCTGGTGGCCAACTGGGTAGACAGCCCTCCGGCATGCCCGAACCTGAAAAACATCGCCCAGGGCGCGCCCTCATGGCAGCAGGGGCTGAACCAGCCGATTCCACCCATGGTCAGCAACCTGCACGGGCTGTTTATCGAGGCCAACAGCCTGGAACTCGGACCTTCCGGAATTCCCACCGGTGGCGGCATCCTCGCCTTTTACATGGAAAACCCGCAGCTACTGGTGGGCATGGCGCAAATGTTCTCGCCGGCAGCCGCCGAACTGCAACTCGAACCCGGAGGCGAAGCCCAGAAAGTACCGGAAAGCGCTGTTCCGCAGCTACAGGGCATGGGCCTGGATCTGTGGATGGCAATGGGGCAGAGCGCGCTCGGCGTGGCCATCAGTGACGAGCATACTGCGTCAATGCAGCAAGCACTGACCCTCACCAAGGCCGATGATCTGCTGCTATCGATACACCTGAACTTCGAAGCCTTGCTGCAGATGATCGATCTGGCCGAGCAAGCGCTCGGCGACATGGCCGACGAGGAACAAATGAAAGGCCTTGAACTGCAGCGCGCCCAGTATCAGGCCCTGGCCGAAATCTACGATCAAATGGCGCTCAAAATCAGGCTTGGCGAAGACGGAATCGATTTCATCAGCGAAAACCGGCTCCGGTAATCTTCGGTCCGGCCATCCAATCGCCCGGGCCCGAGTGCCCGGGCGATGGCTGGTCAGTCTCAACGTACCGGGATCGCGACCAGCTCCTCCCGCACCAGCGGGATCGAGACAACACGACGCTCAGCCTGCGAGCGTCGAGCAAGACGTTCGAAAAGTCCGACCAGAGGCTTCGGAGAGCGCGGGCCGTTTCGCATCAAATAACTGATCATGCCGCGACCGGCGACGATCTGAAAATCAACCACGAGTTGATCCAGCAGCGCCGCCAGGCCCGCGTCATCCAGCGGCTTCAGCGTAAGCCGGGCCAGATGCCCGACTCGTGATCCAAGATCCGGCAGGCGAAAGTCGATCCTGCCGGTTCCGGCCAGCACAATCGCGGTATCTGCCGCCCGCCAGCGATTGAGGGCATTGAACAGCGCCTGCTCGGCTTGTGCATCGCCGGCAAGGCTTTCTACATCATCGACGATCGCGAGCGCCGGCTCGGCTTGTTCCAGCAACCCGGGCGCGGCCGGCCCCCGACCCGGTACGTAACAGGCCGACCTGCAACGACCGGCCCATTGCGCCATCAGCGCCAGCACGATATGGGTCTTGCCGCAAGCTTTCGGTCCACACAGGAAGTAACCGTCCCCGGGCCCCAGACGATCGCGCAGTGTTTCCAGCACACCTTCATTGGCGCCTTCGACAAAGTTGTCGAACCGCATACCTCGCGGGGGAGTCAGCGACAACGGCATTTGTGTCATGTCAGGTTTCGCGACCGCGTTGCGCGGCAATCCGCCAGGCCCGCCGCCCCCACAGCAAAACGTACTGAAACAGGGTCGCAACGATGCTCAAGGCAACCAGCCAGATCAGCAATTGCACGACCGTCTGCGGCAAACCAATTCCGGCAAGGCGAATCAACACCGCCCACATCAGGGCGATCTGGCAGACGGTATTGAATTTCGACAGGCGCGTGGGCTCTGGCTGTAACGGCTCGAACCGATAGTGATAAACCAGGCCGCCGATCACGATCGCCAGATCGCGCACTAGCGCGAGCATGAACAACCAGACCGGCAGTTCGCCCAGCCAGGTCAGGGTCGCGTAAGCCGCGACCATCAACAGCTTGTCGGCCAGCGGGTCCAGCATGCCGCCAAAACGGCTTTGCCAGTTGAAATGGCGGGCCAGGGCGCCATCAAGCCAGTCGCTCAACCCGGCGATCACGGCCAGGATCAGCGCCGCCGGGTAACGCCTGGTCAGCAGCAAATAGACCAGTGGCGCAACCAGAAATATGCGCAGGACGGTCAACACATTGGGCAGATCGCGCGCTGACAGCATGGCCAATGGACAATCAGAACGTGAATCGATAGTGAAGCACGTCCCGCCCAAGATCGTGACGAACGAACTCAAGTGGCCCCGTCAGGTCGATTCGATTGCGCAAACCGCCGACCGAGCTTCGCACCTCGAATTCCAGGCCTTGGCCGGTGGCTGCGATCGGGCGGACCGACTCGATGCCGGTCAGACCTTCGAGGAAATCGCGAACTTCCCGATAATGCGCCGGTCGCTCAATGCCGGCAATGGCGAGGCGTTGCAATGAATCAGATTCGGCGCGAACGGCGAAGCGTACCGCCAGCGATTCGGCAATCCGTGCCAGCCCGAGCTCGATCGTTTCGGCTCGGTCAACGCCGGAACGCTGGAACGATTGCTCCTGGTCGCCGATGCGCCAGGTCCAGCGGCCGGTCCAGAACGCAGGGGTCTGGCGCAAATCCAGCATAATCAGGCCGTCGGCTCCATACCGGCGCATCGCGGGCAGCACCATACCGGCAAAACCACCCCGAACATCGGCCGGCGAGACTTCGACCCGGTCCAGACCATCAAGAATCGGCAACAGAAGACCGAACCCATGGCGAAACTCCGCCTCGGAAAGCAGATACTCCAGTGCTGCATCGGGTTCCATGAATTCGGCACCGCCATTTCCCTCGACGACAATCCACACCAGCAGATCGGGGCGTTCATACCCCCAGCGCGGCAATCCGGACCGGTCCAGCAGCCGATTCAGCGCAGGCGGGTCGAACTCGACGCGCAGACGCCTTTCCAGCCGCGATCGACTCTCCGGCACAGGGATTTCCACGCGCCGGAATTCGCGCCCCAGCGCCAACGCCTGCATTTGTCCTGGCTCCAGGTCCAGCATTTGCAGAGGATTTCCTCCAACCCGGCCGGTCAGGCGCTCCACCACTTGATTGAGCGCCCGCTCCAGCGGAGGGCTCTGATCCGCGGGCACAGGATCGACAACGGCCTCGCCGACGTACAGGTCATCGGCGGCAAGACCGGTCGTGCAACTAACCGCAAAGGCCACGAGCAAGCACAAGAGTCGCAGGGATTTCACGCCGCAAAAGATAGCACAGCGATCGCGGTTCCGGATTACTTGACGTGCACAACGGCCGCGGCTTCGGCACAATGCACAGTGGACCCTTCAGGTGCAATCATCAAGCATGAACAGGAAATCAGGATCCGGTCTGGATTACCGCGAAGCCGGCGTCGATATCGATGCCGGCAACCGTCTGGTGGAAAGGATCAGACCTGCAGTCAAGCGTACCGCAAGAATTGAAGTCATGGGCGGACTGGGTGGCTTTGGTGGCCTGTTTCATCTCGGTTCGCGCTATCGCGACCCGGTTCTGGTGTCGGGAACCGACGGGGTGGGAACCAAACTGCTGCTGGCACGGCAGCTTGCAAGGCACGACACGATCGGCGTCGATCTGGTAGCGATGTGCGTCAACGATATTCTGGTCACCGGTGCCGAGCCCCTGTTTTTCCTCGATTACTACGCCTGCAGTCACCTCGATGTCGAGGCCGCGGCCCAGGTCGTCGAAGGTATTGCCAATGGTTGCGAGCAGGCCGGTTGTGCGCTGATCGGCGGCGAGACTGCGGAAATGCCGGGCATGTACTCTGCTGGGGATTTCGATCTGGCCGGGTTCGCGGTCGGTGTCGTGGAACGCGACCGAATCATCGACGGCGCTGGCATCGACTCAGACTGCGTTGTAGTCGGGCTGGCAAGCTCCGGAACACATTCCAATGGCTACTCGCTGATCCGCAAGGTGCTGGAACTCAATGGTGGAATCGAAACAAACCGGTCAAGGGCCGAAACACTGCTGACTCCCACCCGAATCTATGTGCGCCAGGTTCGCGAGCTGCTGAAACACCATGATATCCGCGCCATGGCACACATCACCGGCGGCGGGCTGGCCGAGAACATCATACGGGTCGTGCCCCAAGGCCTTGGGATCGAGATCAACCCGGGCGCATGGCGAATGCCTGAAATCTTCGACTGGCTGTCGAAGGCCGGGAATATCGAGGCCAGCGAAATGCGCCGGACCTTCAATCTCGGCATCGGATTTGTCCTGATCATGCCTGAATCCGAAGCCACCGCCGTGATCAGTCAGGTCGGATCCGATCAGGCATTCGTCATCGGCCGGATGGTGGCTTCGGATCCAGGCGCCAACCGGGTCGCATTCAGCGACTCATGAAACGGCCCGGGCTGGTCATCCTGATTTCCGGCCGCGGCAGCAACGCGCTGGCGATTATCGAGGCAACCCGTGACGGTCGCCTGCCCGCGACGGTTCGCGCCGTCATCGCCGATGGACCGGCCGCCGGGCTGGAGAGTGCGGCCGAATCCGGAGTCGATACGATTCAGATTCCGCGGCAGAAATTTCGCCAGCGCGCCGATTTTGAACATGCACTGGCCGAGACAACCAAGGGCTTCGAGCCCACGCTGGTTGTGCTGGCCGGATTCATGCGCATACTGAGTGCGCGATTCGTCCGGCACTTTTCCGGGCGCATGATCAATATCCACCCCTCCCTGTTGCCAAAATACCGCGGTCTGGATACCCATGCCCGGGCGCTTGCAGCGGGCGACCGGGAACATGGAGCCAGTGTCCACTGGGTGACGCCGGAACTGGACGCCGGGCCGGTGATTGCGCGGGTGCGGGTCGCGGTTCATCCGGACGATGACGCTGAGCGCCTGGCCAAGCGGGTACTCCAACAGGAGCACGAACTCTATCCGGCCACGCTGGCACTTTTGCTTGCCGAGCCGGTCACAGGAAGTCATGATTTTAAAAAATGCAGCATTGCTCTGGAGCTGGGTCGCGATTTCGACCGGCATGGTCGCCGCATCGGCGACGGATGATTCGACACCTTTCAAACCTTATCGCGCCGAATACTCGGTGGACCGGGGCGGCTCGGAAATCGGCGTGCTGGAAGCCAGGCTGATTCGGCGTGAAGACGGGTTGTGGTACTACAGCATCGAGTCGCAAGCCACCTCGTTGCTGGTGCGCATGCTGGGTATTTCCACCGCCGAGAGCGGATGGCTGGACTGGCGAAACGACCGGGTTCAACCACTGACCTACCATAACGAATCATCCGGACCGACTCGCAAACGCTTCTGGCAGAACCGCTACGACTGGCAGGATGGGGCGGTTGAAATCCAGGCCCACGATGGCAAATACCGACTGGACCTGCCGACCGGTGCCGTCGATCCGCTGGCGTTGAGACTGGCGGCGATCTCACGAATCCTGGATATGGCTCCGGACTTTTCCTCGTTTGAGCTCGACGTGGTCGAGCGCGACGAGCTGGAACGCCAGCACTACAATTTCCTTGGCATGGAAACCCTCGAAATCGATGGGCGCTGTTATCGCACCGCCAAATTCCAGCGTTTCCGCAAGCTGGGGTCGGGTCGCAACTATCTGGCCTGGCACGCGCGCGAGCTGGACTGGCTACCGGTTCGTATCGCGCATGTCGATGACGGCAAGCCGATCGAGATCGAGATTGCCTCGCTCGAATCGAGTCACTACGCCCTGCCATCGCAACAGACCTGCACGCGCAGCTCGCGACCGGACCAGGGTTGACACTCGGGTAGACTCAGGTCGAGAAACTTTTAAAGGAACCATACATGCGGCGCTTATTCGCTGTGCTGATGATCGTATTGCTGGCCACCGGCTGTGCGGTCAACCCGGTCACCGGCAAGCGTGATCTCAGCCTGGTCGGAGAGCAGTGGGAACTCAATGTCGGACGCCAGCAATACGCCCCCTTAAGGCAAATGCAGGGCGGCGATTTCACGCTGGAGCCGGAACTGGTCGAATATGTCCAGGGCGTGGGGCAACGGCTGGCCGCGGTTTCGGATCGCGAATTGCCCTACGAATTCAACATCATCAACGACTCCACTCCCAATGCCTGGGCGCTGCCGGGCGGCAAGATTTCGATCAACCGCGGACTATTGACCGAAATGCAAACCGAGGCCGAACTGGCTGCGGTGCTGGGTCATGAAATCATTCACTCGGCAGCTCGTCATGGCGCCCAGGGCCAATCGCGCGCAGTCCTGCTGAAGGGTGCTGTCATGACCGGCGGGATCGCCGCGGGCATGGCCACCGACGACCAGCGCTACACCCAGGTAGCAGTCATGGGTGGCATGCTGGGCGCGCAGTTGATCAACCAGCGCTACTCGCGCGAGGCCGAACGCGAGGCCGATGCATTCGGCATGCGCTACATGCACCGCGCCGGTTACAACCCGCGTGGCGCGGTCGATCTGCAGGAGACCTTTGTGCGCCTGTCAGAAGGCCGGCGCGCAGGCGCCTTCGACGCCCTGTTCTCGTCGCACCCGCCCAGCCGGGAGCGGATCGAAAACAATCGCCGACTGCTGGCCGAACTGGGCGATCAGGGCGAAATCGGTCGTGAACGCTACCAGCGCATGATCGCGAGAATACAGCGCCTGCAGCCGGCTTATAAGGCCTATGATGAAGGCCGCGCGGCACTCACCGAGGGCGACAGCGCAACCGCTTTGAAAAAGGCCGAGCTGGCACTGGCCATCGACAGCCGCGCGGCCAGCTTCCACAGCCTGCGAGGCGATGCCCTGGCCGAGCGCGGCGAGTTCGGGCGCGCCGAACAGGCCTATATGCAGGCCCTGGAGCGCGATGCAGGCTGGTTCTACCATCACCTTCGCCTGGGCATGGCCAGAATGGATCTGGACCGCGCCGCCCAGGCCAAACGAAACCTTGAAAACAGCATCGAACTGCTGCCGACCGCAAGCGGCCACTACTACCTTGGAAATGCCGAGCGCGCTCTGGGCAATCGCGCGCGCGCCATCGAGCAGTACCGCATTGCGGCCCAATCCCACAGCGCCACCGGCCAACGTGCCCGCCAGGCCCTGCAGGAAATGGGCGCGGCGCAGCAATAGACGATCTGATTCCCTGCGTGATTACAGGATCAGAAGCAGGGAATTTCGAAATTGCGGGCGCCGGGCGAGGCACGCAGGATAAATCGCCACGGCGAACGCTGGCCGGGATCGATCTGGTAATCGACCCAGAACTGCGGCACATCCTCGCGCCGGACTTCAAGCTGAGCATCGAAGCCCATGCGCCGAATCCGGTTCTGACGCTGGCGGGCATTCTCCATTTGCTCGAACAAACCCAGCGACACCGCATCGGGCAAATCGCCGTCAGCGACCACGAAATAATCCTCAACCCCCAGCGCGGCAAGCTCCCTGGCGGTTTCGATCGCTCCCGAACGGCTGGCCGCGGCGACAAATACCCACCAACCGCGATCGCGATCGGCCTGAGTGGTTCGCAAGCGCATGGTATTGACAAAAGGGCGCAACCGGTCTTGTGCCCGGCGCTGCTGCACCAGTGAGGAAAGCGGACCCAGGGTATAGCATCTGGGCCCGCCTGAGCGATCACGGCGCCAGGCCTCGGCGATCAGCTCCACCCGAGGCAGGTCCTGCGCGGGTTCCGGGGGCGGCGGCAACGGCTCCGCGGCAGGCGGCTGCAACTGACCTAACACCAGCAAAACGCTGTTGACCAAGACCAGTACGATCGCGGCAAACTGCCACAACCTAATCATCGCTGATTCATCCGGACTGCCGCCATTGCCAAGCCTTCAAGGACCAGGTCCGGAGCAAGTCGCGCTCCTTCAAGCCTGGATTGTAACGGCTTGGCCGCGCCGCCGGTCAGCAGCACGACCGCATCCCGATCGATCCAGCCACCGGTCACGGATGCCTCGAATGCGAGTTTGACCGCACCGGCCTGCTGCAGCCACAAGCCTTGCTCGATCGCACCGGCGGTCTCCAGCGCCGGCTCCACAGACGCCGCCGACGGCGGCCGCGGGCGATCCAGACCCGGCGCACGCAGCAATAGCCCGGCATGCGCGGCTTCCGGACCGGGCATGATCCAGCCGCCCGCATGGCAACCGTCACCATCCAGCAGATCGAGGGTCGTCGCGGTACCACAATCCACCACCATGCACGAACCACGCACCTTCGACCAGGCCGACTGCAGCGCGAGCCAGCGGTCCACCCCCAGTTGCGCATAACTCGCCGCCACCGGCAACTCAACCAAACCGGTCGTGACCTCGCACCAGCGCCATCCACCGCGGGCTAGCGCACGGGTCATTCGGCGGCGCGGTTCAGTGCCGGTCACGGCCGCAATACAGAAGCAGTCCGCGCTCTCTGGAGCCCGCTGTTCCAGCCACTGTGGGAACTGCTCCAGCGACATCACGGCAAAATCCTCCAGATGCTCCCTGTCCGCAAGGCGCGCAAGCTTCAGGCGACTGTGTCCAAGTTCCACCAACCATTCATTCGGCACGAATCGAAACCTCCGAATGATCCAGCAACAACCGGTCGCGGCCGGATTCCAGCACCAATCGACCGCCGGCGTCTACCCCCCGGGCAATCCCGGAAAGCACCTTGCCCGCGGCGTCCGTGGCCCGCACCTGACGGCCGGAAAGCGCATCCAGACCGGCAAAGCTTTCCGAAAAGCCAGCAAACCCGACCCGATTGAACCGCTCACAGGCCAGGTCGAGTGCCGGCACCAGCCGGGAAATCACTTCGACTCGATCCGGAGTCGCGCCGCTCTCGGCCACCAGATCCGTCCAGGGCTGGTCGGGAAGTTCGGCCGCGGACGGACTGCGGTCGAAACAGACGTTGATCCCGACGCCGATCACTGCCCGCGTCGGTCCGCCAACTCCGCCCTTGAGTTCGATCAGCACACCGCCCAGTTTACGGCTTGAGACCACCAGATCGTTGGGCCACTTCAGAGCAATTCCGGGGACCCGGTCTGCCAGCGAGTCGGCCACGGTGCAGCCGATCGCGACGCTCAGCGCGCCCATCCTGCCCAAACCGGCCTCGAAGCGATAGCCCCACGAAAGCCATATTCCCGCCCCCGGCGGCGAAAGCCATCGCCGGCCTCTACGCCCACGACCCTGATTCTGCTGCTCCGCCAGGACCACATACCGATGGCGAAAGTCATGTCCCAACCGGTCGCTGGTCGAGCCCACCTGGTCAAGCAATTCGAAGTCATATTCAACCATCCGCTGTCGCAGGCGATCGGCATCCAGCAGCGGCAATTGCATACGGCTCATCTTTTGCGTCGCAGGATTTGTGCTCTTTCGAAACGATTTTCGGTACCGCTTTTCAGGCGTGCCAGATTCGACCGGTGGGTGAACAGCAACAACACCGCCAGCGCGACCGCCAGCATGCCCAGTGCCGGCGAAACCGGGCCGGGCGAAAAGATCCACATCGAAGGCACCAGACTAAGTCCGGCCAACACTGTGGCCAGACCGACAAAACCGCTGCCCAGAAGCGTCACGATCCAGATGATCACCAATGGCAACAGGCACCATGGCGCAACCACGGCGACCACGCCGACCGCCGTCCCGGCACCCTTGCCGCCGCGAAAACCAAAGTACAGCGGCCAGACATGGCCGAGCACCGCCGCGAGGCCGGCCACCGCGGCAAGCCCCGAGGGCTCAAGCACATGCGCCGGACCGTGCATGGCCGGCACCAGTGGTGCCATCAGTGCGGCGATCACGCCCTTGCCGATATCGATGATTACTACCGCCAGCGCGAACAGCCAGCCGACGCTGCGAAGCGCGTTGGTGCCACCGGCGTTGCCCGAGCCCATGGAACGAATATCGACGCCGTTAAGCCGTCCCAGCAACAATGAACCGGAAACAGAGCCCAGCAGATAGCCGAGCAAAGCCACCGGCAAAAGGTCAATCACGGCCCGTTTCCACTGGATCGACGCTGCGCGGAGCCGACCATCGCTGGATGCCGACAATCAGCGCACCCGGGCCGGCGTGCACGCCGACCGCCGGGCTGGCTTCCTCGATCCAGCAGGCATCGATCTGCGGGTGAATGTCGAGCAGAATCTCCCTGAGTCTGTTGGCATCGTCCGGACAATCGGCGTGACTGATCAGAATCCTGTAGACCTGATCACGTTCCAGGCGCCGTCCCAGATAGCGACCGAAAGCCGCCAGCACCCGCTTGCGGCCGGCAATCACGCCGCGAACGGTCAGTTGTCCATCGACGGTATTGGAAAGCACAGGATTGAGCGCCAGTTTGCGCGCCAGCCATTCCATCCAGGGTTTGACGCGGCCGCCGCGCACCCCCCAGGACAGATCACGCGCCATGGCAAACGTGCGCGTTGTCGGTCCAATCTGCTCAAGGCCGGCAAGAATGCGCTGCATATTCCAGCCGCTGGCCGCGGCTTCGGCCGCCCACAGAGTCAGCAGCGCCTGACCACAAGCGGCATTGCGCGAATCGAAGATCGCAATGTCGTGGTCGGGCATGCGCGCGGCCGACTGCTCGGCCGCCTGACATGTGCCGGAAAGTCGGGACGAGATGGGGATAGCCAGCACCTGGTGGCCGTGGCTGGTCAACAACTCGAACTGGCGCCGGAAATCCTGCGGCGGCGGCTGCGAAGTCTGGGGTTGAACCGCGGATTCGGCCAGCCGGGCGTAAAACGCTGCGGGTTGTATCGAAAGCTTGTCGAGATATTCCTCGTCACCGAAAAACAGACGCAATGGCACAACGTGAACCCCCAGGCGATCGACCTCCTCTGCCGGCAGATCGGCCGCCGAATCGGTGACTACCGCAACCGTGCCGCGCTGGTTGATCAGACCGTGCTGGCGGGTCATATCGTCGGCTTTCTGCTGACGAATGCTGCCAAACCCGGCGCAGATTCTGAACACCTCGGCAGGGCGGTCGGTATGGATATGCACGCGTGCGCGGCGCCCGCCCCCGGCAACCACCAAAGAGCTGGCATCCAGTGCCTCCAGCCGCTGACGCAGCTCGGCGACCTCGATCCCGGCTCCGTCGGCCCCGGCAATCAGGCATTCGGTGCAATAGCGGTGGCCGGTCACTTCCCGGGACAGGCGCGGGTCGACGCCGGCACTATCGACCTTTGCGCGAAGCTGGATGGTCTCCGGCAGCTTGCCGCTGCGAATGTACCGCCAGATGCCGTCGAGAAAATCGACAAATCCCTGACCCCCGGCATCGACCACGCCGGCATCGCGCAACACTGGAAGCTGTTCCGGGGTGGCCGCAAGCGAACGCCGCGCCGCCTGCCGGGCTCGACCAAACAACTTGCGAATATCCTCGATTCCGGCTTCCACACCTTCACTCAGGGCATCCCCGAAATCCTCCAGCACCGTGGGCATGGTGCCAGCCACGGGGCGCGACATGGCACCCCAGGCCGCGGCCGCGCCGGCTCGCGTTGCCACGGCAAGCTGACGCGCATCGAGATCACGTGCGTGACGACAGCTTTCGCTGATGCCGTGAAAATACTGGGCCATGATCGCCCCGGAATTGCCACGCGCACCGTCCAGCGCGGCATCGGCGACCTGGTTTAGCAATCGGCCAAGCCGGACCTCGCGCGATCCCGACAATCGGGCGCCGACGCTGTTGAGGGTGAAGATCAGGTTGGTGCCGGTATCACCATCAGGCACCGGAAAGACATTGATCCGATTGAGCAGCTCGCGCCTGGACTGTACCTGCGCAATACCGGCCATCAGCGCGCATTGCAATTGTTCCGGACCGATCCGCAGCAGCGTGGAGGAAAGACTCATATCCGTTCCTCCGTCCCCCAACGCGTCATTCGTCGGCCTCCAGAAGATCCCGCACCTGCGAGGCCGTGAACGGCCAGGCCAGTTTTTCACCGGTGGCTTCGTTTCGGATCACAGGCACCTGATCACCGTAGCGATTCAGAAGCTCTGGATCGTCATCGATGTTGACCGCCTGAACATGCTCGACCAACCCGGCGAGCGCCATCATTTCCCACGCTTTGTCGCATAACTCACACGGTTCGCGCGTATAAAAAAGCAATCGCATCATGCTGTTTCGGATTCCACCAGATTGCAGAATCGTTCATTTTGCCAGCATTTTCAATGCCTGGCGACGGCATTGTGATGCGACAGCACCCGCCACTGCAACCAGACCACGGCTCCGAAAAAGTCCGCGCCACCGCCAGCGCACCGGTCAGGCTGGCGGCGGCCGTGCGCTGCCTGACGACGTCATTGCCCAAAATTCGTACCTGACCACCATCGGGTCGAATCAATCCCAGGATCATCCGCAGCGTCGTGGTCTTTCCGGCGCCATCGCGCCCGAGAAAACCGTAAACTGATCCCCGCGGCACCTGCAGACTGATCGAATCCACTGCCAGGAAGGCGCCGAAACGCCGGGTCATGTGGGTGCTTTCAATGGCTAATTCACGCATGCAGTCAATCCGGCAGTTACAGGTCGGACTGGCGGGAACAATAGGCGTGCCATGGCAGTCTCTTCCATTGCATTCAGCAGAAAGGCTGCCCTGAAAATGATTTCCGGCGCACCCGGTACGAGCCGTTGCATAATGCCGACCGGAACCCTTTCGCGCCCCGGCATCTGTTGAGTCATGGCTATCAGCATTTTCGACCTGTTCAAGATCGGCATTGGACCGTCCAGTTCGCATACGGTCGGGCCGATGCGCGCGGCCGGGATCTTTCTTGATCGATTGCGCGCCGCGCAGACTTTCAGGCGCACTGCAAAATTGAAGGTCGAACTGTTTGGCTCGCTCGGCCACACCGGCCGCGGCCATGGGACCGACCGTGCACTGGTGCTGGGCCTGGAGGGACATGCACCGGATACCATCGATCCGGATCTGATCGATCGGCGCATGCAGCAAATTTCCGAATCCGGCCGGCTGAAACTGGGCGGCGAACACGAGATCCCCATCGACCTTCGCGCCGACCTGATATTTCACAAACGCCAGACCCTGCCGCATCACCCCAACGGCATGCGCTTCACGGCGCGCGACAATGCCGGCGAATCTCTGATGGAGCGCGACTACTATTCGGTTGGCGGCGGCTTTGTCGTCAACACTCAAGACGCGGCAGCCGATCGCATCATGCCCGATTCGACACCATTGCCCCTTGCATTTTCCAGCGGCGACGAGCTGCTGGCGATCTGTGACCGGGAAGGATTGCGCATTGCCGACGTGATGCGACTCAACGAGCAGGCATGGAGAAGCGCCGACGAAGTTCGTGCAGGTCTCTTGAACATCTGGCAGGCCATGAAGGATTGCGTGCAGCGTGGCGTAGAGCAGACCGGACATCTACCCGGCGGGCTCAAGGTGGCCCGGCGCGCGCCGACGCTGTTTCGCAAACTCAAGCATCGCGCCGAACAGGACAATCTCGATCAACTGGACTGGATCAACCTCTATGCCCTTGCGGTCAACGAGGAAAACGCGGCCGGCGGAAGGGTCGTGACCGCGCCAACCAACGGCGCGGCCGGCATCATTCCGGCAGTGCTGCACTACTACCGTCGCTTCGTCGCCGGCGCGGATGAGGATGGCGTGATTGAATTCCTTTTGACCGCCGGCGCGATTGGCCTGCTATACAAGGAGAATGCTTCGATCTCGGGCGCCGAGGTCGGCTGCCAGGGCGAGGTTGGCGTGGCCTGCTCGATGGCCGCCGGCGGGCTGACCGCAGCCCTGGGCGGGTCGATGTCTCAGGTCGAGAATGCGGCCGAGATCGGCATGGAGCATAACTTGGGCCTGACTTGCGACCCGGTCGGCGGTCTGGTCCAGATTCCGTGCATCGAGCGCAACGCCATGGGCGCGGTCAAGGCGGTCAACGCCACCCGGATGGCGATGGCCGGCGACGGCAAGCACCGGGTCAGCCTGGACAAGGTCATCAAGACCATGCGCGACACCGGCCGTGACATGAAGACCAAGTACAAGGAAACCTCCAGGGGCGGGCTGGCAGTCAATGTCATTGAGTGTTGAGCGGATCAAAAGCAGTGCGTTGATTGTCGCGGCGCTGGCTGCGTTCGCTCTGAACGCCACTCCCCCCGCGCATCCCCAGGAAATTCACATCTGGGAAGACGAACACGGCATCAAGCACTTCAGCGACCGGCGCCCGGAAGGCGATTTCGACGTTACATCAAAGCGCGCGATTGCCGAACCGGGACGGCCGGTGACAATGGAAAACGTCGGCAGCGAACGTGAACCGCAATGGCGCCTCTCCAGCCGGCTGCACGGTCCGGTAACGGTGCGCATCGCCTTGTCGGAGGCGACCAATGTAGTCAGTGAACCACTGCTCCCGGCCCTGATCGAACTGCCTGCCAACAGTTCACGCGATGTACTCATCGGACCTTTCGACGAGCGTCAATCCTGGCGCTACCGGATCGAAATGGATGCGATCCCGGGCTCGCTGGAGGCCGAGCCCGACTATGAGTTCCCGTACAAGCTTCCCATCGACCCCGAAACAAGCCTGCGGATCGGCCAGGGCTTCAACGGCCAGTTCAGTCACAATGAACCTCACAGTCGGCACGCCGTGGACTTCTCGCTGCCGGTCGGCACCCCGGTCCTGGCCGCGCGCGGCGGCCGGGTGATGAAAGTCGAGCGCTGGTTTCATCAAAGCGGCCAGAATCTCGAGCGCGACGGACCCCGCGCCAACCATGTACGGGTGGTGCACGAAGACGGCACGATGGCCGTCTACGCGCATCTGGACTACAACTCGATTCAGGTCCGACCGGGGCAACAGGTCGAAACGGGCCAGCTACTGGGCCGCTCAGGTAATACCGGCTTTTCCACCGGCCCGCACTTGCACTTTGCCGTACAGGTCAACCTCAACATGCAACTGGTCTCGATTCCGTTCCCCATGATCGATCATGAAGGCCGCGAGATCAGCACACGGTTTCGCCGCTGACCCGACCAGCCCGGAACAGGGTTCAATCCAGGGGACACTCGGCCAGCTGCGGCCCGACGATCCGGATCAGCGGGTGGCGACCGGCGCCGAATTCGGCCAGCAGGCTGTCCCATGCGACCTCGGCACTGCCGTCACTGAAGAAACTGAATTGCAGATCGCCCCAGACGATACGATCGATCGTGTCGGGATCAAAATCAGGACCGAATACACCGCCACGCGGCTGGATGAGGTCGGGCACGCGAATGGACGCTACCAGACGCGGGCCCGGCGGCGGCGGATCGACGATGAGCGTATTCACCGCCTCGCCCAGACCCATCATCCAGACCTGGTCGCCCGAACCGTCAGGCTGGTATGTAAACCAGTAGACCACGACACGCCTGTCCTCCAGCACCTCGATCAGGAACCCCTCGCCGGAGCGCTGGGGATCGTACCAGGCGCCGGAATATTGTTCGAAGCCGTTGAACCACTCACAGCGCGTTCCAGCCAGCCGGGTCAGGCGGGTGTAGTCGAAGCGGTCGGACAGGAAATCGATCGGACAGGGCATGAAGGAGCCGGCCCGGTCATAGAGCGGCTGACAGGCGCGCACATCGGTGAATCGGCGCTCGATCTGCAACCGATTCCGCGCCAGCCGGTCGATCCGCTTGCCGGCCACGTTCTGAACGGCGCGCTGTCCTTCGCTGCCGGCGCGCAGGCCAAAACCAAAGTCGCCACTGGTCTGCCAAAGCGTATCGAATTCCACGTGCCGCTGGTAAACCCGCCCAACATCGAACAACCACATCGGCTTGCCGTCGAGATCGAACGTGAACGCATACAAAAGCGCACGGTCGTCGTCGAGCAGATGAATGGACACGCCCTCGCCTGAACGCTCCGGCGCAAACCAGGAACCGCTCAATTGCGTATCGACCAGAACCCGGTCACGATCCAGGCAATCGGCCCAGTTGGCGCCGCCCAGATGATGCCGGTCCAGCCACGCGCTCAGCACCGGATCCTCGATCTCCAGGCTATTCCAGCAAAGATTCAGGCCCCTGACCTCCGCCAGCGAGGTTTCGGTCACCATGGGGTCAAGCACACCAAAGAACAGGTTGTCGGCCAGGTTCAGGACATTGCCCGATGAGTCTCGCATGGCCGCGAACGCAAGCTCGATGCCACCATCAAGCTCGTTGTTGGCCAGATTCAGCCTGCCGAGACTGAAGCGTGACCAGTCGTTCGGCACCTGACCCTGGAAGCGGTTATGTGACAAATCAAGTTCACGCAGGGAATCAAACACGCCGGGCGGCAGCGTGCCGGCGATGATCCCCGCCATGGCGGCCGGCAAAGGTCCGGCGAGCTGATTGCGCGCCAGGTTGACCTGCCTCAGCCGGGAAGGAATCCGGTCCAGCGGGCCTTCGAGGCGGTTGCCGCTCAAATCGATTCCGACCGCGGGCACCCTGAAAATATCGACATCAAACGAGTTGCCGTTGCCGATCGCGCCGCTCAGGTTGTTATCCGGGAGCACGATCTCCTGAATCACCGGTTCGTTATCCGGGCCGGGTTCGCACACCACGCCATACCAGTCGCAGACCGGACGCTCATCATCCAGCCAGCCGTTGTTTTCCCGCCATTGGTCACCGCCGGTGGCAAAGTAGAATTCGACCAGCAATTTGCGCACCCGGTCCGGATCGGTCTCCATCAACTGCGCGCTCGCCTCCCGAATCGGGTTGACAATCAGCAAAAGGCAAAGCACCACCAGGCTGATCAAGTTGATTCGGTATTGCATGAAAGCCGTCACCTGTTTCGGACCGTCCTCCCCTGCTTTCAAAGAATATCATGCAGACAACCGAATGTTCAGTCAAGCCCGCGCCTTTTCCGCAAGGCCGCTGGACCCACGGCTCGTCAGCAGGCAACGCCGCTCCCCGTCTACCCCGGCAACCAGAAACCAAAAAACCCTTGACCACAGATTACGCAGATTCACGCAGATTATTGATTGTTCCCGAATGCTCTTTCCAGCGGCGATACACTCAATGGGCAACGGGCTCGGGAACTGGCGCGCCACGCTACTCAAGCGCTACAATGAAGGGTTTGAATCTGCGGCTCCGGGAAGCATGAAACTCAGCGAACAAATCAACCGTCGGCGGACATTTGCGATCATCTCGCATCCCGACGCTGGCAAGACCACGCTGACCGAGAAATTTCTTCTGTTCGGCGGTGCCATCCAGCTTGCCGGTTCGGTCAAGGCCAGGAAGGCATCACGCCATGCGACTTCGGACTGGATGGAAATGGAAAAGGAGCGCGGCATCTCGATTACCTCCTCGGTGATGCAGTTCCCGTATCGGGAACAAATCGTCAACCTGCTCGACACGCCGGGCCACGCGGACTTTTCAGAGGACACCTACCGCGTGCTGACCGCGGTGGACTCGGCCCTGATGGTGATCGATTGCGCCAAGGGCGTCGAGGAGCGCACCATCAAGCTGATGGAAGTCTGCCGCCTGCGTGATACCCCGATCTTCACCTTCATCAACAAGCTGGACCGCGAAGGCCGCGAGCCGATCGAGCTGCTTGACGAAGTCGAGCAAGTGCTGGGCATCGAGTGCGCGCCCATCACCTGGCCGATCGGCATGGGCCGGCGCCTGCGCGGGATCTACCACATGCTGCGCGATGAAATTCACCTGTATGAATCTGGTCGGAACTATCTTCGTCAGGAGCCCAGAATCATCCATGGGCTCCACAGCGGCGAGGCCGATGCAGAACTGGGCGAGATGGCCGGCGAGCTCCGGGACGAGATCGAGTTGGTCAGGGGTGCAAGTCACGATTTCGACCCGCAGCGCTATCTTGCAGGCGAGCAGACACCGGTGTTCTTCGGCTCGGCGCTGAACAATTTCGGCGTCATTCCGCTGCTCGATGAGTTCGTTGAATACGCGCCGGCGCCGCAGCCGCGCACCACGCTGGGGCGAACCGTCCAACCTGAAGAAGAAAAGCTGACCGGCTTTGTGTTCAAGGTCCAGGCCAACATGGACCCGGCCCACCGCGATCGCATGGCGTTCATGCGGGTGTGTTCGGGAACATTCACCAAGGGCATGAAGCTGCAGCATGTACGACTGGGCAAGGAGCAGCGCACTCACGGTGCGCTGACCTTCATGGCCGACGAGCGCGCCGAGGCCGAGCAGGCCTTCCCGGGCGACATCGTCGGCCTTCACAACCATGGCACCATCGGCATCGGCGATACTTTCACCGAGGGCGAAAATCTTCAATTTTCCGGCATTCCCAGCTTTGCCCCCGAGCTGTTCCGGCGGGTGCGCCTCAAGGACCCTTTGAAACTCAAGGCCCTGACCAAGGGCCTGACCCAGCTTTCCGAGGAAGGTGCAACCCAGTTCTTCAAGCCGCTGATCGGCAATGATCTGGTGCTGGGCGCGGTCGGACTGCTACAGTTCGACGTGGTCGCCTACCGGCTCAAGGATGAATACAACTGCGAGGCGATCTTCGAAAACGTCAACGTCGCAACCTGCCGCTGGGTCTCGGCCGACAATCAACGCGATCTGGAGAAATTCCGCGACAAGAACCTCCAGCACCTGTCCGAGGACGGTGGTGGCCGGCTGGTCTATCTGGCGCCGACCCGGGTCAACCTGCAACTGGCCGAGGAGCGCCACCCGGAGATTACGTTCCGGGCCACGCGCGAGGTCAGCGTGTATGTCGACACCGACAAGGCCGCCTGATCAGATAAAACGGCACCGGGCCAACGCGCGGGCAGTGATTATAATGCAGGGGGGAACGAAGGAGCGAAATCGGGTGAAAGCCTCGGTACAATCCAGTTCGGGCAAAACCTTTGAGCCTGACTTCAGCACCAGGGAATCAGGGCGCGTTTCGCCGATCAAATCCGCGGCATCGCAAACTCTGATCGTGATCCCGGCGCGTGACGAAGCCGCCGATGTCGGGAACGTTGTTGGCCGTGCGGCGGCCTGCGGCTTCCCGGTACTGGTGGTCGATGATCACTCCAATGATGACACGGCACTGATTGCCGCGCGCTCCGGCGCGGAAGTCTTGCGCCTGCCGTTTCACGCGGGTTCCTGGGCCGCTATCCAGACCGGCATGCGCCATGCGCTGGCACATGAATTTCGTTATGTCGTGACAGTCGACGCCGACGGGCAGCACAACCCCGAGGATGTGGCGGGCTTGATCGCGTGGATGGACAAACCCAACCCACCTTCGGTGATCATCGCTTCCTGCCCTGACCGGGCCAACCAGCGCAGACAACTGGCCTGGCGTATCCTGCGATGGCTTAGCGGACTGAATATTTCCGACCTGACTTCGGGATTTCGAATCTACAATCAGGCCGCCCTGCGACTGCTGGCGTCGCCGCGCTGTACGCTATTGGAATATCAGGATCTGGGTGTCCTGCTGCATCTTCGCCATCACCACCTGGCGATCATGGAGTGCGAGGTCAGGATGAAGCCGCGCCTGCACGGAAGATCGCGCATTTTCAGTTCGTGGCCCATGGTGTTCTACTACCTGGCATATTCCTGTTTGATTGGCACCAGCAGGCGGGCGCCGCGCACCCGCAGACGACCGTGATCAGCCTCGGATTGTTCGCGCAGCTTCTCGCCGTGATCATGGTGGCGATGATCCTGTGGCTGATTCGCAAGGATCGGCTACCGGTCAGTCAATCGCTCTGGTGGCTGTCGGTCTCGATCATGATTCTCTTATTCGGCCTTTTCCCCGGGCTGATCGACAGTCTGGCGCGCCAGGTGGGCATCTCCTACCCCCCTTCACTGCTGTTCATGATTGCCATCCTGACACTGGTGATCAAGGTGCTGATCGAGGATCTTGAAGTCTCTTCCAATCGCCGCCGCCTATTACGACTGGCACAGAAGACCGCCATGCTGGAGGCACAACTGGAACGACTGAAAAAAGAGGTCGAGCAGCGATATTGAGTCTGTCTTACCACACATCTACGGACGGAAAACCCGGAATCGGACTCGGTCATTTTTCAGGCTGCAAAAACGAAACCACGCATCAACGGGGCAATCGGCATGATTGAACACTGCAACCCGGGACATCGACGAACGAAAATCATATTTGCCCTGGCTTTTGGGGTACTCGCCACACTCGCATATCTGCCCTCCTTCAACGCCTGGTTCTTTCTCGATGACTTCCGCATCATCCTGGAAAATCCAGCGCTGCAAAATGTATTCGACCCCGGTGCCGTTTGGCGATTCTCGCAGGCGCGCTTTGTCGCCTCGCTGTCGCTGGCTGCCAACTACAGCTTGCACGACGAAAACGTATTCGGCTATCACCTGGTCAATTTCCTGATTCACCTGGGCACCGGGCTGGCGCTATGGCTGCTGCTCAAGGCCGTGCTTCGATCGCCGGCCATGCAGCCGGCGCCGGGCTGGGTTCAGTGGGTACCCTGGATTGCGGTCGCAATCTTCCTGCTACACCCGCTGCAGACCCAGGCCGTGACCTATATCGTGCAACGCTATACCTCGCTGATGGCGATGCTTTACCTGGCTTCGATGGCCGCGTTTGCCTGGGCACGAGTGCGAGGATCGCCGAAGTTGCTTGTGCTCGCCATCGGTCTGGCGGCACTGGCGTTTCTGAGCAAGCAGACCGCGGCCACGCTACCACTTGCCGGGCTGCTGATTGAGTTGCTGTTCTTTCGCCAACCGACCACACGACAATGGCTGGCCATCCTGCTTTCGGCCGCGACACTGGCTGTCATGTCAGCCTGGTTGCTGACTCTTCCGGCTTTTGACATCAACGGGCTGACCCGGGAGACCGACAGGATATCGCGCATCGATTATCTGGCCACCCAGATGGAGGTGCTGTGGCGCTATCTGGGCCTGTTCTTATTGATCGGGCCGCAACGCCTGGAATACGATATCAGCATAGCGCAGGGCTTCAGCTCAATTTCGACCTGGCTATACGCGCTGGGACACACGGCGGTGCTCGCCGCCGCGTTGTCGCAGCGGCGCAAATGGCCCATGCTGACGTTTGCAATCGCCTTTCATTACCTGGCCCACATCATCGAGTCGAGCTGGTTTCCGATCATTGACCTGGTATTCGAGCACCGCACGTACCTGCCCAACGCCGGCCTTGCCACGGCCGCGGCGCTTGCACTTGCCTGGTTGATCAATGCCCTGCCCCGCTACCGGATCGGCTCCGTGGGGTGCCTGTTCGTGGTCGCCGGACTAACCCTCATGACCTGGAGTCGCAACAACCTTTGGGCCGACCAGATCGCCTTTCTGCAAAACGACGCCCGGCTCAGTCCGCAATCGCAACGCGCCTGGACCAGCCTGGGCAAGGAATTGATGCGCGAGGCGCGTTTTGAACAAGCACTGCAAGCGCTGGAAACCGCGCGCGAAATCGGCCTGGACCGTGACGGCGGCGAGTTGAGGCCACCGACCCTGCTCAACATAATATTTGCCCTGCACTACACGGAAAGAAATCACGAAGCGCTGGAACTGGCCGAACAGATCGATATCGGCCAGTTCAATGCCCGCGAGACCGCATTCTATTACGAAGCGCGTGGGCGGACTCACCTGGGCCTGGGAAATGCCACGGCCGCGCGCGAGGATCTCACCCGGGCCGCTCGCGTAAATCCGTCTCCGGCGGTGATCACCTTTCTCGCCTCTGCCGAACTTCAATTGGGCAATCATGCCAGAGCCCGACAGCTTGCACGCCAGGTGCTGGAAGTCGAACCGCAAAATGGCCTGGCCCGGGAAATCCTGAATCGCACCCGCTAACCGACAAGCTCGTAATAGAGTTCCAGCGTCCGATCAGCCACCGTATCGATATGAAAACGCCGTTCGAACTGTTCGCGCGCGCGCTGGCCATAGGCGGCAAGAACCGAACGATCCCGCAGCAGCCTTTTGAAAGTTGCAGCCAGATTTTCAGTGTCACCCGGCGCGACCATCCAGCCGGTGCGGCCTTCCTCAATCACCCAGTCCATACCCGAGCCGGGCACCCGGGTCGCGATCTGCGGCTTGCCCGCGGCCATCGCCTCGACCAGGGTCAGACCAAAAGCCTCGGCGCGATTGATTGAAGACATACACACCAAATCACATTCAGACAACAATTGATTTCGATGTCGATCATCAATCACTCCCAGCAGCCGAACCCGACCGGCCACATTCCTGGCCACAAGACGCTCCAGTCGCCGACGCTCATCGCCATCACCGGCAATCAGAACCTCGACCTTTTTCACCCGGGACGCGGACCGAATCAGATTGTCGAAGCCCTTGTAGCGTGACAGTCGCCCGACAGCGAAGACCCTCAATCCTCCGCAACCCCGCCAATCGCCACCGGACCATTCATGGTCCGGATCAGTCCGCAACCGTGCCGGATCCAGGCCTAGCGGAATCACCCGACATTTTTCACGCCAGCGGTGCAGCGCCAGGCTGCTGTCCAGGTATGGTGGCGAAGTCACGATCACGGCACTGGCACGGCGCAGCACAGCCTGCTCGAACGGCCGATACGCCGGGTAAAACAACCTCAGTTTGAAGTCCAGGCCCGGACCGACGACATCAGAGTGCCAGTGCACCAGCCAGGGCATGGCACGTGCCCGTGGTTCAGCAAGAGTCCAGAAGGCGGATGGATTGGGCATATGCAGATGCAGCAGATCCGGTCTGAAATCATCAATCGCCCGGCGCAGCGCGTGCCGAAAGCCGGGACTGATCGGTGCATAACTGAGCCGGGTACGGACCGGCACCCGACGTACCCATTCCAGCCACTGGAAAGTCGGCTCGTGCTGACCCGTCGCGCCTGGCGATTCGTGCACCAGGCAGGCCTGCCTCACATCTTGCCGCGCGCAGGCCCGGGTCAAATCGAGCATGAAATTCTCGATTCCGCCGGCGAAAGGTGAAAAAAACTTCCCTACATGAAGAACGCGCATATTCAATCCCTCTTGCCGCAAACCTCATCACGCATGGTACCGGCATTTCCGACAGCACGCGCACCAAACCCTGCTGCTACCATTTTGCGATGCTGACAAGAATCCTGATAATCATCCACGCTTGCGTGCTGGGCAGTGCACTGGCCGCGGATCCGAATATATGCGATCCCGAGCGTCTACTTGCCTCGATACAATCGCATCTCAAGCAAACCCGGAACCTGCAACAGGTCACCAGATTGGGTGACTGGCTTGCCACGGATGCCCGACGCCATGGACACACCGCGACACCGGAACTCGTGCATTTGCTTGAGTATCCGCTGAGGATTTTCGAGCTGCCCGCCGCGGCCCGGAAGAAAAGTTCATGGCTGGAACAATTCGAACCCTCCCACCTGATGCAATCGGCATGCCATGAACAGCCTTGCATGTCGGACGAATCCGATCTGCCTGTCGCGACCGAAGCTCTTATCGATGCAATGCACCGGGGGCTGCTGGACCTCCATCGAGATCTGGATCAGGTATTGGGATCGATCTCGCCGAGCGAAATAGATGCACTCCGGCAACTGTTGCCCAATTTACTCGACCGAAGCTCGAATGGCAGCGACCTGGAGCAGCTCGAAAACGGCGAAGTAATGATCCCGATTGCCGCTTCGATCGACCATGGAGATCTCACGCGCATTGCAGAAAAACTCCAGCACTTCGCCGCGCCCGAACTGGCCCGGGCCCTGCGCGAAAGCCTGATGAAGCTCAAGCCCATCGATCTCCCCGACTGGCTCGCCCACTATGTTGCGGGCCCGATTCTACTTGCCCGTCAGACCTCCCTTGGCCCGATCCTCGTTGGTGGCGCCGGCGCCAATCGCTATACCGGCCAGGCATTGATGATCATTGACATTAGTGGCAACGACGAGTACCTGCTGAACGCGCCCGGACAACTGCGCGTGATGATTGATATGGACGGCAATGACCGGTATGTTTCGCTGGCCGACGCTGGCCCGGCCGGCGCGATTCTGGGCGCATCGCTGATCGCCGATCACGCCGGTGACGATGAATACATTGGCGGAAGAGTCGCTCTCGGCGCCACGGTAGCCGGGATCGGCATGTTGTACGACTTTGCCGGAAACGACCGCTACACCGCGCAGGAACTCGCCCAGGGTGCGGCGCTGGCCGGGATCGGTGCATTGATGGATCGTTCCGGCGACGATTTCTATCACGCGACGCGTTTTGCTCAGGGTTTCGGAGGCGCGGCCGGCACGGGCATGCTGGTGGATCACGCCGGAGATGACCATTACTTTGCCGGCGGCAAGCACGCGTCGAGCTACGGCGTCAAAAACCGCCATCAGGCTTTTTCCCAAGGGGTCGGGATGGGTTTTCGCAATGACCTTCCCGGCGGTCTGGGACTATTGCTGGATCACGATGGCGACGATGTCTACCAGGCCGGAAACCTCGCCCAGGCCACCGGCTACTATTTTGGCCGGGGCGTGCTGCTCGATGCGGGCGGCAACGATCGTTATCTCGCCGGCCGCTACGCTCAGGGTACGGCAGCGCACCTGGGCACGGGCCTGCTGTTTGATCGACAAGGCAATGATTTTTACCAGGCGTACGGCCCGGCCAGCCAGGCTGCGGCCTGGGATCAGGCGGTCGCAGCGATGATCGACTGCGGCGGAAAAAATCGGTACGAGGCTGGGGAATTCGCGCTGGGCGCTGCCGCGCACAACGCCATGGCAATGTTTATCAGCATCGATAGCCACAACCATTTCAACCACTCCCGCGATGCCAGAGCTCATGTCGGACCGAACGATTACCATCAGCAGGGCAAGCATCTCGGCAGTGTCGCGATCTTTCTGGATGGCGACGACCAGGACCAGGTGGTGATTCGTCACAACGGGAAAACAACAGAACAGCCGGCGCAATGAGCCGGCGAGAATGGCTTGGCGCGGCGGTGGTCACAAGCTATTGGCTGACTGCCGTCGTGTTGCATCTTGACGTCGCGCTATGGCTGGTCCACCGACGGGAAACCGATCTACTCGATAGCTGGCGACTGGCTGATTTCCTGCCACATGCCGCCATGCTTCTGGCGATACTGGTTGTGATCTGGCTGATTTGGCGATCGGCGGGCGGGCGACACCGACTTGCCACCGCGATGCTTTGGGTTTTTTGGCTCGTAATGATCGCCGCCATCGACCGGGTATTGCTGTTTTCATTTCCCGAATATCTGCATTACCCGCAGTATGCGTTGCTGGCCTTTCTGATCGCATGGTTCGTCGATCCTGACCGAATCCGCTATCCGCTCGCGAAAATTCTGCTGACCATCACGCTGCTGGGCATCGCCGACGAGGCACTGCAATATACATGGGTTACCGCCAGCTACAGCCAATATCTCGACTTCAACGATTTTCTGCTGAATCTGGTCGGCGGAATGGCCGGACTGCTGCTTTACTATGGCTTTCCGGCGATTCCCGGTCGCCGGCGAACCTGCCAGCTTGATCCGCAAGTTTTCAGATATGCAAGCCTGATATGGCTAACGACCGGAGCCATCATGCTGGCACTGATCGGGTTGCTCAACATTACGGATGACAGCCACTCCCTGGCGCTGATCGAGCGCACACCCAGTTACGGTCTGTGGCTCACAAGCCAGCGTGGCGAGCATTACTATGTGTTGCCGCCCGTGACTGGAACACTGATCCTGATTGTCGCCGGATGGCTGGCCAGCATCATCCCCCGACCTTGCGCGTAAGCCCGGGTGCCGCGCCGAAAGTTGCAACGCCCGCGAAATGAAACGGCACAATGCCAGCATGTTTTTTGCCAAGCCTGTGCAGATTGATTTTTGGGGGCGCCGTTGAGCCCGCTGGATTCCTGCCGCGAGAATTTCCCGGGACGAGAACGCCGCCGCGCCCTTCTGGCACTGGCGCTGCCGATCGTCGGCGGCATGATGTCTCAGAACATTCTCAATTTGGTCGACATCGCAATGGTCGGTCGCCTGGGTACAACCGCATTGGCCGCTACCGGGCTTGGATCGTTCGCCAACTGGCTATCGATGGCGTTCATCCTCGGCCTTGCCGCGGGTGTGCAGGCGATTTGTGCGCGCCGGGTCGGGCAGGCCTTACATGGCGAAATCGCGGTGCCGCTGAACGGCGGCTTGCTGCTGGCCATCATTCTCGGCCTGCCGCTGGCACTGGTAGTGATCGCGCTGGCGCCGCAACTGCTGACGCTGGTCAACCCCGACCCGGAAGTCATCGGAGAAGCCACGCCCTACCTTCAGGTCAGATTGCTGGCGCTGGTGGCAGTGGGCATGAACTTTTCCTTTCGCGGCTACTGGGCAGCGGTGCACCAGACACATTTGTACCTGACCACGCTGCTGATCATGCACGCGGTCAATATCTTCCTCAACTGGGTTTTCATTTTCGGCAATCTGGGCGCGCCGGAGCTGGGTGTGTTCGGCGCCGGCCTGGCGACTACCCTATCGATATTTCTCGGAACCCTGATCTATGTGTTTTTCGGAATCAGGCACGCCTGGGACGAGGGATTCCTGCATCGCCTTCCGAGCGCGAAGGTGCTGATGGCCCAGCTCAAACTTTCACTGCCTTCCAGCCTGCAGCAACTTTTCTTCGCTGGCGGCATGGTGGCACTGATCACCATTGTCGGCTATATCGGCACGCGCGAGCTGGCCGCAGTGCACGTGCTTCTGACACTGGGGCTGCTGATCGTGCTGCCGGCCATCGCCCTGGGCATGGCCACCGCGACCATGGTCGGCAACGCGGTGGGCCGCAAAGATAGTCATGATGCGAAACTGTGGGGATGGAATGCCATGCTTTATGTCGGTGCGCTGGGCGCGGTGATGGGCCTGTGCGTGATCATCTTCGGCAAGCCGATTCTGTCACTGTTCCTGACCGATCCGAAAACCCTGGCGGTGGCCTGGATTCCAATGCTGATCACCGGTGCCGTAATCGGCATCGATATCGCCGGTATTGCGGTGATGCATGCGCTTCTCGGCGCTGGCGACACCCACCGGGTCATGAAGATCACGATCATCGCGCAGTGGATTCTGTTTCTGCCGCTGGCCGCGCTGGTCGGTCCAATTCTCGGGATGGGGCTGATTTCGGTCTGGGCGCTTTACGCGGTCTACAGAATCGGCCAGACCGCTTGGTTTGCCCTGGCATGGCGCCAGGGGCATTGGATGGACATAAAAGTGTAATCACGATTGTGTCTCCCGCTACACTCGGCAAAGTCTTTTTCGGATGCACTCCATGGGAAACCTGATCGGCCTTCTGGGCATCGTGTTGCTGCTGGGCCTGGCCTGGGCTTTTTCCGAGCATCGCAGGCAACTGCAATGGCAAACCATCGCCGTCGGGCTTGCCTTGCAACTGGGCCTGGCGATCTTCGTGCTTTGGGTGCCATTCGGCAAAACCGTGTTCGAGACCCTTGGCGGCGGCTTCGTCAAGCTGATCAGCTTTACCCAGGCCGGCTCCAGTTTCATCTTCGGCGATCTGGCCAACGCCGAAAATTACGGCTTCATTTTCTCCTTCCAGGTGCTGCCCACAATCATCTTCTTCGCCTCGCTGATGGCCTGCCTGTACCACCTGGGCGTCATGCAGAAGATCGTCGAGATGATGGCCCGAGTCATGGTCCGGTTCATGAAGGTCTCGGGCTCGGAATCGTTGGCCACCGCGGCCAATTCATTCGTCGGCCAGACCGAGGCGCCGCTGGTGATAAGACCGTTCATCGCCAGCATGACGCGCTCGGAGCTGTTCGCGCTGATGACCGGCGGCATGGCAACCATCGCCGGCGGTGTTCTCGCTGCCTACGTCATGCTGCTCGGCGGCACCGACCCGGAACAGCAGGCATTTTTTGCCAAGCACCTGATCTCCGCGTCGATCATGGCCGCGCCGGCCGCGCTGGTGGTGGCCAAGATCATCCTGCCAGAGCGCGAACCGTCCGAAACCATGGGCCTGATCCAGACCACCGTTGAACGCGAGCACTCCAATCTGATCGAGGCCGCCGCCGGCGGCGCCGGCGAGGGCCTGAAACTGGCGCTCAACGTCGGTGCGATGTTGCTGGCGTTTCTGGCCCTGATCGCATTTGTCAACTGGCCGCTGGGCTGGCTGGGCGAAATCACCGGTCTGGAAGCGCTGGTCGGTCAGCCGATCGAACTGGCATTGATCTTGGGCTGGATATGCGCCCCGCTGGCGTTCATCGTTGGCGTGCCGGCCGAAGAGGCAATCACCGTCGGTGGCCTGATCGGGCAGAAGGTCGTGGCCAATGAATTCGTCGCCTACGTCGCATTGACCAACATCCAGGATCAGCTCTCCGAGCGCGCAGTGTTGATCTCGACCTACGCGCTGTGCGGTTTCGCCAATTTCGCGTCGATCGCAATCCAGCTCGGCGGCATCGGCAGTCTGGCGCCGAAGCGCCGACCCGAAATCGCCCAGCTCGGTCTCAAAGCGATCCTCGGCGGCACCATCGTCTCGCTGCTCAACGCCGCCTGGGCTGGAGTGCTGGTCGGGGGCTGATCACTCCTCACCCACAGCATCAGCGCCAGAACACGCATCTGTAGAGTTGCCACTTGATTGGTGACTCTGACTTGACGACTCCGCGGCAGGCAGCGTCCATGCGATGCGTCCATATGTGTCCGTGTTGTCGTTAGTGTTGTCGTTAACGCCGCAGGCGGCTTCGTCCGGAGCTCCCACAGGGCTTGCCTCTCGGCGCGTGTGGGTAGACTGGAGCTGCAAGCCCGGTGATAGAAAGCGCTGTTGAGTCAAAGCAAAGGGGAATTAGGGACCCGGAAACGATGCTGGGGTCATAGTGACCCCCCCGAAGCAGAAAACCGTCGGCAGGACCGATCTACAGAGGGCCTTGGCTGTGGGCCCGTTCTGACCCTGCTGGCCCGGGCTCAGGTTTAGAAGCACACAGCGGACAGCGTCGACACCACCAAGCGTTCAACCCGTGGCCAGTGATCAGCACCAGGCTGCCGAGCACGGTCAGCGGCAATTCCAGCGACTCGTTACCGGAAAAGCCACCGGCCAGCAACAGCGCGAACCCGACCAGCAGTAAAACAGCTGCACCGCGCCGGCGGTGCAGCACCTGCCCTCGAACCATGGCGAATACCAACGGCGGGCCGAGCAGCAACAGCAGCAAGCGATGGACCGATTCATCCGCGAGCAGGCTCAGTGCCGGTGCGGCGGCTAAGAGCAGCGGCAACAGCAGGCAATGGACCAGGCACAGCGCCGAGAGCAACGCACCGACCCCGTCCCAATCGAGCACTCTATGCAGAGAATTGAACATAAGAAACGTTATAACATAACAATAAGGCGAGTGGAGGTGGTGCGATTAAACCCGATGCCCCGAAAACGCCGCTGACCAGAGCGCTGAAACGTTTCTGTTACTCACCGATCAACCCGCTGTTTTTTGATTCCGATCCATTGACCGGTGGATAGGCCTGATATACGATGCGATTGCGTATTATTCGTATTTTGGCTGATCAAAGCTGGTCCTTAACTGCCGCTTGACCATGATCCGGCCTTTAAGGCCAGCGACCCGGTTCGGTTTTTTCTCGACGACACGCACCCCCTTATGTCGCTGTTCAAGATTTTGATCGCGAGCCGCAACGCGTCGACGCGCGGCAGATTCAGCGCGATGTCGAGCTGCTCTTCATTGATCAGATCGACCAGGTGCTCGTCCCACACGGGCGGCCTCGATGTCCTGGAATAAACGGGCGATCGATTGAATCGGATCCAGATCCGAGAAGCCTGACCAGGACTTAATCCGTTCAACACACAAAACCATCGGAGACAACAATAAAATCAATTACCACACGGGCATTTATAGTGTACCCCGTCACTAATCCTGCAACATTCAGAGTTTGACTGAGTCGACAGTGCAAGGCGCGACCCGCAGTGAATGGCAAGCCCTCACCCACGCTGGAGGCGGCCTTGGCGAATCTGGCCGAGTCCAACGCCCGGCTGGCTGAGCTGCTGGAGTAGGTACATCAGGCCTCCGAGCGTGCCGACGGCGACACCGTCAAGGCCAGCGGCCGTGCCTATCTGTTGGGCACTGAACCGCTGACACGCTGACAAACCCGTTTCACCGATCGCCTTCGGCTACGACCTCGCGAAACCAGCCGACCACGCGCTGATGATGCGCCTCGCCATAGCACTCGATGAACTTCCGGGTATGTTCGTTCTCCGGGTTCTCCAGTGCGCGAATCCGTTCACCGGCAAACGCTGGCGTCAGTGGAATGCCGCAATGATGCTCGATGCAGTGCCGCCACGCCTCGACCGTGCGCGGAATAGGCTCGTCGAACTCAGTCATCGGTTTCTCGCTCCCAGACGGGAAATGGATCGTGCAGCCCCGACCATTCTTCGGGGGCCATGCGTTCGGTGTCAATCAGGCACTGTTCAAGCCGGTCTCGAAGTTCGGATTCGTCGAAATCTAGACCGATGAAGACCAGCTCCTGGCGCCGGTCGCCGAATACCGGATGCCAGCGCGATTCGATCAGATCGCGCCAGACTCGATCGTCCGGCCACTGAGATCGTGCGATCACAGCCCACCACAGGCCCATGGCCTGGTGCCGAACCAGCGGGCCTGCCTGACTCAGCTCGCCGACCCACTCCGGGCGCGTCGCCAGCCAGAAGTGACCCTTGGCGCGCAGTATTCCAGACCATTCGCTGTTGAGGAAGGACATGAAACGTTCCGGGTGGAACGGTCGCGGATCACGCCAGGTGAAGTGGCGAATGCCGTACTCCTCGGTTTCCGGAACGTGTTCGCGGAAGTTGTAAAGCTCCTGGTACCAAAGCGGGTGGGTCTGGGCGCGCTGGAAATCAAAACGTCCGGTATCGAGCACCTCCGAAAGCGGCACGTCGGCGTGCTCGGTTTCGATCAGCGTGGCAACGGGGTTGAGCGCGCGAACGACCTTTCGAACCAGGGCCAGCTGGTCCGCGTCCACCTGATCGGTCTTGTTGAGAAGAATGGTATCGGCGAATTCGATCTGGTCGACCAGCAGATCGACGATCGAGCGTTGATCGTCGTCGCCCAGCGATTCACCGCGATCACCGAGAAAATCCTCGCTGGAATAGTCAGCAAGCAACGTGGCGGCATCGACCACCGTCACCATGGTGTCCAGGCGGGCCAGATCGCCCAGCGATCGATCCTGTTCGTCCCGAAATTCGAACGTGGCGGCCACCGGAAGCGGCTCCGAAATGCCGGTTGACTCGATCAGCAGGTAATCGAAGCGGCCCGACTCGGCCAGCCTGCGAACTTCGATGAGCAGATCCTCGCGTAATGTACAGCAGATGCAGCCGTTGGTCATCTCCACCAGCTGTTCGTTGGTATGTTGAAGGCTGGACTGCCCGGATCGCACCAGCGCTGCATCGATGTTGACTTCGGACATGTCGTTGACGATCACCGCGACCCGGCGCCCTTGGCAGTTGTTGAGCACGCGATTTAGCAGCGTGGTCTTGCCGGCGCCGAGAAAGCCCGACAGAACAGTGACTGGAAGCTTTTCCATGACAATTCTACTTTGAGATCAAAAACGTTATAATATAACAAAATGTAAGCAGAACTCAGAGCAGAACACAGAACTAACACAGAACTCAGACACCCACAGCTCGAGGCAGAAGACACAGAACTCGACACAGAACTCGGACACAGAACTCATATGTCAGTGTTAGTGCTCCTCTCTGCCATCCTCGGCGCGATAATCGGCCCATGTCGGTGGTCGCGCCATGAAAAAAACGGTCCTGCTGTATGCGCTCGCGCTGGTAACTGCAGCCGTCGCGCTCGAGTGGCTGGAATACCGCTACCTGCTTCGCAGCGTGCCGCTGGCGGGGGTCATCGCCATCGTCGCCGTCGCGTTTGTAGCGCTCGGCATCTGGGTCGGTCTGCATTTATCGCGGCGCCGCGCGCCGGGCCCGTTCAAGATCAATCGCGCGGCGCTGGCGTCGCTCGGAATCTCCGATCGCGAGTACGCCGTGCTGGAGCTCCTGGCCGGCGGGCAGTCGAACAAGGAAATCGCCCGCAAACTCTCCATCTCTCCGAACACGGTCAAGACCCACGTCGCCAATCTGTACACCAAGCTTGAGGTGTCGAAACGCACCGAGGCGGTCAACGCGGCGCGCGAACTTGGGCTGATTGCCTGATCCAAATGGGCGATTCGCGCCGATTCACCCGTTTGGGCGATGGCGTTCGGCGGCCAGATCGGCCAATATGGCCACCTGTTTCAGCAACCGGGAGTGTTCAATGGCACGTTACATCTTCACCTTCGGCATAGTCGCCGGTCTGCTCGTGATCGGATCGATCACCCTTGGCATGGCGCTCGGCGACAACGACAACGCGCTGGGTTCCGAGCTCGCCGGCTATCTGATCATGCTCGTTGCGTTGTCGCTGATCTTTGTCGCGACCAAACGCTACCGCGACCGGGAACTCGGCGGTGTCATCCGCTTCGGGAAGGCCTTCGTGCTGGGCCTCGGCATCGCGGCGGTGGCGGGCTTCGCCTATGTGGTGGTGTGGGAGATCTATCTTGCCGCGACCGACTATACATTCGTCGAGCAGTACGCGGCCGGCGTCATCGCGGCCGAGCGCGACTCGGGGATCAGCGCCGAGGAGCTGGCCGCGCTGACCGAGCGTATGGCACAGATGGAAGCGAACTACGCCAAGCCGTGGCTGCGCATTCCGATTACATTTTCCGAAATTTTTCCGGTCGGCGCCATTGTCGCGCTGATCTCGGCGGCTGTACTGCGCAATCCGCGCGTGCTGCCCGCGAGCCCGATTCCCCAACCGCATCCACGAAGGAGCAATCCATGAACCTCGGTACATTTTCCCTGAGCCTTTGCGTCTCCGACCTGCAGCGCTCGCGGGCCTTTTATGAAAAACTCGGTTTCGAAACGCTAGGCGACTACTCCGAGCAGGGTTGGATGATGATGAGAAGCCCGACGCTGACGCTTGGACTGTTCGAGAAATTCATCGAAAGGAATACGCTGACGTTCAATCCCGGCTGGGACGAAACCGCCCAGCCGCTGGACGAATTCACCGACGTGCGAGATCTGCAGAAACAACTAAAGGCCCGGAGTGTGGCTCTGCAACGTGAGGCCGACGAGTCCGGAGACGGCCCCGCGCACTTCGTCGTAATCGACCCGGACGGCAACCCGATCCTCGTCGATCAGCACCGCTGACCCCGGAAGTAACAGGTTGAAGGAGATTCACCGGCAGCCGAGGAGAAATCATGGAAGTGGTTCAATTTCCCCGGATTCACGCGGGATTCTTCCGAACCTGCGTACCACGTTCCAAAGTACTAATCTTCATCGGCGCTCATGGTGAGGGGTGGGGACGATGTCTATACGAGTCGGTACGCGTTGGTCCGAAGGAAGCATAAGTCCCTCCCACCTCGGCATCCGTTATCTTGGCGATATTGGATATATCGCACCATACAAGAGAGTATAGGGATGGGTTTACCATTTTGCCGTAGGCCTTGGCGTCAAGGCGATCGAGCAGAGCTTTCTGGCCCAGTTCTACCGCTTCGATGAGTTGCTGGTCGCACTCAAAACCGAAGCCGGGCCGGGGCCAGCCCGGCTTCGGCGGAAGAAGTACCTCAACACCGCGCTGCTGATCATCGACGAGCTGGGCTTCGAGCACATGGACCGGACCGAGGCCAGCCTGTTCTTTCGGCTGGTGACCTACCGCTACGACCGCGGTTCAATCCTGATCACGACCAACAAGAGCGTGCGCGACTGGAGTGAGCTTCTGGCCGGCGACGAGGTGCTGACTGGGGCCCTTCTCGACCGCCTGCTGCACAACGCCCATGTCATCAACATCAAGGGCCGCAGCTACCGACTCCGGGATCTGGATCACACCCTCGGTGCTCGAACAAACTGAAGGACAATTGAATATCAGCAAAACCTGAAATCCCTGCCCCGTGTGCGTAAAAACAGGTGTCGCCTTAATGCGTAAAAGTGGGTGTCGCTTGACAGGTGGGGTCCGACCATGTGCTCGAACTGCACGGCAACATCCGGCGCAATATCTGCTCGATCACGCGCAAGAGGATCGACGCCGAATGGATTGCGCGCCACACCGATCAGCACCCGCCGCCCTCGCCCCACCACGGCCAGGGGCTTGCGCGGCCGGATGTGGTGTGGTTCGGCGAGGCGCTGGATGAGGCCATCCTGGAGCGGGCGTTCGAGGCTGCCGAACAATGCGATTTAATGCTGATTGTCGGCAGCGCCGGCGCAGTGCAGCCGGCCGCAAGCCTCCCTGCCATTTCTCACCGGCGCGGTATACCGGTGGCCGAAATCAACCCGAACCGCTCTGAACTGACCGCGTTGGCCGACTGGCACCTGGCGGGCCCTGGTGGACATTGGCTTCCACTGCTTGCCCAGGCGGCGCGACGGCGCTGACCGGCGAACCCCGCCGCCCGACCGGTATAATTGCAGCCCCGCCTCATCGACCCCAAGGAGTTGTGCGATGGCCCGTCAAATGCGTGCGCTGGTCAAGGCCGAGGCTGCCCCCGGCATCGTGATGCGTGAGGTTCCGGTGCCTTCTCCCGGACCCGGCGAAGTGCTGGTCGAGCTGGAAAAGACCGCGATCTGCGGCACCGACCTGCACATCTATCAGTGGGATGAATGGTCGCAGCGCACCATCAAGCCACCGCTGGTGATCGGTCATGAATTCGTCGGTCGGATCACTGAAATCGGGGTCGGCGTCCGCGGTTATGAAAAAGGGCAACGGGTTTCGGCCGAGGGCCACGTGGTCTGTGGCGTGTGCCGCAACTGCCGTGCCGGCAAGCCGCACCTGTGCCCGCACACCGAGGGCATCGGCGTCAACCGCGACGGCGGGTTTGCCGAATACGTGGTGGTGCCGGCGACCAACCTGTGGCCGATCCCGGATGAAATCCCCAGCGAACTGGCCGCATTCTTCGACCCGTTCGGCAATGCCGCGCACTGCGCGCTGCAGTTCGACCTGGTCGGCGAGGACGTGCTGATCACCGGCGCCGGCCCGATCGGCATCATTGCCGCGGGCATTGCAAAGCATGTCGGCGCCCGGCATATCGTGATCAGCGACATCAACGATTACCGCCTGAACCTGGCGGCCGAAATGGGAGCCACGCGCACCATCAACGTGACCCACGAGCGCTTGCTGGACGTGCTCGAAGAGCTGGACATCGACGGCTTTGATATCGGCATGGAAATGTCGGGCAACCCGAAGGCCTTCAATGACCTGCTCAAGGCCATGTACCACGGCGGCAAGGTCGCGCTGCTGGGGTTGCTGCCTTCGGGCACCGGCATCGACTGGGACCAGGTGATTTTCAAGGGCCTGGAAATGCACGGCATCTACGGCCGCCGCATGTACGAGACCTGGTACAAGATGACCCAGATGTTGCTGACCGGCTTTCCGCTGGAACGGGCCCTGACCCACCAGATCCCCATCGACGACTTCGAGACCGGCTTCGAGCTGATGGCCAAAGGCCAGTGCGGCAAGGTCGTGTGCGACTGGACCGGCAGCATCTCCGGCAAGTAATTACAATGTTAGTCACATATTGGAACCGGATGACGGCGTGAAGACCAGACTTGTGCTGGATCAACTGCGCACCATTGATCATTTTGGTCCGGCACGCAAATTGGGGCACATCAGTTCGCGCCGCGCACACGATCTGTCGCGATGCCTGCAGGAGATTTTTGCACCATGACACTGGCGCACTCGAAGTTGCTGGTATGGACGCGGTCGGGCAACTGGCACGATGCTCGTGAAACCCGCTTTTGCTCTCGCGTCATCGATCTGCATCGCCCGCCCCCGGGCTTTGCGTTCCGGCAGCAGGCGTGCCTGGCCGCCGCCGGCCAGTATTTTTCCGGTATCGGTCTGCTGGGGCTGGCCGATGACGAGGGGGTACGCCTCAACGGCGGCCGCCCGGGTGCGGCTCTGGGGCCCGATGCCGTGCGCGCCGAACTCGCTCGTTATGGCGCAGCCGATTCCGTGGCGCTGGCCGATTTCAACATTCCGGTATTCGACCTTGGCAACATCGAGCCCGGCGATTCACTCGACGAGACACACGAACGCGTGACATCGACCGTAACCGCAATGCTGGAAGCCGGACTGATGCCGGTGGGCATCGGAGGCGGTCATGACCTGAGCTTTCCGGAATTGCGCGCGGTGATCGACACCATGACCCGTCCGTGCGGACTGACGCTGGATGGGGTCTACTTCGACGCCCATCTGGATGTCCGCGAACAATCCGGCTCCGGCATGGCGTTTCGAAGCGTGATCGAGCACGGCGGCGTGGGAGCGCTTCGCCTGTTCGGAATCGATCCACTGGCCAACAACCGCACCCAACTCGACTGGTTTCTCGACCATCAAGGTGAGCTGGCCGACTGGCCGCCGCATCAGTGGCCCTCGACCCAGGCATGCTTTGTCTCGATCTGCCTCGATGTCATTGACATGGCCGAGGCCCCCGGCGTGAGCGCGCCGGCGCCGTTCGGAATGCCGGCCCGGCGGATCGCCGAGTATGCCGAAGCCGCCGGCCGCAATCCATCGGTATGCTGCTTTGACATCATGGAACTTTCGCCCCCACACGATGAGCATGGACGCACCGCACGACTGGCCGCGGCCTTGGTGTTGCGTTTTTTCGCCGGGCTGAGCCAGCGCCCGGCGCCGTAAACCGCCCATGAGCCACAGCATTCTCGCCCACGCCCGGATCGACAACGAATTGTGCGACCTGGTCATCGAATCCGGATGCATCGTTTCAATCGATGCCGCCGGCACCGCCGATGGAGCTGAACTGTTCGACGCCAAAGGGCGGGTTGTGCTGCCCGGTTTCGTCGATTGCCACACCCACGCCTGCTTTGCCGGCAGTCGTCTGGATGAATGGGAGCGCAAGCTGGACGGCGCCGGCTACCTGGAACTGCTGGACCAGGGCGGCGGCATCATGGCCACGGTGCGCGCCACGCGCCACGCTTCTGAGACTGAGTTGGCCAAATTGCTTCTGGAACGGCTGAACCGGATGCTGGCGCACGGCTCAACCACCATTGAAGTGAAATCCGGCTACGGGCTGAGTACTACCGACGAGTTGAAGATGCTGCGCGCAATCGCGCGCGCCGGCCAGGACTTTCCGGGCATGGTAGTAGCGACCGCCTGTATCGGCCATGCCATCGATCCCGAGGTCGCGCACGATGAATTTGTCCGCCGCACCATCGATGAGACGCTGCCGGCGGTTACGGCCGAATTTCCCGGCATCGCGCTGGATGCTTATTGCGAACAGGGAGCGTGGACGCCCGACGACTGCCTGGCGCTGTTCGATGCCGGCCAGGCCGCCGGACACCCGGTGCGCGTGCATGCCGACCAGTTCAATGAACTGGGCGTGATCGATGCCGCGCTGGAGCGCGGATACCTGAGCATCGACCACCTCGAAGCCACCGGCCGTGAGGGCTTGCAAGCCCTGGCCGGCTCGAATACGTTTGGCGTGATGCTGCCGGCCTCGGGTTTTCATCTGGATGAACGATACAGCGACGGCCGCGCGTTTGTCGATGCTGGCGGCCGGCTGGCGCTGGGCAGCAACTACAACCCCGGCTCGGCACCCTGTCTTTCCATGCCGTTCGTGATCCAGCTTGCCGTGCGCAAGCTCGGGCTGACGCCGGCCGAGGCGATTACCGCGGCGACCGCCAGCGCCGCCGATCTGCTGGGCCTGACCGATCGCGGTCGCATCCAGCCGGGCATGCACGCGGACCTGGTGCTGCTGGAACACACGGATCAGCGTGAACTGGCGTTCGAATTCGGCGCCAATCCGGTCGCCCGCGTCATGCTTGCCGGAAACTGGGCATGAACGGCGAGTTCGACCTGATTGCACGGATTCGCGCGCGCGCCGGCTCAGGGCCCGGCGTAGTATTGGGCATCGGCGACGACGCGGCAGTGCTGCAACCTGATCCGGAAATGCAATTGGTGGTCACCACCGACAACCTGGTCGAAGGCCGGCATTTCGATGCGCGCGCCGGGGCCAGCGATATCGGTCATCTGGCTCTGGCGGTCAATCTCAGCGATTTGGCAGCCATGGGTGCGAACCCGCGCTGGTGCCTGCTTGCCCTGACCCTGCCGGAAGGCGATCCGGTCTGGCTGGAGGGATTCCTCGACGGTTTTCTTGAACTGGCCGCCGAACACCACTGCGCGCTGGTCGGCGGCAATCTGGCCCGGGGTACACTGAACATCGCGGTCACGCTTATCGGCCAGGTTCGGCATCAACAATTCATCACGCGAAGCGGCGCCCGGCCGGGCGATCGCATTATCGTCACCGGCACCCTGGGCGATGCCGCTGCCGCGCTAGACTCTGATGCACCGGCCGACAGCTTTCTTGCTCAACGCCTGCGGCGGCCACAGCCACGCCTGACAGCCGGGCAGGAGCTGGCCAGCATGGCCCATACGATGATCGATATTTCCGATGGCCTGAGCGCCGACCTGCAGCACCTGCTTGGGCCCGGCCTCGGCGCCAGATTGGAGCTTGAACACCTGCCGGCCTCGGATACGCTGGTCAGAATCCTCCCGGACCAGGAACGGCGCTGGAAAATGCAGCTCAAGAGGGGCAGCGACTACGAACTGCTGGCCTGCCTCCCGGCTCAGGCCAGCCTCCCGCCACGCATCGGTGACACTGCCATTCACGAAATCGGCGTCATCACCGAAAGCGGGCGCATCGAATGCATCAGGCCCGATGGCAATCTGTTCGAATTCCAATCCGGTGGCTGGGATCATTTCCCGGAGTAGATGGATAAATCCTTTCCTGATTACGTAGTTGACTCAGCCATGCCAAGACAGAAAACCCTGGAACCGC
>CAYVPB010000020.1:0-4050 GCA_964453565.1 uncultured Halomonas sp.
GGCATCCCGTTTACCGAATGGGGTGGATGGGGCTGGGAGTGGCGGCATCGCGACAACTCAAGTCATGTCGGCCGTACGGAGTGGACACCATTCAAGGCCGATACCGAGTACATGCGGCCCAGTGAAAAGCCGTTCATGATGAATTTCCGGGTCGACGATCTGGATTCGCTGATCGAACAGCTCCAGGCGGCCGGCATCGAACTGGTCGGCGAACCGGAGGCGCACGAATACGGCAAGTTCGCCTGGATCATGGATCCGAACGGCATCAAGATCGAGCTTTGGGAGCCGGCCGGAGAGCCGGGCGCGACCGAGAAGACCCCATGACTGCACCGATCGTATTCATCGACTTCGCCGGGCCGGACGATGAAAAGCTCCGCGCCTTTTACATGAATGTCTTCGGCTGGAAATTCGACGCCGAGGGCCTGGTCGACCTGCATTTTCCGTCGCCATCAATCAAGGGCTCGGTACGCAAGGATCCGGCGGAAAAGTGCGTCTACCTGGGCGTGCCCGACGTGACCAATGCGCTAGCAAGTATCGAGGCGCACGGCGGAGAAAGAAGACACGAACACCCATGTAAAGCGCATGTAAAGCGCGATTCTCGAAGACGGCAAGTTGAACAAAGCGGAGCGCTTCGCCACTAATCTTGGCACCTCGGAGCGCGAACGCCTTTCGCTGCTGCCCCCTAACCGGCCTGCTTCCGGCGGGCTTTCGATCATCTATCGAAAGCGTGACGGAACACTGCGCGAGCGGCGGCGTGCAGCGGACGGTACGCTTGCGGCACCGACGCAAGTCACCCCGGTCGCGGTCACATCCGGCCCGGTCGATTCCGATCAGGTCACGGCCGATTCGGTCGCGCACGGCGATGCGGTGCACGTGCTGTATGTCGATGAAGCCACGCAGAGCCTCTGGCATGTGGCGCGAGGCGCTGAACAAAGCTGGCAATCGGTGACGCGCGTTGTCGACGACATCGAGGGCCAGTGGATACCGGGTGCATTATTCGAAAATGGATCCGATGGGCCGGTCTACGGATACATCATCGACACCGGGTCCTACGGTGGGTCTGGGCGGAATCGCTAGGGAACAGTTGAATTGCAACGCTGACGCAACGAGACGTATTGCAATCACCCTGCCGCTGTCATGTGAATGCCATTATTCCTTAAATCAATCTTAATCACGACGCCGCATACTCGGCTCTTGAATTAACTCAAGGGCGGAACATGGAGCAAAACGGTCAGGAACGCGCCCGGCTGGTAGCGACGCTCTGGAATCTCAAGCAGGCCACCAAACAGACGCCGTTGCCGGGCATTCCATACATTCACTTCAACAGCCTGCTGCGACAGCCCGACTATCGGCGGCAAGTTCTGGACGCGGCCGAGTCTTCGGACAACGCGGATCTCATGCGGCTCGCCGCCGATGCCAAGCAACTCGATACCGAAGAGACGACACTGCTCAACCCCGAGGACAGGCGCTGGCTGGAGCGGCACGACGAACGGATGGCCGCGGAGTATAATCGCGAGCTGGACGCAGCCGCGCGCGACAAAAGCCGATACCGAAGTATGGCTCTCGCTCTCGTGGCGCTGGTCGCGGTGGCCGGTGCCTCTTTTATCGGCTATCGAGCGCTGACCGGAGCGACGCTGGTCAAGGGCGCACTTGCCGGAGAGCAGCGCTGGTCAGCCGGACAGGAGTACGTGCTCGACGGAGTGGTCAGCGTCCCGCCTGGCGCGCGTCTGACGATAGAACCGGGTACGATCATCAAGGGGAACCCCGGCTCGGTCCTGGTGGTTTCGCGCGGCGGCTTTCTGCACGCCAAAGGGTCGTCCACTCAGCCTATCGTGTTTACCAGCGCTCAAGACGAGGGAAAGCGTCAGGCAGGAGATTGGGGCGGCGTCGTGCTGCTGGGCGCGGCACCGATCAATATCGGCACCAATACCATCGAGGGCTTCCCCGTCGGGGATCCTCGCGGCGTCTACGGCGGCGCAGACCCGGAGCATACCTGTGGCGTCGTTGAATTCGTCCGGATCGAGTTTGCCGGCTACGAAGCTCTGGCCGATAACGAACTCAACGGTCTTACCCTCGGGGGCTGCGGCAGCAATACAGTGATCCGCTCGGTACAGGTGCATCACGGGCTGGATGACGGTGTGGAAGTCTTCGGCGGCACGGTCAACCTCAAAAACATCCTCGTCACTCAGGCACGCGACGACGGACTGGACTGGGACGAGGGCTGGACTGGCAATATCCAGTTTTTGATCACGCAGCAGACCGTGCAAGGCGACAGCGCTATAGAGGCAGACAGCAACGGCGGCGATCCCGACGCGAAACCGCGTTCGCGCCCGCGTATGTACAACGCCACGCTGATCGGCTCCGGCCGCGGTGCTCAGCGCGCGATGACGCTTCGAACCGGAACCGCAATCGAGGCCGGCAATGTTCTCGCGAGCAACTTTCCGGTTGAGTTCATCGATGTGCGCGGATTAGAAACCGCCCGCACTATCCGCGAGGGCGAGTCGAAATTCGCAGCCATCGTGATGCACCAGATCGGCGGTCGCGGCTCCAATGGTTTCCGGGATGAATCCGGTGACGACAACGACGACGACGGCTTCGACGAGGCGGAATTTTTTCTGAAGCGCGTTCCCGATCTCGTTACACACTCGCAGTTCCGCCTGCCGGTCGCCAGCCAGAATGAACGCGCTCCGAACTTCGCCCCGGCCGGGCGCTTCTCGATTACGCCGGCGCCGATCCCGAAAGGCGAATTCTGGGACGAGGCGGCCCTGTTCCCCGGCGCAGTGCGTCCCGGAGACAGCAAGCCCTGGTATGCCGGCTGGACAGCATTCCCGGAAAACTGAACTGCAACGTTGGGGTTCAGCGGCAATTGAGCTGAAATTAACACGGACATATAGGGACGCCTCCCCCGAGTCAAGCCTGTTTTAGGGCTTTTCGGGTTCGTCCGGGCCGAACGCCTCTGCCTCCCTTCGGAAGTTCTCGGATTCGGATTGTTGCGACGAAGAATGGGTCTGCTGACATATATCCGGGCTCTTGGTGGAGCGTTTTTTAGCTCCGGCCCAACATGAGTTTCGAGATGACCCCGGGGCCTATACACTTACTCAGCTTTTCACCTTTGTCCATGCTCAGGCTCTCCCACGGTCGTTGACCTTTTCCTCATCGGCTTTTGCAGACTCCGTGGCGGGCGGCTCAGGCTGAACCGAATGCCTTTCCGGGGTCGTAGTGCGCATCGTTGGCCACGATGTTCCAGGCGATGCGCGCATTCTTGTTTGCCAGGGCGACGGACCTGGAACACTTTTTTGCAAGGTCAATACCGACCATTGTAGTCTTTATGAGTGGACGCCTCCTACGCGGATGACTGAGTCGAGATACCAGTGTGGCGCAATTACGACGCCGGCGCGAATGATGGAGGCGCCCATCTCATCACCCATGTAAAGCGCCCAAGTAAAGCGAGGTTGTGCCTGGCGCAAGCAAGAACCCAGACCGCGCTGCCCTGCTTGACCCAGGTCAAATTATTCAAGCCGGTGCAGGCGTAATATCAGTATATAAGTATCTTCTGATGCAGACGCCTGTCTGGACCGTTTGCAGGCACAAGCGGCTTCAGGCGACTGTCCGCCGGGAGCAAAGCCGATGCGGACCATTGCAGCCATTGTTGTACAGTCCGATGCCCGTCGGATGCGCGTCCGGGGACAGGCTCCTTGCACCCTGAAACACGCCACCCCCGTTCCTGTTCCTCAGATTGGCAATACCATTCGGTCGCCCCGCCGCCTCATGACCGACGCGGACAACCGGCCGTCTGCGTGCGCGGCATTCGCCGGCGCCACCTGGCCCTGCAATCCGCTTCGGGCACGCCCTGCCATTCCTGGCCAAACTTTTCCCCCGGAGGACCCCGACAATGACCATCCACCGATTCCACAAATTTGGATTCCACCAATTTGTACTGTGGCTGACCGCCGCGCTGCTCAGCGCCGGCCTGATGGCCCAGACCACCACGCTGACCTACCAGGGCCAGTTGCGTGAAAACGGCCAGCCGTTTACCGGTACGGCCAACCT
>CAYVPB010000020.1:4150-39873 GCA_964453565.1 uncultured Halomonas sp.
CCTACCAGGGCCAGTTGCGTGAAAACGGCCAGCCGTTTACCGGTACGGCCAACCTTGAGTTCCGGCTGTTCGACCAGCTTACCGGCGGCAGCGAGGTCGCCGGGCCGCAAACCCGGCTGAACTGGCCGGTCGAGGACGGGCTGTTTCAGGTCGGGCTGGATTTCGGTGCCGGCGTGTTCGACGGCAGCGATCGGTTCCTCGAAGTCGAGGTCAATGGCGCACCGCTGAACCCGCGCCAACCCGTCACCGCCACCCCCTACGCGCTGCTGGCCGCGGCCACCGCCGACGGCGCGGTTGGCGGCAGCGCCATCGACCCGACGCAGGTCCAGCGGCGCGTCGACGGCTCCTGCCCGCCCGGGCAGTCCATCCGGGTGATCAACGAGAACGGCAGCGTGACCTGCGAGGTCGACGACATAGGCCCTGCCGGCTGGAACTTGTCCGGCAATGCGGGCACCGATCCGGCGACCAACTTCCTCGGCACGACCGACGACCGGGCCCTGGAATTCAAAGTGAATGGCGCCCGCGGCCTGCGGCTGGAGCCTGATTCCAACAGCCCCAACCTGATCGGCGGCTATAGCGGCAACAGCGTGGACGCTGGCGTGTACGGCGCCACCATCAGCGGCGGCGGGAGGAGCGACAACACAAACCGAGTGACGGCCATCATGGGCACCATCGGTGGCGGTATCGGCAACACCGCCAGCGGCTCGTGGAGCACCGTCGGCGGAGGCTTCGATAACACCGCCAGCGAAGCGTACGCCACCGTCGGCGGGGGCGTCAACAACATCGCCAGCACGTACAGCACGGTCGGCGGAGGCATCAGCAACACCGCCAGCGACACGTGGAGCACCGTCAGCGGCGGCGCCAGCAACACCGCCAGCGACGCCCTGAGCACGGTCAGCGGCGGCCAACAAAACACCGCCGGCGGCTCGTGGAGCACCGTCAGCGGCGGTCGGGCCAACTGCGCCGGCGGCGAGCTTTCCTGGGCGGGGGGGCTGTTCGCCAAGGTCCGTCCGGGCACCGATTCGGGAGAGGCGGGAGACGGCTGCGCAGGCGTTCCGCTTTCAGGTGACGCCAACGGCGACGAAGGCACCTTCATCTGGGCCGACAGCGAATTCGCCGATTTTGTCTCGACCGGGTCCGATCAGTTTCTGATCCGGGCCGCGGGCGGCGTCGGCATCAACACCAATGCGCCGACAAGCAATCTGCATCTTGGCGGGTTGAGCACCAGCGAGAATGTCCTGGACGGTATTCGCCTGGAGAACACCTCGAACCGCAGGTGGGACATTCATCTGTCTTCTGCCTTCTTGAGGTTCAATTACGATCCGGGCGATGGCAACAGTACCAATCTTGCGTACGTAAACAACCTCGATGGCTCCTGGAATCAGCTCTCGGACCGACGACTCAAGAACGATATCCGCCCGCTTGGCTCCGTACTGGAAAAAATCGCGGCCCTGGAAGTGGTGGATTATCAGTTCAACCACAGCGCATCTGACAGCGCGCGCCACATCGGCCTGATTGCGCAGAACGTCGCCGAGTACTTTCCCGCCTTGGCCAGCGAGTCCGACGGCAACGGCTACCTGGGCGTGAACTACGCCGGTTTCTCGGTCATCGCGCTGAAGGCCATTCAGGAGCAGCAGGCCATCATCGACAGCCAGCAGCGCGACATGGACAGCCAGCAGCGCGACATCGCTGGGCTCGAAGCCCGCCTGGCCGAAATGCGCCAGCAGCAGAACGAGGAACTGACCACGCTGCGCGCCGAGCTGGCCGTGCTGCGCGAGCTGGTGGCGCCGCAACTGGCCACCACGGGAGGTCAAAGATGAATGGCCAAGCCTTGATGACGCACCCGCGCCGGACCCGGGGCCGCGGGCGGCCCCGGCCGACCTGGCGCAGCCTTTCCGTGCCGGCCCTGATCCTGCTCCCGGCGCTGGCGATCCCGCAGACCTGGGAGGTGGACTGGCACACCGTCGACGGTGGCGGCGAGGTTCTGGCCGAAACCGCCGACGGTCAATGGCAGCTCTCCGGCGCGCTGGGCCAGTGGGACAGCACCGAACTGATCGAACTGTCCGGCGGCGGCTGGACGGTGACCGGCGGCTTCTGGCCGGTCAACATCGATCAGACCGACATCCTTTTCCGCGACGGGTTCGAGGGCTGACGCCCAGTGGGCAACAGCCAATCACGCGGCGATGCCGGGAAGTCGCGCCCGGCAGCGCAGCACAATAGCGCTCGCCGAACTTTCATTTGCGGAGGACACCGAACATGACTACCAACCGATTCAACCGATTTGTCCTTTGGCTGACCGCCGCGCTGCTCAGCGCCGGCCTGATGGCTCAGACCACCACGCTCCTAGCGCTGCTGTTCCCGGTCTCTTCGAGCGCGCAGACGTTCCCGGCCGTGCTCCAGGTGTCCGAGCTCGACGGCAGCGACGGTTTCGAGCTGCTGGGCGCGGCAGCGGGCGACCAGGCCGGAACCTCGGTTGCCGGGCCCGGCGATCTGAATGAAGACGGCTTCGTCGACGTGGCGATCGGCGCACCGTTCAACGACAATTTCGCTGCCGATACGGGAATGACGTACGTGCTGTTCGGCGGGAACGATCCAAATCTCGGCTTCAGCGGTTTGTTCCTGTCCGGCCTGAACGGCACAATCGGCTTTGGCTTGTCGGGTCGCACTGCGGGCGAGCGCAGCGGCAGTGCAGTGAGCGCGGCGGGCGACGTCAACGAAGACGGCCAGCAGGACCTCGCGATCGGCGCCCCATTCGCCGACGACGGGGGAGAGGACTCGGGCAATGTCTATGTCGTCTATGGCGATGACGGAATTACCGGCGGCTTCGCGATCCGCTGGCTGACCGGACTGGACGGCGAATGGGGAGTCGGTTTCCGCGGTGCGGCGGCCGGCGATATGGCCGGCGCATCGGTCGCCTCGGCCGGTGACCTGAACGCCGACGGGGTGGCTGACCTGGTCATCGGTGCGCCAGGCGCAAGTCCGTCCGGTGCAACCGGCGCGGGTGCCGCGCACGTGGTCTTTGGCGGCACCGACTTCGGCGGCGGCTTCAGCATCCTGTTCCTGTTCGGCCTGGACGGCGAAAACGGCTTCGCGCTGCTGGGCAACAATGCCGGCGATGCGGTCGGCGCCTCGGTGGCGCCGATCGGCGACCTCAATGACGATGGCCTCGACGACCTGACGCTCGGTGCGCCGGGCGCCGACCCCGGCAATACGGACGCGGGGCGCAGTTATGTCATTACCGGCGATCCGGACGTCAACGGCGGATTTGCCTCGATCTCGCTGGCGATCCTCGACGGCGTCGAACGCTTCGCGTTTACCGGCGAGGCACCCGGCGACCGCTCGGGGGTTTCGGTGGCCTCGGCCGGCGACCTCAACGCGGACGGCGTCGAGGACCTGGTAATCGGTGCTCCCGGGCGGGATGGCGCCGGGATCGATAGCGGGTCGGCCTACATCGTGTTCGGAAACGACAACGTGAGCCTCGGGTTCGTCGATGTGTGGCTATCCGGTCTCGACGGCGTGCGCGGGTTCGAATTGCTCGGGGTGGCCGGCGGCGACCGGACCGGCGCGGCCGTCGCGCCGGCCGGCGATCTGAACGGCGACGGCATCGACGATCTCGTGGTCGGCGCGCCCGGGGCTGGTGCGAACGGGCCGGAGTCCGGATCGGCGTTCGTGCTGTTCGGCGGCAGCGACGTCAACCTGGGGTTCAGCGGCCTGTTCCTGAGCGGCCTGAACGGCGAGCGCGGATTCCGGATCGACGGCGCGGCCTCGGGCGACCGGCTCGGGAGTTCGGTGGCCGCCGTCGGCGATCTGAACGCCGACGGTTTCGACGACCTAGTGGTCGGCGCACCCGGACGCGACGCTTCCGGAATCGATTCCGGCAGCGCCTACGTGATCGTCGGCCGTGAAGCGCCGTTATTTGCCGACGGGTTCGAAGGCTCTTGACCCTCCGACGCTTCCGGCCGGCTCGGTCGCTCCGTCAGCACGCCAGGCTCGCGGAGCGCTGCCTGCCGGCGTTGGTCAGCGCCGCATGCAGAACGCTCAGGCCGTGATTCAGGCAGCCGTCGCCGTGCACGGCCGGGACGCCGGGAAGGGTCCGGCGGGTCGTGTATCTTGCATATCAGGACCGCGAGGCGCTCTTCGTGGGTGTCTGCGCTCTTCTTGCTCTTCGTCACTTCGTCTGCGCTCTTCGTCACCTTTGATGTAAATCGAATGCGGCATAAGCAAAGCCTCTTTCAAGAAAACCAAAGATCTGCGTATTGGAAGGGAAAGAAGAGAACTGGTAAGGAAAACGAGGCCCGCCACTATGCGATTTCGATGGTAGACCCCATCATCTATGCGCTGCGGTACCAGCCGGAAACAGCATACCGGTAAGCGGCGGCGTAGGGCGGGATGCAGGTGACGGCGTGGGGTTGAGGCACCATGAAGATGTTCATGGTGTTGAAGTCGGGTTTCCATGCGGCGGGGGTGTTGCCGGATTCGTCATAGAACTGCAGGTAGCCCTGCCAGTCGGGCTGCCACTTGCGGGTGAAGTTGAACACATAGGCACATTTGCGATTGGCACCGTGCTGCTGGTCGTTGTGATAGCCAAGGAAACTGCCCGGGCCGTAACGGGTGGCCTGGGCATCAACCCGATCCGGACTCGGGTCGTCGAGCAACGTACGGATGAAGTCCAGCATGCTGTCTGATTTCAGGAAAGCGAAGAACTGTTCGAGCACCGGCGGTACTTCACGTTCGGTGCGGGTATTTTCGGATTGATGAAACAGGCTATAGACGTAGCCGAATCCAGTCATGGCCTGACGGTAGATGCGTGTCTGCAGCGCATTCATTTCACTGGCCGGCACCTTTTCGAGATTGGCGGCCTCGATGATGCCGGGGCCTTTTTCGTCGTACCAGGTCAGCGACCATGGGGTGTGTTGTTCCAGACAGTCCAGCAATCGATCGGCGGAGGGCTGGATAAGTACATCGTGGACCTGCACGCGTCGGTCGCGGGCCAGAGTTGCCGCGAGCGCGGATCGGTCAAGGTTCGGGTTTATCGAGAATTGCATTTTTCGGTAGCCTTTCAGTCATCGGAAATTCGCTTCCACTCCGACCCTGCCCCGCTTGCGGGGAAGGGTGCAAACCTCAGAAGATCCTTTACGGATTGGAAGAAGCCCTGCTCCGCAAGCAACAAGAGGATCAGGAAGATTTCAGCTTCGACTCGGTCATGGGGTGGTGTTCACGCCGGGCTGGAGAAGTTCCCGATCCGCTTCATGCCAGGCGTTTCGCACCATTTCGCGCACATCGGCGCGAAGATGCTCAGCATCATAAACGATGCCGTTGACGATTGTGTGGAGAACGCCGCCGGTGCGAGTCACGCGATTATCTTGTGTCACCCGAATCGCGCCGGTACCGTAGAGCACTTTCCAGTCCGCCAGCGGGTTTTCGGCCAACACCACCAGATCGGCGCGTTTACCGATTTCGACCGCACCGGTTTCGTCTTCCAGCCCCAGTGTTTGGGCGCCGTGCAGGGTTGCCGCGCTCAGCACTTCCAGCGGATGGAAGCCAGCCTCCTGCAACAACTCCAGTTCCTGGATATAGCCGAAGCCATACAGCTTGTAGATGAATCCGGAGTCCGAACCGACCGTGACCCTGCCGCCGTGGTTCTTGTAGTCGATCAGAAAACCCATCCAGCGCCGGAAGTTGTCTCGCCAATCGTTTTCATTGGCCGTTGACCAACGGAACCAGTAACTGCCGTGGGCCCGGCGGCTGGGGGCAAAGAAATCCCACAGGCTGGGCAAGGTATAGTCCGGGTGCCATTCGGCGGTACGCGCGGCCATTAAATTTCGGTTGGCCTCGTAGATGGTCAGGGTGGGATTGATGGTAAGCCCCAGTTCGATCAGTTCATCCCGCACCGCCTTCCAGCGCGGGTGGTCGGGGGTGGCGGCCTGGCGCCACAACCGGCCCGCTTCGGCGAAGCGATTGTATTCATCGGCGTAGTTGTAATCGGCCGGATAGTGCTGGACAGTGCGGTCGGCAAACAGCGCCTCGGGCAATCCGTACCAGTGTTCCATCGTGGTCAGGCCGGCACGCGCGGTGGCCAGCACATTGGCGCGTGCAACGTCCAGCTGGGCATGGTGCATGGCCGTGCCCAAATCACGTTTTTTTGCCTCGTCGATGGCGGCCAGCAGCACTTCGGGACGCGCGCCAAAGAACTTGACCCCGTCGGCACCGCGTTCTGCAATTTGCCTGACCCACCGGCGTGCCTGTTCGGCATTCGTGATCGGAAGGTCAGCGCCCTGTCCGAATGTGACATAAGCGATGATGCGCGGCGCCGCGATCTCCCCTCGCGCTGCCCGCGCACGTTCGCCGAAGGTCCAATCCGCGCCATTGCTCGAGCCAGGATCGCGGATGGTGGTAATGCCGTGCGCCAGCCAGAGCTTGTAGACGTATTCAGCCGGCGTGCCCTGATTGCTGCCGCCGATGTGGGCGTGCATGTCGACAAAACCGGGCAGCACATAGTAGCCGTCAAGCTTGATCTCGCGGCCACCGGTTTTCAGGCCGGGACGTTGGTCCGGATCGATTTCGGTGCCCGGTGAGCCCAGGCGCTTGATTTCGGCGATGCGATCTTTTTCGATCACGATATCGACCGGGCCGATTGGCGGGGCACCGGTACCGTCGATCAGCGTGACACCGCGCAGTATCAATTGTTCGAACGGGCCTTCACCGCGGTCACGATCCGGGGCGGGCTCGATTTTCGCGGCCAGGCTTGCAGCCAGCAGCGCAATGAGGATCGTGATCGGGATTCTTGAGTTCATTGTTCTTCTTTTTGCACTGTTCAGTGTCAGTCTGTCCTGGGGCCGGAGATGAAGGAAACCTGATCGGTGGTGGTCTTGATGGTTTCCCGGTAGCGTTGTTCAATGCTCTGCCGGCGGATCTTGAGAGTCGGGGTGAGCAAATCGTTTTCGATCGTCCAGGATTCGCGCGCGACAATGATTCGCTCAATTCGCTGATGCGCTTCCAGATCCCGGTTGACCTTATCCAGTGTATCAACCAGATGCCTGCGAAGCTCGCGCATGTCAGCCTCCAGTTCCTCGGCCAGTTGCACCAGCGCGACCGGCTGATCGAGATGCTCGCCGACCACGCAGGCGATTTCGATCAATTCGTTTCTGGCCAGCAGGCTTTCCAGCGGCACCGGTGCAATGTATTTGCCCTTGGTGGTCTTGAACACTTCCTTGAGCCGCCCAGTGATGGTGACCCAGCCCTGATCATCGATGAACGCGCGATCGCCGGTACGAAACCAGCCGTCGACGAAGCTTTCGTCGGTCAGGCCCTGATTCCTGTAGTAGCCCTGCATCATGCACGGACAACGAATCAGCAACTCGTCGTCATCGCTGGTCTTGAGTTCGACGCCCGGCAAGGCCTTGCCGATGGCGCCGAATTTCGGCTTGACTCCGCGCCCGACCTGTGTGCCATAGGCAAAGGTTTCCGTCATGCCCCAGCCTTCGGCAATCGTGACTCCCAGACGATGCCACCATTGCAGCAGCGAAATCGCGATCGGAGCCGATCCGCTGGCAAACCACTCAGCCCGGTCCAGGCCCAGGCCTTTCTTGACCCTGGAACGGATCAGGCCGCGAACCACGGGGATGCGCAACAACTTGTCGAGTTTTCTCTGCGGCAGCTTTTCCAGCACGCCGAGCTGGAATTTCTTCCATAACCTCGGCACCGAGCCGAACAGGGTCGGCCGAGCATGCTGCAGATCGTCGAGGAAGGTTTCAATGGTTTCGACGAAATACAAGGTTGTGCCGGCGAAGAAACTGCCGGCCTCGACGTAGGCCCGCTCGGTGCAGTGCGACAGCGGCAGGTAGGAAAGAACCCGGTCATCGTTGCGCACGCCAATGGCCATGGCCAATGATTCGCCGACGAAGGCAAAACCGGCGTAGGAATGTATGGCGCCCTTAGGCTCGCCGGTGGAGCCGGAAGTATACAGCAGTGTCGCCAAGTCATCCTCGGCCGCTGGGTGGATTGCAAACGACTGCGACGTTTCGGCCAGGATGTCATCCCAGTCCTGCCGGCCTTTGGCGCCAACATAAGGCATGGTGATTAAAACAATGTCGTCGGGGATTGCCGCCAGTTGCTCATCAGGCGCTTCGAGCTTGCCGACAAAGCAAGCCTTCGCGCCGCTGTGCCGGAGCACGCCGGCGATGGTTCTGGCGTTGGCGGTGGGATAGATCGGCACGCTGACCAGTCCGGACAGAATCATCGCGATGTCAGCAATGATCCAGTGGGCGCAGTTCTTCGAGATCAACCCGACGCGATCGCCGGGTTGCAGCCCGAGTCCGGCCAGGCCCACAGAGAGGCGCATGGCCTCGTCCACAGCCTCGGCCCAGGTCCAGTGGCGCCATTGGCGATCGACCGGTTGACAAAGGTAGAGCTGGTCGGGCGTGACTTCGGCGCGGCGAAGGATCTGCTGCTGCAAGTATGCGGTCATGGGCGATTCCCTGACAATTCAACCGGCATGAGCATAGGGGGCCGGGCAGGCGGCGTCAAATGGTTTGGCCCCGGATGCGGGTCGGTTCAGGCCTGGTCGAGGACGGATTCCGCTGCCTCAGAGCAACCCCCGATTAAGACTCCATGGCGGCAGTATCCGACCGTGACAGGCTATTTTCCGATGCAGAAGGAACTGAAAATCCGGCCGAGCAGGTCGTCGGAATGGATTTGCCCGGTGATTTCGCCCAGCGCTTCAGCGGCCAGCTTGAGTTCCTCGGCCACCAGCTCCCCTGTTGCGGTTTCAATGATGATGGAGCGAGCCTGACCGAGATGAACGCAAGTCTGTTGCAGTTTTTCGATATGGCGCGCTCGAGCCGTAAATTCGCCACCGCCTTCGGCAAGGCCGAATCGATTCGCGACCTCCTGGTCGAGCCTTTCGAGTCCGGCGCCGCTGGTCGCTGAAAGCGCAATCGAATCGGCATCAGGCCGCGGCTTGTCGAGCAGATCGATCTTGTTGTCGATACGAAGTAGCGGCACCTTGGTGTCGGGACGGATGGCAGCTTCAGGATCGGTGACATCGACCACCCACAACAAAAGATCGGCACCAGCAAGCTCTGCACGCGCGCGCCTGACCCCCTCGATCTCAACCGGGTCCAGGGTTTCACGCAGACCCGCGGTATCGGCCAGCGTCACTGGAATGCCGCCAAGCTGGACCTGTTCACGAAGCACATCACGGGTCGTTCCGGGGATCTCGGTGACGATCGCCGCCTCGCGCCGGACCAGAGCGTTGAATAAGCTGGATTTGCCGGCATTGGGTTTGCCGACGATCGCGATCTTCAGGCCATCATTGAGCACACATCCAGCGCTTGCCTGACGCAACAAGTCGTCGGTCTGGTCGACAAGGGCGCTGATGCGGTCGCCAACATCGCCGTGTTCGAGAAAGTCGATTTCCTCGTCCGGAAAGTCCATTGCCGCCTCAACCCACACACGCAGCGCGGTAATGCGCTCGGCCAGACTGTTGACGGTTTCTGAAAACGCACCTTCCAGACTGCGACTTGCGGCACGTGCGGCCTGCTCGCTGCCGGCGGCAATCAGGTCGGCAATTGCTTCGGCCTGGGCCAGATCGAGCTTGCCATTGAGGAAAGCGCGCTGCGAGAATTCGCCCGGGCCGGCCCGCCGGGCGCCGGCCGCCACGCAGGCGGCAAGGGTTTTTTCAAGCACCACCGGCGAGCCATGCAGGTGCAACTCCAGCACGTGTTCCCCGGTAAACGAATCGGGTGCGGAAAAATACAGTGCAAGACCGCGATCGATCACCTCGTGCTCGCTGTCCATCACCTTGGTCAGCCGAGCTTGGCGCTCGAGCGGAAGGCTGCCGATCAGCGCCGCGGCAATCGGCTCGAGATCGCTTCCGGAAATGCGCACAACGCCGATACCGCCCCGACCGGGGGGCGTGGCAACGGCACAGATGGCTTGTGACATGACCCTTTGACCGGTCAGTTGCGGGCCCGGGCTTCCTCGGCATCGATCTGACGCAAGATGTACCACTGCTGCAGCAGCGAAATACCGCTGTTGGCAGCCCAGTACAGCACCAGACCAGCCGGGAAGAATGCAAACAGGATGGCAAAGGCGACCGGCAGCCATTGCATGACCTTGCGTTGCATCGGATCCATGCCGCCCATGGGCGTGAGCTTCTGGGTCAGGATCATGAATGTGCCGTTGATCACCGGCAGGATGAACAACGGATCGGGACGGCTGAGATCCGGCACCCACAAAAAGCCGGCCTGACGCAATTCCACCGATTCCAGCAACACCCAATACAGCGCGATGAAGATCGGGATCTGGACCAGAATGGGCAAGCAACCGCCGAGCGGGTTGACCTTCTCTTTTTTGTAGATCTCCATCATGGCCTGACCGAACTTTTGCCGATCATCGCCATAACGTTCCTTGAGTTGCTGAATGCGCGGCTGCAGTTTTCTGAGCTTGCCCATGGATCGGAACTGGGCCTGGGTCAGTTTGTAAAAAGCCAGCTTGATCAGCAGTGTCAACAGAACGATAGCCAGACCCCAGTTGCGAACCAGGGTGTGGATATGGTCGAGCAACCAGAACAGAGGCTTGGAAAACACCGTGAATATGCCGTAATCGACGGTCAGGCTGAGCCCAGGAGCAATGTCGTCGAGTCGATTCTGCTGTTTGGGACCGGCAAAAAGCAGCGACTCAAAGCGGTGTCGCTCACCAGGGCTCAGAGATACCGGGGACGCGGTCACAGTCAGCGCATAACGCTGCGGCACCTGCTGGTCGAGCAGCCGGGTGGTGTACTGTTGCGCCTGGTCGGCCGGCGGAATCCAGGCGCTCAGGAAATGGTGCTCGACCATGCCGGCCCAGCCGCCGGTGATGGTGTTCTGGTAACGCTTTTCGTCAAAATCGGCAAATTTCAGTTTCTGAAACTTGTCTTCCGGGCTGTAGACTGCGGCGCCGTTGTAACTGATGCGTTCGGGATTGGTAAACACCATGCCGTTGCCGCCTTCACCGGAGGTCCGCTGCAGCCGGAGGTAGCGGCTTCCTTCCCAGGTTTTCTGGCCGTTGTTGACGACTTCGACCCGGTGTTGGATGACATAGTCGTCGCGCCTGAAGATCCAGGTCAGTACCACTTCCAGACCCTCCCCATCCTGCCACCTGAGCGGCACTTCCAGCACATCCCGATCACGCGGCAGTTCATGGAACTGACGGTCATACTCAAAACGGCTGGTATGGTTGGGAGCTCGGCGCGCGGCATCGACCAGGCCACTCTGGGCAATCTGCACGTCTGGCAACTGATCTGACAGCAGCGTGAAAGGTTCATCGGGTCGGTCGACGCTGACCGGAACCTGCTTCAGTCGCAGCCTCGAAAGCGTTCCGCCGATCGGATCGATTTCCGCCGAAAGCAGATCGGTCTCGACCTCGATGCGTTCACCCGAGCCCACCTGGGTTTCCGGTGCGCGCGGCAGTTCATCGCGCTCGGGCTCAGCGCTGCCGGGTTCCAGGCGCGGCAGTTCGGGAAGATCCGGCACATCAGGGAGTGATTCGGAAGCTGCGGCATCGTCGATCTGGCCCGGGGCCGGAAGCGGCTCTACCGAGCGGGGCTGTGGGTTGACAAAATCTTTCTGCCACTCGATATAGAGCATGAAGCCGAGAAAGGCCAGCATCAGCAAAAGCAGCGTTCGGGTATTCATCTATTTTTCAAACCGTTGCCAGAGCTGATCGAGAGACCGGATCAGCGTCGGGTTGTCAGCCTCAAGCGCGGCCGGATTGGCCAGCACCACGTAATCAAGCGGTCGCAATTTCCGGCGCCGGATTCGGTACGTCTCGCGCACCAGCCGGCGAATTCTGTTGCGATCCACGGCCCGGCGCGCCACCCGCTTGGCAATGGCAAGACCAAGCCTGGGTTCGGCCGAAGACCGATCAGACCCGGACCATTGAATTCGGAAATGACGATTGGCTTGCTTTTGCCGGGCCAAAAAAACCGCTTTAAATTCGCGTTCATGCAACAATCGCGAGGTGGGCGGCAAACCTTCAGGCTTCATACCGGCAACCGCGGTTTTTTCGGATTCAACCCGGATTCAGATCCGGGTTGAGTAGCGTTTTCATGCCGACAGGCGCTTGCGACCCTTGGCTCGGCGCGCGTTAATAATGGCGCGGCCGGAGCGGGTGGCCATACGTGCACGGAATCCGTGGCGACGGGCTCGTTTCAGGCGACTGGGCTGGAATGTGCGTTTCATGGTCCTGGAATCCTTGCAATGGGCTTTGGGCTAACTACGGCCAGTATCAATCGGCGAGTACGATTTTGATGATTGCCATTGTGACGTCGATTGTGGTCTCGCTCGCGTCAGCGATCACCTTCGCGGATTAAATCGGCCGAACCGTCTAAACCAAAGTTGAAAAAGAGCGGAATTATACCGCGCCACGGGCCATGGACGCAAGCAGGCCATAGAGCGGTCGCGCGGTCGCCGGCGTGGGCTTATACTCTCGACTGGTCCATGCTGTCGGCAAAGCAAACGGAATACCCACCCTTGACTGATGAAGCTCTCCAGCTATGGAAGGATTGCCTGAATCGCCTCGAGCGAGAAGTCGCTCTTGAGGAAATCAATACCTGGCTGCGGCCATTGCAGATTGATTCGTCCGCCAGTGACCGCCTGCGCCTGCTGGCACCCAACGACTTTGTGCGCGATCAGGTTGAACAGCACTACCTCGGCCTGATTCAGGATTTTTTCGGCAATAACGGCATCGATCGCGAACGGGTGGTCGTCCACACCGGCGGAAACGGGGCCAGACAGGCGGTTAAAACGCAGCCTGCGAAACCCCGCAACGGCTTCGTTGCCGGGTTGGATGAGCGCTATCGGTTTTTTAATTTCGTGCTCGGCAAGTCCAATGAATTGGGTTATGCAGCCGCGCGTCAGGTCACGCAGGACCCGGGCAAAAGCTACAACCCGCTGCTTCTTTATGGAGGCACCGGACTGGGCAAGACCCACCTGCTGCACGCCATCGGCCATGAACTGGTCGAGAAAAATCCCGGTTTCAGTGTGGTCTATCTGCATTCGGAGAAGTTCGTCAGCGAGATGATTCACGCGTTGCGGCATAACACCATCGATGCCTTCAAGACGCGTTACCGGTCCGTAGACGCTTTGATGATCGATGACATCCAGTTTTTTGCCGGGAAGGATCGTTCGCAGGAGGAATTCTTTCACACTTTCAATGCATTGCTGGAATCGCGCCAGCAGATCATCCTGACCTGTGACCGCTATCCAAAGGAAGTCGAAGGCATTGAGGCCCGGCTTCGTTCGCGTTTCGGCTGGGGCCTGTCGGTTCCCATCGAACCGCCGGATTTCGAAACGCGGGTGGCAATCCTGATGAAAAAGGCCAGCGAGGCGAAACTACAGCTTGATGAGCCGGTGGCGATGCTGATTGCCCGCCGGATGCGCTCCAATGTGCGTGATCTGGAGGGAGCGCTGAATTCGCTGATTGCCAACGCACGCTTTTCCGGGCGCAGGATAGACGAGGAATATACGCGCGAGATCCTGCGGGATGTGCTGGCCGTGCATGACCGTCAGATCACGATGGACAAAATCCAGAAAGTGATTGCCGGGCATTTCAGTTTGCGCGTCTCGGATATGCTGTCCAGACGACGCACCCGGACCATCGCGCGGCCGCGCCAGATTGCGATGTATCTTTGCAAGCAACTGACTCAGCATTCATTGCCGGAAATCGGCGAAGCTTTCGGTGGGCGCGATCATACCACCGTGCTGCACGCGTGTCGTAAAATCGATAGCCTGTGCGAGACAGATGCGCAGATTCGAGAAGATGTTGCGCGGCTGTTGCGCACGCTGGCTGAATGAAAAGCCTGTGAGTGTCTGCTGTGAAGGTCTGTGGACAACCGGGGGACAATCGCCAAGGCTCAATTGTGCACACCGGATATCCACAAGCTGAAGACAGACGGGAACTAGTCTGGTTACCGTTATAATTATATGACACTAAAGGTGTTTTCAGGTTATTCATGATATTCACAGAGCTTGTTATTACTGGTTTATTAATTTAAGTATCAGAAAACCCAGAACAAGGCGACAGGAGCCGAGATGAAGTTTTCCATCCAACGAGAAGCGCTGCTGGTTCCGATCACGCAAGTGGTTGGTGTGGTGGAACGCCGTCAGACTTTACCCGTTCTGGCGAATTTTCTGATTGAAGCGGATGATGACGGGCTGAAAGTTACGGGTTCCGATATGGAAGTCGAAATGGTAGGGACCGCAGCGGCCGATGTTGCCCAGGCAGGCAGTGTGACGGTGCCGGCGCGGAAAATGGTGGATATCTGCAAGGCACTGCCGGAAGGTTCCAGACTTGATATTCAGCTCAACGGGGAAAAACTTGCGCTGCACTCCGGCAAGAGCCGCTTTACGCTGGCGACATTGCCTGCAACGGAGTTTCCGTCTGGCGAAGCCGGTGATGGAGTCGAGACCGTGCGCATCCCGGAAGAACGGCTCGCATGGCTGGTTGCCAAGACTTCGTTTGCCATTGCGCATCAGGATGTGCGCCATTATCTCAATGGGCTGCTGATGGAATTCAGCGAAGGGATATTGCGAGCGGTGGCGACCGATGGACACCGTCTGGCGCTGGCTGAGCTGGAAGTCGAGGGCCGGGGAAACGATCGCTCCCTGATTCTGCCGCGAAAGGGAGTCTTGGAGCTGTCGAGGATTCTGGGCCATGATGAGGAGCCGGTGGAAGTCGGTCTGGGCTCGAACTTCCTGCGTTTGAGCCGGCGCGGCCTGACCTTGACCAGCAAGCTGATCGATGGTCGTTTTCCCGACTATGCGCAGGTGATCCCGCTCAATCAGGATAAAGCAATCGTAGTCGAGCGCGAAGTCGCCATGCGGGCGTTGCAGCGCGTGGCGATCCTGTCGAATGAAAAATATCGGGGCGTCAGGATCGAGACCGGAGAGGATTCGATTCGGGTTATTGCTCACAATCCTCAACAGGAGGAAGCCACCGAGGAGATCGAAGCCGAACATAATTTCGATCAGCTGGTGGTCGGGTTTAATGTCAACTATCTGCTCGAAGGGCTGGGCGCAGTCGATGGGGATCGTGCCCGGCTTGCACTGAAAAACGCCGACAATTCCTGTCTGATCACTGCGGTCGATAACGATAATGTGCGTCAGGTCGTAATGCCGTTGAAGCTCTAGTGGTCCTAAAAAAATAATTAAGGATTCAGTTGGTCTGTCAGCGTTCTTTGCGAGGCGCGCACAGGAATGCTGAACCCGTAATTATCATTTCCTGATTACGTAGTTGACTCAGCCATGCCAAGAAAGAAAACCCTGGAACCGCAGATTACACAGATTCACGCAGATTATTGTCTTGGCTGGAATTAACCGTTTTGCAGCGGCCCTCGGCGTAGCCTCAGGTTAACCCATCAGTTGCATAAATTTCCGAGTGCGAGAGCCCGGAGAGTAGTGTTTCCGGGGCGTGCGCGGATATTTTCCAACCGGAACATAGCTCACTCTATGTGAGGATTGGAAAATTGAGCACGCGCCCCGGAAACGCTGCTATACCGGGCAGTGCAACGGTCTCTCGCCGCAAATTTATGCAACAGATGGGTTAACGTTCAATAGCTGGTTGCACGCTGTAAGACCCGAATCGAAGGCTCGAAAGTGATCAAGGCAGCAAACCCTGAACCCGGGACATGCTTTGGTCAAGCAAAAACAGATTCAAATTCAATAATCTGCGCAAATCTGCGTAATCTGTGGTTGCTTTTTCAAATGGCTGACATACATACGTAATCAGGTATCATTTTGAAGAACCACTGGTCGGCAGCAGCATAGGGAATTCGTTCGGAATCAGGTCGGTCGATTGATCGCCTTTTCTCTGTGTACCGGACCGACGGTTGATTGGTTTGCCGAACCCACCAGTCGAGCGTCTCCAAACCACGAGTTCCAGAATTGATCCTGCCATGGCTCTGGAATTTGAACAAGGCGGATCTGACCAATGTTTCTGAGCGCACTCAATTTTCAGAACGTGCGCAATATCGCGCAGGCCAGGATTGCGCCGGCGGACGGAATCAACTGGATGTATGGGCTTAATGGCGCAGGCAAGACCAGTGTGCTGGAGGCGATTTATCTGCTGGCGCGTGGGCAGTCATTTCGCACCGGCCAACTGACAGCGGTGATTTCAGACAGGGCCGAATATGTGCGGATTTTCGCTCGAACACAAGATCCGGCTGCCCGGCTTGGGGTTGAGCGGGCCGGCAATGAATGGCGCGGGCGGATTGATGGGGATCGAGCGTCTAGAATCAGCGAATTTGCCAGGCGCATGCCGTTGGTGCTCATCGATCCCGAAAATCATCTTCTTCTGGAGGGCGGGCCAGCGTTGCGACGCAGTTTCATCGATTGGGGATTGTTCCACGTGGAACAATCATATCTGGCGCAATGGCGAGACTATTCAAGGCTGCTGCGTCAGCGAAATGCAGCATTGCGTCATCGCGTGTCCGAAGCGGTCCTGGATGCGATCGAGCGCCCCATGTCCAAGACCGCCGAAGTGGTCGAGCGCCAACGCAAGGCTTATTGCCTGCTGTTGGCGGAAAACCTGCCGATCCTTGAACGAGAGCTTGATTTCCGCTTGCCGGGGCTGCGGGTGGAATACCGACCATCCGCCGAAAACGCAGAAGGCTATCTTGAAATCTGGCGACAGGCGCGATTGCGGGATCGTGAGCAGGGGTTTACCCGGGAAGGCCCACAGCGGGGCGATCTGATCGTCAGGAGTGAGCATGGAAAGGTCGCAGAGCGGTTTTCGCGCGGGCAGATGAAGCTTGGCGCCTTGTTGCTGAAGTTGGCGCAGGCTGCCTGCGGACCGGAGGCTTCGGCACCGGTGCTGCTGATCGACGATCCCGTTTCAGAGCTGGATTCGGATCACTTGGAGCGCCTGCTGGGTTGGCTGGTCGATCAGCCACTGCAATCCTGGCTCACTTCGGTCGAAGCCCCGCCGCGGGTCAAAGCTGCATTGTTCCACGTGGAACAGGGAAAAATCCAGCCGGTGGTATAATCTGCGATTGACTGCGGATCCGGCATTGGCGACCCCCGCGGCGACTCCCCAAAGCCAGCAAAATCCTACAGGATTACTGAATGAGCGAACGCGACGACAGCTATTCATCCTCCAGCATCAAGGTACTCAAGGGCCTGGATGCCGTGCGCAAGCGACCCGGGATGTATATCGGGGATACCGATGACGGAACCGGCCTGCATCACATGGTTTTTGAGGTAGTGGACAACGCTATCGATGAAGCCCTAGCAGGCTACTGTGACCGCATCACGGTCAGACTGCACGCCGAAGGGTCAGTCAGCGTGGTCGATAATGGTCGTGGAATTCCAGTGGACATGCATGAAGAAGAGGGCAAGTCGGCTGCCGAGGTGATCATGACCGTGCTTCATGCAGGCGGCAAGTTCGACGCCGATTCCTACAAAGTCTCTGGCGGCCTGCATGGCGTGGGTGTGTCGGTTGTCAATGCGCTGTCGGAGCGTCTCGAACTGGTCATTCACCGCCAGGACAAGCGCTGGTTTCAGGAATACGCCCTGGGTGTCCCCAGGTCGCCTCTGGTTGCCACCGGTCAGAGTGATCGAACTGGGACGGAATTGCGGTTTCTGCCGAGCCGCGAGATATTTACGGATGTTGAATTTCACTACGATATCCTGGCCAGGCGCCTGCGCGAGCTGAGCTTTCTCAACTCCGGTGTAGCCATCGAGCTTATCGATGAGCGTTCCGACAAACGCGACCTGTTTGAATATGCTGGTGGAATCCGCTCTTTCGTCGAACACCTGAGTGCCAAGAAGTCCCCCCTGCATCCAAACGCGCTGCATTTCGAGGCCGTCCACAATGACATCACCGTGGAAGCAGCGTTGCAATGGACAGATGCTTACCAGGAAAGCGTGTTCTGCTTCACCAACACCATTCCGCAGCGTGATGGGGGAACGCACCTTGCGGGTTTTAGAGCCGCGTTGACCCGTACGCTCAACGGCTATATCGAGGAAAGTGGCCTGGCGAAGAAAGCCAAGATCCAGATCACCGGGGATGATTGCCGCGAGGGCCTGATTGCAGTGCTGTCGGTCAAGGTGCCGGACCCGAAATTTTCGGCACAGACCAAGGACAAGCTGGTTTCAAGCGAAGTCAAACCAGCGGTCGAAGCGACCCTGACCGAGAAACTGCGCGATTTTCTGCTTGAAAACCCGCACGACGCCAAGGCAATCGCCTCCAAGGCCGTCGAGGCCGGACGGGCGCGTGAAGCGGCTCGCAAGGCGCGCGACATGACGCGCCGCAAGGGCGTGCTGGACGTGGCCGGCTTGCCGGGTAAACTGGCCGATTGCCAGGAAAAGGATCCGACCCTGTCGGAGCTTTTCATTGTCGAGGGTGATTCGGCCGGCGGTTCCGCCAAGCAGGGCCGGAACCGGAAATTCCAGGCCATTCTGCCGCTCAAGGGCAAGATTCTAAACGTTGAAAAGGCACGATTCGACAAGATGCTGGGCTCGGCCGAAGTCGGTACTCTGATCACGGCCCTGGGAACGGGAATCGGCAAGGACGAATTCAGCCTGGAAAAGCTGCGTTACCACAGCATCATTATAATGACCGACGCCGATGTCGACGGCTCCCATATTCGTACCTTGCTGCTGACCTTCTTTTACCGCCAGATGCCCGAGCTGATTGAAAATGGTCATATCTATATTGCCCAGCCGCCCCTGTTCAAGATCAAACAGGGTAAACAAGAGTGGTATCTGAAAGATGAGGCCGAGCTGGTCCGCTACCTGATCAATCGTGCTCTGGATGGCGCCCGCCTGCTGCCGGGCAATGAGCAACCGCCGGTGCATGGCGCGGTGCTGAATACGTTGTTGACCGATTTTCATACCGCCAGCCTCGCCAGCGAGCGTCTGGAGCGTCGCCACGATCCGACAGTGATACAACAACTTATTGATTTCAAACCATTTTCCGTCGATCCGGAGTTCGATGTTCAGGGCTGGATCAATGCCTTTCAGCAACGCCTGGAGCAGGCCTCCGCGGCTGGCGTGAAATGGACCCTCAGTCCGCTGGAGGCTGGAGGTCTGCTGATCAGCCGGATCAGTCAGGGCATCGGTCAGGATACGATTCTGGATGCGTCGTTTTTCGAAGGCCCGGATTACCGCGCAATCGCGAAGATCGCAGCGACGGTTCATGATCTGGTTGGCGAGGACGGTCGAGTCGAGCGTGGCAATCAGGCTCAACCCGTGCGCCGCTTCAGCGAGGTGTACCGCTGGTTGATGGAGGAAAGCAGGAAGGGCCGCAGTATCCAGCGTTTCAAGGGTCTCGGGGAAATGAATCCAGACCAACTCTGGGAGACCACGGTCAATCCGGAAACCCGACGTTTACTAAAGGTTACGATAGAGGACGCGGTTGGCGCTGATGCGATTTTCTCGACCCTGATGGGCAACGAAGTGGAACCGCGGCGCGAATTCATCGAGACCAACGCGCTGAATGTCGCCAACCTGGACATCTGATTCTGAACTGATGGATTGGCGTGGTTCTTTAACCGGGGATCGGTCTAAAACCTGCCTGCTTAGTTCGACCACTCAGCCATTGGCCGCGCGATCAAGGTTCCCGATTCCTTACTGTCGATTCGGGTTCCACTCTGCTTGGGCCCGGCCAGGGCCCATCGGGCTGATCGCAATCATCTGGTTCCCTGGAGCTGTCTTCAGTGAATGTTCCCTGGGACCACCGGAGTAGTGCGGGTTTTCTCAAGACTTCCAAGGGTTGGCAAACATGCTGATGGTTCTTGGGTGACTTCCGCCGCCCCCGCCGCCCCGAAGCACTCGATATCCCCCGCTGCAACATTGCTCCCCGCCTGCCCAGCCGGCCCCGCTGGCCGATGACTGAGGCATGTACGTAATCACGAACCTTTTTACTTTCGCCAAGACGCCGAGGACGCCAAGGAAAAGCAAAATGGCGGTGTTAAAGAACCCGCCTTAACGCTGTTTCCAGTTGCTCGGCCTCGACGCGTTCAAGCTGGCCAACATGAGGTTCGATGGCGTCGGCAATTTTTCCCGCGCCCGCCAGTGCATGCAGATCAGTAAGCCGGCAGGCGTAGCGATTGGCGAGATCGGCCAGAGTGCGCTCGAATTGCCGCCTGCGCGCAAACAGTCCCAGATCCAGATAGACAATTGCGTCCAGCACTCCGCAGCCGCGCCGGATATCGGTCTCGATCCGCGCCTGGCGGTCAAAGGCATGATCGGCGTGCCGGCGCGTCGGTGCCCAGCGGGCGGGGCGTTCGGCCAGCAGAACCAGCGGCCGGTCGGCTCGATAAAGCTCGGCCAGCAATGGCAACCAGCGCGGATGTACTGGTTCATCGCCGGAACCAAGCAGATTGAGTTGCACGAGCAACGGCGCTTTCATGTCCTTCCGAGGCGAGCTACGTCGGCAACTCTCAGGAACTGCCCGCGCAGCCGGTATAGCAACGAAAGCCGGTTGCGCTGCAGGTCTTTATCGTCGACCATGACCATGACGTCGTCGAAAAAACGGTCCACAAGCGGCTTCAAGGTCGCCAGTTGTTCCAGTACAGCCGGGTACTCGCGCTGTTGAAGCAAGCCTTCCAGAGTTTTCTCGCGGTCTTGAATTTCGGTGAAAAGAGTCGATTCTGCTTCTAATTGCAGCAAATGTTCTTTAACTTCTCCTAAATCGATTTCGCTCGCCTGTTCCAGAAGGTTCGCGGCGCGCTTGTTTGCGGCGATAAGACTGGTCATTTCCGGGTTATCGGCAAAGGCCTGAACCGCCCGGGCTTTGGCGACAAAATCGACGACTGGTCCGGCTGCACCGGCGCTGACGGCGTGCAGGGTATTTGCCTCAATGCCGCGCTCGGTCAAATGAGCCCGCAGTCGTTCCAGGATGAAGGATTCGAGTTCGGCGGTGATTTCATTGGCCACCGCTATTCTTGACTGCAGTACTTCGCGGGCCTGCTGCAGAAGTTCTGCAAGCGTTGCCTGGCAGCGACTGTGTTCTAGAATTCGCGCCACGGCCAATGCAGCTCGGCGCAGGGCAAACGGATCTTTGCCGCCACGGGGTTTCTTGCCGGCTGCAAATACGCCCACCAGCGTGTCCAGGCGATCGGCCGTCGCCAGCGCCTGGCCGGCGGGATCTTTGGGCAATGCGTCGCTGGCATGTCGGGGGAGGTAATGGTTTTCGATCGCTGCGGCGACCGATTCTGGTTCGCCATCGGCCAGCGCGTAATAGCGTCCCATGGTCCCCTGAAGCTCGGGAAACTCACCGACCATTTCGGTAACCAGGTCGCACTTGCAAAGTCGAGCGGCTCGGCTGCAGGTTTCCGGATCCGCGCTGAAAAGCGATGCGAGCCGCGCAGCAAGCGCTTCGAGGCGAGCCGATTTATCGGCCAGCGAGCCCAGCTTTTCCTGAAAAAGCATCCCGTCGAGACGTTCGAGTCGGTCGACCAGTGTCTGTTGCCGATCCTGGCGATAAAAGAAACGCGCATCTGCAAGACGAGGACGAATGACCCGCTCGAAACCGTGAATCATAAGCTCGGGTTGCAGGCTTTCCAAGTTGGCAACACTGATGAACCCAGGTGCCAACCGTCCATCACGATCGAACAGCGGAAAGGACTTCTGGTGTTCACGCATCGAGCTGATCAGCGCTTCCTGCGGGACCTCCAGAAACTCCGCATCGAACGATCCGACCACCGAGACCGGCCATTCAACCAGCCCCGTGACCTCATCGATCAGTGCCGAATCCACGCCTGCAGTCAATCCGGCTTTGCGCGCCAGGTCCTCCACCTGCTCGACAATGGTGCTGCGGCGACGCTGGTAGTCGGCCAGAACGAACGCCTGTTCGAGCAGGCTTTCATACTGATCAACCGTTTCAAGCTTATGCGGGCCCGGCGAGTGGATGCGATGGCCATGGGTCGTGTTGCCGGATGGGATGCCGAATAAATCCACCGGCACGACTTGATTGCCATGCATGACCAGCAGCCAGCGCACCGGCCGCACAAAGCGATCAGAACGATCAGACCAGCGCATGCTGCGAGCCCCGGCCATGTCGCGTACCACCGAATCAAGCATTTCCTGAAGCAGCTTGGCCAGCGCCTGCCCGGGCTGATCAAATTCGGCATACAGCCAGCGGCCCTGCTCGTTTTCAAGCCGGTCCAACTGTTCCAGTTCCAGACCAACGCTGCGGGCAAAACCAATCGCCGCACGGGTCGGTTTTCCCTGTTGATCGAACGCGGCCGATTCCGGAGGCCCCTTGCGCTCGATGCAACGATCGGGCTGGCGCCTGGAGACGTGTTCGACGATGACGGCAAGCCGGCGTGGTGTCGCCAACCAGCGAATCGGAGCCGCCGAATCAAGCAATCCGGCATCGAGCAGCCGCTCGCGCAGACCGTCCGAAAGCATTTCAGCCTGGCGCACCAGAGTGCGCGCCGGGATCTCCTCGCATCCCAATTCGATCAAAAGCGCTTCGCTCATTGGTTTTCTTCCGCCCGGGCCAGCCCGGGGAAGCCCAGCGCCTCGCGTCGGGCGAGGTAGGCCGCGGCGACCAGCCGCGAGAGATCGCGAATGGCCAGGATGTAACGTTGCCGTTCGGTGACCGAAATAGCCTGGCGCGCATCCAGCAGGTTGAAGGTGTGAGAGGCTTTCATGACCTGATCATAAGCCGGCAACGGCAGATCATCGGACACCAGCGCGCGCGCCTGGGACTCGGCATTGCCGAAAGCCTGGAAAAGCGCTGCCGTGTCGGCTTTTTCGAAATTGTAGGTGGACTGCTCGACTTCGTTTTGATGGAACACGTCGCGGTAGGTCACGACACCGTGCCCAGTCCCGGTCCAGACCAGATCGAACACGCTTTCCACGCCCTGAATGTACATTGCAAGGCGCTCCAGACCGTAGGTGATCTCGCCCATGACGGGCTTGCATTCCAGCCCGCCGGCTTGCTGAAAATAGGTGAACTGGGTGACTTCCATGCCGTTGAGCCAGACTTCCCAGCCCAGCCCCCACGCGCCCAGGGTGGGTGACTCCCAGTTGTCCTCCACAAACCGTATGTCATGGACCTTCGGGTCGATGCCAACCGCCTTCAGGGAGCCCAGGTAGAGTTCCTGGAAATCCAGCGGCGACGGTTTCATCACCACCTGGTACTGGTAGTAATGCTGGAGCCGGTTTGGATTTTCGCCGTAACGACCGTCGGTAGGCCGCCGGCACGGTTGCAGGTAAGCCGCGTTCCACGGTTCGGGACCGATGGAGCGCAGAAAAGTGGCCGGATGAAAGGTCCCGGCCCCGACTTCCATGTCAAGCGGCGCGGTCAGCACGCAGCCCTGGGCTGCCCAGTAGTCGTCCAGAGTGCGAATGAAATTCTGAAAATTCACGGATGCAAAGCCGATGGCGGTCAGTACGCAAGTATATCGTCCCTCCTGCCTGCCGACACTTTTGCGATTGGCACGAATCCGGGTGGTTTGGGGTATATTGGATATGTCAAGCGTTCATGTTCCTGAATGATCCTCGTGCCGGGAAGGCTTCCATTGGATTGTTGCCCGGGCGTTCGCGGATCACAAGCTTTTGCAGACTCCGCTTTTTAAAAAAGGCCTCATGACTGTCGTTTCCAAACAACTTGGCGCCATCGTGTTCGAGCAGATGCTGGAACAGGCCACGGTATCGGCGTGGATCATCGATGAAAACGAAACCATCGTCTACGTGAACCCCGAGGCCTCGAAGCTCAGCGGGTATGAGACGGCGGAGTTGTTGGGCATGCCTGTGAGCATGCTGATGGATGATGAAACCGCCTCCTTTCACGCAAGTCGGGTGAGCAGCTATGCCTGTAATGGTGGCGATTCGGCTATCCTCGGCAGGATCTGCGAATTCGAAATGCGCCACAAGGAAGGCCATTTCATCCCGATCGAGTTGAAAGCCTTCGCTCTGGGCGTACAACAGGATGCGCGGCAGCTTTTTGGTGCCCTGATTGCCGACAATCGTCAGCACAAGGCACGGCAACAGGAGCTGGCGCGCATTGCGAGGGTCGATCATCTGACCGGATGTCTCAACCGATTGGGCTTCATGGAACGTGCAGCTCAGGAAATTTCGCGCGCTCACAGAAACGCGCAGAGCTTGGCCCTGGTGGTGATGGATATCGATTTTTTCAAGAATGTCAATGATCAATATGGTCATCAGGCCGGCGACATGGTTCTGGCTGAGCTTGCTCCCAGGCTCCGGAAAGGATTGCGCGCGCAGGACGAGCTGGGTCGGGTAGGCGGAGAGGAATTCTTTTTCCTTCTGCCCCAGGCAGAGCGCCGCACGGCTACCCAGATCGCAGAGCGCGTTCGTTGCCTGATTCAGGATGAGCCGTTCAGGACCAACGGTTTTCAGATCCTGATCACAGCAAGCCTTGGGTGCTCGCAACTGCGCGCCGATGACACGCTGGATGACCTGATCGGACGCGCCGACAGGCGCATGTATAAGGCCAAGCAGAGTGGGCGTAACCGGGTGGTAAGCGAACAACCCAAGCCGGAATCCGCGCCGGTTTCGGGCAGTGGGCAAGTTGCCTGAGCGCGCATGAGCAGGCCAGGACTGATTATCGTCAAGACCGGAGAGGCCGTGCCCGAGGCGCGCACGGGTGACTGCGATTTCGAGGACTGGTTCATCGCGGGGCTGGGTCCGGAGCGGTTTGAATTCCGGACCGTGCGCGTCAATATCGGTCAATCCCTGCCGATCATTCATAATGGATCGCCTTCAAACGCGGTGCTGGTGACCGGTTCACCGGCGATGGTCAGCGATGGTCTTGACTGGTCGGAGTCGACTGCAGCCTGGCTGGCCGAAGCTCACGCCGCGGGTTGGCCGATTCTGGGGGTTTGCTATGGACATCAGCTAATCGCTCGTGCACTGGGCGGCAAGGTTGGGCCGAATCCGGCCGGTCGCGCCATGGGGCGGGTGCGGGTGCGATTTTCCGATGATCAGGAGTTGTTGACCGGGAGCTTCTTCCCCGCAGCGGAATTTCACGTCAGCCATGTCGAAAGCGTCCTGCAACCCCCTCGCGATGCACGCGTTATCGGCAGCGCCGAACATGATGTCTTTCATGCCTTGCATTTCGGCGGCCGAAGCTGGGGCGTGCAGTTTCATCCGGAATTTGATCGTCGCATCATGCAGGCCTATATCGAAGCACGCGCCGATGTGCTTGGCAAGGAGGGACAGAATCCGGCGGCGCTTCAGGCCGGCCTTGGCGATAATGTTGCCGGCGAGCACCTGCTCCGCAGATTTGCAGGGATCGCCGCGGCATGAGCACATCTTGCAATTCTCGTCGCAAGGCCGAAGTGCAGAATCTCGAAATGCTTTCGGCGCAGGCCGATGCAGGTGAGATCATCGATTGGCCGGGCGCCATGCCGCGGCGGCCAAGACGAGTTTTTGTCGTGCATGGCGAGGCCGAAGGTGGCTGCATGGTCTGGGACGGTGCGGTTTCTCTCAGCCCGGCAGACGACATCCCGATCCGGGTCTCGCGAGTCATGGATCTGGATGTCGAAGCGCAACTGGTGGGATCGATTCTGTCGAAAAAAATCGCCGCTGGCTCGACTCATCTGGTGATCGACCTGCCGGTTGGGCACGGTATTGGCCAGGAGCGAGCCATCGACAACCGGCGGCTGACCCCGGGTCGCAAAATTGGCCGGCCCTCCTGTTTCTGGCCGACCTGCTACGTGAACTGGGAGCACGTCGCCTTGGCCTGGTTGTTCCCTACCTGCACTACATGCGCCAGGATTGTCGTTTTCAGCCCGGTGAGGCGATCACTTCAAAAACTTTCGCAACCTGGATTTCGAGCTATTTTAACTGGCTGATGACCGTGGATCCTCATCTGCACCGCTATCGCTCGCTGGATGAAATCTATAATCTGGATGCAGTATCGTTGCAAAGCGCGCCGGTGCTGGCCGACTGGATCTTCAGCGAAATCGACTCGCCGCTCCTGATCGGCCCGGACGAGGAAAGTGAGCAATGGGTGCGGGCGGTGGCCGGGATCCACCAATTGCCCTGGCGGGTGTTGCGCACGAAACGATACGGGGATGACTCGGTCGAAATCCATGCCGACGGCCTCCAGGGGCTGTCATACCTTCAGCCAGTATTGCTTGACGATATTGCCTCGTTCGGGGCGACGCTGGCCGCGGCTGCGAGAAGTTTGCGAGACGGCGGATTTTCCGCGCCGGTCTGCGTAGTGGTGCACGGGCTTTTCGCCCAGGGCGCCCGCCTGGCCCTGGCTCGAGAGGGCATCGGTCGGATCGTGTGCACCGATTCGGTCGCCGTGAAAGAAGCCGAAATCAGCCTGATGCCGCTTCTGGCCAAAGCAATCCCGAGCCAGATGCAGTCTTCATGAGCCGCGATGACCTTTATCGTCGCCAGCCGGCTGCGCCGTTTGAGTTTTCCGAATCGGTGGTGCGGGTTTTTCCCGACATGATCGAGCGCTCGGTGCCCGGATACCGGCTGTTGCTGGAACTGACGCCGTTGCTGGTCAGGAATGCGGTGCAGCCCGAGAGCTGCGTCTACGATCTCGGCTGCTCCCTGGGTGCGGCAACCCTGGCCGCGCGTCGTGCCGTGTGCGTCGAAGGCGTCAAGATCATCGGCATCGACAACTCGCCCGAAATGGTCCAACGATGCCGTGAGCTTGTTGCGGCCGACAATTCACGAGTGCCGGTGCGCATTGACAACGGCGACATTTGCCAGGCGCAAATCGACAACGCCTCGCTGGTCATGCTGTATTTTACGCTTCAGTTCGTGGCACCCGAGGCACGCGATGCGATGATCGCGCGAATCTTCCAGGGCCTCAAGCCCGGCGGCGTGCTTTTGCTGGCCGAGAAATTTGCATTCGAAGATCCCGGTGAACAGCGCTGGATGGACCATCACCACTACGATTTCAAGCGCGCCCAGGGCTATTCCGACCTGGAAATTGCGCGTAAGCGCCAGGCGCTGGAGAACATTCTGGTTCCCGAAACCCGGGCAAAACACCGCAGGCGCATGGAGGAAGCAGGCTTCGAGCCGGTCATCGACTGGTTTGCCTGCCTCAACTTCGGCTGCCTGGCCGCAATCCGTCCGGTGCGAACAAATCTGCGCGAATCTGTGTAATCTGTGGCCCGGATTTTCGATTTTCCGACTCTTCCAGAATGAAAAAATACGACACCAATCCGCTCGCCTACGTGGCTCAATCGCCGATCCACGGCAAGGGCCTGTTTGCGCGCACCGATATTGACGAAAACATCTGGATCGGCACCTACGAAGGCCTGGCCACGCACAAAGACGGCATGCACGTGCTGTGGCTCTGGAACGAGGATACGCAACGCTGGGAAGGTATCAACGGGAAGAACGAAATGCGCTTCCTGAACCACTCTGCCGAACCCAACGCCGATTGGTGGGGCGAAGAACTATACTCGATCCGACCGATCGCCATGGATGAGGAAATCACTTTTGACTATGGTGAGGACTGGCACTGAAAATTGAAAATTGCCAGCGTCATCAGGTGATTGCGAACCCACGAGGATTTGTCGAGCTTTCGTGAATCGTGAATCGGAAATCGCGAATGGAAAAACCTGGCAGCCAGAATCTTTGCGCTTTCCCACTGCACCGTAAGCAACGGAACGGCGCGTTTCCATTGACGATTTACGAGACGTCTATTAAATGCACAATCCACGTGACCTCCGATAGCAGGCTGGGGAGGAGCCGATTCAAAAAATGAAAATCGCGACCTGGAACGTCAACTCCCTCAAAGTGCGCCTCGATCAGGTACTGGACTGGGTGCAGTCCAGCCGGGTCGATGTGCTGGGTCTGCAGGAAACCAAGCTGACCGACGAGAAATTCCCGATCGAGGCTTTCGACGAAATCGGCTATAGCGTGATTTTTACCGGTCAGCCAACCTACAACGGAGTGGCGCTGATCAGCCGTCATGCCGCGGGTGATGCCATCCAAACCATTCCCGATTTCGAGGACGGCGACAAACGCGTCATAGCCGCAACCTTCAACGAGGTGCGCGTGATTAACCTTTATGTGGTCAACGGCAAGTCAGTCGGCGATCCCAAGTATGACTGGAAGCTGGGCTGGCTGGAAGCGGTCCGGCGCTGGGTGGCCGATGAAATGAAGCGTCACGAGCAACTGGTGGTGATGGGTGATTTCAATATCGCGCCCGAAGATCGCGATGTGTACGATCCGGAGGCGTGGCATGAAAGAATTCTGTGCTCGACGTTCGAGCGTGATCGCCTCCAGGCTTTCTTCGACCTCGGCCTGAAAGACTGCTACCGCCTGTTCGATCAGCCCGACCGGGTCTACTCCTGGTACGACTATCGCCAGATGGCGTTTCGCCGCAAGATGGGGTTGCGTATCGATCTGGTGCTTGCTTCACCGGCACTGGCCGGCAACTGTATTGCCAGCGAAATCGACCTGGCCCCCCGCCGTCACGAGCGCCCTTCGGACCACGCCCCGGTGTGGGCGGAGTTTGAGATTTGAAAAAACCCTGAACTTTAAAAGCCGTCAATCGCAAGAAGCACCTGAGCGTCAATCCGGGTCGGCGGTCAGGGGTCGAAATTCCAAGCGATACACGCTGCCCGACTCCGAGCTGTGTTCGAGGGAGGCCGGCCGATTCGCATGCACGATCATGCGCGGGCTGCTCTTGATCTCGCCGTGCTCCAGTATTTCGGCCCGGATCTCGAACTGCTCATATTCCAGTGGCACGATTACAGCGGTTGCGGCAAATCCGCCTTCGGCCTGCTCATGCGACCAGGCCAGCCATTCGCGGCCGATCATGACCGGTTTCGCGCCTTCGCCGAAAGAAACCGCGACCCCTTCGTCGGCATCGAAACTCCAGAATCCTTTCTCGGTTTCGCCATCTACTGTAACCACGATGTCTACCGAGAAAAGTGGATCCGCTTTCGGCTGCGGATCCGCCGCCCAAGCCAGGACTCCGGTGGCCAATACCAGCGCCATCGATATGACCATGCCGACACTGCGGCTGGTCCGGGAAACGCTGTTCAGGTTCGCAAGCTGTATGATTCTCTCCTTGATTGGATTGCTGCCAAAGGCATTGGCGCCGGCGGCAACGGGGCTCAATACGGAGTCCAGTAGTGACGCGGCATAAATCCGTCGTTTTGCGGGAAAACGATCCAGAACCGCTTCATCGCAGGCAAGCTCCTGGTCCAGCCTGAAGCGGCCAGCGGCCCAGTGGACGACGGGGTTGAACCAGAAAAGCGCGCAAAAACCAACCGCCAGGGCGTTCCATAACGGGTCATGACGCCGAAGATGACTAGTCTCGTGCGCCAGTATCAGGCGCCGTTGCGCGACAGCGAAACAGCGTGGACCCGATTCCGGCAACACGATTCGCGATCGCCAGAAGCCGATCAGCATGGCGCTGGCGTGCCTGGACCGGCTTATCCATATACGTCCCCGATACCGGCGGATGGGCTGCAACAACTGCAACAGACGGCGATGACGCACCCAAGTGATGATCCCGTACAGCAGTGAACCGGCAAGCCAGATCATCAGAGGCCAAACCGCCTCTGTATCGGATGCCGCGACCGTGGAGGCCTGCGAAATCATCTGAGGAACCGCGGCTGCGCTATCGATCGGCGCCTGTCTGACTGGAATCTCCACCGTTCTGGGCGGCACAATCACGACAACCAGTGCGACCGGCACCAACCACCACAGATGCATCGCCGCGCGCGAGCCGAATGATCGCCTGATCAGCGACCGAAGCGGCAGCAGCAACAGAATTGCGAGTGAAACATGAACTGCACCCTGGAGTCCGGTGCCCAGAAGGTTTTCAACGATCATCGTCGATCCTCTCCACCAGTTCCCGCAGTTCATCGAGATCACGTCGACTGATCTTTCCATGGCTCGAGAAATGCGACACCAGTGGCGTCAGGCGGCCATCGAACAACCGATCGATCAGATCAGTGCTTTCCTCCAGTATCCAAGCGTCGCGTTCGATCAGCGGCCGGTAAAGAAAGCGCCTGCCATCGGCCTCGGCGGCGATGGCACGCTTGGTCTTCAGGCGATTGAGCAGTGTCTTGACCGTGGCCTCGGACCACTCATTGGCAGGTCCCAGGGCGGCAAAGACCTCGCTCGCGGCAACCTCGCCGTGGTCCCACAGATATTGCATCACCCGGCTTTCGGCTTCGGAAATTCGGATTGATCTCATCGTCAAAAATGTTCCTGATTACGTAGATGACTCAGCCAGCGTTCGGTGACTGTCGTCGGTCAGTCCAAAAAACTGTTTCGAACCGCAAATAAACGCAAATAAATCCCTGAATCCCGAATCGGATCGAGGTTGGTGACTGAAAACAGGGCGATCAGGGCGAATCGGATCACCCTCCCGGCTCAGCGGAGATTTGCATTCATTTGCGGTTTCAAGCACAAAAGAAACTCCAATAGAGACTGCATTCTTTGGCTGAGACTCGTACCTCATCAAGAAAATGATTACGAACGTAATTGATTTAATAGTTTACAAATGTAAATCTAAAAGTCAAGAAAAACGCCGGGCAGCAGCCGGCGTCTTCAGGTCAGCGGACTCGTGAAATAGGCTCGCACCGGTTACTTGATTTTGGCTTCCTTGTAGATCACGTGCTTGCGCACGACCGGGTCGAATTTCCTGAACTCCAGCTTGTGTGGGGTGTTCTTCTTGTTCTTGTTGGTGGTGTAGTAATGCCCGGTCCCGGCCGAGGAGACGAGCTTGATCTTGTCGCGTGCTGAACCTGCCATGATGAATCTCCGTTAAATCTTCTGACCGGCGGCGCGCATGTCAGCCAGAATGGCATCGATGCCGTTCTTGTCAATGACGCGCAAACCCTTGCTGGATACCCGCAGCCTGATCCAGCGATTCTCGCTTTCCACCCAAAAACGGTGGCTGTGCAAATTGGGCAGCGAGCGTTTCTTGTTCCTGTTGTTGGCGTGGGAAACATTGTTCCCGACCAGCGGACGTTTGCCGGTCACCTGACAGACTCTGGACATGACAGCTTTCCAAATATTCGTTGAAATCGGTGGCGAACCCCGCCAGCGAGGCGAAATCCGAATCGAGCCGCTCTTTATAGCCGAAAACTCGAAAAAATGCAAGGAAGTATTGTTAAATCCTCTAGAAATTGCCGCGAGATTCGGACAACAGCTGCGCCAGATCCTCGGTCATCTGCTCGATGCTCAGGTCATCAAACAGCATCAACTCCGCGCCCAGTCCCGCGTTGAACACCCATACCGCGGAGCTGTGACTGACTTCGTAGTTGCCCTCGTCATCGGGCTCTTCATAACCGTAGGTGACGCGATAGCGACGGGTCAGCGCCTGCAGTTGGCGCTGACTGCCGGTCAGGCCCCGCAGGTTTTCGCTGAATGCGGCCGTGTAGGCGGCCAGGCGCTGCGGATCGTCACGTTCGGGATCCACGCTGACGAAAGCAAGCTGCAGTGCATCGTCCGTCTCCCCGGGCAATCGACGGGCCGCGGCCGTGAGCTTGGCCAGCGTCATCGGGCAGATGTCCGGGCAATGACTGAAACCGAAATAGACTGCGACCGGGTGTCCGGCGAATATCCGCTCGGAGACAGACTCGCCGCGCTCGTCAATCAGTTCGAACTCCAGTGGTGGCATCAGATGCGAGATGTCCTTGCCATGGTAGGACCGGTCGCCGCATCCGCTCAGCACCATGATCAGTGCCACGATCAGAAACAGCTTCCGGATCACTGCGCGGTCACCGGCACCACAGTGAAGGTCACCGGCCAGCGAGTCGGCTTCAGACCTTCGAATTCCAGCTCGATTTCGATCGGATCACCGACCTTCAGATCAATCTTGCGGCGCATCAGCATCAGGTGCAGATCGCCGGGCCTGAATTCGACCCGGCTGCGGGCCGGAATCACGACGCCATCCTTCTGGTGGATCATGCGAGCCCGGCCATCGGTCACCACGGTGCGGTGCAGCAGGACCTGCTCGAAAGCCTCCGAGCGGGCGCCGACCAGACGCAGCACCGAGTCGGAATGATTTCCAATCGTGACATAGCCGGCCATCGGCGCACTGCCAGGAACCAGTCGCGCGCGCGGCTTATCGAAGCGCAGTGGATCGGTGGCCTGAAACCCGCCAACCCACCACACCGCTCCGGCTACCAGCACCACAAGCGCCAGAATTCCACTTGCCCATTTCATCTGCCCAATCCTCCTTTTTCAAGCGGTTGCCAGCCGTGCCGGCGCCGGACCGGAGTCCGAGTGTATCCAGAACCGCAGTATGATCAAGGCCCCGACCACACTCATCATGGCCGCCGGAATCCAGGTGATCAGTCCACCCAGATACTGATCGGTCAGCGGATCCAGCGGCCAGGCACGGCCGCATACTGCATAGACGTCGAACCATACTTCATCGGCAAACGTGATCGATGCGCCAATAATGATTTGCGGCACCATCACCGCGGCCAGCAAAAGCACCCGCGTGCCATACCCCAGCCGCGGCGTATTGCCCGGCCTTCCGCGCTCGAACATCAACCACCAGAACAGCAGCCCGTCCAGGGCCATGGTCCAGTTCATCACCCAGTACAGGGTCGAGCTGAGCATGGCGTCGAAATGAACCTCCGGGGTCAGCCACAACGCAATCAACCCAACGAACAGGAAGCAGGCAATGAACGGCTGTTGCAGCACGCGATAGCTGCGCACCCAGACTGATCGTAGCAGATGACGCCGGGCAAACCAGCCCCTGATAGCTTCGGGCAACCCGCGCGCCAGGACCGGCGCCGGCATCGACAGCGCGATCAGAAACGGCGCCAGATGGTGCAGTACCAGATGCTGCCCGCGGTGAATGAAAAACATGTATTGCGACCAGTAATCAAACCGCGTCTGGGTGACCACATACATCAATACCACGCCGATCACAAATGCGAGAACCGGGCCGGTTCCCGGTATCTCGTGCGGCGCGCTGTTGCGCAGACCATTCCAGTAAAGCAAAAGCGTGCCCCAAACGGAAAGCTGGACCAGCCAACTGAGCTCCCAGGGCACGAAAAATGCAAGCAGATCCATTGACGACCGCGCATCAGGCAGACTCTGAGTTTACCCTGACTGATTCATAATTCCTGTGCGGGCTGGGCGTGGGGGTCAGGACCGGCATCGCGCATACCGGCGTGGAGGGGATTCTGGGATGTGAAAAACCCGCGCCGGTCGCTGGGGTTTGGGGCGACATGGACGCGCTGCCGGTGCCCGCGCGCGCCGGGCTGAGCATGCTTGGCAGCCGTCAGGCAGAGCTGAGAAAGGATGCTGAAGGCCGGCAACTGAACACGGACGCACGCGGGATCACTAGCGAGCAAGATGCGCGAACACATGGCTGACAGTAGCCAACTCAGGCAAAGTGGAAGAAGCGCAGCGTGCGGGCCAGTGCGCGTGCTGCCCCCCTGGGCAGTTCGGCGGCGTCGAGTATTTCACCATTGTAGACAATGGTTCCGCTGAGCACCGGTCCGTCGCCATTGCGCACGACGCGCAGTGATTCAAACACCAGCGTGTCGAGCCGCTCGGGGGCGAATTGGCTGACGGGACGAAGGATTTCGAGCGCGCCGTCATAAATCGCTTCAATCGAATCGGCGCTGCGCTCGCGACTGCGCACCACTTCTCCTTCTACCCGCCAGCGCCCGGCATCGGGCTGGAACTGGGTGAAGGTCGCCGTTGTGGTACTTTCACCGCCCAGCGCATCATGAGTGCCGGTAGTGATCATCACCAGCGTACCGCCGTTTTCGTCGGATACGCTCACCGAGCGCTCAACGTCCAGCGCCGCCAGCGCTGGAACGGCGAGGCCGATCAATGCGAGCAACGCGAAGGTATTGCGAATGGATGTTGCAATTTTCATTGTCTTCCTCCAGGGTCAAGGGTCGAAACGGATTAACGGGGCTGAGCAACCCGGTCAGGCCGGACCCGCCGGGCTCAGTCCTGTCAACGCCCGTCTTGCAACGCGGTTGACAGGCATGCTGAAACCGACGCCTGATTCGGAGATCAGCACTGCCGCGCTCAGCCCTGTTCAGAGCCTTGCGCGATAATTGCCGGGCGCTCAGCCGGATCGGCGTCGAGCAGACGGTGCGCCAGTTCGGCACGCTCGGCGTTGTCCAAACCTTCCATGCGCGCGCGCAGAGCGCTGCGCTGTTCGGGATTCAGCGCCTCGACCATTGGCCGCAAACGGCGACGCTGCTCCGGGTCGAGCCGGCGCAGCCAATGCCAGCGCTCCGCAATACGGTGGGCACGGATGCCGTCCATAAAGGCGCGGCGCTCGTCGGCCGGCATAGACTGCCAGCGCCGGCGCAAACGCTCGCGTTCGGTCGGAGGCAGCGCCTTGAATCGCTCCATGGCTTCACGCAAGACCTGGCGCCGGGAATCGGGAAGTTCGCGCCAGCGTTGCAAACGCCGGCGGATGCTGGCGCGTTCTTCGGGCGTCATCGCCTGCCACGCCTGCAGACGATCGCGCACTCGCGCCTGTTCCTCGGAGCCCATGTCCTGCCAGCGTTCGGCACCTTCCAGCAGCCGCCGGCGCTGCTCGTCATCAAGACCGTTCCAGCGCTCGCGCCAGGGCACCAGCACGGCCCGCTCGGCGGCGCCAAGTTCATTCCATGGCTGCGCCCGTGTGCAACCCGGCAACAGCAGCAGCGCGACCAGTACAGCAGTGGGTATCAAGTGCTTCATCCCGATTGTTCCTCCTGCTCGCTCTGGTACTCCTGTTCAAGCAGCCAGGCAGTCAACTCCGGATCCTCGACCAGCAAATCGAATTCTGGCAGAGTCAGCAGATCGGCATCGGCGGTCATCGGCATCGGAACCGGTCCTGCAGGACGCTGAAGCTCGAAAGTCAGCACCACCGCCAGCACAGCAGCAGCGGCCATCGTCGCCCAGGGCAGCGCCGGCAGTATCCGATTTGCCCTTAAGAATCTCTGCGCCAGGGCAGCCTGCCGCGCATGATTCAGCCGTTGCTCGATAGCCGGATCCGGTTGCGAGTTCGCGTCCAGCGCGGCAACGATACGCTGTTGCAGTCGCTGCGTCCGGTCGACCCCGGAGTTCGATTTATTCATCAAAGACCTCCAGTGCGTCTCTCAAGGTGTGCAGGGCACGGAAATGATGCGTTTTGACGCTGCCTTTTGAAATGCCCAGGGCGATCGCTGTTTCGGCAACGTCCAACCCTTCCCAGACCCGCAACAGGAACACCTGGCGCTGGCGCGGGGAGAGCGCGCGCAGCGCATGATCCAGCGCGCTGGCGAAGTCGCCGCCTGCCTGGACGTTTTCGGGACTGAGTGCAAGCGGTGCAATCACATCGGGATCAGGCCCATCGCTTACCTGCTGCGCACCGCCGAGCCAGGGCAGCATCCAGCGCCCTCGCCGTTGCCGTTTCCGGTGCCAGTCCAGAATTCGGTTGTTCAGACAGCCGTAGAACAGCGGTCGCCGCTGTTCGGGCGGTTTGTCGCGATAAGCGCGTACGAACGCAAACATCGCATCCTGAACCAGATCCAGCGCTTCATCTGAAGACCCGGTCGCGAACCGGGCCATGGCCAGCGCCCTGGCCTGCACGCTGCCAAGGAACTCTTCCAGAGACTCCGACACCACGGATCCGGCATTCGCGCCCAAAGTGATCGATGCTGGTTCCAGCTTCCCGCCTCCGGATGATCTGACTCCATGAGGTTAACGCGCCCGGGCGGAATCGGTTGACGTAGCTAGTCGTCCTTACAACCTGTTAAATGTACCCATCTGTTGCATAAATTTGCGGCGAGAGACCGTTGCACTGCCCGGTATAGC
>CAYVPB010000021.1:0-33541 GCA_964453565.1 uncultured Halomonas sp.
TTACGATTCACGATTTACGAATACGTCGACATTGGCAAAATCATATCCGGACCCCTGAAATTCTCATGACTCACCATCACGAAAACGAAGCAACCCCCTGGTTTCGCCAACTCTGGTCCTGGCTGGTGCTGGGTCTGCTGGCGTTCGGCGTGATGATGTCGGCGGTCATGGTGATCACTGCGATTCGCAACCCGCCAAGTCTGGTGACCGGCGACTACGCCGAACTGGGCAAGGTGCTGGTCGATACCCACAGGCGGGCCGACCGGGCGCAGCAACTTGGACTGGCCGGCCGCGTTTCACTCGAAGATTCCGAGGTGGATCGGCCGCAATGGAAACTTGAGCTGCAGTATTTGCCGGAATTTCAACCCGCCGATCGTCTGTTGATGTTGATTCAGCATCCCACCGATGTCGGTCGCGATCGGCAGGTCGTGTTGCTGGAAAGCAGCCCGGGCATCTATCAGGCCGGGGCCGAGCACTGGCCCTCGCGCGGGCGTATCATCGTCTCGGATCTGGAGCAGTCATGGTGGATCTCGGCCCGATACGACAGTGATCGCGGCGGGCTTGAAGCGACGCTCAAGCCTGAGCGGCTTTGAAATCCGAAACCCTTCCTTAACAGGGACAAGACTCAGCTACAGAACGCGGTTCCGACAACAACTGTTTTTGTGATTGAAACCGCAAATGAACGCAAATTTCCCAGGAGCCGAATGAGCAATATGATTGGTTTTGATTGTGCACTTTTGCGTCACCCAGTGGGGATTTGATTCGATATTCAGGCATTATTTGCGTTTAGTCGCGTTCATTTACGGTTCGAAACGATTTTTTGGACCGTCCAGTGACAATCACCAAATGTTGGCTGAAACATCTACCTGATCAGGTAACACTTAACCCCATACTTCCCAACTTCGCCACCGACATTGCATACCCCTAGCCCTCAAACCTGCTTCCACTGCGGTGAGCCTGTGCCGCCGGGCACCGATCTGGCCGTCGAGATTGAGGGTGAACTCCGGCCGATGTGCTGCGCCGGTTGTCGGGCCGTGGCAAAGCTGATCCGGTCGACCGGTCTGGGTCGATACTATGATTTCCGCGATGCATTGCCCGAACGCCCCGAATCCGAGCCGAAGCCTGGTCGGTTCGTCGCCTGGGATCGCGACGCGGTGCTGGAACATCACGCGCCGGTCGAGAATCGGAACGATGATCGGGACCGTAATCGGGACAGGCGTACGCTGATGCTGGTGCTGGAAAATGTTCATTGCGCTGCCTGCGCCTGGCTGGTGCAACGCTATCTGGGTGGTTTCGCCGGCGTAAGCGAGTGTCGGCTGGATGTCTCCGACGGGCGACTGAAACTGGTTTTCGACGTTTCTCAGACCCCATTGTCGACCCTGGCCGCCGCGCTTGAACGGCTGGGGTATCCGCCGCATCTGGATACACCTGATTCGGCGCTGGCGCGCGATCGCAACGAGCGCCGGCGAATGCTCAAGTATCTGATCGTGGCCGCGTTGGGCATGATGCAGGTCATGAGTTATGCCCTGGCCAAGTACATTGGCGCGGGTGAAATGGATCCGGAGACCGAGCATTTCTTCCGCATCGTCAGCATGCTGGTGGCGGTGCCGGTGGCGCTGTATGCCGGCCAGCCTTTTTACCGCTCGGCCGCCGCTCATCTTGCCCGTCGTCACCTGGGACTGGACGTGCCGGTCGCGCTTGCAATCCTGCTGGCGCTTTTTTCCAGCGTGCTGATCACGCTGTTCGGTCGAGGCGAGGTGTATTTCGACTCGGTCGTGATGTTCGTGTTCTTTCTGTTGCTGGGCCGTTTCGCGGTACTGCTGGCGCGTCAGGATTCCGGCGCCGTGCACAGTGCGCTGAGCCGGGCACTGCCCGCCCAGGCATGTCGGCTGCTGAGCCCGGCCGGGAGTGAAATGGTCGGTCTGATCGAATTGGCGGCCGGAGATCGGGTTCTGGTCGCCGACGGCGAGGTGGTTCCGGCCGATGGTGTGGTGCTGGAAGGGGCCGGACACGTCGACGAATCACTGCTATCGGGCGAGTCCGAGCAGCACCTGCGCAAGCCCGGTGATGCCGTGCTGGCCGGCAGTCTGGTGGTCGGAGGATCGCTGACCCTCCGGGTCGAGAGTCTCGGGCGTGACACGGTCATTTCCGGCATCGTCGATCTGCTTGGCGAGGCCCGGCGCAAGCGCCCGCGCCTGGCGAAGCTGGCCGACCGCGCCGCCGCAGTTTTCATTGCCGCTATCCTGGTGGCCACGACTCTGGCAGGGTTGTGGTGGTGGCAGACCGATCCCGCGCGGGTGATCCCGATCGTGCTGGCCATGCTGGTGGTGGCATGCCCCTGCGCGCTGGCGCTGGGTACTCCGACCGCGCTGGCCTCGGCCAGCCGGGCGCTGGCACGTGCCGGCCTGCTGACATCGAATCCAGACGCGTTGGAAGCGTTGCCGCGCATCACGCATGTAATCATCGACAAGACCGGCACCTTGACTGAACCGCGGATGCAGATCGCCGACATCCGGCCGGGCGCAGAACTTGAAGCCGGACGGGTCGTTGCTCTGGCGGCTGCCCTGGAACGGTCCAGTCGCCATCCGATTGCCAGGGCTTTCGAGGGCCTCGACCGTGGACTGCAAGTGGAGCAGGGCGGCTCGCAGGCCGGTCAGGGCGTATACGGCAGGATCGCGGGTCAGGAGTGGTTCCTGGGCCGACCGGACTGGGTCGGCGAAAAGACCGGGCAAAAACTGACGCCGTCAGACGATGGAATCTGGCTGGCGCTGGGTCGGCCCGGATTTCAGCCGGCCTGGATCCGGGTCGATGCCGGGCTGCGGCAGTCTGCCGCCGAGCTGGTCGCCGAATTGATGGATTCCGGGATCGAGGTGGTGCTCGCATCAGGAGACAGGCCAGCCAACGTTGAACCCATTGCCCGCAGCCTGGGCATACGGTGCTATCACGCCGGTCTTCGGCCGGCCGACAAGCTGGCGTTGGCCGAGCGGTTGCGCAATCAGGGTGCGCGCGTGGCGATGATCGGCGACGGCATCAATGACGCACCAGTACTGGCTGGCGCTGACATTTCGATCGCGTTGGCCGAGGGTGCCGCGATTGCCCGGACCCAGGCCGATCTGGTGGCCACCGGGCGCGGCCTGGAGCCTCTGCGCACGCTGCTCGCACAAGCCCCGAGAGTAAGTCGCGTGATCCGTCAGAATCTCGCCTGGGCACTGTGTTACAACCTGGGCGCGCTGCCGCTGGCCGCGGCAGGCCTGGTTCCGCCCTGGGCGGCCGCGATCGGAATGTCGGCCAGCTCGTTGGCGGTCGTGCTCAACGCCCGGCGGCTGGGAAGGATCCATAGGCACTATGGTTCGGCCGCGCCATCTCCAGGCGCAAGTGCAGTGCGGAGCCCGGCATGAGCATCATCTATGTCCTGATCCCGCTGTCGCTGCTGCTGCTGTCGCTTGCGATCTGGGCATTCTTCTGGGCTGTCAGAAACGACCAGTTCGAGGATCTCAATACCCCGGCGCTGGATATCCTCGATGATGATGAAGATCGCGAGCCGGAAATCAACAATCCTGAAACCACGGATTATGCAGATTGCGCAGATGAACGGGACTCGTAAATCAACCCTGGTGTTTCCTGGTTTGTTTTCAATCTGTGTGAATCTGCGTAATCTGCGGTTGCGCGGGTTTTGGGTACCGCTATGACTCCCGGTGCCGCCCTGCTCGCTGGCCTGCTCGCCGGCCTGTTCGGTTCGCCGCATTGCGTCGCGATGTGCGGCGGCATCATGGCGGTGTTACATGGCCAGGTGCCGCGCGGGCGTGACCGGCTGGCGTTGGGTTTTCATGCCGGTCGATTGACCAGCTATCTGATTCTGGGTCTGGCGCTGACGGCACTTGGCATGCTGCCCGAACGCCTGCTGCCCGGTCACGCGGTGCCGGTGATGCGGATGGTCCTGGGCGGCCTGCTGGTGCTGCTGGCCTTGTATGTGGCCCTGCCAGGCCGGATTCGGGGTTTTCTCGGCGAGCTGGCGCAACCGCTGACCCACCGGGTCATGCCATTGTTTCAGCGTCTGTTGCCGGCGCATAACTGGGAACGTGCGATCGGTCTGGGATTGCTGTGGGGGATGCTGCCGTGCGGTTTGCTCTACGGTATCCTGGCCGCAGCCTGGCTGTTGGCCGACCCGCTCGCGGCAACCGCGCTGGTACTGGGGTTTGGTCTGGGCACCATGCCGCTGCTGGCTGGCGGTGGCCTGGCGCTGGCGAGATTGCGCTCGCGCATCCGCACCCCGTGGTTGAGGTTTCCGGCGGCAACACTGCTGGCCGCGACCGGGGTTCTGGTGGCGCTGGGGCCATGGCTGGCGCATGCTTTCAGTCACGATGTCATGGATTTCCTTGTCGATTGCGTGACCAGGTGAGTGGCGCCCGTTCATTTGCGCATCAGGTCAGGATTTGATACTGGTCAAACCGCTGCCGAAAAGCCTGCGTATGCTTTCCTGCAATGGAAGCAATCAAATTCCCGAACCTCATGCCCAAAGCCCGTCGCCCTCGCTTTGACGCCGATTTGATCGCCAGGTACGGCGGCCCTGGCCCGCGCTATACCTCCTATCCCACAGCGGTCCAGTTTCGCGATGACTTCGGCGCGGGCCAGTGGCGTGAGGCGCTGGAGGAAAGCAACCAGTTTCCGATCCCCGCCGATCTGTCGCTGTATGTGCATGTGCCTTTCTGTGCCAGTCCTTGTTTCTACTGCGGCTGCAATCGGGTCATTACCCGCTCGACTACCGCCGGCCAGGAGTTTCTGGTGGATCTGGAGCGCGAACTGGACTTGATCGCGCCATTGATTGATGATGACCGAAAGGTTCGTCAGGTGCATCTGGGCGGCGGTACGCCGACGTTTCTGCGCATGTCGCAGATTTCGCAGTTGATGCGGCTGCTGCGCACCCGGTTCCGATTTGCCGGAAACGCCGAGATCGGGATCGAGGTGGACCCGCGCTCGGTCCAGCCCTCGGATATTCGCGAACTGCGCGAAGCAGGTTTCAATCGGATCTCGATCGGCGTCCAGGATCTCAACCCGGAGGTGCAGCAAGCGGTCAACCGCGTTCACGAGGAGACCCACGTCGCCTCGATTGTAGGTGCCGCGCGCGCGGTTGGATTCGACTCCATCAGCCTTGATCTGATTTACGGACTGCCGAAGCAGACCACCGAATCGTTTGCCCAGACCATTGAAAGCATCATCGAAATGCACCCGGATCGGTTGTCGCTGTTCAACTATGCACATTTGCCGCACCTGTTCAAGGCCCAGCAGCGGATCAACAGCGATGATCTCCCGTCGCCGTCGATCAAGCTTGCGATTTTCCGCAACACCCTGAACCGGTTACTGGACGCCGGATATGAATTCATCGGCATGGATCACTTCGCACTCCCCGGCGACGACCTGGCGAAAGCCCGCCGTGAAGGCACCATGGTACGCAACTTCCAGGGATATTCCACCTGGGGCGGGCTGGATCTGCTGGCTTTCGGGCCCAGTGCAATCAGTCAGGTCGGCGACAGTTTTATCCAGAACCAGCGCAAGCTGGCCGATTGGCAGGCCGCGGTGCGTGAATCAGGCCTGCCGATGGCGCGCGGCCTCAAGCGCAGTGTCGATGACCGTCTGCGGGCCGAAATCATCAGCGCGCTGATGTGCAATGGAAGCCTTGATTACCGTATTTTTGAACGCGAATATCAGTTCGTGTTCCGGCGTTACTTCGAGCGTGAGTTGCAGCGAATGGAGCCGTTGCGCGAAGATGGTCTGATTCGCGATACCGAACATGGCTTCGAAGCCACTGATGAAGGATTGCTGTTTCTCAGGGCACTGGCGATGATATTTGATCGCTACCTCAACTATGGCGAAGGCACCCAAACGCGTTTTTCGCGCATCATTTGATCGCAGTCAAGTAACTAACCGGCCTTTTTTGCGCGACATGCGGCAAATCTGATATGCTCCATAGAGTCGATCCTTTGGATTGGGGAGTGGTATCCAGTGAGTAACCCGATTCCGCTTAGCGAAGCAGGCAAGGCCAAGACTTCCTGCGATCAATGTGGATTGTTCGATCTGTGTTTCGCCCAGAGCGTTGCGGAGTCGCGCCGCGAAGAACTGGAAAATATCATCCGGCGCCAGCGCACTCTCAATCGCGACAGTCACCTGTTTCATGCCGGTCAGGAGCTCAAGAGCGTATGTGTGGTGCGATCCGGCACGATCAAGACCTACCAACTCTCCAGTGAAGGTGACGAAGTCGTCACCGGATTCCATCTTCCCGGTGAACTGATCGGTCTGGATGCGATCGGCAGTCACAAGCACCCGGAGTTCGCCGTGGCGCTGGAAGACAGCAGCTACTGCGAGATCCCGTTTCGAGATTTCCAGCGCGTCCTTGATGAAAGCCCGGAACTCAATCGGCTGATGCTCAAACTGCTTTCGGTCGACATGGCCGAGACCCGGGAATTGCTGCTGATCATCAGCCGTATGGAGGCGCGTGCGCGCGTCGCAATGTTCCTGCTTAATCTTTCGCGACGTCTCAAGCGGCGTGGTGAAGACGGCATCCGGTTCCGGCTGTCCATGGATCGGCGTGATCTGGCCAACTATCTCGGACTGACCATCGAGACAGTCTCGCGCACATTGAGCTGGATGCAGAAAGAAGAGATGTTGCGGGTTCACGGCAAACTGGTCGAACTTCTGCAACCCGACGATTTGCTCGAAGTCGCCGGTCGTGAGCACGAGGAATTGCTGCTCCACCGCCGGACCGCCTGAGGCCCACAGCGACCACAATTCCGCTCGCGGACGGATTCTTACGCAGGGTTCCCATCCTCTGCAGGAGCTTGCTTGCAAGCGAAACATGGATGTTGGTTCAGGCCGCGACATTCGCCTGCAGACAGGCTCCTACGGAGTTTTCCGAAGGGTTGCTACCGGACTGTTCAGTCCGGCATGCGGGTCGTGCCGATGAGCTGTCCAAAGAACAGCGCATTGGCCACCAGCCGCTCTGTTCCCACCCAGTAGCCGCGAAACAGCGGCTCGTCGGCAATCCGCACCACCAACCCGGAGCCGATCCGGTCGGCGGCGATGGCCGGGGTGGAGGCAATCCTTTCGGCAGTGCGAGAATGCAGGTAGCCGGCGATCAGCGGTGTTTCGGCATAGCGACCCGGTGTTGCATATTGGTTCTCGCTGCGCTTGAGGACGTGCGCGCCCTGGCGGAATGTCGTGATGCGCGCGCGCGGGTAGCCGTAGCCAAGTGGATGCGTCACGTCCAGCACGACATCCAGTGCGCTTCCGCCGATCAGCCGTCGAGCCCGATCCAGTTCATGGTCGGCGTAGCGGGCATGCTCCGGTTCGTCATCGCCGTTATTGCTGCCGTTTGGGTTCGCTCCGTCTTCGCCTTCCCCAGCGAACGACCAGCCGAGATCCATTGACTCGACCCAGCTGGCAGCATTGCCCAGTGCAATCAACTGGCCGCCACCGCTGGCGAAAGCCTCCAGGCGCGTCGACAACGTATCCGGCGCGCCGGAGAGTCGGCCCGACGGCACGATGATGTGGGTGTAGCCGCTCAGGTCGGATGGCAGCGAGTCGGTATCGGCGCGTGTGATCGGCTGATCCAGCAGCAGGTCGAAATAACGCCAGACAAAGCCCGCGCTGTTCGAGCTGATGCCGCGGCCGGTCAGCAGCAGCGGTCGGGGGGCGTTCAGCAATGGCGCCGACGGGCTGCCCAGGTCGATTCCATCCCGCGCCAGACCGCTGTCCAGGGCATGGATTTCGACCTCGAAGCGATCGGCCAGCACAGTCAGGCGCTCGCCAACGGCCGGCAGGTGGTCGGGCTGGATTCCGGAATGGATCAGAACGCTTCCGCGCTCAAGTTTCACCGCCCCTAGCGAACCGGCCAGTTCGGCCGGTTTCTGAATCGCCTGGACGCGATAGCCCTCGTCCAGCAATGCCGCGAGAATCGCGGGCGCGCGGTGTTGATGCCACGACATGACCCATGCCAGGGCATCAGCCGAAGGAGCGGCCGCATCGCTGCCCGGTTTGGCTTCTTCCAGCGCTGCACCGGTTTGCGGCAGGCGCGAGGCGCGTGCAAGCGGCAGGTCGAATGCGTGTTGCAATGGCCAGGCGGAGACATCGTAAAAGGTCTCCATCGGCAACTCGGTCGGGGTTTCGAACAGGGCGCGAATGAAGCGCAACAGGTCCTGATCGTCGGGGATGGCCCAGGCCTGCCCCGGCTCGTACCGGGTTCCTTCGATGGTTACGGCGTTCTCCAGCGGCCTGATCTCGATGCCGTGTCCCAGCAGCAAGGTCAGCAGGCGGCGTGCACGCTCCGGATCGTTGTCGTCACCGAGCAGCCAGCCGCCGTTGCCAGCCATCTGCCGAGCTTCGGCGAAGAACTGCTGCTGGTGCTCAATCAGTTCATCGCCAAGCGCCAGGCTTGCCTCCAGCGTAGAGATCGAGGTGCGTACCTGGTTGGCAATCGCGTCGGCAAAGCTGCGCTCGCCCCAGGGTGTGTCCATGACATGCCCGCGCGCCGAGCCTTGTTCAAACAGGATGCCGACGCTCCCGGTCAGGTCCGGGTAGGTCGAACCCTTGCCGAGGTAATAGTCATCGAAGGACTCCTTGTTGTAGTAGGGCTCGCCGGCGGCATCCAGAATGCGCGCGTGGAATTCGGCAATTCCTTCGGTTAGTTCGAAGACCCGTTCCGGGGTCGCGGGATTGTTGCGTTCAGGGATTCCGGGCTGAAAGAAATAACTGGAACGGTGCCCCATCTCATGCTTGTCGGTCAGTACATGCGGGCGCCATTGGCGGTAATGGGCGATCCGGTTGCGTGAGGCCGGGTGGGTCAGTGGCATCCAGTCGCGGTTGAGATCGAACCAGTAATAGCTGGTGCGCCCGTTCGGCCAGACTTCGTTGTGTTCGCGATCATTGGGATCGGCCGATGGATTGCGACCGCGGTGCATGTTGACCCAGTGGGCAAAGCGGTCCAGGCCGTCCGGATTGATCACCGGTTCCATCACGATGACCAGTTCGCTTAGCCATTCTTCCACTCGAGGATCCTGCGAGGTCGCCAGGTACCAGGCCATCACCGCCGCAGCCGAAGCGCCGGAGGCCTCATTGCCGTGCACCGAGTAACCCAGCCAGACCACCGGCGGGCCATCGCCGGCGCGGCTGGCGCGGACCCGGTCGGCTCGCATCTGTTCGACCTTCTCGATATTGATGTCATTGCCGAAATAAAGCAGGATCTGCTCATTGCCGCCGTGGCTGCGACCGATGGTCTCGATCTCGACGCGGTCCGACTGTTGCGCCAATTGGTGATGGAACCGGACCAGTTCGTGATGATGTGGATGGCGCTCACCGGGTGCGAAGCCCAGTAGCTCGTGCATGCCTCCGGTATCGGCGGCATTCGGTTCCAGGCCGGGAAGCTGGGCGAGAACAGGCGTGATCGTGGCCAGCACGATTGCGATCAACGCGGGGCGCAGAATACAGGGCATCGAGGGATTTCCGTGACTGAAGAGAGACTGATAGGATAACCATTCGGCCGCACAAAATCAGGCGGCAAGCCGATAGAAACAAGGAGCTACTTGCATGCAGTTATCTTCGAAAGATCTTGTTGACGGCGCGCCGATCGATTCGCGCTTTGCCTTCGGCAAGCTGGATCCGCGCGAACACATGGCGCTGTCGGAAAATCTCAGTCCGCATCTGACCTGGCGGGAGGTTCCCGATGGCACGCGATCCTTTGTCTTGCTGTGCATGGATCCGGACGTGCCTTCGCAGGCCGATGATGTCAACCAGGAGGGCAGGACTCTGCCGGCCGACATGCCGCGGGTGGATTTCCATCACTGGGTCATGATCGATATTCCAGCCCAATTGACCGAATTGCAGACCGGACAATGCAGCGACGGCGTGAGCGTGGGCGGCAAGAGGCAGCCTCCGGGTCCAGCCGATGCGCGCCAGGGCTTGAACAATTACACCCAGTTCATGGCCGGGACCGAAATGGAAGGCAAGTATTTCGGCTACGATGGCCCGTGCCCGCCGTGGAACGATGAACGGCTGCACCATTACCACTTTACCGTCTACGCGCTTGATATTGATCGTCTGAAAGTCGGAGGCGAATTCGACGGGCCGGCCGTGGTCGAGGCGATCAAGGGGCATGTGCTTGATCAGGCCACCATCAGCGGGACGTATACGTTGAATCCGGATGTGCAAGTGTGAAGGCAGTGTTGCGAACTACCGACCCGTTGCAGGTCACGGTCGCGAATTGAAGTTCGCTCCTGCAGCGGGTCCTGACTCCCGTAGGAGCCTGCTTGCAGGCGAAAAACACTATCCACACCGCCCCACCCGTTCGCTTGCAAGCAAGTTCCTACAGCGGTTTGTGTGCTGGTGTCGGTGTTGTAGAAGCGGAATCTCTCCGCGACCGATCCTGATCCAGATGCAGCGCAGCCACCCATGACCGCAATTCAAATCGTCGTTCTGGCCCTGATCCAGGGTGTTACCGAGTTTCTCCCCGTCTCCAGCTCGGCCCATCTGGTGCTGGTCGGCCAGTTCGTCGAAGGCTGGAAAGACCAGGGCTTGGCGTTCGACGCTGCGGTGCATGTCGGGACACTGGCCGCGGTGATGCTGTATTTCCGACACGATCTGGCCGCCATGCTCAAGGGCGCACTCAATCGACGTGCCGACCCGGTCGGCAGAAGACTGCTGCTGGCCGTGATCCTGGCGACCATCCCGGCGCTGATCGTAGGCACGCTGGCGTCCGGCCTGATCGAGGCCTGGACACGCAATCCGATCCTGATTGCCTGGACGACCATCCTGTTCGGACTGCTGCTCGGCCTCGCAGACCTTTTCGGCCGCAATGCCGATCCGGTCGGTGCCGTGGGCCTGCGCTCGGCGCTGCTGATCGGGCTGGCGCAGGTCCTGGCCCTGATCCCCGGAACTTCGCGTTCCGGGATCACCATCACTGCCGGCCTTGCATTGGGCCTGAGCCGCGAAGCCGCGGCGCGGTTTTCATTCCTGATGTCGATTCCGATCATCGCCGCGGCCGGGGCCTGGGGCTTTTTGTCCGCATTGACGCGCGGCGGCACGTTCGAGCTCGGTCAATTCGCGGCTGGCGCCCTGATTGCTGGCGTTTTCGCCTGGCTGACCATCGCCGCGTTCATGGTTTGGCTCAGGCGCTTCGGCATGGCGCCGTTCGTGCTCTACCGGCTGCTGCTGGGGGCGTTTTTGCTGTATTGGTTTGCGATCCGCTGAAATCTCTCTTTTTTGCGCTGCAAAAACGGTATGATTGTGTAGCGACTCACACAACCCAAGGAATTTTTCCCCATGAGTGCCCAAGACATCCTGAAGCAGATCAAGGATGAATCAATCGAATTTGTCGACCTCCGTTTCTCCGACACGCTCGGCAAGGAACAGCACGTCACGCTACCGGTTTCGGCGGTAGACGAAGACATGCTCGAAGAAGGCAAGATGTTCGACGGCTCCTCAATCATCGGCTGGAAAGGCATCAGCGAATCCGACATGGTCCTGATGCCCGATACCGAGGCCGCATTCGTCGACCCCTTTTCCGAGCATCCGACCCTCAACGTGCGATGTGACGTGCTCGAACCGGATACGCTGCAGGCTTACAATCGTTGCCCGCGTTCGCTGGCCAAGCGCGCCGAAGCCTACCTGGCCGCGACCGGCGTGGCCGATGCCGCCTACTTTGGCCCGGAGCCGGAGTTTTTTGTCTTCGACGACGTGCGCTGGAAGAACGACATTTCCGGTGCTTCCTACCATATCGATTCCGAGGAAGCGGCCTGGAACACGCATAAAGAATACACCGATGGCAACACCGGCCACCGGCCACGGATCAAGGGCGGGTACTTTCCGGTGCCGCCGGTTGACAGCCTCAATGACCTGCGCTCGCTGATGTGCGCCACCCTAGAAGCCTGCGGCATTCCGGTCGAGGTCCACCATCACGAAGTCGGCACGGCCGGCCAGTGCGAGATCGGCACGCGTTTCAATTCGCTTACGCGTAAGGCCGACGAACTGCTGATGCTCAAATACATTGTGCACAACGTCGCGCATCTGCACGGGCGCACCGCCACTTTCATGCCCAAGCCGCTGGTCGGTGACAACGGCTCCGGCATGCATGTGCACCAGTCGTTGGCAAGGGAAGGCAACAACCTGTTTTCCGGCGACCAGTACGGCGGACTGTCGGAAACGGCGCTGCACTACATCGGCGGCATCTTCAAGCACGCCCGCGCGATCAATGCGTTTTCCAACTCGACCACCAACAGCTACAAGCGTCTGGTCCCGGGCTTCGAGGCTCCGGTGCTGCTGGCCTATTCGGCGCGCAATCGTTCGGCTTCGTGCCGCGTGCCGTGGGTGGCCAGTGCCAAGGCGCGCCGCATCGAGGTGCGTTTTGGGGACGCTGCCGGCAACCCGTATCTGACCTTTGCGGCAATGATGATGGCTGGTCTTGACGGAATTCTCAACAAGATCGATCCCGGTTCGCCGATGGATAAGGATCTCTACGATCTGCCGCCGGAAGAAGAGCGCGACATTCCGCGCGTTTGCCATGCACTGGATCAGGCGCTGGAAGCACTGGATGCTGACCGCGACTTCCTCAAGGCCGGTGACGTGTTCTCTGACGATCTGATCGACGGCTATATCGAGCTGAAGATGAAGGAGGTCACGCGATTCCGCATGTCAACCCATCCGGTCGAGTTCGACATGTATTACTCGAGCTGAGGCCAGCCCCGGAAATCCCGGCGATCCCGGGATTTCCGGAGGTGCTTGCGACGCTCGCGAGCCGGGCCGGGCGGCCACCCGGGTTGCAAATGCCGTGGAACTGTGGTTTTCTTGCCAGTGTCTTAATGGACGTCCCGGCGGATCACCCGTCGCACCGGAGCTTGTCATGCGCAACCCACAACGGAGTTTTTTCGGCTTTTCCCTGGCGCTGGTCATGGCGATTGCGTCGCTTGCGGTGCTGGCACAACCGATTTACAAGACCGTCGACGAAGACGGCAATGTGGTCTATACCGACCAGCGTCCCAGCGACGATGCCGATCCGATCGAGCTGCCGGAGATCAGTGTGGTCGATCCGATCCGAATCGGCGATCACAGTGCAATCTCCAGCGAGTCCGGCAATGGTTCGGAAAACGACTCGGAAAATGAGCGTGAGATCGCGGAAATCCGAATCCTTTCCCCTCAACCGGATCAGACCATCGTCAATACCGCCTACGCCGTGACGGTCAGCGTCGGCATGGAAATGCGCAAGCCACAAGGGGCGCAATTTGAGTACATCGTCGATGGCGAGGTCGAGCGGGTCGATGCCTCCCCGTCGGTCACGCTGGAGGAAATCTGGCGCGGCGAGCACAGCCTGCGGGTCGTGCTGCGATCGGCCAACGGCAACATCTTGGCACAGTCGGAACCGGTGCGGTTCTTTGTCCGTCAGACCTCGATCCAGCATCCGCGACCCGGCGGCGCTCAGTAAGCCCATCTGTTGCAAAAATTTCCGGGCACTGCCCGAAAACACTAGGCGCACTTTAACTTCAAATGAAACATTTTCTCATGTGGAGTGTTGCATTTGAAGTTAGAGCGCGCCCTGCCAAAATCTGTGGTTCGCTTCAAAAATGGCTGAAACGCGTACGTAATCAGGTTATCTTTTGGTGGCAACTTCCAGCCACAACGTCACCGGTCCGTCGTTGATCAGTGCGACCTGCATGTCGGCGCCGAAGCGACCGGAGTTGCTGTCCGGCCACTCCAGACTTGCCCGTCGGCACAGCATATCAAACAGTTGCCGGCCCTTCTCCGGTGAGGCCACCGGCGTGAAGCTGGGGCGGTTTCCCCTGCCGGTATCGGCGGCCAGGGTGAATTGCGGGACCAGCAGCAGTCCGCCGCCAACATCGCGCAGCGACAGGTTCATGCGCCCGTCCGGGTCGGGAAAAACGCGATAGTTGAGCAGCCGCTCCAGGAAGCGGTCGATGAGTGACTCGTGGTCCTCCTGCCGGAATGCGACCAGCGCCAGCAGGCCACGATCGATTTCGCTGACCCGTGTGCCATCGATCGTCACCGAGGCTTCCGAAACCCTCTGAATCAATCCGATCATGATCCCAACACTCTCTTGCGGACAGCTTCCGGTTGCATGCTGAGCGATGGTAGCATCGCCTGCCAATGAAGATGATTCTTGCCCGCCTGCTGTTGCGCCTGTTGGCTTTCTTGCCCCTGAAGCTGCTGCGCGCGCTGGCGGCAATCCTTGCGAGGCTGCCTCTGGTGCTGCCTCGGCGCCGCCGCCGGTTGCTGGAAGACAACCTGGTGCGCGCTTTTCCGGACCTCGACGCCACCGACCGCACGCGCCTGGCCCGGGCCAACCGTATCGAGATGCTACGCACGGCATTCGAAGCCGCCCCGCTATGGATGCGATCGCGCGCCTGGGTCGAATGCCGTATCACCGCCGTGGAAGGCCGAGAAAGAATCGATTGTGCCCTGGTCGAAGGCAGGGGCGTGCTGGTGCTGGGCGGGCATCTGGGGCAGTGGGAGCTCTCGATTCTCCATGGCTTTGTCGAACTGCCCATTTCATTCCTGTACAAGCCGCCGCGCTCGGATGTGGCCGACCGACTGCTTACCCGCTACCGCACCCGTTTCGGCGGCGAGATGATCGCCACCGGCGGCGCGGGATTGCGCACGGCCCTCAGGCGGCTTCGCACCGGCCGCGCGGTCGGCATGCTGTTCGATCAAATGCCCAGGGCAGGGGATTCGCGCACGGCGTCGTTTTTCGCTCACCAAACCGCGACCATGACCCTGCCGCACCGGCTGGTTCGTGCCACCGGCTGTACGGTGATCATGGGCCATTGCCTGCGCACCGGCGATGGCTGGAAGATCGTGTTCGATGAGGTACCCGGCGGCGATGATCCCGACCCGGCGGTGGCATTGGCGGCCATGAACCGAGCCCTGGAACAAGTCATTATGCGCGCACCGGAGCAGTATCTGTGGCACTACCGCCGCTTCGATTCGTTGTCCGGAAAGAACGGTTGATTTTCCAGCATCAATGGCCGCGCTCCGCGGATGTTCTTCTTGGGCTGCGGCAGGCAAATCAGGCGTAAATGCTCAACCCCACCGGGAGCAGGTGTTCGAGATGCATCCGGACGATTACCTGTGCCTGCTGACCAGGCCCTGATGGCCAGCCGTTCCTGAGATAATTCAGCATAATCGTATTCTGTTTTTGAGCAGGGATCGTGATGGACCAGCACGGCATCAGGATTGGCATCATCGGCCTGGGCTATGTCGGCCTGCCGCTGGCAATAGCATTTGCCCGGAAGTTCGAGGTCACGGGTTTCGACATCAAGCCGCAACGGATCAGGGAGCTTGAACAAGGCCGCGACCGGACGATGGAAGTCGATGCCGAAATTCTGGCAGAAGTAGCCGGCCACCTGCGCTTGACCTGCCGTCCGAAAGATATCGCCGACTGCAATGTCTATATCGTCACGGTGCCGACCCCGGTGGACGAAGCGCAACGGCCCGATCTCACGCCGTTGGAAGCGGCCAGCCGCACTGTGGGTCCGTTGCTGTGTCCGGGGGACCATGTGGTTTTCGAATCCACCGTCTATCCGGGCACTACCGAAGAGGTTTGTGTACCGATTCTGGAGCGCGAGTCGGGACTGGTCTGCGCGTTCGAGGACCGGGATCCGGATCAGACCCGGGTCGATGGCGCCTTTATGGTTGGTTACAGTCCGGAGCGCATCAATCCGGGCGATCGGGTGCACCCGTTGTCCGGTATTGTCAAGATCACTTCCGGCTCGACGCGTGAGGCTGCCGAATTCATTGATCGGCTGTACCGGCAAATCATCACGGCCGGGACGTTCCCTGCCACAAGCATCCGGGTCGCCGAGGCGGCCAAGGTGATCGAGAACACCCAGCGCGATGTCAATATCGCGCTGATCAACGAGCTGGCCATGGTGTTCGAAAAGATGGATATCGACACCGGCGAGGTGCTGGCCGCCGCCGGCAGCAAGTGGAACTTCCTGCCATTTCGGCCTGGTCTGGTCGGCGGGCACTGCATTGGCGTCGATCCGTATTACCTGACGCACAAGGCCACTGTACTGGGTTACAACCCGGAACTGACACTGGCGGCGCGCCGGATCAACGACAAGATGGCGATTTTCGTTGCCAACAAGCTGATGCGCCTGATGGCGATGCAAAATATTCCGGTCCCGGGTAGCCGAATTCTGGTGCTGGGCCTGACTTTCAAGGAAAATTGCCCGGATCTGCGAAACACCAAGGTTATTGATCTGGTGCGCGAGCTGGAAACCTGCAATGCCCGGGTTGACGTCCATGACCCTCATGCCGACCCGGACGAAGCCGAGGCGCATTTCGGAATCACACTCAAGTCTCGACCCGATGTCGGGGCTTATGACGCGGTAGTGCTGACCGTGGCGCATGATGAGTTCAAGCTTCTGGCCGACCCAGGTATAAGCCGATGGACCCGCGACAAGGCGGTCGTTTATGATCTCAAGCATATCTTGCCGCGTGATGAGGTTGACGCGCGGCTGTAACAAGCCTGGATGAAAGGGCCGGGCGAGAGCATAGAGCACCGGTTCGAACTGTGGCGCATTTGCTGGAGGTTGACATGAAATCAGTTATTGTGCGGTCATGAAAGCGCTGCGTTTTCTCTGGCCGGCTCTCATGCTTGCAATGCTGGCGTCGTATCTTGTTGGTGTGGCGGACGGGCTGGAGAGCCCGGATGCGGGGAAACGGGCGTTTGTGCTGGTGGTTGACGATGCGATCGGCCCGGCCACCCGCGATTACATCGTTCGCGGCATCGACAAAGCCGAGGACGAAGGCGCGGCGCTGGTAGTGCTCAAGCTCAACACCCCCGGCGGGCTGGATGCATCGATGCGCGACATCATCCGCAAGTTCCTGGCCTCCGAGGTGCCGGTGGCGACCTGGGTTGCACCGTCCGGTTCGCGCGCGGCCTCGGCCGGAACCTACATGCTGTATGCCAGCCATGTTGCGGCGATGGCGCCGGCGACCAACCTGGGCGCGGCCACGCCGGTGCAGATCGGTGGCGGAGGCGGTGGAGACGACCAGCAGCAGGAGCCGGTCACGCCGCTGGAGCGTGCCCGCGAGGCCCTGGAGTCGCAGCGCGAGGAACAGTCCGGTGACACGGAAGAGCAAGCCGCCGCCGACCCGGAAACCGACGAGCCGGAAATCGCCGAAGAGGAATCCGCCCCGGCTGTACCCGGTGATGCCACCAGTCGCAAGGTCATCAATGACGCGGTGGCCTACCTCAAGGGGCTGGCCGAGCGTCACGGGCGCAATGCCGAATGGGCCGAGCGCGCGGTGCGCGAGGCGGTCAGCCTGACCGCCAGCGAGGCGCTGGAGCTCAATGTCATCGATGTCATTGCCGCCAGCCTGCCGGAATTGTTCGAAGTGATCGACGGACGCGTCGTGCAAATGGACGACGGCGAGCGGAAACTGGCGACCGCCGGGCTGGAGGTCGTCGAGATCGAGCCCGACTGGCGCACCGAGCTGCTGGCCATCATCACCAATCCGACCCTCGCCTACATCCTGCTGATGATCGGCGTCTACGGTCTGATTCTGGAAGGTTACAACCCCGGTGCGCTGGTACCGGGGGTGATTGGCGGCATCTGTCTGCTACTGGCGCTGTATGCGTTTCAGATCCTGCCGGTCAATTACGCCGGTTTGGCGCTGATGGCGCTGGGGCTGGCGCTGATCGCGGTCGAGCTGTTCGTGCCGTCGTTCGGCATCCTGGGCATTGGTGGCATTATTGCCATGGTGTTCGGCTCGATCATTCTGTTCGACAACGACGTGCCGGGGTTTGACATGAATACCGGGGTGATCATTGGTCTCGCGCTGTTCTCGGCGCTGCTGTTTGCCGCCATCATCTACATGGCCGCGCGCACGCTCAGGAAACCGCGCCCGGCCAGCGATGAAGCGCTGGTCGGCACGCAAGCCGAGGCGATCAGCGATTTCGATCCAGACCAGGGCGGTCAGGGCCGCGTCCACCTGATGGGCGAGGACTGGCGCGCCCGCTCCCGCCATGCGATTTCGCGCGGTGACCGAGTGCGCGTGACCGCCATGGCGCACGAAGGCTTGATGCTGGAGGTCGAGCCGGCTTTCGAAGATCGCTGACGCTTTCGAAAAACATTCAACAACGGCGTATTGCCGAGGAGAAGGTTGATGAGCATTGACATGCTTTATTTTGTGACCACCGTGGTTGTGCTGATCGTCCTGTTGCTGGCCAACACGATCAAGATCCTGCGCGAGTACGAGCGCGGCGTCATCTTCACGCTGGGCCGGTTCGACAAGGTCAAGGGACCAGGCCTGATCATCGTCATCCCGTTCATCCAGCAGATGGTGCGCGTGGACCTGCGCGTGATCGTCATGGACGTGCCCACCCAGGACGTGATCTCCTACGACAACGTCTCGGTCAAGGTCAACGCCGTTGTGTACTACCGCGTCGTCGATCCGGAAAAGGCCACGATCAACGTCGAGCGCTTCATGGACGCCACCAACCAGCTTGCCCAGACCACGCTGAGATCGGTGCTCGGCAAGCACGAACTCGACGAAATGCTGTCCGAGCGCGACAAGCTCAATGAGGATATCCAGGAAATCCTGGATCGCCAGACCGACGCCTGGGGCGTCAAGGTCAACAACGTCGAGATCAAGCACGTGGACCTGGACGAATCGATGATTCGTTCCATTGCAAAACAGGCCGAAGCCGAGCGGACGCGAAGAGCCAAGGTGATTCATGCCGAAGGCGAGCAGCAGGCGGCACAGAAGCTCGTGGAGGCGGCCGAAAAGCTGGCCGAAAGCCCCAACGCGATCCAGCTCAGATACCTGCAGACCCTGGCCGAAATCGCCGGCGAACAAAATTCCACCATCGTCTTCCCGGTGCCGATCGACACAATCCGCTCACTGATGGCTGGTGGCGAGGACTGATCAGGAAGGCGCGACGGTTTCCGGTTTTCGTAGGAGTCAGCCGTATTCGTTAGTGTACCCCGTCACTAATCCTGCAACATTCAGAGTGTGGCTGAGTCGACAGCGCAAGGCGCGGCTCGCAGTGAATGGCTGTCTCCCTTGACAAGAGCCGGAACGCCGCCATGGACGCTGACAGGCCAACTGAATCCTAACTTATCAGGTTGAAGGACCACTAGGGTTGGGGGTGTGGAATTCTTGGATAACGGGAATCAGGGCTCGTTGATCGTTGTGGCGAATCGGTTGAAGATGGTCAGGTTTTCGATGGTCTGGCCGTTCTGGAGGTCTTCGGATATCAAGAAAGTGCAGCCTGTTTGCCGGGCGGCGGCGACGATCAGGGCATCCCACCAGGAGATGTTCATCCGATCCTCGATCAACCAGGCTTGTTCGAATGTGGCTCGAGCTTAGCTCGAGCGGCTTCCAGGTTTAAAGGGCACGGACGTCGGCACGCGCATCTTCAACGGGCATGCCGGGATTCAGGCGGCGGGTGACGGTCTGGTAATACTCCTTGAGCATTTGTTTGCTGATTCGGCCATTTCCTGATGACCAAAGTTTGGCAAGCCAGCACCGAGCGATTTGATGCTTGGCCGAGTCTCGGGGATTTCGGCTATAGACCAGGATGTTGGTATCAACGAAATAGCGGTCGGTCATACAGGGATTCGCGGTCGGGATAGGCCGTGTCGCTGTGCCGAAGGGCGCGCGTGGACCGTCCAAGGAACCGCTCGGCGGCAGTATCACGCCACTCTTCCATATCGCGCATTTCCTGCAACACCTCTCCCAGCATTCTGTAAACCCATCAGTTGCATAAATTTCCGAGTGCGAGAGCCCGGAGAGTAGTGTTTCCGGGGCGTGCGCGGATATTTTCCAACCGGAACATAGCTCACTCTATGTGAGGATTGGAAAATTGAGCACGCGCCCCGGAAACGCTGCTATACCGGGCAGTGCAACGGTCTCTCGCCGCAAATTTATGCAACAGATGGGTAAATGCTGGTGTTTTGCCTGGCCGCCTGAATGCGGGCCCATCGGGCTGTTTCTTCGTCCAGGGTGACGGTGACACTCTTCATGATACGACGGTAGTGCTACACGAGAATGGTGTCAACTTGCGGAAGACGGAGAACAGGACTCGGAGGTCGGGAGTCAAGGATAGGGGTTCGGATACTGCTCCTGCAAGTCGTTATTCCCGCGTAGAGCCTGCCTTCGAATGCCTTGGTCAAGGGCGGGAATCCTGGTTTTGTCCGCGATGTTGTGTCTGGAACTGTCGCGGTCGGATACCGCTCCTGCCTGGACCGGGAGGATCGTGGGTTTGCGACTATTTCAGCCAGGTCTCCAGAAACAGGATGGTAGCCTCGGAAAACAGGTCGCGGTTTTCCTTTTTGCGGAAGCCGTGGCCTTCGTTGAGTGCGTTCATGTACCACACCGGGTTGCCTTGTTTTCTTAATGCGGCGACCATTTGTTCGGCTTCGCTGACCGGAACGCGCGGGTCGTTGTTGCCCTGGACGACGAACATCGGCACGTCGATCTTCTCGACATTGTTCAGCGGGCTGATAGCCTGAAGATGGGCGCGCATTTTCGGGTCGCGTTCGTCGCCGTATTCGGGTCGGCGCAGGTCTCGGCGGTAGTCTTCGGTGTTTTCCAGAAAGGTCACGAAATTGCTGATGCCGACAATGTCGACCGCGGCCTTGAGGCGGTCGCCGTAATGCACGCTGCTGGCCAGCACCATGTAGCCGCCATAGCTGCCGCCGTAGACGGCAACCCGATCGGCATCCAGATTCGGCTGGTCGGCGATCCAGTCCAGCAGGCTGCCGATGTCCTTGACCGAGTCCTCGCGCAGGTAGCCATTGTCGAGCTGCAGATAACTTTTGCCATAGCCGGATGATCCGCGCACGTTGGGCACGACCACGGCGGCGCCCAGGCGCTCGATCCAGAGCTGATAAGTGGAGTTGAACGTTGGCCGGGCCTGTCCCTCGGGGCCGCCATGAATGGAAACGATCACCGGATGCGGCCCTTCGCCGCGCGGGCGGTAGACGAACGCCGGGATCATGCGCGGCTTGCCGCCGACCTTGTCGAAGGTCGGATATTCGATCAGTTCCGGCATCACGAAGCCTTCCGGATCCAGCCCGCCGACTTCACTGTAGGTCCATCGGGCCAGTTCACCGGACTGCCAGTCGAGCACGTGCACATCGGACGGCGAGCGGGCGTTGTTGATCACGAGGCCCAGGTGGCGGTCGTCCGGACTAAACGCGCCGCCGCCAATCACCCCTTGCGGGATACCTTTGATCGCACTGTAGCTGTTGTCGGCCGGATCGAACCGGTACAGTTTGCTGATGCCGCCTTGATTGACCGAGAATACGCCGGCATTGCGGGCGTGGTTCAGGGTCAGGCCTTCAATCGACCAGTCGATGTCTTCGGTCAGAATTTCCGTACTGGCGCCCGGTTCAAGCCCGATGCGCGCCAGCCGGATGTGTTCGCTGCTGGCGTCGGTGCCGAACAGGACCGAGCGGCCGTCGGCCGTAAACCCGTACGCCCGATTGGCCGATGGGTTTTCATCGCTGCCGGCGAGCTGGGTCAGTTCTCCGTCTTTGAGTGACAGCACGAAAATGGACGAGTCGTTGATGCTGATGTATTTCTGGATCAGAATGCTGGAGGCGTCCGGGGCGAAGTCGGCCGCGGCCCAGGCGAAACCGTCCGGAGCTTCCAGTACCATCGAGGGCTCTCCGCCGGCCTCGAGATCGAACATCCAGACATCATTGGAGCGACCGTTGCGGCGGGTCGAGGTGAAGGCCAGATAGCGGCCGTCGTCCGACCAGATCAGCGATCCGTTGCGCGACTGGCCGTCGGAAATCATGCTGTGACTGGCGTCAGCCGGGTCGAACAGAAAGATCTGCGAGAACTCGCTGCCGCCCTCATCCATCAAGAACACGAGGGTGTCGTGACCGGGTCGCCGCGAGACGCCGCCGATCGGCTCGTCGAACCAGGTCAGTTGATGACGTGCACCGCCGGGCTGGTCGACCCGGTGCAACTGATTGACCTCGGCAAAGCGCGTCGAAATGTAGATGGCCTCCCCATCGGCACTCCAGTCGGCCAGTCCGGCTGAGCGGGTATTCTGGTAGCGCTGCAGTGCATCGCGGATTTCGGTCGGGATCTCCGGGACGTCTTCGAGAATCACGTTGCCGGAATTGGTACTGCGCTGCGCGACCTCGGCCGGGACTTCAGTTGGCAGCAACAGGAACAGTAGGACAGGAAGAATGATGCGCATATCGTGATTTCTTCGTTTGGGTGAGCGTGCACGTCACTTTATCCGATTTCGAGGGTAAGCGCCTGCGAACCCACACCCTGTTCAACGCATCGGATCGTGCAGTCAATGGCGTAAAAGGTAACCAAATTTGAGTCAAAAAGTGCCAAACTGTGTCAATTATCGTATTTTGTGGGCGGAATTCGGAAGGGCCTCCCGGTCTGATTTGGTTGCTCCGACCCAGGGATGGAACAGGAATTGCATTTAATCCTTCGTCTCACTCGGCATCGTAAACCGGGGAATTGTGAATGAGCCTCTTTTCGGGCAAGGGAAAATCGTCCGCCTGCACCGGCCTGTTTGTCGGTCGCGAGGGTTGTGCGCTGGCGCGTATATCTTCAATTCGCAGCCGCAAGCCGCGCATACTGGCCACGGACTTTTGCACGTCTTCCGACGGGAGTCAGGACCCCGACACGCTGGATGGCATGGCACGTTCAATGGACGCGGCAGGAGACGTCCTCAATGTGGTGCTCGATGTCGAGGAGTATCAGTTGCTGCAGGTTGACGCACCGGAAGTCGATTCGGATGAACTGCGCTCGGCGGTTCGCTGGCGGATCAAGGATTTGATCGACTTTCATATCGACGATGCGGTCATCGATGTGTTTGCGGTCCCGGGACAGCACAACCGTCCCCGCGGCCAGGCACAGATGTATGCGGTCGCGGCGCGCGCGGCCCGGGTCGGCGCGCTGGTCGATATGCTGGAAACGACTTGCCTGAAGCTTGATGTCATCGACATCAGCGAGTTGGCCCTGCGCAACCTCGCCGCGCTGACCGAGGCTGATGCACGCGGGATGATCATGCTGTTTTTTGATCAAAACGGCGGCATCCTGACGATAACCCGGCAGCATGAGCTGTATATGACCCGGCGGCTGGAAATCACCAGCGATGAGCTGGCGATCAGTGCCGAGCCCTTGCGCGCACAGGTGTTGCTGGAGGTGCAGCGTTCGATCGACTACTATGGCAGCCATTTCTCGCAGCCGGCACCGGTTGCACTTGAGCTGCTTCCATGCTTCGATGGCTGCAAGGCGTTTGCCGACTGGCTTGATGGTGAGCTGGATCTTGATGTCGGCGTGTTCGATCTGGCCACTCACATCGAGATGGAGCAGGCGCTGGAGGGGCCGGCCATCGCCCTGAAGATGCTTGCGGTGGGTGGCGCGCTGCGGCGTGAGGAGCGCGCGTTATGAGCCAGCAGATCAATCTTTACCAGCCGATGTTTCGCAAACAGCAGGTGGTGTTTTCCGCCCGCACCTCTCTTGCGATGGCAGTCGGCTTCCTGGTGTTGCTCGCATTATGGTGGCTGTTGCTGGACCAGCGAGTCGGTTCGCTGCAGCAGCAACTGCAACAGCAGCAGTCCGCGGAAGGCAGACTGGCCGCGCGTGTGGCCGAACTCAGTGCCGCGCAACAGGAAATTGAACCGGATCCGCTGCTGATCGATCGAGTGGAACAGCTTGAGCGTCGTGCCGCATCGCTGGTACGCAGTCGCGAGACAGTAAGCAGGCGTCTTCCGGATCCCGATCTGTCCATCAGTGCGAGGCTGGAATCGCTGGCTGAACGTCACCCTAGCGGGCTTTGGCTGACCGCGATCGAGATTGCAGAAGGTGGCCGGGAGGTTGCGCTGGCCGGGCGTATGCTCAACGCGCCGCTGTTGCCTGAATATCTCGCCCGCCTTGGCGGCGAACCGGCATTTTCCGGCCTGGCTTTCCGGGCACTTGAAATCCATGCTGGCGAAGATGATCTGCCCGGGCTGGAGTTTTCCGTTTCCACGCGTGATCCGGAGATCGCCCGATGAAGGTCTCCCGGCGGATTCGCAGGCTCGAGGAACGCGTCAACGCAATGTCGCTGCGTGAACGCGCCCTGGTGTTGATCGGGTTACTGGGGCTTGTGTTCCTGATTGTTGATGCCACGCTGCTGCGTCCGCTGGACGAGCGTCGTGAGCACATCGGCTCGCAGCTTGAACAGACCCGCGACCGGGTCCAGGTGCTCAGTCGCAGTATCGAACAGATCGCCACGCGCACTCGCGAGGATCCGAATCACGAACTCCGGCAACGCGCGGCCGCGCTGGAGGGGCGCCTGCAGCGGCTGTCGGCTGAATTGGCAGGCCTGGATACCGGCTTGATGACGCCGGCCCAGACGCTGGGCCTGATGCGCAGGGTTCTCGATGAGCAGCCGCAACTGGATCTCGTATCGCTGGTCAAGCTGCCGGCCGAACCATTGCATTCAGGTGATGGAGCCGAAGATCATCGCGACGGCGGAATTTTCGTGCATCGTTTTCGTGTAGAAGTCGAGTCCGGGTACGGAGGATTGATCGACTATGTCCAGCTGCTGGAAAATCTTCCGCTGGGCCTGTACTGGGAATCCCTGCGGATCGAGGTCCCCGACTGGCCGGCCAACCGCGCCGAACTGGTTTTGTACATGTTGACTCTTGACGAGGATTGGCTGGGTGTCTAAAAGCGATTTCGGAATAATGCTGGGTGCGCTGGTCTTCGGTTTCTGGCTGGTTGTGGCGCCGGTGCTGGCGCAGTTGCCGGACCCGACGCGTCCGCCTGGCGCGGCTGAACTGGCGGCCTGGCGCGGCCAGCCGGGTGCGCAAGACGCAACCTGGCGGCTGGAGTCGGTGCTGGTCTCGCCGCAGCGCCGGGTTGCGGTGATCAATGGTCGCAGAGTCACCGAAGGTGATACCGTGGATGGCGCGCGGATCGGTGCAATCGAGGCCACCCACGCGCTGATCGAGGTCGAAGGACAGACCCGGCGCCTGAACATGAAACGCCACGGAATCGAGGGCAGGGAGCTTCCATGAACCACTTCAATCAAGTCACGCGCCTGGCGACCGTCACCGCGCTGTTATTGCTGGTTTCTGCCTGCGGTACGGTGCGGGAACAGGCCGAACGGACCGATCAGGAGATCGATCGCTCGATCGAACAGGCACTTTCGGCCCCGGAGCTGTCCCGGGAACAGGCCCGGGCGCTGTTGATGCCTGAGCCCGAACCGATGATCGAAGCTCCGCCCGAAGAGCGCTTCGACGTGTTTGTCGATGATGCGTCGGCGCGCGAATTTCTGATGAGCCTGGTGACCGACAGCGACTGGAACATGGTCGTTCATCCGGAACTTTCCGGCCGCGTATCACTGGAGTTGAGGAACGTGACGGTGCCTGAAGTCCTGGACGTTCTGCGGCAGGTCTATGGCTACGAATATCGCCAGACTTCGGCCGGTTACATCGTCGAGCCGGCCCGGATGCAGACGCGGATTTACGAAGTCGATTACCTGTCGCTGATTCGCACCGGCGTATCACGCACCCGGGTAGCCTCGGGCCAGTCGACCAACCTGCCGCCATCACTTCTTGATTCAGGCGGCGGGAGTAGTTTCGGCCGCTCCGGCAGCGGTGCTGGTGGCGAGGATGACGACGACGCATCCAGCACTCGCATCCAGACCGACAACGAAACGAACTTCTGGGAAGAGTTGGCCGCGGCGATCGAATCGCTGGTGGCCACGGATGCCGGAGCCCGGGTGATCAGCAATGCCCAGGCCGGGGTGGTTTCAGTGCACGCGATGCCGGAAGGGCATCGGGCGGTGCAGGAATTCCTGGCGGCGGTCGAGGGCAGCGTGCAGCGCCAGGTGATCCTGGAGGCCCGTGTCATCGAAGTCGAGTTGCGAGATGAGTTCCGCTCCGGGATCAACTGGGAGGCGATGTTCTCGATTGGTGGCACCGATTTCAATATCGGCCAGATCGCGGGTCAGGGATTGTTCGAGGAAGGACGATCGGCCATTCGCGGTGCCGGTCGTGACATTGCTGTGGGCACCTTGCCCGAAGGCTTTTCGACTACGGCCTTTGGCGGTCCCTTCTCGCTGGCGGCCGGGTCCAGCGACTTCAGTTCTTTCATCGAATTGCTGGAGACCCAAGGTAATACCCGGGTGCTGTCGAGTCCACGCATCGCCACGGTCAACAATCAAAAAGCCGTGATCAAGGTCGGGAGTGACGAGTTCTTCGTCACCGGCATCGAAAGCCAGACCGCGGCCGGAACGGCGACCTCGACTACCGCCAGTACAGTCCAGCTCACGCCGTTCTTTTCCGGGGTGGCGCTGGATGTGACGCCCCAGATCAGTCAGGATGGCCACATCATCCTGCATGTGCACCCCAGCATCAGCGAGGTGCGCGAACAGGTCAAGCAGTTCACTACCGGTGGCCAGCAAGAAACTCTGCCGCTGGCCTTCTCCACCGTACGTGAGTCCGATAGCATCATCCGTGCCCGCTCCGGTGAGGTGGTCGTGATCGGGGGGCTGATGCGCGACACGGTCAGCGAGGAACGTATCGGTACGCCCGGCATCAGCCGCCTGCCGCTGGTGGGTCACCTGTTCGGCAGTCGCCAGAATCGTTCGGTCAAGACCGAACTGGTGATTCTTCTGCAGCCGGTTGTCGTCGACGATTCGAGGGTCTGGGCTGACCAGGCGCAACAACGGCTCGATCGCATACGCAAGCTTGGCGGGCGGGATGCCGCCGGCTCCGTGCCGCGTTGAGGACGCGCGGAAAGCGGTCGCCCGACGATGTATCTTGAGCATTTCGGCCTGGCCAGGAAGCCGTTCCGGCTGACGCCGGAGCCGGCGCTCAGGTTTCCGCAGCCCGGTCAGCAGATCGCGCTCAATACGCTTGAGTTGGCGCTGGCCGACGGCGAGGGTTTCATCAAGGTGACTGGCGAAGTCGGGTTGGGCAAGACGTTGCTGTGCCGTGCGTTGCTTGCCAGGCTTGAGCCGCCTTTCATCAGCGCGTGGGTTCCGGACCCGCAGCTTTCCCCCGGCAGTTTGCGGCGTGCCGTTGCCGATGAACTTGGTGTTGACTGCCATTCCCGGGCGAGCCTGAACGAGCTGCATCTTCTGATTCAAAGGCGTTTGCTGCAATTGGCAGCGGAGGGGATGCGGCCGGTGCTGGTCATCGATGAGGCCCAGGCACTGCCGCCAAAGACGCTGGAAGCGGTGCGGCTGCTGACCAACCTGGAAACCGAAAGCCGCAAACTTCTGCAGGTGGTGCTGTTCGGCCAGCCTGAACTGGATCAGCGCCTAGCTCAACCCGATCTGCGCCAGTTGCGTCAGCGCATCACTTTCAGTTGCCGGCTGGAACCCCTTTCCGACGCGGACGTGGCTGAATACATCGAATACCGAACCCATGCCGCCGGCGCGCGGCAGCCGCTGTTCACGCCAGCCGCGCTTCGCAGTATTGCCCGCGCCAGCCGCGGCGCGCCGAGGCTGGTCAATATCCTGGCGCACAAGGCGCTGATCGCAGCCTGGGGCCGCGGTCGGGAACGGGCCGGCAGGACCGAGGCGCGGCGTGCGATTGCCGATACCGAATCTGTCCGGTCGGCAACCCCGGGCTGGACCGCTCGCCTTGCCCGCGCCGCGGCGGTTGCGGCTCTGGTCGTGTTCGCATGGGCCTGGTTTTCCGGTGTCCCGGGAGGCTGGCGATGAGCCTGCTCAATGACGCCTTGCGCGACCTCGAAAAGCGCGAGCAGCCAATGCCATCGGGGTCTGCCCGCCCGGTGATTCCTGCCCGCGCCAGTCGCTGGCTTTACTTGCTGCCGACGCTGGCGTTGCTGCTGGCTGTGTTGACGCTGGCCTGGTGGCTGGTGCAGCGACCAGCCCCGGTTGCGTCCGACGAAATCGTGCAGGCCGCAATCGAGGGTCCTTCCCGGATCGGCGCGACAGACTCGGAGCCGGCATCGATCGCCGTTCGGCCTGTAAGCGAGCCGATATCGACGCCGGGCAATGCCGGCTCTGGATATGCAAGCGAACCGAATGATGAACCGATCGCGACAGGTCCCGACCCGGTATCGGCGGCTTCCGAACCGGCCGAAGTCAATGTTGCTGAAATGGTGCCGGACAAACGTCTCTACGCGGGGGCGGTCGGGCAGACTAACAGTGCCGGGCAAGTCGCCGATCCTGCCGCCGATTCAGCATCTGAATCCGAGATACTGGTCGAGCGTGCGACTGCCGATGGCGGGCGGCCACCCATCATCGTGCGGCGAGCTGGCGCCGCTGCCGATCGGACGCGCAGCGCGCAGGATTCGGCGCGACGGGCGCTGGCGCGAGGGCAGCCGGAGGTTGCGATTTCCCGGCTGCGGCAATTGCTGGAACAGCAGCCCGGGGCGACTGAGGCACGTATCCTGCTGGCGCGTACCCTGATCGCAACCGGGCGCTCCGGTCTTGCCGAGCAGGTGCTGGAGGAGGGTCTTGGCGAAGCCGGGGCGTCGTATGAGCTTGCATTCTGGCTTGCTCGTTCGCGACTTGAACGCGGCGAGACCGAGGCCGCGCGCGCCGTTCTGGGCAGACACCGCCCCGCGCCGGCAGGCAACGCCGATTATTATTTGCTGGAAGCTGCGGCCCTGCGCGAGCTTGGGCGCCACCAGGAAGCGCTGGAGGCCTATCGTATCGTGGCCGACGCCGAACCCGTCAATGGCCGGGCCTGGCTGGGCGCGGGCCTTTCGCATGAAGCGCTTGAGCAACCTGATGCGGCCGAATCTGCCTACAGCCAGGCGGTGAGTGGTGATCATCCGGACTCGGCAAGATTCGCCGCCCAAAGACTGGAGACATTGCAACGTCGAATGCCGCCCGGTGATTTGGCAAACTCGAATTTGTGAGTACTCATCCCATGTCTGAAAACGCCCGCCCCGGTTACAAGATAAGACTTGGCGACCTGCTGGTCCAAAAGAAGCTCATTTCCGAGCAGCAGTTGCAGCAGGCGCTGATCGAGCAAAAGCAGTCCGGCCACAAGCTCGGCCGGGTACTGGTCCAGCTTGGCTTTATCGGCGAGGAGGAGCTGCTGGAGTTTCTCGGCCAGCAGTTGTCCCTGCCGATTGTTGATCTCAAGCACTACAAGTTCCGACCCCAGACTGTGCAGTTGCTGCCCGAGCAGCATGCGCGCCGCTACCGCGCCATCTTGCTTACAGACAAGGGCGACGAACTGGTGATCGGCATGGCTGATCCAACCAATCTATTCGCCTATGATGAGTTGCGCCGGATTCTGAAAAAGCCGCTATCGATTGCACTGGTGCGTGAGTCCGATCTGCTGCGCGCAATCGACATCGTCTACCGCAGAACCGAGGAAATCTCGAGCCTGGCCGAAGAGCTGGGCGAGGAGCTGTCGGAAAGCGATTACGATCTGGCCGAACTCGACAGCGAAACCTCGGCCGAAGACGCGCCGGTCATCAAATTATTGCGTTCGATGTTCGAGGATGCGATCCAGATCGGTGCTTCGGATATCCATATCGAGCCCGATGAAACCGTAGTCCGCATCCGTCAGCGCGTCGATGGGCAACTGCAGGAGCAGATCATCGAAGGCCGGCGCATTGCCTCGGCTCTGGTCACGCGGTTGAAGCTGATGGCTTCGCTCAACATCAGCGAAAAGCGTCTGCCTCAGGACGGCCGTTTTTCGATCCGGGTGCGCCAGCGCCGTATTGACGTTCGTCTTTCGACCATGCCGATCCAGTACGGCGAGTCGGTCGTGATGCGCCTGCTCGACCAGAGTGCCGGGCTGCTGGAGCTCGAACGGCTGGGGATCCCGGACGCGATGCTGCCGAAAATCATCCGCTTGATCGAGCGCCAGTCCGGGATGCTGCTGGTGACCGGCCCGACCGGCAGCGGCAAGACCACCACGCTGTATGCCGGCCTGAACCGGATCAATACCGCCGAGGCCAAGATCATCACGGTCGAGGATCCGGTCGAGTATCGCCTGCCGCGCATCAATCAGGTCCAGGTGCATGCCAAGATCGGACTCGATTTTGCGCGCGTGCTGCGCACCGCGCTGCGCCAGGACCCCGACATCATCATGGTCGGCGAAATGCGCGACCGGGAGACGGTCGAGATCGGTTTGCGCGCGGCCATGACCGGGCACCTGGTGCTGTCCACGCTGCATACCAACAACGCCATCGATACCGTCATCCGGCTGCTGGACATGGGGGCGGAAGGTTTCATGGTCGCCACTTCGCTCAACGCGGTCATCGCCCAGCGCCTGGTCCGGCGTGTTTGCGATAGTTGTGGCCAGGAGCACACGCCGGACGTGAATCAGAAAGCCTGGCTGGCCGAGCAGCTTTCCGAGCAGCAGGCCGCCAATGCGCGATTCATGAAAGGTCCCGGGTGCGCTTACTGCTCCAACACCGGTTACCGTGGCCGCATTGGCGTATACGAATTGCTGGAGATCGACGAGCCGCTGGCTGACGCCCTGCGCACGGCTGACACTCCCGCTTTCGTGCAGGCTGCGCGCAATCAGAAAGGATTCCGGTCGCTGGTGTTCAATGCCCTGAACTATGCGCTGGAAGGAATCACCAGCATCGATGAAGTCCTGCGTCTGGCCGGCGGAGTGGATGCATTCACCGAATCAATGCCGGACGAACTTGCCGGCCGGGATCAACCCGCATGACCGCGGCCTACGACTGGCGCGGACGTAATTCGCGCGGCCAGACGGTGACCGGGCAGATGCACGGTGACAGCCGCGATGCGGTGGCCAACCAGTTGATCAACTCCGGCATTACGCCGGTGGAGATCGACCGGGTTGAACAACGCGAGGAAACCTCCGTTTCCCAGGCCTGGCAGCAACTGGTAGGCGGCGAGCGCGTCGATACCGGTGAAATGATCTTCTTCGCGCGCCAGATGTACACCCTGGCCAAGGCCGGCGTGCCGTTGACCCGCGGCCTCAATGGAGTGGCGCAATCGACGCGCAAACCGGCCCTCAAACGGGCCATTGCAGCACTTGTCGACGACATCGAGTCCGGGCGCGAACTGGGTGTGGCCATGGCCCGTTACCCCGATGTGTTCTCACCGATGTTCATTAACATGGTCCGCGTGGGCGAGGCCTCGGGCAGCCTGGAGCAGTCTTTTCAACTCATGGCCGGCTATCTGGAGCGCGACCGCGAGATTCGCGGTAAGATCAAGGCGGCATTGCGCTACCCGATCATGGTCATCGTCACCATGTTCATCGCCGTGGCAATCCTGATGGTCTGGGTGATCCCTGTATTTGCCAACTTCTTTGCCCGCCAGAATGCCGAGCTGCCGCTGCCGACCCAGCTCATCATGGCGGTGTCGAACTTCACCAGCCAGTGGTGGTGGGTGATTGCGCTGGCGCTGGTGGCCGCGTTTGTCGGGTTCCGGTACTGGGTTCGCACTTCGCGTGGGCGATACCGCTGGGACCGGATGAAATTTCGCTTCCCGGCGGTGGGCGACATCCTGTTCCGGGCCACGATGGCGCGTTTCGCGCGCTCGTTCGCCATGACTTACCGCGCCGGCGTACCATTGATCCAGGGGCTGACGCTGGTCTCGCGCGCAGTCGAGAATGAGTATGTCGGCCAGGCCGTGGCCGACATGCGAACCGGCATCGAGCGCGGTGAATCGATTCTGCGCACCGCCGAGGCGACCGGCCTGTTCGCCCCGCTGGTGCTTCAGATGATCGGTGTTGGCGAGGAAACCGGCGATGTCGACCAGATGCTGGAAGAAACCGCCGATTACTACGAGCGTGAAGTCGATTACGACATCGAGAATCTGAGTGCCTATATCGAGCCCATCCTGTTGGTGTTCATGGCCGTGCTGGTCCTGATTCTGGCGCTGGGCGTTTTCCTGCCAATGTGGGATGTGGGCCGTGCCGCTTTGGGCTGATCATCAACGCGATCTTCCCGCAGGAGCGGCGTCCACGCCGCGATCCCATCCGATCCGGCCGTCAAACCATCGCAACCGCCACGGTTGTGGCCCGTATACAGCCGGCGGCTTCACCGTGCTCGAACTGGTCATCGTCATCATGCTGGTGATCATCCTGTTCACCGTCGCCTTCAACCGCCTGATGCCGCTCAGAGGCGATGCCGAAGCCTCACATGTGACGGGCATTGTCGGCAGCCTGCGCAGCGCGCTGGCGCTTGCAGCGGCCGAGAAAGTCACGCGCGGCGGGCTGGAGGCGCTGGACGAGCTGGCCGCCATCAATCCGATGTCGCTTTTGTCCGAGCGGCCCGACAATTACCTTGGCGAGGACGCCGTGCCGCCGCCGGGGAACTGGTATTTCGACACAGCCAGCGGCGAGCTTCGCTACCGGGTGCGTTTTCCGGAATATCTGACAGACGCGCCGGAAGATCCGGTGGAACTCGCCTGGCGGGTGGAACTGCTGGGCGCCGGACAGGCGCGGCGCGGCGTCCATCTGACGGCACTGGACACGCATCGCTGGCCGGGGCATTCGCACGCCTTGCGCGAACTGGCGGGCGCGGAAGCGGGCCTTTGACCCAGGCGGCCGACATCTGGTTGTTGACCGCGCTGATCGTGATGGTGGTCACCGCGGCCGGCTGGACGCTGGGCAATCTGCTGCTTGTTTTCGGCCGCCCTCCACCGGCCGGACTTCATTCGGCGTCCTGGCTGAAGGGGGCTGACACCCCGTGCCGGATCGAACGCCTGATCTATCGCCAGCATCGCCTGTTCGGCCTGGCGGTGCTGGCCGGTGCGGGCTGGTTCCTGGTTCGGGTAGCCGCGGCCGGGCTGGTCTGGCCGGGCGAGAACGAGCCGCTGTGGCAGGCCATTTATCCGGTGCTGGCGGTGCTCAACCTGGCGCTGATCCCGTTCGGCCTCGTGATGCTGTTTCGTCCCAGCCTGCTCAAGCGGCTGGAGCGCGCTGCCAACCGCTGGATCGATTGGCAGCAGGGCCGGACGCTGGGCGTGGCCCGGGCACTGCTTGGGATGTATTGCCTGGCCGCGCTGGTCGTTCTGATCCTGGAGCGTCTGGGATGATTGCGCCCGATCAGACATCGCTTACAAGCGATCCACGGAAAAACAATATGTTCTCGCCAAGACGCGAAGACGCGAAGAATACCAAAGGCAAGAACACCAAAGGAATGGGAAGAATGACGGCGGACGAGATTGGGAGGCAGATCGTTGACATTGCGGTGCAGATCCATAAGCATGGAATTACCCGCACCGTCAATCGGCTTCCTGAAGAGAGCCGCTGAATCCTTGGCGTTCTTGGCGGCTTGGCGAGAGTAATCAGTCTGTGAATCTGGGTAATCTGCGGTTACAGCGTTCCGGCCCGGATGGGTCGCGATTAGTCGATGATTGACGAATTTTGTCTTCGGGCGAAAATGTTCCGGGCGGGAATCGTGACTGGAGAACGCCTGGAAGAGGCCGGTGCGCAGGAATTATGGTTTAAAACCAGAAATGGCATTGTTATTGCATTATAAACTGTGCATAATGATGCAGATCAAGTCCGGTCGAACCGGCGCTGCGGCCCGGGTCGGCAATATGGACACATTAAACGCAAATCAAGGGTGAATGCGGCTG
>CAYVPB010000021.1:33641-38282 GCA_964453565.1 uncultured Halomonas sp.
GGCCCGGGTCGGCAATATGGACACATTAAACGCAAATCAAGGGTGAATGCGGCTGCGGCCGGTGATCCCGAAACCAATTAAGGAGCTGAAAGTGAACAACATGAATATTCAAACCCGTAACCGCCAGAGCGGCTTCACGCTGATCGAACTGGTCATCGTCATCGTCATCCTCGGCATTCTGGCCGCCGTGGCTATTCCGCGGTTTGTAGATCTTTCCGATGAAGCTCAAACTGCAGCATGTGAGGGCGTCGAGGGTGCCATCCTCAGCGCTGCCGCTATCACGATAGCCGAACAGAAGGAAGTTGGCACTCCGACACAAATTGCCGCCAACTTGACGCTCGCCGGTGGAGCGGAACTGACTGCTTCAACCACTTGTTCGTTCGAGTTCGAGGTAAACGGAAACGCTTGTAGCAATTCGCCGACCGATTTGGCGGCGGCGAATCTCTGCGACACCCCATAACAGGAACTGTTGCAGAATCAGCGGACTGATGGATCCGCCCGGCCACCGGGCGGATTTTCGGTAGTCGGTTCGCGGTAAGATTGGACAAGGTCCGATCCACCGATGAGGACCTTCCATCAATACAGGTCATGAGGTCGAACACATGCCCAGAATCGAACACCCCGGTTATACAAGAACATCAGGCTTCACCCTGATCGAACTCGTCATCGTGATCGTCATCCTCGGCATTCTCGCCGCGATTGCGATTCCACGTTTTATTGATCTTTCCGACGAGGCCGAGGTCGCGGTTTGCCGCGGCGCGGTGGGTGCGCTGATGAGCACCGCGGCCATTCTGCTGGCCGATCCGGATGTCAATGGCTCCGGCAATCCCGGCACCTTGCAGCAGATCACCGATAACACCATTGCCGACGGCTGGGAGTCGGCCATCAACGGCAATGTCATTGATGTGTCGGTGCCCGACACCGGCGCCGGCGTGACCTGTTCGACCCCGGACCTGGTCACCGTGGGGCTGGCCCAGGCACCCTGAAGCCCATGAACCGCCAGGCGACTCCGCCCCTGCCCTGTAGGAGCCTGCTTGCAGGCGAATTAACCTGCGAGTACGGCACCCTGTCGCCAGGTCATGGACAAGCGTTGAAGAAAGTCGCGAATCGGAGTTGGCTCCCACACCTGCTACTCAGCTCGGCAGGAGCCTGCTTGCAGGCGAACCGACCTGCGCGAACAGCAACCAGGGATGAATCACCCCAGATCCCGATTCCGCTCCCGAGTCCCGAGTCCCGAGTCCCGAGTCCCGGCCATCAGCACGGCTTCACCCTGATCGAGACCGTAGTCGCCCTGGTCCTGATCGGCATTGCCGGGGCCGCTCTGCTCAGCGTGTTCATCACGCCGGTGGCCAACAGCGCCGACCCGCAACTGATCGCCCAGGGCAGGTCCATTGCCACCGCTTACATGGACGAGATCCTGTTGCGCGACCATGGTGGCAGTGGTTGTGTCGGCGGCAGCCGGGGGACCTGGGAAACCATCTGGTGTTACGACGGGCTGTCAGAGGCGCCGCGGGACCAGTTCGGCAACGCCATCAGCGCGCTGGCTGATTTCAACGTCACTGTTGCGGTCGGTGGCAATTCTACCGTGGCCACCGTCGCCGTCAATGTCACCCATAACACGGGTATTGTCGACCTGACCCTGGAAAGCCGGCGGGGGAATTACTGATGCCGGTCCGCTACGCCCTCATTCCCCCCGTAGAAGCCTGCTTGCAGGCGAACCAGCTTGCGGGAACGGCAACCAGGCACGAATCACTTCAGCTCCCACATCCGCCCCCGAGTCCCGGTCAGCAAGCGGGCTTCACCCTGACCGAACTGGTCATCGTACTGGTCCTGATCGGAATTCTCGCCGCGTTCGCCGCACCGCGCCTGAACATCGGTGGATTCGAACGCCAGATTTTTGCCGATGAGCTGACCAACGCGCTCCGTCATGCGCGCAAGGTCGCGCTGTTTTCGGGTTGTGCAGTTCAGGTGATTGCCGACGCGACGGGCGATTCGGTCACCGCGAACTATACCGGCGCGGGCGGGGCTGTCTGTTCAGGCACTTTGCCGCATCCGAGTCGGGGTGGGGCATTTGTGTTGAATGGCGAAATCACCACCGGTGCGACTTTTACGTTCGATGCACGCGGCCGCTCGGTTGGCGCTCAGATCGTCACCGGATCGGGCGATGTCATCACCATCGAGCCCGGCAGCGGGTATGTACGGCGATGAACATGCAAGCGGGAAAAGCGCCCAAAACCGTCGCGAGCGGGTGGCTGACGGTGGCCGCCGGAGCGCAGAAACCGGAGTGTACACGACCAGTACATGAGGATTTCGAGCACCGCCGGACGCCGTCAGGCGCACGCGCAGCAGTTTTTCGGCGCTTTTCCGGATTTACCCTGATCGAACTGATTTTGGTCATCCTTCTCATCGGGATCCTGTCCGCGGTCGGCGTGGTGTTCATCGTGCAGCCGTTTCAGGCCGCCGTGGCGATCGAACAGCGTGCGGCGCTGGTGGATGCGGCCGACAGCGCGCTGACCCGGATCGGCCGCGAGGCGCGCAATGCCTTGCCCAATTCGGTGCGCGTACATGCTGCCGGGCATGTCGAGTTCATCACCACCGGCACCGGTGGGCGTTACCGGCGCCTGCCCGCACCCGGCGGCGGCGGACAGATTCTGGTGCCGGCGCAGAGTTCGGGTATCTTTGATGCGCCGGGTGGTATTCCGGATGCCGGGGCGATGATCACGCGCGGGCCCGGCACCAACTGTGCCGCCAACAACGGTGATTGCGTGTCGATCTTCAATACCGCCCAGCCTGGTTTCAATGCCTACGGCGGTGACAACATTGCCGGGATTACCGGGGTGACGGCAACAAGCATCAGCTACGACACCGGCGGCGCCGGTCCGGCGTTTGCCACCCATTCCCCGCGCCAGCGGTTCTTTGTCGTTGACGATGTGGTCAGTTATCGCTGCAATGGCGGCGAGCTGCGGCGCTTCAGCGGCTATGGCCTGCAATCGGGAACGCCGTCCCTGGGTGCGGGGGAACTGGTGGCCGAGAATGTCACGGGGTGTGAGTTCACCTTTAACCCGGGCACGGCCACCCGCCGCGGCTTGCTGACCATGCGCATCGATATGGCTCGCGGGGGCGAGGACGTGTTTCTGATCGCCCAGGCACAGGTGATGAACGCGCCATGATGAACCGGATCTTCATGCCCGGCCGTGGTCGGATAAGGATCCTGGATGCTGGTTCGCCTGCAAGCAGGCTCCTACAGCACGGGTTGCTGGCTGTGGGAGCGAAGTCTGATTCGCGATATTTCCATCCACCATCAACCCAGCGCGGCTCGGCACTGTTCGTCGGTGTGTTCCTGATCGCCGTGGTCGCGGTGCTGGCGGTGGCCGTGGCGCTGACCACGGTGACCCAGCAGACCGGCGCGGCACGCGCGTTCGAGGCCGAGCAGGCCTGGTACGCCGCGGTTGGCCGGATCGAGGCCGAAGCCCCGGGCATCATTGCCGTCGGCGCCTGTCCCGGCGGAGGTGGCCAGGAAATTGCCGGTTTCACCACCACTCTGAACTGTGCTCAAAGCGGCATCGTGCAGGAGGGTGGACAGAGTTATACCGTGTTCTCGCTGGTGGCCACGGCTGAAAGAGGCAGTGCGGCGGCCGGCAATCTGGTCCGGCGCACGGCCCGGGTGCAATTGACCAATGCGAATTAAAGATATGACTCACATGCGCGGGAATCTGATCCTGTTGTGGTTTTTACTGATGTCTGGTTACGCTGTCGCGCAAACTCTGGAGCCGGCGACCGGCGGCGAGGCGATCTCATCGAATACCGTTGGTGGAGCATTTACCAGCCTAACCGGGCCAGTCTATAGCGAGGGCAGTTCGGGTGACGTCGGAGAAGGCTCCATCGTGCTTCAACTGCCTCCCGGTTTCGAATGGGATCTATCGGCACCATTCCCGACCGCCACTGTGATTCGGCTCAATCCATCTTTCCCGGGTGGTCGTAATATCAATGACTTACCGGATGGCGGCGTGATTCCGGCTTCGAGTATCAATTTCCAGCAAGTCACGTTCCAGATCACCCGGCGTTCAACCGCCCAACGTAGAAACCAGCTTCAATTTGAAAACTTGAGAGTACGGCCAATTCAGGTGGCGCCGCTTGTTTCGGGCAACATTGTGCATCAGGGAAGCGCTCAGATTGCTGGTGTTACCGCAAATTTGACCAGTTGGGGTTTTCTTAATCAGGTGGCATCACAATTCGAGGTGGATTTGAGTGCCAATGGAGACTCCGCAGGGCCGGTATTTATAACAGCAGGTGACTCGGTGTCATTTGAAGCGGTTGTAACGGGTTGTCCGACAGGTTCGCTCTGGCGTGATACTCGGCTTGTTGACGGAACTATTGAACAACAGGATCAGTTTGCTTTATCGCCGTGTCAGCGCAGTCCTGTCCAGTTCGCGCGAACGTTCAACTCGACTGGCAGCTTTCAGGTGGAGTTTGTCAGTGAGCGTTGCGCTTTTCCATTTTTCGGCTTATGTTTCGGGTGGGAGGAATTGGGCCGTGATTCGATTGAGATCGTCGTGGAGGATAGTGCCTTGCTCCTCGAATACCGCATGGAACAGGCCAACTGGACCGGCATTGCAGACGAGGTGCTGGACAGCAGCGGAT
>CAYVPB010000022.1:0-37294 GCA_964453565.1 uncultured Halomonas sp.
CGAGCTGATCCGCGCCATGGCGCGATTCGGTGTCAGGCACGTATTCATCGTCACCGACGCCACGCTGGTCGAGCTCGGCGTCATCAAGCCCATGATCGAACAACTGACTACGCTGGAAATCCGGACGACGGTCTTCGACCGGGTCGAACCGGACCCGGATTTCGCGCTGATCGACGCCGGTGCGGCCGAACTCAAGGCGGCCGGCTGCGACGCGGTGCTGGCGGTTGGCGGCGGTTCCCCCATGGACGCGGCAAAGGTGATTGCAGCGCAGGTTACCAGCAACAAGCCGGCCGCCAGGCTCACCGGCATTCTGAAGCTGACCGCACCGCCCCTGACCATTTACGCGGTCCCGACCACGGCCGGGAGCGGTTCCGAAGTCACGATTGCAGCGGTCCTGACCGATCGCGACGCGCAGATCAAGAAGCCGGTCGTTGATCCGAAGCTGGTCCCGGCCGCCGCCGCACTGGATCCTCGGCTCATGCTCGGCTTGCCGCCCGGCATGACCGCCGCGACCGGCATGGACGCAATGACCCATGCCGTCGAGTCCTATCTCTCGCGCCATGCCGCGCCGGATACCGATCGCCTTGCGCTGGCAGCGGTGCGCATGATCAGCCGCCACCTGCCGCGCGCCTATGCCGATAGCAGCGACATGGAGGCTAGAGAAGCCATGTCGATTGCCGCGTCGTATGCCGGTTCCGCGTTCACCAGGGCCAATGTCGGCTATGTCCACGCCATCGCCCACCAGTTCGGCGCGCGCTATCACACGCCGCACGGACTGGCCAACGCCATCGTCATGCCGCACGTCCTCGACTACACGCGTCCGGCAGCGGAAAAACGCATGGCCGATCTCGCGCGGGCGGCCGGCGTCGAGGGCGAAACCGATGCCGAACTGGCGGACGGATTCATCCAGCGCATTCGTGATCTGAACGCCGAGCTCGGCATACCCGATCACCTGACCAAGCTCAGGCAGTCCGACGTGCCGGCCATAGCCAGGGCAGCACTCAAGGAGGCCCACAGCCTCTACCCCGTGCCGCGCTACATGAACCGTCGGTGCTGCGAGGTAGTGATTACGCGCATGCTGCCTTCCACTGAGACAGACCCCTGAAGCGGACCAGCTTCGTGGAAGGAAAATCTTGGGGTCGAGGAAAATCTTGGAAATCTTGGGGTCGAAATCTTGGGGTCGCATCTCGCGAAATCTTGGGGTCGCATCTTGTTTTATGCATCAGTTGGCGCGACTGCATTGAACAGAACCCTGGGATTCGCTGGCTGCCCTGTTTCTGGCGTTGTTTTTGGCGACTGGCTTCCAATTCTGAGTCGGAACGGTCTGAGACGCGCGCCCAGATGGATCAGGAAACCAGCGTTACCGAATCTGAATATTGAGCAATCACGCGCCTCGGAAGCGCTGCTCTACCGGGCAGTGCAGTGGTCTCGCGCCGGAAATCTATGCAACAGATGGGTCAAGCAGGGCTTCAATGTGATCGCCGACGACCGGAAGCTCGTCGACTGACATGCTTCGCATTGCCTTGCGGAAAGCGCGAATATCGATTTCGAAAGCAGATCGCCCAAGCGTGAATCTGGAATCGGCCAGTGTCTTTCCGTCGCATTTCACCCGTGATCCTGAAATGACTGGGGTCTGGGCTTACGGGTGAAGATGACCGTATTGCGTGCCGGGAGGTCGAGCGTCCAGCCCAGGCGTTGGCCGATCACTCTGAACGTTTGCTCGCGATAGAACACGACATGGGTGGGGTCGCGTCGGTAATGCCAGTTGGCGAAGCGTGAATCGTCGGTCTGGAAGATGGTCATGATTCCGAGCATGCCTTCAGGCCGGAGCAGGCCGGCGATGCGCTGGAATTCGCGCGCCGGCTTGTGCATGTGCTCGACTACTTCGGTGGCGGTGATGAAATCGTATTGCCGCTCCGGGACATTGTGATCCGGAGCATAGATCGGATCCCACACAGCTACCGAGTGGCCGGCTTCCCGCATCATGGCCGCCAGCGCAGGGCCCGGTCCGCAGCCATAGTCCATGCCCTGCTGTGCTGCGGGCAATCGCTCGAGCATCGGCAGTGTCAGGCGCTGGAGAAATTTTTTATAGCCGGGATCGTCGGGGGCATTCCTGTGCAGGTCGTATTCGCGTTTTTCCTGATCGATCGAAGGCAGTTGCGAGTGATCCAGAAAAGTGGCAAGGCAGGTCTCGCATCGGTGATACAGACGCTCGCCGACTTGCTGAAATCTGCGCGTGGCGGTGCTTTCGCATACCGGGCAGTTGTGGGGTGTGGAGAGCGGGTTCATCCTGCGCGGGCTCAATGGTCGAATCCCGATTGTGACACGGGCTGCTTGACCGTTCCGATTCGAAACGGATAAAGTCGTTTATCGAGAATCCGGGAGCCTGGCATGCATAGAAGAAATTTCCTCCATGGGCTGATGGCGGTGCCCTGGGTCTGGTCTCTAGAGGCGCTTGCAGATTCGGATGGCTCGCCTCAGGTGGGTCGCAAGGTCGTGGTGATCGGCGCCGGTGCGTTCGGTGGCTGGACAGCGCTGAATCTGTTAAGAAGCGGGGCGGATGTCACGCTGGTGGAGGCCTGGGCGGCGGGCCATCCTCGTTCGAGTTCCGGCGGCGAGACCCGGGTCATTCGGCACATGTATGACAATCCGCTGTACGTGCGCATGGCTGCGCGCTCGCTGATGCTGTTCGAGCAGGCCGAGCGCGAGTGGGGCCAGTCGCTGTTTCATCGATCCGGTGTCCTGTTTCTGGGCCAGTCAGGTGCCTCGGGGTATTTCGACCGGGGCATGGAAGCATTGCGGGCCGAGGAAATCGAATTTGATCATCTGGACCGGGACGCGATTGCGGCGCGCTGGCCGCAGGTTGCATTGCAAGGCATAGAACAGGCAACCTTCGAGCCGCAAAGCGGCTATCTGCTGGCCCGTCGTTCCTGTCACGCGGTCGTGCAGGCCTTTCGCCAGGCCGGTGGGCGAGTCACCCAGGGTCGGGCTTCGCCGGGACGCTTTCACGGCGGGCGTGTGCAGTCGATTCGCCTTTCCAGCGGCGAGGTTGTGGAGGGTGATGATTTCGTTTTTGCCTGCGGGCCGTGGTTGGCCGGACTCTTCCCCGATCTGCTTGGTCCCCTGCTTTCAACATCACGACAGGAAGTGTATTACTTCGGCACGCCGGTGGGCGACAAGGTTCATGACGAAAAGCATCTGCCGGTATGGGCTGATTTCGGCCCGCGCCTGTGGTACGGGATTCCGGGCAGCGAACGGCGCGGATTCAAGATCGCAGATGATACTCATGGCCCGGAAATTGATCCCGAGAAGGCCGAACGGACGCCTTCCGCAGGAGGAATCGAAGCGGCGCGCGATTACATGAGCCGACGATTTCCCGGCCTGGCCGGTGCTCCGCTGGTCGAGGCGCGTGTTTGTCAGTACACCAATACCGCCAATGGCGATTTCATCGTCGATCAACATCCCGAAGCCGCCAACCTGTGGCTGGTCGGTGGCGGTTCCGGACATGGTTTCAAGCACGGGCCCGCGCTGGGGGAACTGGCGGCCGAAAGCGTGCTCGGCGAGCGCGTGGTGGAGCCGGCCTTCAGTCTGTCGCGACATGGGGAGAGCGCATGACCAGCAGAGTCGATGCCTGGCCGGATGGGCTGCGCCTTCGTCACGAGCTTCGGCCCGGCGACCTTGGCCGATTGATTGCGCTGCACGGTGAGGTGTACAGTCAATGGCCGGGATACGGCCTGAACTTCGAGGCTTTTGTTGCCCGCACGATTGCCGAATATGGCCTGGAAAACGGATTCAACGGGCGTATCTGGTTGCTGGAGCATGGTCAACCGCCGGGAAGCGAGCTGGTCGGCTGTTGTGCAATCGCCTTGCGCTGCCAAGCCTTGGCCCAGTTGCGCTGGGTACTGCTGAAAAAAGATTTTTGCGGTGCGGGCCTGGGGCTGCGGCTGGTCGAGATTGCACTGGATTATTGCCGGGATTCAGGTATCGAGCGGGTCTTTCTGGAAACCACGGATGGACTGGAGGCATCCAGCACACTGTACGGAAAACTCGGGTTTCGCGAGACCTCGAACCGGACCGTTCCGCTCTGGGCCGGCCCGCGGCCGTTGATTCGGATGGAACTTTCGTTGAGCCCGCCCAAAAAACCGGGTTGAAACGAAAAAGCCGTGCCCGCAGAGCGGGTACGGCTTTGATATCAGACGGGAAATCGCCTTGCTGCGATCAGAAATTCGCCCGCAGATTGACACCGAACGTGCGCGGCTGATTGGTGTGAAAACCCAGCCGGGCGCGCCCGCCGCGCTCGCGGTCGAATGACAGCAGGGCGTTCTTGTCGAACACGTTGTCGACAAACAGCGTGACCACGTAGCGACCGAAGTCGAGACCGCCGCTGAGGTAGAAGATCTCATAAGACGGCAGTTTCAGGTCCAGCGAGGTGACTTCGTCTCCGGTCATGCCGCCGAACGGAAGACCGTGGGCGAAGTTACCCGCGCCGGCAACCTGGTCGCCGGGCTGGGTGAAACGCGAACCGACGTGCTGGAACGAAGCGGTCACGAAGCCCTCGGCCGGAGTGTTGCCGAATTCCAGCGGGTGAGTATAGGCGGCGCTGGCCGAGAACTGCGTTTCCGGCACCGTCGGCAGCCGGTTGCCATCCTCGATGCCGCCGATGATGTTGCCGTCGCCATCGCGCACGGTGGAGTCGAACTCGGCATCGACATAGCTGCCGGCAAGGGTGAAGAACAGCCGGTCGGTCGGCTCCCAGGTGAACTCGGCCTCGACCCCGGTGGTGGTTGCGCTGGGGACGTTGAAGACCACGCGCGACGAACACGAGCCGGCATCCAGCGTGACCTGCAGGTCATCAATCTCGGAGTGGAATACCGCGGCGTTGAAAGTAGTGGTCCGGGTCTCCGCCTTGACGCCCAGTTCGAAGTTCCACAGGGTTTCGTCATCGTAGTCCTGAAAGCCGCCAAAAATCTCAAGGTCTTCCGGCGTGCACAGCGGTATGTTCAACGGATCATTGACGCCGCCGAGCCGAAAACCCTGCGAAATCTGGGCATTGAGAGAAACCTCTTCGGTGAGCTCGTAGTTGGCCAGGAAGCGGGGTGTGAAGCCGCTGGAGGAGGTCTTGTCGACCACGGCCGTATCTCCGGCGGCAAAAAGCCCGCCGGTGGTGATGGTGCGCACTTCGTCAAAATCATAATAGCGGCCGCCGGCAGTCAGTGCCAGCCGGTCGGTGGCATACCAGGTGGCCTCGCCGAAAAATGCAATCTGCTCGATGTTATAGGGCAGGTCGGAGTTGAACGGTGAGTCGGCGGGAAAGCCGTTGGCGACCGCGGCAGAGGTTCCTTCCCCGAGAACGGCATCGGTGAACGCATCGAAGCCTGGCGTGGGCAGCCGCTGGGTGTAGACGCGATCAGTGTCGGAATAGAACCCGCCAATCAGCCAGTCGAACGTGCCCTCGGTATTGGAACTCAGTCGAATCTCCTGGGTGAATTGTTCAACTTTGGTAGTGTCTCGCAGGTTTGACGGCAGCAACACCGATTCGTCTGGAAACCCCAGGTCTACCGAGACGCTGCCGCTCAAGGAACTGGCATCGCGGCTGACAAGCAGGTCGCGGTCGGTGTAGCTGGTCACCGAGGTCAGGTCGAAGGTCTGGAAGCCGACTGATGCGGTTAGATCCAGCAGCAGGAATTCATCCTCGAATTCCTCGTCCAGCAACAGGAACTGCTCGCGCTCGTCGAAAGTGACCGCCGGGCGTTCGGTGGTAAATTCATTGGCGAACAGATTGAACACTTCCTGACGGTTGAAACCGTCGGTCTCGATGTCCTGGTAGATGATCCGGGGCGTGATCGAGATGGTGTCGGTGGGTTCGAATGTCAGTGCGGCGCGAATGCCTGACCGGCTGCCGTCGTTGACGTTGCTGGTCACGCCGCCGCCTTCGCGCAGCGCATCGATAAAGCCGCCGTATTCGGTGTGATAGCCGACCAGACGAAAGGCGCCGCTGCCGTTGCCGAGCGGTACATTGACCATGCCCTTGAAATGGCCGCCGGTGCCGCCGCTGTCGATGGTGTTGAGCTCCGCCTCGAACGAGGCTTCATGCTCGAGCAAATTCGGCTGGTTGCTGATGTAGCGGATGGTGCCGCCGATCGAGCCGGAGCCGAACAGTGTGCCTTGGGGCCCGCGCAGGGTTTCGACCCGGCTGAGGTCGTACAGGTCAAGGTCCGGCGTGAACAGTGACAGCGAGATCACCGATTCGTCCAGATAGACGCCGACCTGTTCCTTGACGCCGGGCTGGTCGCGTACGATCTGGCCGGCCGAGACGCCGCGAATCGCGACCTGGCTCTGGCCCGGTCCAAGGTTCTGGACGGTCAGCCCCGCGACGTTGCGGGCCAGTTCTTCCAGCGACCCGGCGCCGGTGCGCTGGATGTCGGCCTGGGTCTGGGCGTTGATCGAGAACGGCACTTCCTGCAGCGTCTGCTCGCGCTTGGTTGCGGTGACGACCAGAACATCTTCAAGATCCGCCGAGGATCGCTCGCGCCGCGGCGATGGCACCGATTGTGACTGAGCGGCCGCGGTGGTTGTCTCGCCTTCAACTCGGGCCTGATCTGAATCGGCTTCGGTCTCGGTCGAAACATCGGCCCGGACCGTGGCCGTTGCCAGAGCACTGGCAATGGCGACGGCAAGGACTGTGGTTGTGGTGGTGTTTCGGATTTTCATGACGTTGATCTCCTCCCCGGAAAGCTTGAGTATGCAATTGACGCCGGTCAATCGTCAAGAAAATGTAAAAATATTATGCGCCATCCCGCAATCACGGGGTCAAGGCGGCGTTTATAGACGCTCTTCCAGTGGCTCGAGATATTCCCGGATGCGCTCGGCGTTGGCGCCAAGATCGCTGCGGCCGAGCCGCGACTTGGAGCGCATGTCGAGCTGGCTGCCGCTGCCGGCCGGGCGGATGCGGATGACGACATCGTCCTTGAACCCGTACCAGAAGGTTGTGGCGGTGGCCTCGATTCTTCCCTGGGCGGGGACGGCCGAGACAATTTCCCAGCCCTGGCGCTCGGCGACTTCCAGCGCAAGATCGAACAGTTGCGGCGGCGGCACGTTCGCTTCCAGTGTCTTGATGTCCGGGTAGGCCTCATGCTGCTGGCTGGCCACTTCTTCGCCCGGATATTCCGGCGGATTGGGCGCATCGGCCCGAAACGGCAGGACATCGATGAAAGCCGGCGGGTCAATGGTGTCGGTGGTGATGTCGTGAACAGGCGGAAGGTTGCTTGCGAGACTGCGGGTTTGCAGCGGCACAACGATGGCGATGGCGCCGATGACCAGCGCGATGATCAATTCGGTTGCATGCTTTTTTCGCGTCCGCGGAATGGCCAGAAAGATTGCCGCCAGCAGGCATCCCGCAATTCCGAGGTAGCTTGCATAGCGCAGTGCGCCAAGCAGGCCGAATCCCAGGTCCCAGAGTCCGAGCCGGTAACCGGGGCCTCCGATCACAAGGGTGACCAAGCCGGCGATCGATACGATCAGTGCAAGATGATGTAGGCGCATGATGCTGGAGACCTCTGATTCGTGGAGCCAATGATTCGATTCTGCCACGCTTGCCGCATGATAAACCATCCGAAAAAACATCCCATGCTGTGGATCTGTGCGATTCCTGAAATAATATGGTTGCGACCTCGCGAAACGGAAAGGACCTGAAATGCAATCGGAGCCACACGCAAAAATCCGGTGTGCCCTGATCCAGGCCGATACCCGCTGGGCGGATCCGGCGGCCAACCGGCAAAATCTCGCCGTGCTGATGGACCGGGCGCCGGGTTGTGATCTTTACGTGTTGCCGGAGACCTGTACCACCGGATTTCTCGGCGACCAGGAGCGACTGCAGGAGCTGGCTGAGGGTGCCGACCAGCGCTGGCTTGCCGAACAGGCTGAAAGCCGCGGCGCGGCGATTGCCTGCAGCCTGGTTGCCGTCGAAGACCAACGCATCTTCAACCGCTTCGTGCTGGCGCATCCCGACGGCAACATGGATTGCTACGACAAGCGGCATCTGTTTGGATTCGGAGGTGAGGACAAGCGCTATACGGCCGGCAACAGGCGCGTGCGCACGAATCTGTTCGGTTCGCGGGTCGACCTGCAGGTCTGTTATGACCTGCGATTTCCGGTCTGGTGCCGCAACGATGACGCCTTCGAGCTGCAGATCTTCGTCGCCAACTGGCCCAGCCCGCGGGCCGAACACTGGCGTTGCCTGCTGCGTGCGCGTGCGATCGAGAACCAGGCATACGTGATCGGCGTCAACCGCGCCGGCGTCGACGGCAAAGGGGTGGAGTATCCGGGCAGCTCGGTGGTTTGGGATGCGCTGGGCGATGCGCTGGCCGGCCCGCTGGATGAGCGCGAGCAGATTGTCACCTGCACACTTGATTTCGCCAGCCTGAGCGAAATCAGAAAGAAGTCTCCGTTCCTGGCGGATCGGGACCAATACGATCTGAATATTGCCTGAGGGCTATTGCCCGATCAGGCTGGGTCACAGGTTGCGCAGAATGCCTACGGCAAGGCCCTCGATGGCGAAGTCGTCGGCAGGAGCGACCTGGATCGGCTTGAAACGGCGGTTTTCCGGATCCAGCCAGATGCCTCGGCCGCGCCGGCGCAGGCGTTTGACCGTGACTTCGTCATTGACCCGTGCCACCACGATCTGTTTGTGACTGGCCTCGCGGGTTCGATGAACCGCGAGCAGATCCCCGTCATGGATGCCGGCATCCTTCATGCTTTCGCCTGTTACACGAAGCAGGTAATGCGGCCGGGGATGGAACAGTGCCGGGTCGAGCTGGACGCTGTATTCGTGATTTTCCACTGCCAGCAGGGGTGAGCCGGCTGCGACCCGGCCGATGATCGGTACACCGTTGCCCGGGTGCATGGAATCATCGAAATCTGACGGCATGACGCCGCGCGCAAGGCCGGGATTGATCGTGACCGCGCCCTTCTTTTCCAGCGCACGCAAGTGCGACTGGGCCGCATTGGGCGAGGAAAAGCCAAAGTGAGTGTTGATTTCGGCGCGAGTGGGCGGCAGTCCGTCGAACCTGATGCGCTCGCGGATGAAATCGAGTATTTCTTGCTGCCGGGCTGAAAGCTTCATCCATATACTATATCAAATAACAGCCCTGGCCGCAGGGCGTCGTCTCGGTCGTCATGGCTTTGAAGGGATTTCAGTTGCCGGATTTCTCCGATTTCCGGACGCTGCTGCCGGATGATTGATCTGACTGACGCACTGATCCACGATAGGGCGAGAAGCTTCGGCCATGATGGACGCCGAATCCGAAGCGACTGTACGGATAGCGATAGAAGCCGCGGTGGTAGAAGCTCGAGTAATAAAACGATCCGTAATACGGATAGACGTTCTGGTCTGTACGCTCTGGCCACAGATAGATGGCGTCTGCATTGACGACCGGGTAGTGGTAGTCGAATTCGCCCACTTTTCCGGTTTCGATTCTGGCGATGGTGCCGACGGCCGTGATTTCACGACCGCTGACAAAGATCTCGGGGTCGATGAACTCGTTTCGACAGGCGATGAAACGGCCGAAATTGTCGTCTCCGATTTGCGGAGATGCGCTTCGGTCCAGCTCCTTGGCCAGTACCTCGATACAGGTGCGGTCGCGCTGGGGGCGGGTTTCGATGACGGTTCCACCCCAGCGAATGGGAGCGCCAACGCTGCGCTCCGCGGATTGCGAGGGCAGCGGTGCTTCACTATATTGCTCGCCGGCAATCGGTTTGGGTATGGTCGAACAGCCGGCAATCAATGCCAGCGCGGAAAAAGTCATGACGATACGCAACATGTTCATCGTTCAAGCTCCTGTTCATTCACCTGTTTCGACGGTCCGGCGAGGGCATTGGTTCAATCAGGACGGCCTGAAATGATGCGCCCGACGGATAAACTCATTCAACTTTGTACCGTTATCGATTTGACCGTACTTAAGTCTGCAATATTGCGTGCACAATGTGAGCAAATCGTGACCATCGCCGATTAATGGTCCGGCATGTGCGGCGACTTCCAGAGGTGAATCGCTGGGTCGGGACGGGATGCCCGCGGCGGCAAGCCGGCGGCGCACTCGCAGCCAGGCCCGGTCCAGCGGGTCCCGGCGGCGCCGGTGTCGCATCATTTTTTGCATCACGAAAGCCAGCGGTGCGACCACAACCATCGCCAGCACAACCAGCAGCAGTGCCTGGATTCCGCTCGAGACCCCGTCCAGCCCGATTCCGGCGAGCAGCCGCTGCTGACGTGCGAAATCGAACGATAGCACCTGGCGATTCCAGAAGTGCTGCAGCCGGTCGTAATGATTGCGCAGATTCCACAGCCAGTCGGCATCAGTCCAGCCGCGCGCCCCGGGTATGGCGGCGCGTGGACCGCTCTCGATCCGGCCTGACGCCACCGCGGCGGTCGGGTCAACACGGGTCCAGCCGTGATCCGCCAGCCATACCTCGACCCAGGCATGGGCATCGGACTGGCGCACCAGCAGGTATTCATCGGTGGCCTGCCACAGGCCACCGTGGTAGCCGGTGACGACACGGGTCGGGATTCCGGCCGCGCGCATCAGGATCGCGAATGCCGAAGCATAGTACTCACAGTATCCGCTTCGCAGCTCGAACAGGAATTCATCGGCACCGTGGCGACCCAGCGGCACGGTTTGCAAGCTGTAGAAGAATTCTTCGCGGTTGAACCACGCCAGTACGGCTTCGATCAAAGCGCCATCGTCGGAATATGTCGACCTGAGTTCGGCCGCATATGCTCTTGTTCGAGGATTGTTGCCTTCCGGCAGAGTCAGGGCGGCCTGGCGCAAGACCGGCGGCAGGAGCGGCATGTCGACGAAATCAGGCTGGCTGCGGACCTGGTATTCGGTCAACGAAGTGACCGGTGAATCCCGGCGCAATTCAAAATCGGCGTTGAGAGTCGCATCTTCGGGCCAGTCGTTCGGATAGTCCAGCGCAAACAGCAATTTCCGATCGCTGGGTTCCATCTGCACGGTGTAGTTCAACGTGCCCTCGCCGTGTTCAGGAAGCCGATGCGGCTCGCGCTGCGAGTACATCGAGCCTTTCCAGGTCCGGCCGTCGAAGTCCCACAGCACAGGGCCGCGCCAGTAAAGCTGTTGCCGGGCTGGCGAAGCGCTCTCGAATCTGGCGCGGAATGCCGGACTGTCATCCAGAAACAGGTTGGCAATCTGGCCCGGCGACATTTCACCGGAAAGCCCGCTGCGCCCCGATGTCGCCTCCGGCATGCCCCAAAGCGGCGAGCTCAGACGTGGAAACAGCATGAAGGTGACCAGCGCAAACGGCAGCGCAAAAACCGTCAGCATCGCGCCGGCACGCATCAACGGGGCGAATTGCGTTCGAAGCGGCAGGATGGTCCGGGGCTGCGGCAAGCCGTCGTCATCGCGTTGCACCTGGATCAGCGCCATCGTGACCAGCCAGCAGCCGGCCAGCAGATAGGGAAGCATTTCCAGACGCTGGCTGAACAGGAACTGGGTCGTAATCAGGAAGTAGCCCAGCATGGCGACCACGCGCGCGTCGCGGACGCGAAACATTTCGGTGAGTTTGAGTGCCAGCATGACGCAAAGCATGGCGGTGGCAACGCGCCTTCCACCCAGTGCAGCCATATGCGCGATGATCAGACCCAGGCCGCCGACGGTCAGCATAAGCCGGAGCAACCAGCCGGGGCGCCCAGCATCGCGGAATTCGACGCTCAGCCGCCAGCCGGCCGCACCGAGTATCGCCAGGGAAATGGCCGGCGGCATCGCGAACAGGTGGGGCAGCGATGAAAAAAGCATGGCCGCAATGGCCAGTGCGACGGTTTGGCGCGATAGGTCCTTTTTCATGACCCGACCGCTACCGATGCTCGGCCAGCGCATCGAGGCAGCGCACCCGGTGCGCTTCGCCGCGCCCCGGCGCGATATTATTGCCCGCAAGGGCTATGCCGTAGTCGATTCCGGCGCGGTCCGCTTCCAGCACCCAGCGGGTCAGGACGGAGATCCGCTGTTCCAGGTCGCGCCCGGGTGCCTGTTCGAGATCCAGGACAATGTGGGCGCGTTCCGGGCGGGTGAATTGCCGTGCCAGCAGGTGCTGATGGCGTTGGCTGGCCTTCCAGGCGATGCGGTGCAGCGGGTCACCCTGGCGCCAGTCGCGCAGGCCGTGAAACTCATCGCTTTCATCGCCCGGTAAATCGACCGAATTGCGAGCTCCCCCGGTCGGCAGCGGCGGGGCATCACTGGCCGGGCGTGGCCATACGATGAACCGGCGTTCCGGCCAGAACCAGCTCCAGGCATGAAAGCACCCCAGCGGGTAACGCGTGCCGATGCGCTGGCGTGGCAATTCCCGCCAGCCTCGTTCATGCGTGGCGAATTCGAGTTCGAGATCCACACTGGCACCGGCTTCAAGTGTCTGACCGCGAGAATGGTTGCCGCCAGGGGCATCGATGACCAGCGCGCCGCGCGCCCGGTCGCGGGCCTCGCGGACCCGCACGCGCAACACCAGCGGCTGGCCTGCAAATACCGGAATCGCCTGGCAGCCAGTGATTTCAAGACCGTCGATATTGCGGTGCGTTACATGCATGGCCAGCAGGCCGATGCCGGCAACCAGGAACGTGGTAAACAGGCCCAGACTGTTGTTGAAATTCAGGCTGCCCAGCAGCATTGCGAACAGCAGCACTCCCAATTGCCAGCCGAAGCCGGTCGGTAGAATGTAGATCTGGCGGTAGCGCAGCGTCAGCGGTGGGTTGACCGGGCCCCGCCGCCGAATCCAGCGATCCAGGCCACGCCGAACCGGTTCGGCAAGCGTGGCCGGAATCTTGCGTAGCTGCGTCAGCCACTGCCGGATTACGGCGGTGGCGGCGGCATTTCCCTCAGGGAATTGCGGTATCGAAGAGGATCTGTGCGACGACATCCTCGGGCTCTCCGCTGTCGGGATGACACTGCAGACGATGTGCGGCCAGTGCCGGAAAGACCTGCTTGACGTTGTCGGGCAGAACGAAGTCCTGCCCGCGCAACAGCGCGTGCGAGCGCGAACTGCGCAGCAGCGCCAGCGCTGCGCGTGGAGACAATCCCATGCGCAGTGCGGGATGCCGGCGTGTTGCCGCGACCAGCGCCTGAACATAGTCGAGTAGCGCATCGGACACGTGCAGCGATCTTGCCAGTTCGATCAGCCGCGGCAAATCATCGGGCTCAAGCTCGGCTTCCAGTTCGCGGAGCAAAGTCCGGCGATCCGGCTCGATCAACAGTGCGCGTTCCTCGGCCGGGTCGGGATAGCCAAGGCGAATCCGAAGCAGAAAGCGGTCGAGCTGCGAATCGGGCAGCGGATATGTGCCGACCAGGTCCACTGGATTCTGGGTTGCGATGACAAAAAAGGGATACGGCAAGGAATGCGTGTGGCCGTCTACGCTCACCTGCTGCTCGGCCATGGCTTCGAGCAGCGCACTCTGGGTGCGCGGCGTGGCGCGGTTGATTTCGTCGGCCAGAACCACGTTGGCAAAGATCGGCCCGGGACGGAACTCGAAGCGTTCTTCGCCGCGTTTCCAGATCGATAGGCCGAGAATATCGGCCGGCAGCAGGTCGCTGGTGAATTGCACGCGTTGCCAGGAGCCGCCGATGACCAACGCCATTGCTTGCGCCAGGGTCGTCTTTCCCACCCCGGGCAGGTCCTCGATCAGCAGGTGTCCTTCGGCCAGCAGCGCGGAAAATGCCAGTTCGATGCGGTCGCGCTTGCCGAGAATGACCCGGTTGACGGCTTCCAGCGCCTGCCGGAACCGATCGATTCGCGGTTCGATCGAGCCCGGCCGGGCCGGGCCTGTGGCCTCATTCATCCAGCAGGGCGTTGAGTTTGGCCGCGCAGATGAAATCGTTCTCGCTCAAGCCGTCGATCGCGTGGGTGGTGAAGTTGACCAGACAGAAGTTGTAGCCGCCCTCGAAATCCGGGTGATGTCCCTGCTGGTTGGCGATCCAGGCCATGGCGTTGATGAAGGCCATGGTCTTGTAGAAGCCCTTGAACTCGAAACGGCGGGAAATCTTCTTGCCGTCATCGCTGAGTTGCCAGTCGGGGACCTGCTTCAGCATGTCTTTTGCCTGTGCTCGATCAAGCGGACTCATGCCGCCCTCGCAGGGGGTGCATTTCTTGTCTTGCAATTGTTCGCTCATGTTCAGGCTGCTTCCTTTTCCTTGGGTGGATAAGTCGGTTCAAACTCGCCCATTGCCCGGGCCTTGCGGATCAGGCCCAGCAGGTCCGCTTCGGCCAGGCTGAACAGGTCGTCCATCTGGTCGAGTACGTAGTAGACGGTCTGGTAGGTGTCGATGCGGTAAGGCGTGCGCAATGCATCGATTGGATCGAATGGCCGCCGGATCGGCTCGGGACTTTCGACTGCGTAAACGGTCTCGCCCGGCGACGAGGCGATGCCGCCGCCATAGATGCGGGTGCCTCCAGGCGTATTGAGCAGGCCGAACTCGACCGTGAACCAATACAGCCGCGCCAGAAAAACCCGCTCCTTCTTCGATGCATTCATTCCCGCCTTGCCATAAGCCTCGGTGAAATCGGCAAAACTCTTATGGACCAGCATCGCGGTGTGGCCGAAGATCTCGTGGAAGATGTCCGGCTCCTGCAGGTAATCCATTTCCTCGCGCGAGCGGATAAACGACGCGGCCGGGAACTTCCTCTCGCTCAACAGCTTGAAGAAGCGATCGAAATTGATCAGCGCCGGCACCGGCGCGACCTGCCAGCCGGTTTTCTCCATCAGCACCTCGGACACCTCACCGGGCTGGGGAATTCGCTCGCGCGGCAGTTTCAGGGTTTCAAGCCCCTGCATGAATTCGTCACACACCCGGCCTGGAATGATCTCCATCTGGCGCTCACACAACTCGCTCCAGATGCGGTTCTCCTCGTCGGTATAGGGGATGATGCCGTCGTCGTCGGGCACCTTGGCTTCGTAGTTGGTGGATTTGCCCATGGTCTGCCTCCGAAGTATTCGCGACTTGTTTGGTTTAACAGCACAATATTCTATCAGGCGAACCCGTGATCCCAATGAACAGGACAGAACTAATGCAAGCCCGCTTTCACGTGCCCACCTGGTACCGGCACGCGCTGGCCGCGGATGTCGCGGCGACTGGCCTGACAGGAACCTGCCGGGTCGGGACGCTGGTCATCGGCGCCGGTCTGGCCGGCCTGAGCACTGCCCTGGGGCTGATTGGGCGTGGTGTCGATGAAGTCATGGTCATTGAGCGCGGTGAGCCGGGCGAGGGCGCCTCGGGACGCAACGGCGGCTTCGTCTTCGCGGGATACTCACTGGACAACGAGGCGCTGGTCCGGCAGATCGGAGCCGAACACGCGCGCCGGCTGTATGGCTGGACGCGCGAGGCTGTGGCGCTGATCCGGCAGCGCTGCCAGGACTGGCAGGTGCCGGTTTCCGATGCGCCGGTTTTGCTGGCCGACTGGTTCGGCGATGCGGGACGGCTGGAACAGTTTTGCCAACGCATGGCCGAAGATCTGGATTTCCGGCTGGACCGGGTCGAGCCGGAGCAGATGCACAACTACGTTCGCTCACAGCGCTACGGCGCCGGCCTGATCGAGCCGGGTTCGTTTCATTTCAACCCGCTGCAATATGCCCGGGTCGTGGCCGAACAGTTGCGACAGCAAGGGGCAACTGTCGCCGGATCGACCCCCGCATTGCGTATCCAGCGCATGGGTGGCGGCTGGAAGGTCGAAACGCCGCACGCCGATATCCGGGCCGAACGCATGGTTGTGGCCACCGGCGGTTATGAGCGCAGCTTGTGTTCGCGTTTGCAGCGCGCCATCCAGCCCATCGGCACCTACATCATGGTCACCGAGCCGCTGGGCGAACGGCTGCGGGAACTGATTCCCGGCGGCAATGCCGTCTACGACACCCGGTTTGCATTCGACTACTACCGCCCACTTCCCGATACCCGGCTGTTGTGGGGCGGCCGGATTTCGATTGCCGACCGCGATCCGCGGGCCATCCGGCGCCTGTTGTATCGCGACATGTTGAAAGTGTTCCCGTCGCTTGAAGCAGTGAAGATCGACTTCGCCTGGGGCGGCTGGATGAGCTACGCGCGCCACCAGATGCCCATCCTGGGCGAAATCGAACCGGGCCTGTGGAGCGCGCTGGCCTTCGGCGGCCATGGCATGGCCACCACCACACTGGCCGGTGAAGTGCTGGCCGAGGCGATGACCGGTGACGATGCGCGCCTGGTTCAATTCCAACCCTGGGGCCCGGCCTGGGCCGGCGGCCCGTTCGGCCGCGCCGCGATTCAGGGCGTGTATTGGTTCAAACAGTTTCAGGACGGGTTGAAGGGTTTCCGGTAGACCTCTTGGAATGCGCAAGAACTTCACGCTGCCTGGCTTGCCGCGCGTGCTGCGTTGAGATTGATTTGCCCGGCTGATTTGTTTATACTTTGTATAGCCCATTCAGGTGTGACGATCTTATGGCTTCAAACTCTCATACTCCACCCCGATTCGAAGGTCGCGTTCAAGCCTGGGGCAACAGCATGGGGCTTCGCATCACGCGAGTCGTCGCGGAACTCGCCGGTCTGGAACGAGACACGCCAGTGACGATCGAAGCCGGTCCGGAAGGCCTGCTGATTCGAAAACAGACGCGGCCTGCCCGAACATGGACAGAAGCCGAACTTGTTGACGGGCTGACCCCGTACACGGCCCACGTCGACGAACTCCCCGACCTTTTGCCGAACGAAACGGCCGACTGATGCCGCGCTACGTGCCCGGACGCGGCGAGATCGTGTGGCTTGATTTTGAACCGGTACGGGGCAAGGAGCTTGGCAAGTATCGTCCAGCACTGGTCCTGACCAGCCAGGCCTACAATCAGCGCACGGGGTTGCTGATCTGCTGTCCGGTCAGCACCAGCATTCGCGGCGCGCCGACTGAAGTGCCGATAGAGAGCCTGGACAGCCCCAGCGTAGTCGTGACCAACCTGATCCACACGCTCGACTGGCAACAGCGCAAGGCAAAAAAAGCCGTGGCTGCAGACCCAGTTCTTTTGCGCGAAGTCCTGTCGCGTATTGTTCCGCTGATCGGCGCTGACGAATAGCGTTGACTGCCGGAATCAGTCCTGTCGGGTGGGCTCCATCATAGTGCCGCGCGCAAAATCGGCGATTCGGGCGCGCATTTCGTCGGGCTGTTCGGTGGGAATCCAGTGCCGGGCGTCGAGTTCGGCAATTTCGGCCTGCCCGATTCTTTCCAGCCATGCACGGGTTCTGGACGGGCCGCCGAACAGGCCGCCGGCCGAGAGCAGGGCCAGCACCGGGCAGTCAATGACTTCCGGCTCGGGCAGGGGGCGCAGGGTCTGGTGCAGCGCGGCCAGGTAGCTGGCGGTGGGCATGTAGCGAAGGTCTCTGAACGGCGAGGCGTAATTGGCGACGAAATCGCCGCCGGCAGCTTCACTTTCGCGCCGTGCCTGCACGTCGCTTTGTTCCAGGTCGAGAACGGGAAAGGTCCTGCGACCGATACCGAACCAATTGAGGGCGCCCGCCAGTGCCGCCAGCGGTGGCAGGATGAAGCGGAAGCGGCCAAAGCGTGCTGCAAACCCGGCCCGGGCCTCCGGCACCATCGGCTCGATCAGAATTAGTCCGGCCAGCCCGGCGGGCCTCCTGGCGGCGACGTGCAGCGCGAGGTTGGCGCCCATGCAATGTCCGCCGACAATGAAATTGCGGATCTGCTCGCGACCAAGCATTTCGCGGAAATCCTCGATCCAGGTTTCGATGTTGACCCGGCCGCGACGCGGCGATGCGCCATGGCCGCGCAGGTCCGGCATGAGAATCTTCCAGCCCTGCAGTTGCGAGTCTCGCATTGCATTGCGTGCAAACTCGCGCCAGCGCGAGGCGTTGCTGGCCAGACCGTGGAACAGTACCAGCGCGTGGTGTGATTCAGCCTCGCCGGCGCGGAGCCAGCATAACCCCTTATCTTTGCGAATCTGGAGCATAGGTTGCATTCTATCGATTTGCAGCTCAATGCGAACCCCTAATCAAACTCTGTGCGATCCCTTTCATGTTCTTGGTGGTTGGGTGAAAACTGGGTAGCCACAAGGGTGAAAATGGCGCGGATCGCGAGAGGGTTGACAAAAGAAACGGGGGGGTAGCCTTAAAACGCGAGCGGCGTGGTTGGCACCCGCTCTGCAGGGAGCTAACAAATACAGTAGGAGGATAGTATGTATTGCATCAATCTTCGTGGTCTATTATCAAGTTCAAGTTTGCTGGGCGTATCACTGACGTTTCTTGCATTGTCAGCCGTCTCGCTGCCATTGCACGCCGCGACGCAAGTGAGCCGCTTTTGTCCGGAGTGTGCCGATTCAAGCACCGCATCGCAGAAGGCGAGCACGTTTACGCCGCCGGTTCGTTGTGACTGGCCGAACGGAAGCCCGGAACTGCCAATTCCCGACGACCTTGTCTGTTATTCCACCGACCTTGATGTGTTGTTGGTCAATCCGCTGACCGGTGTTCTGTTCGCCTATCAATTGAGATTCGAACTGCAACTCAATAGCCATGTGCTGCAAACACGCCCAATGTCGCCCGAAGAGCAGGAAGCTGCCCAAATGGCGGTCGAAATCTATCAGGAGCTGATGACTACTGAGTTTGGCGGTCGCTCGACTATGCAGAGTTCTATTCAGTCCGGAGATTTTGGAATTCTGGATGATTCCACGGAATGCCCGGATGGTACGGCGCTCGATCATGTATTGAACCCGGAATTGCGTGAATGGATGATTGAAGAACTTCGCACGCCATGGTTTCGTATCCTGGGTCAGTTCAACAATCGAAACGTGGGCGTAACTCGTACTACCGGGATTAGCGCATCGGTCGGCCCGGTGACACTGTCTGTGGGATGGTCGAGTTCGCCTTCACCGCTGGATGACGTATTTCTCGCTGGCTTCCGGTTCGATGTAAGCGAAGTTCCGATCAATAATGTCGTTAACAGTGATTTCATAGCGTTCCGGATCAACGATGTGCGAATGATGGACCTCACGCTTTTGATGGATTCGGAATTTGCGCCGGAGCTCAGCCGCGCAGCGGGTGCTGCGGTGAATGATCTTTTGTCCGGGCAGACCGTGATTGATAACGAGTGCGTCATCCAAAAGCTTGCCGAGCATGACCAGGACAATCCGCACATTGAGTTCAGGGAAGGCGGTCCAGGTGGCCCGTTGTTCGACTTTGCGAACACGCCGGGCGGCGGCGGAGGCGGGGACAATCCGGATTTATGCACAAAACGCATTTGTGCAACTGTCTGCGTCGATGGGAATTGCCAGTGCCAGTTCGAGGTCGTTATGCTCACCTTCTGTGATTTTTAAACATCACCTGTAATATCACCGCCGGGCCCTGAATCAGCCCATCACCTGCATCACACCGGATGCGAGAGCCTGGAAGCACTGTTCTCCAAGCTTTCGTATCCGGTGTGATTCAGCACCCGGGATAGCCATCCTGAAGCGGGGATTTGTGAGATAGTTGGGTAAAACCCCTGCTCGGATGGAAATGCCGGATGTGGCGACTGACTGGATCCTTCGATACCGCGCTTGTGCTGTCGGCGGCGCTGTTCTTGATCGCGGGAACTGCTGTGGGCACTGAGACGGAGACGGTTCGCATTCGTGATCTGGGCATTGCGCCCGGTGTGTTGCCGGCCGGGGAGTTGAATGCCATCACCGATGTCGCCGATGTCCGGGTCGGGCACCGCACGCGGATTGAAGGCGACAGCGTTCGCACCGGCGTGACCGCGATCCTGCCGCACGGCGGCAATCTGTTCGCCGAAAAGGTGCCGGCGGCGGTCTACACTGCGAACGGGTTTGGAAAGGCGGCCGGTTTTGAGCAGGTGCGGGAACTGGGCAATATCGAAGCGCCCATCCTGCTGACCAACACGCTGAGTGTCGGCACGGTACTGTCGGCGGGCGCCCGCTGGGTACTGGACCAGCCCGGCAACGAGGAAGTCAGGTCGGTCAACGTTGTGGTCGGCGAGACCAACGACGGCTATCTGAACGATATTCGGGGTCAGCATGTCAACCGGGCTGATGTGTTCGCAGCGATAGAGACTGCAAGCGGCGGTACTGTGGCCGAGGGCAACGTGGGCGCGGGCACCGGAACGTGCGCGTTCGGCTTCAAGGGCGGGATCGGCACGGCTTCGCGTGCGCTGCCGGAATCGCTGGGCGGCTGGACGGTGGGGGTGCTGGTGCAAGCCAATTTCGGTGGCGTGCTTATGGTGGACGGGCTGAAGATCGGTCAGGCGCTGGGCCGGCATGATTTTCACGAGCAGATTGCCGGGCAGCCCGGGGTCGAGCGTGACTCCGAAGACGGCTCGATCATGATTGTGATCGCCACCGACGCACCGCTGGGTTCGCGCAATCTGGGGCGCCTGGCCAAACGCGCGCCGCTGGGCATTGCGCGCACCGGCGGCTACATGAGCAATGGCTCGGGCGACTTCGTGATCGCCTTTTCCGCCGCCACGCGAATCCGCTACATGGACCCGGAGCCGGTGCGCGAGCACGCACGGCTGGACAACGACCGGATGAGTGCGCTAATGCTGGCGGTGGTCGAGGCGACCGAGGAATCCATCTACAACGCGCTGGTCGCGGCCGAAACCATGATCGGTGTGGACGGACGCAAGGTCGAGGCGCTGCCGCTGGTGAAGCTCCGCGAAATGGCCGTACGACGGCTTCAATCGAATGCGCAGCAGGGCTCGCCAGGGCTTGAGACAGGGCCGGATCAGCTATAGTTAAAGGATTGATCTTTAACGCAGGCAAGGCATGAAATCCACCGCCGATATCCGCCAGGAATTCCTGGACTTCTTCGCCGGGAAGGGGCACCGTGTAGTGCGCTCCAGTCCGCTGGTTACAGCCAATGATCCGACGCTGCTGTTCACCAACGCCGGCATGGTGCAGTTCAAGGACGTGTTTTTGGGCGCCGAGAAGCGCGAGTACACGCGCGCGGTATCCGCGCAGCGCTGCGTGCGCGCCGGCGGCAAGCACAACGATCTTGAAAACGTCGGCTACACCGCCCGCCACCACACCTTTTTCGAGATGCTGGGCAACTTCAGCTTCGGTGACTACTTCAAGCGCGAAGCGATTGAATTTGCATGGCAATTTCTGACCCGGAACTGCGGATTTGCGCCCGACAAGCTGTGGGTGACGGTGTATGCCGACGATGACGAGGCCGCCGATATCTGGCTTAATGAAATCGGCGTCGACCCCGAGCGTTTCTCGCGCATCGGCGACAAGCCCGGCACGCGTTACGAGAGCGATAACTTCTGGGCCATGGGCGAGACCGGCCCGTGCGGCCCGTGCAGCGAGATCTTCTACGACCACGGCCCCGAAATCCCGGGCGGGCCGCCTGGAACGCCGGAGGAAGACGGCGACCGCTATATCGAGATCTGGAACCTGGTGTTCATGCAGTTCGACCGCGCCGCCGACGGCACGATGAAGGAGCTGCCCAGCCCGTGCGTCGATACCGGCATGGGCCTGGAGCGGCTCGCCGCGGTGCTGCAGGGCGTGCATTCGAACTACGAAATCGACCTGTTCCGGCACCTGATCGCGGCAGCGGCCGAGAAAACCGGCTGTACCGACCGGGACGATCCCTCGCTGAAGGTCATTGCCGACCATATCCGCGCCTGCGCCTTCCTGATCGCCGATGGCGTGTTGCCGGCCAATGACGGGCGCGGCTATGTGCTTCGGCGCATCATCCGGCGCGCGATCCGGCACGGCTACAAGCTGGGGCAGAAACAGCCGTTCTTCGCCGCCATGGTCGAGCCGCTGGCCGAGGTCATGGGGGATGCCTATCCGGAGCTGGTTGAAAAGCGCGCCCAGATTGCCGCGGCGCTGGATCGGGAGGAACAGCGTTTTGGCGAGACGCTGGAGCAGGGGATGAAGCTTCTGGACGAAACCTTGTCCGGTCTGAGCGGCTCCGTTATCCCGGGCGAAATCGCCTTCAAGCTATACGACACCTATGGCTTCCCGCTGGATCTGACCCGCGACATTGCGCGCGAACGCGCGTTGAGCGTGGACGAGCCCGGTTTTGAGCGCGAGATGCAGGCTCAGCGCGAGCGCGCCCGGGCGGCCGGGCAGTTTTCCGCGCGTGACGGTGTTGCGGCCGACGCCGTGGCCGGTCTGGCCGCGACCGAATTTACAGGCTATGAGCACACGCGAATCGATTCGGCCCGGGTCGTGGCAATTTTCGTCGGGGGCGAGAAGCGCGAGGCGCTGGAGGCCGGCGAATCCGGCCTGGTGTTGCTGGACTGCACGCCGTTTTATGCCGAATCCGGCGGACAGGTCGGTGACACGGGTGTCATTGAGACCGAAACTGCCCGCTTCGAGGTCGCTGACACGCGCAAACTCGGTGGCGTCTACCATGGACACGACGGCGAGTTGAAAAGCGGCCGGCTGACAGTCGGCGAAACGGTTGCCGCGGCCATTGATGCCGCGCGCCGCGATGCCATCGTGCGCCATCATTCGGCCACCCATCTGCTGCATGCGGCATTGCGCGAAATTCTGGGCGAGCATGTGCAGCAGAAAGGCTCGCTGGTGGCGCCGGACCGGCTGCGTTTCGACTTCTCGCATTTCGAGCCGCTCGCGCTCGACCAGATTGCCGAAATCGAGCAGCGGGTCAATACGCAGATCCAGGCCAACGCGGCTGCTTCGGCGGAGGTCATGGATTATGACGACGCGCTGGCTGCCGGTGCGCTGGCGTTTTTCGGCGACAAATACGGCGACCGGGTGCGGGTGCTGCAGTTCGGTGATTACTCGACCGAGCTTTGCGGCGGCACCCATGTGCAGCGGGTCGGCGATATCGGCGCATTCAAGATCATTGTCGAGACCGGGATCTCGGCCGGGGTGCGACGGATCGAGGCGGTTGCCGGAGACCGGGCGGTGGCCTGGATGCAGGCCTCGGACCGGACTCTTCGACAGCTTTCCGAGCGACTCAGGACAGCGCCGGAACAGATCGAGGAACGTGTTGATCAGTTATTGGAGCGTTCTCGTTCACTGGAAAAGGAACTGGACCGGCTCAAGCAGAAGCTGTCTGCCTCCAGGAGTGCCGGTCTGGATGTGGACGCGCGGGAAGTCGAGGGCGTTAAAGTGCTGGCCGCCGAACTTGACGGCGTGGATCCGAACAGCCTGCGTGACACGGTCGATCAATTGAAGAACCGGATTGGCTCGGGATTGATCGTGCTCGGCACGTCTTGCGGTGGCGGAGTGCGGCTGGTGGCCGGTGTAACCAGGGACCTGACTGCCAGATTCAAGGCCGGCGAGCTGGTCAATCATGTGGCCGCCCAGGTCGGCGGCAAGGGCGGTGGCCGGCCCGACTTTGCCCAGGCCGGTGGCAGTGAGCCGGAAAAGCTGCCCGCGGCGCTGGACTCGGTTTATGACTGGGTGCGAGAGCGGGTCGGCTGAAATACTGATGAATGTCTTGGTAGCTCCGGAATACGGCGCCGGCTAACGGATTGGAAACATCTCATCTGTTAGCATTGAGATTGAATTTTCGAATGGGCATGAATGCATGGAAATCGTGATCTGGCTGATCGTTGGTCTGGTGGCCGGAGCGGCAATTGGTGCCGTTTCGGTGTGGTGGTTCAATCGGTCGCGAGGCGGTCGCGCGGGGATTGCCGCGATCCGGCGCGAAAACGAGCAGTTCCGTAATGAGGTGAGTGAGCATTTTGTCGAGACCGCGCGGCTGATCAACCAGATGACCGACAGCTACAAGGCGGTCTTCGATCACTTGAGCAAGGGTGCTGACAAGCTGGTTGACGACAAGATTCTCGCCGAGCGCATGCCGCGGGTGAGCAGTCAGGAAGTTCGCCTGCGCCATATGGGCAAAACCGAAGCGGCCGGCAGCGGCGGCGAATCAAGCGTCCCCGCCAAGAGCGATTCGAAGAAATCCGCGTCTCCGGAAAGCGATGCCGGTGGCAAGGGCAGTGATTCCGAAAAACAGGGTGTGAGCGATTCTGCAAAGAACGACAAGGATGACTCAGGAAAGAAACCAGCGTCTGTGGAAAACGGCGGGCATGAGGCGAACGACTCCACTGAGATGGATCCACTCAAGGACAAATCACCCCAAAGCTGACGGGTCAGCGTTGAATTCGAAAGGCTCCTGGGCGCGGCAGACTTTCCAATTCAAGGTTATCGGAACTTGCACGCAGCAGGCTGCCCTGGCTATACCAGTCACCCAATACGATTCTTTCGCATTGTCGACCATCAACCTCGTGTCGGTGTATCGCCGGCCGGTGGGTGTGGCCATGAATCATGCGGGTTACACCGGTTTTGCGAAAGAGTTGCTCGACAGCTTGGTCTGCAACGTCCATTCTTGGTAAATCTGCGTTGCGATTGCGCAAGCGACTGGCGAGGCGAAGCGCGTGCGCAATCGAGCGGCGGACCCAGGCCGGTCTCGAAAGCATGCGTTTTTGCCATGCCGGATCGGTGATTCGTTGGCGGTAGCGTTGATATTGCCGATCATTGGTGCAAAGAATGTCGCCATGCAGCAACAGAGTGGGCATGCCATGCAGATTGATTTTGACAGGCTGCTCGATCCGGGTCATCCCCGCCCGGGCACAGAAACAGTCCCCGAGCAGAAAATCGCGATTTCCATGCAGGAATCTGATGTCGGTTCCCGACGCCCTGCATCGGGCCATAATGGCAGCAATCTCGCGCTCGAAAGCCCCTGCCGCATCATCGCCGATCCAGGCCTCGAACAGGTCGCCAAGAATCCAGAGCACACGGGCCTGGCGAGCCGGGCCGGAAAGAAAGGCCCGGAATTGCTCGGTGATGTCCGGCCTAGCCGTGCTCAGATGCAGGTCGGAAATGAACAGGTTCAGTGTTGAGAGCGAATTCAGAGAATTTCCACACGCTCGATGATGATGGGATCGACCGGGACATCCTGCAATCTGCCGCTGGTCGTTGTTTCGACAAAGCGGATCGCGTCAACGACGTCCATGCCTTCGATCACTCGGCCGAAGACCGCATATCCCCAGGTCTGACCAGACTGCTTGCCGCGATAGTCCAGTCCGGGATTGTCGGATACATTGATGAAAAACTGGGCTGTGGCTGAATGCGGCATGGTGGTGCGCGCCATTGAGATGGTTCCGCGGGCATTGGTCAGGCCGTTGTCAGCTTCGTTGACGATCGGCTCGCGTACCGGTCTCTGGCTCAGATCAGGCTCGAAACCGCCGCCCTGGATCATGAAGGTGCTGATGACCCGGTGAAAGATGGTGCCGTCATAATGACCATCGCGTGCGTAGCGCAGGAAGTTTTCGGTCGAAACCGGCGCCTGGTCCTCGTACAGCTCGAGCTTGATCGGACCTTTGGATGTGTGCAGAATCACCTGGGGAAGCTCCTGTTCAAAAGGGTTGTCCTGTGCTTGCAGGGGAATTGCGGCCAGCAGGGCCGCAAGGACCAGGGCAGGATGAAAGGTGTTTTTCATGAGTTTCATTGTGTGCAACCTGAAAGGCAATTGTTTCCGAAAGCTGGATGATAATCGACCCTAAACAGGGAGTGTCGTTCCATGATGAATCATTCAGAGCAGCCGGCCGCCGGTCGGGTGGAGTCAATACGCTGGAGTGACGGCCGACTCTGGCTGCTGGACCAGCGTCTGCTGCCGGGATCCGAGAAATGGCTCCCGATCGCTGATGCTGACTCGGCGGCTGCCGCGATTCGGGATCTGGTGGTTCGCGGCGCGCCGGCGATCGGGATTACCGCCGCTTTCGCCAGCGTGCTGGCGGCGCGTTCCCGTGCTTTCGATCGTGTCGGATGGCTGGAGGATCTTGAATCGATCCAGCAATCGCGGCCGACGGCGGTCAATCTGCGCTGGGCCCTGAACCGGATGCGGGCCGTGGCCGGTTCGCGTTCGCCGGCTGACTCCGCGCAGGAGCTGGAATCGGAGGCCATTCGGATTCTGGAACAGGACCGGTCCGCGAATGCACGCATGGCCGCACTGGGGGCCGAGGCGATCAAGCCCGGCTCCAGCGTTCTGACCCACTGCAATACCGGTTCACTGGCGACCGGTGGCACCGGTACGGCGATTGGCGTGATCGTGCATGCCTGGCGTGAACGGCGTTTGCGCGAGGTGTTCGCCTGCGAGACGCGACCGTGGCTTCAGGGATTGCGCCTGACGGCATGGGAACTGGGCCGGGAGGGCGTGCCGGTGCAGATGCTGATCGAAGGCGCGGCGGCCGGCCTGATGCGCTCCGGGCGTGTCGACTGGGTGATCACCGGCGCCGACCGAATCACGGCCAATGGCGATGTGGCCAACAAGATCGGCACATTGATGCTGGCGGTGCTGGCCCGACAGTTCGGTGCCCGCATGATGGTGGTCGCACCGGTTTCCACCCTGGACCCGGATACCGAATCCGGTGACCGGATTGAGATCGAGCAGCGGGATTCGGCAGAGATCTGGTCGTCAGCGGGTCTGGCGGGTGCGCCGTTGGGGGCCACAGCGTTCAACCCGGTGTTTGACATCACGCCGGCTGAATTTGTCGATCTCATCGTGACCGAGAAGGGCACCGCCAAGCCGCCGTTCCACGGTCGAATCCGGGCATTGGCCGAGTCTTGACAACAGAGATGAAGCCCGGCAGCCAATGACCGCTTCATGGTATTATTTCGAGATTGTTTCCGGCTTTGTCTTGCGTTTTCAAGTCCATGATTTGAAAAGAAATAAGAGGCGATCTGGATTCTCCGTCCGGTCCACGAAAGAAGATCCTCTGAATGGCTGAACTCGCCCAGGAAGTCCTGCAGGTCAATCTCGAAGACGAAATGCGTCAGTCGTACCTGGACTACGCAATGAGTGTGATTGTCGGGCGCGCGTTGCCGGACGTGCGCGACGGTCTGAAACCGGTACACCGTCGGGTGCTCTACGCGATGCATGTGCTTGGCAACGACTGGAACAAGGCATACAAGAAATCGGCCCGCGTGGTCGGTGACGTCATCGGTAAATACCATCCGCACGGCGACACGGCCGTGTATGACACCATCGTGCGCATGGCCCAGCCTTTCTCGCTGCGCTATATGCTGGTCGACGGCCAGGGCAACTTTGGTTCGGTCGACGGCGACTCTCCGGCGGCCATGCGCTACACCGAAGTTCGCATGGCGCGCCTGGCGCATGAAATGCTGGCCGATATCGACAGGGAGACGGTCAACTGGCTGCCCAACTATGATGAATCCGAGCATGAGCCGGCGGTGCTGCCGACCCGGGTGCCGAACCTGCTGATCAACGGCTCTTCGGGAATCGCCGTGGGCATGGCCACCAACATTCCGCCGCACAATCTAAACGAGGTCATTGGTGCTTTGCTGGCTTTGATCGAGGATCCTGAGCTGGATCTCGAAGGCATCATGCGGCACATGCCGGGGCCGGATTTTCCCACCGCAGGCATGATCAACGGCGCAGTCGGCATTCATGAGGCCTATCGCACCGGCCGCGGCCGTATCTATATGCGGGCGCGGGCACATTTCGAGGATGAGGATACGGGCAAGACCAAAATCGTGGTCACCGAGTTGCCCTACCAGGTCAACAAGGCCCGTTTGCTGGAAAAGATTGCCGAGTTGGTCAAGATGAAGAAGCTCGAGGGCATTTCCGAGCTGCGCGATGAGTCGGACAAGGACGGCATGCGCATGGTGGTCGAGCTCAAGCGCGGCGAAGTCGGCGAGGTGGTACTCAACAACCTGTATCAGAACACCCAGATGCAGTGTGTGTTCGGGATCAACATGGTGGCCCTGGTCGACAATCAACCCAGGCTGCTCAACATCCGCCAGGTGCTGCAGCAGTTCCTGATGCATCGACGCGACGTGGTCACTCGCAGAACGATGTTCGAACTGCGCAAGGCGCGATCTCGCGCCCATATCCTCGAAGGTCTTACGGTTGCACTGGCCAATCTCGACCCGATTATCGATCTGATCAAGAAATCGCCGACTCCGGCAGATGCGCGCGAAGGGCTGCAGGCCCGGCGCTGGGAGGCCGGTCCGGTTGCAGCGTTGCTGGGACAGGCCGGGGCCGAGTTGTCTCGGCCTGAAGACCTGCTGCCGGAATTCGGGCTGGATGAAGGCGGCTACCAGCTTTCACCGGAGCAGGCCCAGGCGATTCTCGACCTCAGGCTGCAGAAGCTGACCGGTCTGGAGCAGGAAAAGCTGTCCGACGAATACCGCGGGATTCTGGACCAGATCCGGGAGCTGATCCGCATCCTGTCTGAGCCGGATGCGTTGATGGAAGTGATCCGCGAGGAACTGGAGACAATCCGGTCACAGTACGGCGACGAGCGCCGTACCGAAATTTTGCCCGATCAACTCGATCTGACCACCGAGGACCTGATCACGCCGGAAGATGTGGTTCTGACCCTTTCTCATTCCGGATATGCCAAGTATCAGCCGCTGGACCGTTATCGCAGCCAGAAGCGCGGTGGGCGCGGTCGCAGCGCGGCCAAAACCAAGGATGAGGACTTCGTTGAGAGTTTCTGGGTCACCAATACCCACGATACACTTCTGATCTTCACCTCGGCAGGTAAGGTCTACAAAAACAAGGTTTACGAACTCCCGCATGCCGGCCATAACAGTCGCGGTCGGCCGATGGTCAATCTGTTGCCGCTGGAAGAAGGAGAGCGGATTAATGCTGTACTGCCGACACGCGAGTTTCCGGATGACTGGTTTGTGTTCTTTGCCACGCGCTCAGGCCGGGTCAAGAAAACCCCGTTGTCGGATTTTGCCCATATCCGTTCCAACGGCATCTGGGCGATCGAACTGGAAGGCGACGATGAACTGGTGGACGTGGCCTTTACCGACGGGTCACGCAACATCCTGCTGTTTTCCTCGGCCGGCAAGGCGATCCGCTTTGACGAAACCGATGTGCGGCCGATGGGACGACAGACCCGGGGCGTGATCGGCATCCGACTCAGGCCCGAACAGCAGGTCGTTGCCATGCTGGTGGCCGGCGAAGGCGATGTTTTGCTGGCGACCGAGAATGGTTTCGGCAAGCGTACCGCACTGGATGAATTCCCGGTGTATAACCGGGGTGGGCAGGGAGTGATCGGTATTCAGACCTCCGGCCGCAACGGCGCGCTGGTGGCCGCGCTCGGGGTGAGCGACGAGGACGACGTGATGCTGACTTCCAACTCCGGCACGCTGGTGCGCACCTCGGCCTCCGAGATCTCGCGCCTGGGCCGCAACACCCAGGGCGTGACGCTGATCCGGCTGGGAGAGGACGAACAGGTCATCGGTCTTGCCCGTATCGTGGCCGCCGATGAAGAGACCGAACCGGAGGAAGGCTGAACGCGGTTCGATTGCGATCAGAAGATCACCATCACGACATTCTGATCGAGCCCGGTATTATCGGGCGCCCGAGTTGCTGAGATATGTGCTAGATTGAACGTTCTGACTTGGCAATCAGGGAATTCAAACATGCAAAATATTATTTTTTCGGGCCTGGTGTTGATTCTGGCAATTACCGGCGGGCCGGCGTTCGGGAGTGAGTCCGGGGCCGCCGGGACTACGATTTTCAACTACAACAATTACGCCGATAACGCGCCCGGGACGGAATTTCTCGAGCGTGGCAATCGTTTCTATCGCCAGGGCGATTACGACGCCGCTGTCGGCAACTTCCAGCTTGCCTCGCATTGGGGCGACAAGATGGGTCAGTTCAATCTTGGTTTGCTCTACGTCAATGGCCAGGGTGTCGAACGCAATCCGCTACGTGGCTGGGCCTGGATCGAGCTGGCCGCGGAGCGCGGTTACCCGCATTATCGGCAAGTCGCCGATGGGATCTGGGGACAGTTCGAACCAAAGCATCGCAAAATCGCGCGACGGATTCTCGAGGACGAACTTCGTCCCGAGTACGGGGATGAAGTGGCAATCGAGCGGACTTCTCGAGAAATGAAGCGTCGCTTGCGCAAGAACACCTCCGGTGGATCCCGCGTCGGCGCCAATCGTGTCGTGTATGTCGAAGATAGGGCTGGCAATCTGATTTCCGGGCATCAGTACTTCCATCCCGATCGCTGGGACTTCGAAAAAATAATCCAGTTTGAAACCCGCCTGATCAAGGCGGTCAAGGGCGGTGTCAGGATCCGGGAGGTCGAATCCCGAGATGACGAAGAGGATTCCAGCGACTCCGGAGATTGAGCCTGGCCGGGTCAGGTTTGCAGGCCGTTCGAGGCGAGCCGGCTCTCGACCAGGATTTCATTTTCCAGAGTGCGGTGAACGGGGCAACGGTCCGCGATCTCCAGCATGCGCTTGCGTTCGTCGGTTGAGAGATCGCCTTCGATCGTGATCACACGGGTCAGCCGGTCGACCTTGCGCGAGGACTTTTCGCAGTCTTCGCAGTCATCGGCATGAATCCGGTCGTGGGTGACTTCGCAGGCCACCCTTTCCGCGTTCAGGCCCTTGTGGCGGGCATACATGTTGAGTGTCATGACCGTGCAACTCCCCAACGCCGCGGCAAGATACCTGTAAGGATCGGGCCCCAGATCGTTGCCGCCGTGATCGGCCGGTTCATCGGCCAGAAGTTCGTGACGACCGGCCTGGACGCGGTTGAGGAACTTGTCGCTGGTGCGTCCGGTGACCCGCACCCCTTTGATTTCATCGCTTTGGCGCAAATCCAGGAATCGCCGTGCCCAGGTTGCAATCACGGTTCCGGCATAGTTCGAATCCTGCTCGTTCGACAGCAGGTGATCGGCGTCGTCGAGACTCACAAAGCTCTTCGGATGCAGGGCTGCGGCGAAGATTTTCTGGGCGTTTTCGATCGATACGGTCTTGTCGATCGGTGAATGCATGACCAGCAGTGCCCGCCGGAGTTTGCGCAACCGCTCTTCAAAATCGTGCGAGCGCGCGTCTTCGACGAAGTCCTTGCGGATCCGAAACGGCCGGCCGGCAAGCTGCACCTTGGCCGAACCTTCGCTTTCAATGGTTTCCAGGTTGGACCCGAGTTGCTTGAGTACGTGCGTCGCATTCGCCGGCGCGGCCAGCGTGGCCACTGCCCGAACACTGTCCAGCCGCTCGGCGGCGGCCAGGATGGCCGCGCCGCCCAGTGAATGGCCAACCAGCAGTTGTGGCGCATCCAGATGGTCTGCAATCCAGCCGGCCGCATCCTCAAGGTCGTCCAGGTTGGACGAAAACGTGGTGTTGGAAAAATCTCCTTCACTTTCTCCCAGCCCGGTGAAATCGAATCGCAATACTGCGAAACCGGCTCGCGCGAGTGAACGCGTGATGTTGCGCGCAGCCTTGATGTTGCGGGTACAGGTAAAACAGTGAGCGAACAGAGCGGTCGCCTGCCAGACACCGCCCGGAGGCAGCTCCAGATTGCCGGCCAGTTCGATTCCGTCACGGTTTTCAAAGCGGATTTTTGTCATTCTTCGTTCCTGATGTATATTGGGGCCCGGAGAGTCTAGCAACGAATCTGGGCCGATCTCGATCATCTTTTGTCATGCGGAACTTCTTTTTCAGAATAGTCGTTTCATGTAGCCTGCTGCTGATGGCCGGCTGTGCGATGTTTCAGAGCGAGCCGGACCTCGAGTGGCTGTACTCGACGGCGCGGGAAAATGTCGAGCAACCTCCGGTCATCATCATCCCCGGCCTGATGGGAACGCGCCTGAGATCGGAAACCCGGGGTGAGGTCTGGATCGGGTCCTTCTTCGATTTCCTGTTTTCCAGCTACGGGGATGCAAAGCTCGAGATTGATCCGGTCGCGCTTGTGCCGGATCCGGGAGACGTTCGACCGGCTGAAATCACCAGCAAATTTGCCGGACGGAACTTCTATCAGCCCATTATCGATACGCTGGAGGCGGTCGGTGGCTTCGAATACGCCGAGGCCGGCGAGCCGGTGGATCCGGCCGGCCGTTATTACTACATCTATACCTATGACTGGCGGCTGGATAATGTCGAGACCGTGCGTGGTCTGAGCCGGCTGGTCGAGCAGATTCGTACCGACCATGGCCGTCCGGACCTCAAGGTCGACATCATTGCGCATTCCATGGGCGGCATGATTGCGCGATACTACCTGCGCTACGGCGAGGTTGATGCCACCGTCGACAACACTTTTCCGGTCAATTATCATGGTGCCGATCGGGTCCGGCGCATCCTGCTGCTGGGCACGCCCAATATGGGCTCTGTGGAATCCATGAAAGCCTTCATTGTCGGGCGCCGGGTTGGTCTGCGCCGGATTCCGCCGGAAGTGATGCTGACCTTTCCCAGCTTCTACCAGCTTTTTCCGCACCCGCTTACGGACTGGCTGATCGATCTTGAGGGAACTCCTATGGACGCCGATCCGTTCGACTTGAGTACTTGGAAACGCTTCAGATGGTCGATTTTTGATCCAGAAGTGAGACAGCAGGTTATTGACAACGCGGAGAATTTGCAGCAAGGGCGCGAGTATCTGGAACTGCTGGAGAAATATTTTCAGAAGTATATTGAACGCGGTCGCCGTTTCATCTGGTCGCTGACTGTCGAGCTGGAGCGCCATCCGTGGGAACTGGTGATATTTGGCGGTGATTGCATCGAGAGTCCGGCTCGCATGCTGGTTGAGGAAAGCGAGGGCGATTATCGTCTACATCTCGAACCCGGCGATATTCGGTCGCCCATTCCGGGCATAGACTACAAGCGTCTGATGCTTGAACCCGGAGATGGATTGGTTACCAAATCTTCGCTGCTGGCGCGTCAGACCCTGGACCCGTATATTCCACGCCACAAGTGGAGCGATTTCCCCCTGGATTACCCAATGTTCCTGTGCGAACGCCACAGCCAGTTGACCAACAATCCCTCCTTTCAGAACAATATGCTGCAGTTTCTGTTGAGTCGGGACGACTGAATGGTTAAAAGTTTTAACTTCGGACATTTATCTTGGCTGATGCTGGTCGCCCCACTGATCAGCATCTCCCCGATCTCGGCTCAGCAAGCCTGGCTGATGACTTACGGCACGGCCGAGCGGGTCGAGGAGCAGTTCGGGCATAACGCGATCTGGATCCGAGATGCCGGGCGCGGGATCGATACCGTCTACAACTTCGGTTTCTTCGATTTTGACAAACCGGGGTTTTACCGGGAATTCATCTTCGGCGAGATGATTTACTTCGCACTGGCGCGTTCGCCGGAAGAAGAGTTGACCTACTATCGCTGGCGCGATCGCAGTGTTCGCGCCCAGCTTCTGAATCTTTCGAACGAGCAGGTGCGCCGATTGACTGGTTGGCTCGAAGCACGGATTCAACCGGAAACACGCGAGTTTCGATACGACTATTACTTCTATAACTGCTCGAACCGGGTCCGCGACGGACTGGATCATGCGCTGGAAGGGGCGCTGGCCGAATTTGCCCGCAACCGACCGGCAGAAATGAATTTTCGCGACCATACCCGACGCATGCTGGCCGACGATCCGCTCCTGTACCTGGGAACCCAGGCGGGTCTGGGGCGTCCGGCTGATCGGGCGCGCTCACGATGGGAGGAAATGTTCCTGCCGGCGGTGGTCGCGAAAGTTGCGACCGAAATGAGGATTTCCGGCGCCGGAGACTCACTTGAGCCGCTGGTTCTGGATGAACTGACACTGTATGAGTCGACGCGGCCGGAAGATCCTGAAAGCCCGGCTTTTGCCTGGAAGCTGATCTTGTCGCTGCTGGTGGTCAGTCTCGCGTTGATCCTCGCTCCTGTCTGGCTGGCGCGTAATCACCGCGGATGGACACTATCCGGCGCACGGGTCTGGATTATGGCGACTTCGCTGGGCGGACTTCTGCTGGCCTTTTTATGGCTGGGCACTGATCATCAGGCCGCCTGGCGCAATGAAAACCTGCTGTTGCTCAATCCGCTGGCATTACTGTTGTTTCGCTTTCGCGGAGGCCGACTTGAGCGCGGCGCCGCGGCACTGATGGCCACGGGCCTGATGCTGGCATTGATACTGAAATTTCTGCAGGGCGCGCAATGGAATTACGAACTCCTGGTGTGGCTGGTTCCGGCGCAGGCCGCGCTTCTGGGGGTCTGGATGACGACGGCGTTCAGACCCCCGGTGGCTTGAGAATGAGCTTCTTGAGAAATGGCGATAGAGCCAGCAGTACCAGTCCACCCGCAACGGTCACGCCAAACACCGTGGTGAACAGCATCGGGAAATCGGCCAGGCTCTCATCGTCAAATCGCCCGGCGATCAATCCGGCAAAGATATTGCCCAGGGCGATCGAGATGAACCACAATCCCATCATTTGGCCGAGAAAACGGCGCGGGCTCAGCTTGGTCACGGCGCTCAAGCCCACCGGGCTCAGGCACAACTCGCCCATGGTGTGGAACAGATAGGTCAGGATCAGCCAGGTCGGCAGTACCAGGTCGCCGCTGGCGGCATACACCGAGGCCAACGCCATTACGCCGAAGCCGACGCCGAGCAGGATCAGGCCCAGAGCGAACTTTACCGGGATGGACGGGTCCAGGTTGCGTCTGCCCATGTTGACCCAGAGCGCCGCAAAAGCCGGCGCCAGGAGGATAATGAAGATCGGGTTGATCGATTGCAGCCAGGAGGCGGGCATGATCCAGCCGAACATCTCCCGGTCGGTGTAGCGCTCGGCAAAAAGGTTCAGCGACGAACCGGCCTGCTCGAAGCCCGACCAGAATAGAGCGGCAAACAGAAACAGTACCGCCAGTGCCAGCACCTGCTTCTTCTGAACGGCTTCCAGGTTGCCGAAAAACAGAATTCCGATGAAATATACAACCGCGATGGCAAAGATGATTGCCATGGCTACACCTGCAATGGCGACCGGGTTGATCGAGACGACGCCACTCATCATCAGCAGCATCAGCAGTACAAGCACCCCGACGGCCGACCACGTGCTTTTCCACGCTAACGCCTGACGCTCTAAATGGCCGGGCAGGGTGGCGTCGACCTCGGGATGACGCCCTGCTTCCCCCAACCGGCCCAGCGATAGACGGTACTGGATCAGACCGAAGATCATGCCGACACCTGCGGCGGCGAAGCCATAATGCCAGTTGACGCCTTCGCCTAGATAGCCGCAGATCAGCGGGCCGATGAAGGCCCCGATATTGATGCCCATGTAGAAGATCGAGAAACCGGCATCGCGCCGTGAACCGCCTTCCGGATACAACTCGCCGACGATGGTCGAGACATTCGGCTTGAGCAGGCCGGTGCCGACGACGATCAGGACCAGGCCCAGAAAGAACATCCGATCATCGGGGACCGCCAGGCTGAAGTGCCCGGCGGCGATGATGATGCCGCCATACCAGACTGCCCGTTGCTGGCCGATCAGACGGTCGGCGATCCAGCCGCCGGGCAGGGCCAGCAGATAGACTCCGGCGGTGTACAAGCCGTAAATGGCGGTTGCGGTCGCGTCGGGCAGGCCCATGCCGCCCGCATCCAGCGCCGCGACCATGAACAGCACCAGGATGGCGCGCATTCCGTAGTAGGAAAAGCGTTCCCAGAGTTCCAGGAAGAACAGCGTGTAAAGGCCCTTGGGATGGCCGAAGAAAGTTCCCCCCGGCGGTATTCCGGGCTGAGACGGTTGCTTCATTGCCAATTTCCATTTTGTTGTTGTGGGTAAGATGCTACCAGACCGTGACGGTCACGCGCCGGTGATGCGGCCGGCTTCGATGCTCCCAGACGAATGCTCCCTGCCAGGTGCCCAGTAGCGGGGCGCTGTTTTCGATCGGGATCAGCAGGCTGGTCTCGGTCAGCAGGCTTCGCACATGCGCCGACATGTCGTCCGGACCCTCGGCGGTGTGGCGAAAGCGTGGATCTCCATCGGGAACTGCGCCGGCCATCCAGGTTTCAAGATCGACCAGCACGTCCGGGTCGGCGTTTTCGGTGATGACCAGGGCCGCGGACGTGTGCCGGATGAACAGATGGCACATGTGGCAGCCGGTACCGGCACGTTCAATGATTACGCGCAGCTTAGCGCTGATGTCATGCAATCCGCGACCGGAGGTTCGGATATTCAGGGTTTCGCGATGCATCAGTCCGGCTGGTTGCAGGCCGGGGGATTTTCCAGCGCGCCCAGCACGTTTTCGATCACTTCAGGCAGGTCGGGCACCCAGCGCAGCACCACCACCAGGTCGTTGCATTCGTCGATGTAGATGTAATTGCCGCCGAAGCCGGCCGCCCAGTAGGCCGATTGCGGGGCGGCCGGAATGCGCTCGCGCCCGGTGTTCAGCCACCACATCAGTCCGTAATCAGGTCTGACCGGGGTGGGTTCGCGGATCATGTCGAACCAGTCGTCGGGCAGCAGCCGCTGGCCGTCCCAGACGCCCCGATTGAGCATCAGCAAGCCAAATCGGGCGTGATCACTAGCAGAGATGAACATTCCGCCGCCGAAATGGCCGCCGCCGGAAACAGACTGCATGTGCTGGCCGTCCAGCATCACCCAGGAGTTCTCGTAACCGTGCCAGCGCCAGGTTGGCGATGCCCCGATCGGATCCATGATCTCGCGCTTGAGCACCGCCGGCAGGGGCTCGCGCAGCACCTGCAGCAGGCTGTAGGCGGCAAGATTGACGCGCACATCGTTGTACTTGAATCGAGTGCCCGGCTCATGCAGTTCGCGGTTCGGCCATTGCTCCGGATCGTCGCCCTCTGGGCGATCGGCCCAGTCGTGCACTTCCCACAACGTGCCCGACCAGTCCGAGGTCTGATTGAACAGATGACGCCAGGTAATCGGAGCATTGTGCTTGCTTTCAAATTTGCCTTCGCGGACATAATCGCCAACCCGGTCGTCCAGGGACTCGATCAGGCCGTCGCGCCAGGCGATGGCCCACATTGTGGCCAGATAGCTCTTGACCGCACTGAAAGTCATGTCCACGCGGTCGACATCACCCCATTCGGTGACGATGCGTCCGGCGCGGATAATGATCCCGGCATCACCTTCGCGGGGCCTGGTCGGCCCCAGAATCCGAAAATCCGGCTCCCGGGCCGCAAATGAATCGGTGATGACCTTGTGCAGGTCGTTCGGCTCGGTGACGGCGTGTTTGCGTGCGGATTTCACTGCGGTTTCGAGTCGGTCGGCGTCGAATCCGGCTTGATCAGGTGCAATCGTTTGCCATTGATGACGGTCCGGGAAGTACGACTGGGCCAGGGCCAGCGGCGACAACAACAGGAGAATCAGGATTCGGCTCATGGTCCTCGTCTACCTCCATCCAGGTGTTTTTGTATATTTGATCATTCGTATGCAGCAGGAATCGTTCTTATCCCTGACTCGTCATTTTGCCCGACTGCCGGCCGGTCTTGTGGGGCTGTGGCTTTTTCTTGTCCGGACCGGGTCTGCCCGATGGGTTGACATTACAACGTCCTGATTACGTAGCTGATTCAGCCATTAGCCCCGCGATCGCGAATTGCAATCACGA
>CAYVPB010000023.1:0-36684 GCA_964453565.1 uncultured Halomonas sp.
GATCCAGCTCTGCCTGTGGCGCGCGCAAGCGCGTCTCCATGTTCATGCGTTATAAGCTATCCTCATCATTCTGAATCGCGAATCACCTCGTCATCGAGGTGGCATTTTGAATCGGCCGCGTACCAATGCCCGAATCACCGGAAACGACTCCAGACGCCTCGCCTGAAGACATCACCCGGTTGTTGGCGGAGTGGAATGCCGGCAACGAATCGGCGGGAGAAGCGCTGTCGACCTTGATCTACCAGCGCCTGCGGGAAATCGCCAGTGGTCAGATGCGTCGCGAGCCCCATCAGCTCACGCTCCAGCCCACCGCGTTGGTCCACGAAGTGGTCTTGCAATTTTTCGACCAACCGCCGGCTTGCGAAAGCCGGGATCACCTGTTTGCGCTGGCTGCGCGTATGATGCGTCACGTTTTGGTCAATTACGCAAAACGGCGTTTGGCGCAGAAGCGGGGCGGGCAGGCGTTACGGGTCACGCTGGACGAATCCGGAATGGGCGTCGGGGATCCAGGCCTGGATCTGCTCGCGCTTGATCAAGCGATGGACGCATTGGGCCACCGTGATCCCGTGAAGCTGGACATACTCGAAATGCATTACTTCGGCGGGCTTGGTTATGACGAACTCTCGCGTATTACCGGTCGCTCTCGCGCCAGTGTTCACCGTGATTTGCGAATGGCCCGGGCCTTCGTCGCCGCGCGACTCGATGATGCAGGGTCCGGGCCGTGACAACTCTCGATTCCCGGGAATGGCGAGAACTCGAGCGGCTGTTCGAGCAGACTGAAGCACTCGACGATCAGGCGCTCGGGGTTTTTCTGGCGACCGTGGCCGCCGAAATGCCGAAAATTGCCGATGAGCTGGCCCGGCTTGTGGCCGTCGATCGGGCAGGCAACTCCTTGCAAGATCCCATCGGAGAGCGTCTAAGGCGTGTTTCCGAAACCATTTTTCCGCATGGCCTCAAGCCCGGCCAGCGTGTCGATTGCTGGTCCATTCGTCGACAGCTGGTTCGCGGAGGCATGGGCGTGGTTTACCTCGCCGAGCGCGACGATGAGGTCTACCAACAGAAAGTAGTCGTCAAGGTCCTGGATGCACCCATGGCCGATGGGCTCGCAGAACGCTTCGCGCGCGAGCGACAGATCCTTGCCGACCTTGATCACCCCAACATCGCCCGGCTGCTCGATGGCGGGTCACTGGCCGATGGTCGGCCGTACCTGGTCATGGAATACGTTGATGGCTTCAGTATCTCGCGTTATTGCGAGGACCGGCGCCTTGGCCAGCGGTCGTGCATCAAGTTGTTTCTTCAGGTCGCCGAGGCCGTTCAGTTCTCCCATGCCAAGCTGGTAATTCATCGTGACATCAAGCCGGAAAATGTGCTTGTCGATGCCGGCGGCCGTGCACGCCTGCTCGATTTCGGCATAGCCAAACTGGTCGACCGTGCTTCGTCGGCAGACTCGGATGCGACCAGCACTTCGGAGCTGTCGGTCCGAGACGTCGAGCAGACGATCCATGGGGGCGGCGGACTTTCGCCGGCCTACGCCAGCCCCGAACAGATGCGTGGCGAGGCGATCACTATCGCCACAGATGTGTATAGCCTGGGCGCATTGCTTTATCGTCTGCTGACCGGCTACTCCCCCCACGATCGCGCGGTCCGATGCGAAGGTCGATGGCGATGGCCTTCGAGGCTGCTGGCCGATCGCGGCCGGACGAGCGACTCGCGTCGTTGTCGCGGTGATCTGGATGCGATTGTTGCCATGGCGATGGCCGAGTCACAGGACCGGCGTTACGCCAGCGTGGCAGCGTTCATCGACGACCTGAATCGCTGGCTATCGGATTACCCGGTTCGAGCGCGCCGCTCGGGCAGGGTCGAACAGTTGGTTAAATTCACTCGGCGCAATCGTGCGTTGGCCGCTTCGTTGGCGACTTCGGCTTTGATCGTGCTGAGTCTGCTGGTCGGCGTCACCAGACTGGCTGTCAGGCTGGATGAAGAGCGATCTGCGGCGATCCGAGCGGCCGATACCACTGAACAGATCGCAGATTATCTTGTTGACTTGTTCGGCGCAGCCGATCCGGAGACGCATCAGGGCGATACATTGACCGCGCGCGAGTTGCTCGACCGAGGGGTCGAGCGCATCAATGACCAAGCTGACATGGAGCCGATCGTGCGTTCCAGGCTGCTGTATCGCATGGCGCTGGCCTATCGCAACCTGGGGCTGCTGGACGAGGCGGTACCCCTGTATGAATCGGCCATACTCTTTGGTGCAGACGGCGGCTGCGGGGAAGCGGAACACTGGAACATCAGACTGGAACTGGCCGATCTCCACCGCGAGCGTGGCGAGTACGATGAAGCATCCAGGCGTCTACAGGCCGCCATGCGCTCACTGGAAGGCACCAACGGGCCGCGCGACGCGCTGGCCCGTGCCTACAACAATTACGGCATCTTGCTTGAGGAGAATGAGCGCTACGCGGAAGCTGAATTCTGGGCGCGGCGTGCGCTTGAGATCGCCCGTGTGCTGCCCGATACGCGACAGAACGCAATCAATGCAACCCGCTTTCGCCATAACCTGGCCATCGCACTGTCCGGGCAAGGACGCCACAATGAAGCGGTCGAGGTCTTCAGGCAGGTCATTGAGGAAAAGTCCAGCCAACTTGGGCCGCGTCATCCGTCTCGTTTGATTTCCCTGGAAGCTTTGGCCTCGACTCAGCGTAACGCCGGCCGCCTGGCTGAAGCTGCTGCACTGCTCGAGAGTTCACTCTCTTTCCGACGAGAAATCTACGGGCCAGATTCGCTCTCGCTGGCGCGCCTCGGCAATGGCCTGGCCAACGTTCATCACGATGCCGGTGAGTACCGTCGGGCCGAGCGAGTATATCGCGAGGCGCTGCAGATCATGGAGGCCGGCCCGGAACGCGATCCGCTGCTCCACGCCTTTCTTGTCAACAATCTTGCCAGCCTGTATGAGGACGCCGGTGATCCCGATCGTGCCGAGCCGCTTTTCCGCCGCTCGATCAATATTCGGCTAGACTTGTCCGGTGAAGACTCCCTGCCGCTGGTACGAGCCCGGGTGAACCTGGCTCGATTGTTGATCCAGCGCGGCGAGCTGACAGAGGCCGGTGATCTGCTCGACGCCGCGCAAGCCACGCTTGCCCAGCATTACCCTGACAATCGGTACCGATGGCACGTCGCCGAAGTGCAACGGGCGTTGCTGGAAGCGGCACTGGGGCGCGAGAATGCGGCCCGCGTCCGCATGGCCAAAGCTCTGGTCGCGCTCGAAGCGCTGGGATCCAGAGCGGCGTTCGGTTTAAGAAGGGCGCGTTTCGCCGCCGTTCAACTCGATCTCGATTTCGGTGACGCCGGGCGGGTGCTTGAGCGCATCGCAGAGATCGAGGCAGAGTTGCCGAACGTGTTCACGCCCGATCACCCGCGCCGCCGGATGCTTGATACGCTCCGAGCTCAGGCGTTCGCCGCCCTTGGACGCAGCGAAGAAGCGCGTCGTCTTGCCTCGGAGCTCGCGCCTGTGCTGGAGCGACAGTTCAGCCACGGCGCCGATATCCGGCGCCGGGCGGCGGCCGTGCTGGCCATTGTGGAGGAATCCGGCTGACATCACGCCCTTTTTCACGCAGTGTTTCGGCGAAGTGTGAGCATTCCGATCGCCAGCAGGCCGAGCATCAGCAACAGTCGTCCCTGCTGCGAGTCGATCGGGATCGGAAACGCCGAGAATCCAGTGCTGCTTGCCGAATTGTTGCTGGTGTCCGGGTCCGGGGTAGCGGATGTGACCGTCGCGGTTACCTGTCGGAGCCCGCGTGATGGTTCATTGATGGCGGTGATCATCCGCATGACCTGGCTGCCGGGCGCCAGGTCGCCCAGGTCACAGATGACGGTTTGAATTCCGTCAAAGATACAGCCTTCGTCGGCCGTTTCGAACGCCAGTCCTTTACCTAGCGTGGTTGCAAGCTCCACTGCGAGCGCCGACGAGACGCCCTGATTGATCACAGTCAAAGCGTAGTCCACGGACGCACCGGGCTCCAGAGCCGGTTCAGACGCCATCGGCGACAGCACCAGATCGGCCCTCGCCGCGACGCTCGTGAGCGTTTCGATTTCCGTTTCGTCTCGCGGATCGATGGCGCTGTTTGCCTTGAACCGGTTTACCAACGTGTTTCGATGGGCCGGATCAATGGCGCACTCAATGGTGTAGGTGACAAAACCATCAGCCGGCAAGACCAGGGTCTCGTTTAGTTCGGATGGCGCGCCCGCATCGGTGTTTCCGCCGGCGCCACCGGAGGCCAAGCTTGTCCAGCCACAGCCCAGTGCGGCGTCAAATTGCGCCGCCAGTTTGCTCGCAGGATCGTCCGATGGGCCGTCGTTGGCAACCGTTAGCGTGTAAGTCACAGTCTCCCCGGCAACCACCGGCTCGGAACTGACGGCGTTCGATAATGTTAACGCCGTCTCCGCGCTGGTGGGCGAATCAAGCGTCGCCGTGTTGTCAGTGGCATCCGACTCGAAGGCTGTTCCGTCGACGCTGAAGTTGCTGGCAAGTGTCGGCGGCAGAATGCCAGCGGCCTGGGCCTGAACGAACACGTGAATTGAATCGCCCGGCGTCACAGTGGGCAGTGTGCAGATGGGCACTCCGGCCGGATCCTCGGCGCAACCGCTGGTAGTTGCCGAATTGAGCTCGGTCGGCAAGGAGACAGTCAGGGTGGCTGTCGTGGTCGCTGCGCCTCGATTTAGCACTTCCACACTGTACGTCGCCAGCGAGCCGGCGATCACGGGCACGCTTTGCGCTGTCGCGCTGACTTCGAGATCGGCAAGCGTGGCCACTGGCCAATAACCGCTGCTCAGGGTCATTTCGCCGGCCGACCGCGGCGCAGCGGCATCTGCTTGACCGATAGTGGCGGCAAGGGTGAACGGGCTGGCCGACAGCCGTGCCGCCCCGTTGTCGACGGTGTTCCATTCGACGGTTTGCGCAACAACGCTTAGACTCAGCCAGGCGAGAGTGCCGGCCACGCCAGCCTGGAGACCTCCGCGGATTCGCTTGCGTTCATTCATTGACACAAATTGCCTCAATATGAATTGTGGCGGTGGAGGGCGTTGAGCCGCACCCGACCTGAACGCCGACTCGACACTTGTTGCAGAAGGTGGCGAGGTAGGATGTCGGGGGACGTGGTGGAGTGCCAGACCGAATTCCGGTGCTGGCCGCAGTCGGGATGATTGATGTATTGGATGACCCGGTCCAGACTCCGATCAGTTTCTTCTGGCTAGGGCACTCGGCGCGGACGGAACCGCACTGGTTGACTTGCAGTGATACCGATTCCGATGCGCGCACCCATTCGTATCCGGTGATTCCAATAGAATCCGGTTCGCAAACAACGCTGCCATCGGGGTTAACCGTCCGGATACTGGATCCCGGGGGGCACGTTCCACCGATTCGGCTTTGAATCTGTGTCCGGTCCACCGCCATGGATACGGCACCGGTTTCACCGCCTCCGATCAAACCGTCGCCGGCGTTTACCGCCGTGATGTCGCCGCCAGAATCGGCATCCGTACTTGGCGCCCATTGGCTGCCGTCCCAGGCCAGTACCTCGCCTGCTGCCGGCGCGGCTTCGCTGACCGGGCGACCCTGCAGCCCTGTCGTCGACAGGCTTGTCAGCGAATACGGCGATGCCGTCAACTGCTGCCGCGGCAGCGTCGCGGGGCCGTCCCCGCAGTCGACAGTCACTTCCAGCCAGCGGGCGTCTCCGTCGAAAGCGCCGGCGCCGAAGTCCAGCTCGGTGGTGAACAAGCCACCGGAAACAGCCAGCCCGGCGACCGCATAGGTGCCGATCTGCGTTCCGGCGGAACTTGCTGTCCACAGCGAGAAAGCGAAGTCGCAGCTCCCGTTGACCGGACCGTCAGCGTCGGTTAGCTGACCCTGGTAGCTAAACGTCCCTGCCTGAGCTGGTGAGACCGACGGCATCAACATAAGTCCCAGCAGACTGATGACTCCGAGTCCGCGTGCGAGCGTGTTTATTGTCATATTCAAATCTCCTGACTTCGGTTTTCGGTTTGAATTCCGTCACATATACGTGATGCAAATTTCCGAAGGAAAAAGTCTCAGGTGATTTTGGTTACAACTTGAACCAGACGGCTCCATGTCGGATGAAGCCCAAGCGCAGGTCTTCAGGTGGCGATTCCCACTGGAGCAGCCCGATTTCCGCGGCCAGCGGCTGGGGGCGTTCGAGCTGGTCGAGCAGGTCGCGATCGGCGGCATGAGGACGATCTATCGCGACCGGCGGGTCGACGGAACCTACGACCAGCGGGTCGCGATCTAGCTGTTCGACGGCAGCGCGCTCAGCGGCGGCGATGTCGCGCGCTTCGAGGCCGGGCGCCGCATCCTGGCTGCGCTCGACCACCCCGGCATCGCCCGGATCATCGATGGCGGGACCACGCCGGACGGCACACCGCAGGTGGTCATGGAGTGGGTCGACGGCGCGCCGATTACCCGGTATTGCAACGATCGGAAGCTGGGCCTGGAGGCTCGCCTGGCGCTGCTGATTCCAGTCTGCGAGGCGCTGGAGGTCGCCCACCGCCGAGGCGTGGTGCACCGGGATATCAAGCCCGGTAACGTGCTCGTGGATTCGCGCGGTCAGCCCCGGCTGATCGATTTCGGCATCGCCAAGGTGCTCGACGATTCGGCTCTGGAGATGGAATTGCCGACAACCCGCCAGGGTGCCTCGCTGATGACGCCCGAGTACGCCAGCCCGGAGCAGTTGCACGGCGCGGCGGTGGCTGCGTCGCATCTTGCGCGCCTCCAGACACTGGTGGGCCGTTTTGAGGCGGTCGAGACCAACGCCAGAGCTGCGCTGTAGGTCGCCGTGGACCTACGGCTGTTGACGAGTTGATTGAGCGGATCGGCGGTGTCCCGTCGGCCACCGCGCAGTAATCGAATTCGTGCCGGTTCCGGAATCCACGGCAATCCGCTTTCAATCACATTGCCTCGAAAATCCCCGCCGCGCCCATGCCGGTGCCGATGCACATGGTGACCATGCCGTATTTCTGCTTGCGCCTTCTCAAGCCATGTATCAGCTTGGCAGACAGCACCGCGCCGGTGGCGCCCAGCGGGTGGCCGAGCGCGATCGCGCCGCCCAGCGGGTTGACCTTGTCCGGGTCCAGGCCGACATCGCGGATCACCGCCAGCGCCTGGGCGGCGAAGGCTTCGTTGAGTTCGATCCAGTCCAGGTCATTTTTTGCGATGCCGGTCTGTTCCAGCACCTTCGGGATCGCCGCAATCGGGCCGATGCCCATGATCTCCGGCGGTACGCCGGCGACCGAGAAGCCGCGGAACACGGCCAGCGGCGTGAGATTGTATTTCTTCAGGATTTTTTCCGAGACCAGGATCAGCGCACCGGCGCCGTCGGACATCTGCGAGCTGGTGCCGGCCGTCACGGTGCCGTCGGCGCGGAATACCGTGCGCAGCTTGCCCAGCGCCTCCGGGGTGGTATCGCGCCGTGGACCCTCATCGGTATCGATCACGGTTTCGATTTCGCGGATCGCACCGGAGTTGAAGTCGGGCTGGTGGCTGATGACGGTGTAAGGCCGAATTTCGGTGAAATCGCCGTTGTCGATTGCCTTGATCGCCTTCTGGTGGCTTTCGTAACCGAACCGGTCCTGATCGTCGCGCGAGACGCCGTACTTCTCGGAGACCTTCTCGGCCGTGATGCCCATGCCGTAGGCGATCGCGATGTTGTCGTCCTCGAAAACGCGCGGGTTCATCGCAACCTTGTGGCCCATCATCGGCACCATGGTCATGGTCTCGGTGCCGCCGGCAATCATCACCTCGGCCTCGCCGAGTCGAATCCGGTCGGCGGCCATGGCCACGGTCTGCAGCCCGGACGAACAGAATCGATTGACGGTCACGCCCGGGACACTGTCTGGCAGGCCGGCCAGCAAGCTCCCGATTCGCGCGACGTTCATGCCCTGTTCGGCCTCGGGCATGGCGCAGCCGATGATCACGTCCTCGACCATCGATCCGTCGATTTCCGGCACCTCGGCCATCGCTTCCCGGATGACATGGGCGAGCAGATCGTCGGGCCGGGTATTGCGGAACCCGCCCTTGAAGGCCTTGGCAACCGGGGTTCTTACTGCGGATACAACGTAGGCATCAGTCATTTCACATGTACTCCAATAAAATTCTGTTTTTAACCACGAAGGGCACGAAAAACACGAAGGTAAAGACAATCAACCCAAGCGTACTCACGCATAGCCTGCCGAAGGGCAGCGTTCTGAAATCCCGAATATTGCCTGTCGATGATTCCCGGATAACAGTTGGTTCTTTCTTCTTGATTCGCTTTTCTCTTCGTGTCCTTCGTGGTTCAAGTGGCTTTTCGAATCAACCGCTCAATTCCTTAGCGGCTTTCCAGTCTTGAGCATATGCACGATGCGCTCCTGGGTCGGTTTCATTCTGGTCAGGGCTCCAAAGTGCTTGCGCTCCAGCGCATACAGCCAGTGCTCGTCGACCGGTGTGCCGCGATCGATGGCGCCGCCGCAGAGCGTGTCGGCGATGCGTTCGCTGATCTCGTAGTCGTGGTCGCTGATGAAATGGCCTTCGTACATGTTGGCCAGCAGCATCTTCAGCGTTGCGACGCCGACATCGCCGGCGGCCGGAATGCGGCGGCCGGGCAGTGGTGCGCGATAACCCGCGGCCAGCATGCCGCGGATCTCGCCATGGGCGGCATGCAGCAGTTCGTGTTCGTGCATGACAATGGAGTCGCGTTCGGTCAGGTAGCCCATCTGGCGGGCCTCCATCGCCGAGCCGGAAACCTGGCCCATCGCCACCTGCTTGAAGCGTTTTTCCAGCAGCGGGTAGCTGTCGCCCGCGATCGTCTGGTCATGAATGCGAAATGCCAGCGTGCCCAGTCCGCCGCCGGCCGGCAGCAGTCCGACGCCGGCTTCGACCAGGCCCATGTAGCTTTCCAGGTGCGCCACGATGCGGCTGGCGTGCATGGCCAGTTCCAGCCCTCCGCCCAGCGCCAGCCCGCGTGCGGCGGCGACGCTGGGCACCGCGGCATAGCGCAGCCGCAGGTTGGCTTCCTGAAAGTCGGCGACCAGTTGCTCGACCTTGTCGAACTCGCCGGCTTCCACCCATCCGATCGCGGCCTTGAGGTTGGCGCCGGCAGAGAAAGGGCCTTCGGGCTGCCAGATCACGATCCCGGAGAATTCCTTCTCGGCGCGCGTTACGGCTTCGTTGAGCCCGTCGATGACGCCGTTGTCGATCACGTTCATCTTCGACTTGTGCGAGATGATCAGCACATCGTCCTGGAGTGTCCAGAGACGTACCCCCGGCAGGTCGGCGACGGTGGTGCCGTCGGCGGTCTTCTCGCCGACCAGGCGTGGTGGCATGAGCTGGCGTTCGAATACCGCCAGGTCCGGACGCGGCGAGGTGTTGCCGGTGCCGGTGACCGAACCGGAATCGGAATGTGCGGCCGAAACTTCATCGACCCATTCGGGCAGGGTTGCCTCACTCATGGCCTTGCCGGCCTCGATGTCTTGCCGGATCAGCGCGGCGATATTGTCCCAGCCGGCTGACTGCCAGATTTCGAACGGCCCTTGTTTCCAGCCGTAGCCCCAGCGCATGGCTAGGTCGATTTCGCGTGCTGATTCGGCAATTTCGTCGAGATGAAATGCGCAGTATTGGAACAGATCGCGATGAATCGCCCACAGAAACCGAAGCTCCGGGCGTTCGGAGTCGGCCAGTGCCTTGAGTTTTCCGGCGGGATCGCGGATGGCCAGGACTTGTTTAACTTCGTCACCCAGGCTGTAGTCGGTATCACGATAGTTATGACCTTCGTTGCCGGATTCGGGGTCCAGTACACGAATGGCCTTGCCTTCCTTGCGAAACACGCCGGCACCGGACTTCTGACCCAGCGCACCGGCCTCGATCAGCTTGCGCATCCAGTCAGGCACCTTGTAGTGCGGATGCCACGGATCGTTCTGCAGTTTGGCCTGCATGGTCGCGATGACATTGGCCATGGTGTCGAGCCCGACCACGTCGGCAAGCCGGAACGTCGCCGATTTCGGACGACCGATCGCAGGACCGGTCAAGGCATCGACGGTGTCAAAACCCAGTCCCAGCCGTTCGGCGTGGTAGACGGTGGAGATCATCGAAAAAACACCAACCCGGTTGGCGATGAAATTGGCCGTGTCGCGGGCGCGTACCACGCCCTTGCCCAGCGTCTGAGTGAGAAACACTTCCAGTTGATCCAGCACTCCCGGATCGGTGCCGGCATGCGGAATCAACTCCACCAGATGCATGTAACGCGGCGGATTGAAGAAATGCACGCCGCAGAAGCGTGCACGGTTGACTCCAGACAGCACATCGGCGAGCTCGGTAATGGATAGGCCGGAGGTGTTTGAAGCGAAGATCGCATCGGGCTGGATGTGCGGCGCGATATTGTCATACAGTGACTTCTTGATATCGATCCGTTCAGCCACCGCCTCGATGATGAAATTACAGTCGGCAAGCTTTGCGGCATCATCCTCGAAGTTGGCTGGTTCCATGAACTCGACCAGATTGCTGTCGGCCAGTGGTGGCGGCTTGAGTTTGCTCAAGCGGCCGATCGAGTTCTTGACCAGATCATTGCGCCCGCCTTCCTTCGCGGGCAAGTCAAACAGTCGTACCGGAATACCGGCGGCGGTGAGATGCGCGGCAATCTGCGCGCCCATGACGCCGGCGCCAAGGACTGCTGCTTTTCTGACGATGAATCTGTTGGTGGACATTGTGGTTGTATTCCTGTTTTGGACCATAAAAGCTTGTTTTAACCACGAAGGTCATGAAAAGCACGAAGGGAAAACCGCTTTGTTGCCATTGAGTGCACGCATTGGACAAGCCGGAATTTCCTTGTATTTTCCGCAAGAACAATGGAGCATGCATCTCAAGGTGCCGGATATCGCCTGCGGCGATTCCGGAATGACCGTGCTTGTTCCTGCCCCGCTGCTTTGGTTTGTGCTCTTCGTGGTTACATGGGATTCCCGATATACAGCTCAGCTTGCCTTTGCCAACGGCGATTCGGCTTCACCGAATTGCGCGTGCGAAAGTGCGTCCGGATCGAATTCGTCCACGGCGACGACTTCAGCCGACAACTCCTGTGCCCGGATCAGCAATCTGGCCTGTTCCTCGTCGATCAGGCCTGCATCGACCGCCTCGCGCGCAAGCGAGGTGACATTTACCGGAGTCGGTTGCCGCTTGAGACCACGAACCACGGTGCGCTCGACCTGCTCCGCGGCCAGCACGGCTTCGAATGCCGCCAGCAGCATGCCGGCGCCGGGATCGCCTTGAGGGTGATGGATGTCGGCCAGCAGCCGCTCGCGCGAAGCGCTGGGTGTCATGAGCATCTCGGCCAGCTTTGCTCCGATGCGATCCCCCGCAGGTGAGTTGGCCCGCCCCAGCGGAAAGTTGACCCACTTGAGAATCCTGCCCAGCAGGGGCGAGGGAAAATTGGCCAGTACCCCGTGCAGGGCTTCCTCGACCTGGTGCAGACTGTCGCGCACTCCCCATTCGACCAGCGCCAGGTCTTCTTCCGGCCGACCGTCGTCTTCGAAGCGTTTCAAGGTTGCCGAGGCGATGTAGAGATGGCTCAATGCGTCTGCGAACCGGCCGGAGAGCTTTTCGGCGAACTTGAACTTGCCGCCCAGCAACAACAGCGTCATGTCTGCAATCAGCGTGAAGTTTGCGACCAGCCGGCTGATGCGCCTGTAATGGTGAGCCGTGGGGCCGGAGACCGGCGCCATTGCCAGACGACCGCCGGTCAGGCCCAGCCCCAGCGAGCGCACGCCGTTGGAGATCGAATAACCGATATGACCGAAGAATGCCTTGTCGAACTGCCTGCGCGCGTCCGGCGCATCGCTGTTGGCCGCGGTCATCTCCTTGAGCAGCCAGGGGTGACAGCGAATGGCGCCCTGGCCGAAGATGATCATCGAGCGGGTCAGAATGTTTGCGCCTTCGACGGTGATCGCGACCGGAATCGACTGATAGATGATGCCCAGGTAGTTGCGTGGCCCCATGATGATCGATTTGCCGCCATGGACATCCATGGCGTCGTTGACCACGCGCCGATAGGCTTCAGTCATGTTGGCCTTGAGGATGGCCGAAAGCACGGCGGGCTTTTCGCCCTGGTCCAGTGCCACCAGGGTCATCTTGTGTGCGGCCTCCATCCGGTAAGCCTCGCCGGCAATCCGTGCCAGTGGCTCCTGTATGCCTTCGAAATTGCCGATGGGTTGTTTGAATTGATAGCGCACCCGGGCATAGGCTCCGGAGGTCATGCCGCTGTACTTGCTGCAAGCAACCGACAGCGCCGGCAGCGAAATGGCGCGTCCGGCCGAAAGACAGTGCATCAGCATCCGCCATCCCTGACCAACACGCTCCTGCCCACCGATCACCCATTGCATTGGAATGAACACGTCGGTGCCGCGCGTGGGTCCGTTCATGAACGGAGCTCCGCCGGGGATGTGCCGCTTGCCAGTTTCCACGCCCGGCGTGCCGGCGGGAATCAAGGCGCAGGTGATGCCGAGTTCCTTCCTGTCGCCGAGCAGTCCGTCGGGGTCATAGGCCTTGAATGCCAGGCCGACCAGGGTCGCGACCGGCGCCAGGGTAATGTATCGCTTGTCCCAGGAAACCTTGAGGCCCAGCACTTCCTTGCCCTCGAATTGACCCTTGCAGACGATGCCGCGGTCGGGCATCGAGGCGGCATCCGAGCCGGCCAGCGGCGAGGTCAGGGCGAAGCAGGGGATTTCTTCGCCGCTTGCCAGGCGCGGCAGGTAGTAGTCCTTCTGTTCATCAGTGCCGAAATAATGCAGCAGTTCGCCCGGGCCGAGTGAATTGGGCACCATCACGGTGGTCGCGCACGAAGAGCTGCGCGAGGCGATCCGCGTCACCACGGCGGCATTGCCCTGGGCCGAGAAATCCAGCCCGCCGTATTCCTTTGGGATGATCATCGAAAAGAACCTGTGCTGCTTGAGATGGTTCCAGACTTCAGGCGGCAGGTCCTGATCGTTCTGGATCTGCCATTCATCCAGCATCTTGCACAGATCCTCGACCGGCCCCTCCAGAAACGCCCGCTCTTCGTCCGACAGCGAGGGTTTGGGATGTTTCAGCAGGTTCTTCCATTTCGGTCGGCCGGAGAACAGTTCGGCATCCCACCAGGTCGTCCCCGACTCCAGTGCCTCACGCTCGGTTTCCGACATCGCCGGGAGTACCTTGCGAAACCAGTCATACAGACGGTCGGTCAGCAGTGCGCGCCGCAATGGTGGCACGGCGGCGATCAGCAGCGGCACGGCCAGCAATGTAGCGACAACAGCCGCGGCGGTCAGATTCTGCCACCAGGCGGCGCCGGCCGCGGCAATTGTCACTGCCGCGGCCAGCCATGCCGGAGCGGCGAACCAGGCAAGAACCAGCGGCAGCAGGATGACTGCAATGAGTGCAAGTGTGGTCATGCGATGTTCTCCTCGAGTAAATGTCCGATTTGCGGCGTTTGGACGGAATTGCGCAGGCCGGCGCAGCCAAAGCGGATCAGCGCCCGAGCCGTGGCTTCGACCTGCTCGGAGCGGGTCTCGGCCATGGTGTAGGTCAGCGCCCCGATCAGAAAATCGAGTTGCTGTCTAAGGTTGCCGGGTGTGGTGCCCAATGATCGGCTGACGGCATCGGCAAACGTACGCATCACGTGTGAATACTGGCGTGCGATGGTGCCGTGCAACTGCGTTGCATTTTCGGCCCAGGCGCGCATCAGCAGGCGCATGAACCGCCCGCCATCGCCGGTCGGTCTGGAAGTCAGAAGCAAGGCCGGGTGGATGAATGCCTCAAGTACCTTTTCCAGTTCAGGCGGGTCTGATTCCGCCAGGGCCTTTTCAAGCCAGGCCAGCCGCTCGCTGTTGAGTTCATCGAGCCGACGCTGGAAGACGGCCAGGATCAGGGCATCCTTGGAACCATGGTGATAGTTCACGGCCGCGAGATTGACTCCGGCCGCATGTGTGATCTGACGCAAGGTTGTGGCATGAAAGCCCTGATCGGCAAACAGGCGTTCGGCGGTATCCAGAATGCGTTGGCGGGTTGAGTCGGTCAAATCGGCAATGGGTTGAATCTTGATCAATTGGAATCGCGATTGAAACAAAAGTTTCAAACACCTGTTTGAAAAATCTACCATGAACGGACTTGCTGGTGCAAGCCAGCTGGAGTTCTGAGCTTTCTCAGCTTTTGCGAATCGGATCCGGCATGCTTGCTTGATGTCGATCCGCCGCCGCTGTTCTCGCTTTGACGAATGGTTTGCCTCGATCGTGGGCGCGCCCACCGCCATTCAGCAACAAGCCTGGCCGATCATTCGGGAAGGGCGCAATGCCTTGCTGCTGGCCCCTACCGGCCAGGGCAAGAGCCTGGCCGCATGGCGTCCGGTGATTGAGCGGCTGTGCGCGGCCGGGTTGGCCGATGGCAAGTCGCCTGAAGGTGTACGCGCGCTGCATGTCGCACCGCTGAAGGCTCTGGCGCGCGACATGACCCTGAATCTTGCGCCGTTGCTGGAATTCGCCAGCGATCTCGGCGGCTGCAGGATTGAAATCGCGCTTCGTTGCGGTGATACGCCCGCGGCCGAGCGCGCCCGACAGCGCAGACGGCCTCCGCAGATCATTTCGACCACGCCGGAATCGCTTTTCGTGTTGTTGGGAAGTCAGGGCGGACGCCGTCTGCTGGCTGCGGTCGAGACGGTGGTCATTGACGAACTGCATGCGCTGGTTTCCTCAAAACGCGGGGCTCATTTGGCATTGTCGCTGGCGCGGCTGGATCGAATGGCTTCAGGGCCGGTTCAGCGAATCGGGCTTTCCGCGACCGCGCGTCCCGGGGATGTGCTGGCGCGATTCATGACCGGAGAGCAAGACTGCGCAATCATCGAGCCCGATCCGCCCAAATCCATTGAATTGAAGATCGAGCTGCCGGACATGGAGCTGGGTGTATTCCCGAATTCAGTGCACTGGCAGCAGATTCATGCCCGGATCGCAGAATTGGCAATGAGCTTGCCTGATATGGACCTCGCGTCCGATCAAATCCGGAACAAGGCTTCATTGGATCTGGCTGTTGCTGGTCGGAGGAGGAGTTCGCTGCTGGTGTTCTGCCAGACCCGCGCCCAGGTTGAGCGGAGTGCAGCGGCGCTGGACAAGCTTCTGACCGAGGCGGGTCTGCCGGAGCAGGTCGGGGCCCATCACGGCAGCCTGGACAGGCTCCACCGCGAAGGCATCGAGGCGCGTTTCAAGGTCGGCAGCTTGCGCGTAATGGTTTCCAGCGCGTCGCTGGAACTGGGCCTCGATCTCGGTCATGTCGACCGCGTCTGTCAGTTGGGTGTGCCGGGCTCGGTCAATATCGTGCGCCAGCGTGCCGGGCGCAGCGAGCACCGACCTTCCGGACTTCCGTGCATGCATGTTTTTCCGCTGACATTGAACCAGCTTGTCGAGGCACGCGCTGTGGCCGATGCGATTTCGGGCGGGATTGTCGAGGCCGCAGGAGTGCCGGACGGGCCGCTGGACGTGCTGGCTCAGCATCTGGTCGCAATGGCAGCGGCGGAGATCATGTCGCCGGGTGAAATGCTGGAGCTCGCTCGTGCCGCCTGGCCGTACCGGAGGCTGGAAATCAAATCGCTGCAGCGGCTGCTCGACCTGTTGTCGGAACCGGTCCCGAAGCTGCCGGACCGGCAGTCCATTCCCTTGCTGGTTCGGCAGCGACAAGGCTCGATTTCCGCGCGGGCCCACACCCAGCGGCTGGTGCTGACCAATGCCGGCACCATTCCGGAGTTTTTCGAGTATGAGGTTGTGCGCGCCGATACCGGCCAGCAGGTGGGTACGCTGGATGAGGAATTCGCGTTCGAGTCATCGCCCGGACAGGTGGTGCAGCTCGGCCGGCGCGCCTGGCGTATTCTGCGGGTGCTGACCGGTCAGGTGCGGGTCGAGCCGGCCGATGGCGAGGCCGCCGAACTGCCGTTCTGGTTCGGTGAGGGGCCAGGGCGAACCCCGGAACTGGCGTGTGCGATGATCGAAGCCATGGCACGATGCAACTCCGCCGGGCTGGAGCCTCAGGCCAGCCGGATGCTGGCCGAGTCGCGGCGCGTGCTGGGGGCGCTGCCGTCGCTGGATCGGCTCGTGATCGAGCGTTTCCCCGATCCCAACGGTGACCGCCACATCGTGCTGCATACATTTGCCGGGGCGCGCATCAACCGTGCCTGGGGGCTGGCGTTGCGCAAGCGCTTCTGCCGCCAGTTCAATTTCGAACTGCAGGCGGCAGCCACGGACGACGGTATTCTGATTTCGCTGGGCGTGACCAGCTGCTTCGAGCCGGCCGAGGTCACGGGCTTCGTTCGGGCAGACAATGTCGCCGACATCCTCACTCAGGCGTTGCTCGATACGCCGATGTTCTTGACCCGCTTTCGCTGGGTCGCCAACAACGCGCTGGTGCTGCTGAAGAACGACCTGCAAGGCTCGGTGCCGGCCCAGCGCCAGCGCAGCCAGGCCGAAAACCTGATTGCGTGTGTATTTCCGGATCAGCTCGCGTGTCTGGAAAACCTGAGCGGGCCGCGCCAGGTCCCGGATCATCCGCTGGTGCAACAGGCGCTGGGCGACTGCCTGAACGACTACATGGATCTGGATGGCCTGAAACGACTACTCGCCCGCATCGAGTGCGGCGAGGTCGAAGTGAATGCCGTCGAAACCGATCAGCCGTCGCCGCTGGCTGGCGCATTGATTCACGCGCCGCGGCATAGTTATCTCGACGATGCCGCCGCCGAAGAGCGGCGCACGCGCAACTTCGAGTCCGCTGCGACTGGAGCACGGTCGCACATCGGTTTCCCGACCGGGCCGAAGCATGCCCGTCTGTTTCGGTCTCGCAAGCCGGCGCATGACACCCATTCGATGGAAAATCCCGGCCACTCACATCACGCCATCCCGCTGGTCTGGCAGCGGGATTCGGGAGCCTGGCGGCGGGTGCGCACGAGTCAGACTTCCGGGGTCTCGGGAATCCCGTCATCCGATTCGCTTCCGGCGAAAAGGACTGGATACAGGGGTGAGATGACTGTATTTGCGCGGCGGCCGAGCCCGGACAATCTTGAGCAGCTTCTGCTTGAATGCGGTTTTCTGACCGTGAGCGAAGGCGAGGCAGGCCTGGGGCTGGCCCGGCCCGTGGCGCCAGGGGGCTGGACGCGTGCATTCTCGACTCTGCTGCGGGAGCGCCGCGCCCTGGCATGCCGGGCTTCGACCTCCCACCCCTGGCTGTGGGTGGCCCTGGATCACCTGGGGACCTGGACAGAGTTGCTGCCGGAGCTGGAATTTCGTCCCTGGATCAGCGTATCGCTGGTATCAGAGCCGGTCGGTGACGACAAGACGCTGCAACGCTGGTTGCTGCATGCCCGCCGCCGCATCGATGGGGAGGGCGCCGCCGACGCTGTTCGCAGATGCAGTGGATTGCATCTGGCCGGTGTCGCTTGAGTCATTGCTATGCTCAGCCATCAGGGCCGGGTTTTGGGGCAGGCTGTTTCGGGGGCAGGCGTCGAGCGGCGTTACCTGCTGGTAACCCGTGGGTCGATCGGCCCAGGGCGACGGGCAGGGTTCAAGAGAGCTCTGGTGCCAGTTGAATAGTTAAGGGGGCATCGAAGTTGAATGCCTTCCGTAAGGCCTGGCAGATGCCGATGGATGCTGAACGATCAGCGGAGGGCCCGCGACCCACTATTGACCACCAGGCAACACCACTCACCGCTGAGAGTTTCGTGCAATGGGCTGGACTCGCCCGAAGCAATCGGCATCACTGGATGCTTGAAGTCATCCATTGGCATCAATAAGCCGGCTTGAAATCCTGGACTGGAATCTCGACGTGTAATCGCACGACCGACGGGCGAGGCGTCTGCGTAATCAGGTAAGCGTTTGTGGCAAGGCGTCGGTGCGAAGTTTTTTGCAGGGCCTTGCATCGGGTGCCGGCAATTCAGTCCACGAACGCTCCCGAGGCAAGCCCGAATAGAGCACTGCCCGCGCCCGCTGGGCATTGTCGTGCTTCCGGTACAATTGGGTCGTTTGAAGACCATTGAATTTCAGCTTATGACCGAAACCGCCAGCGCACGATCGATTCCAATTTCTCTCAAGAGTGGCGAGAAGGTGATGAAGCCGCAGGGCTTCACGGCCGTCCGTGACGGTATCAAGGCGCGTCGGGGCAGCCAACCCGAGCCGATCGGACGCAAGCCCGAGTGGCTGCGCGTCCGGCTGCCGTCAGGCGGCAAGTATGAACAGGTCAAGAGCAACGTCAACATGCATCGCCTGGCCACCGTATGCCAGGAATCAAAATGTCCCAACATCGGCGAATGCTGGTCGGCCGGGACTGCGACCATCATGCTGATGGGGGACGTCTGCACCCGGGCGTGTCGTTTCTGCTCGGTGGATACCGGCAATCCTCGCGGCTGGCTGGACCCGGAAGAGCCGGCCAATGCCGCCGAATCCGTGCGTCTGATGAATCTGAAATACATCGTACTCACTTCCGTCGATCGTGATGATCTGCCTGACGGCGGCGCGCAACACTACGCTGACTGCATCCAGTTGATCAAGCGCGAGAACCCGAAAACCGCGGTCGAGGCTCTGACGCCTGATTTTCAGGGTCGCCACCATTGCATCGAGACGGTGGTCGACTCCGGGCTGGAAGTGTTTGCGCAGAATGTCGAGACGGTGCGCCGCCTGACGCACCCGGTGCGCGATCCGCGCGCCGGCTACGAGCAGACGCTGAGTGTCCTGGAGCACGCCAAGCACCATCGTCCGGAATTGTTGACCAAGACCAGCCTGATGCTGGGCCTGGGCGAGACTGACGAGGAAGCCGTTGAATGCATGGATGACCTGCGAGCCATCGGGGTGGATATCGTGACCTTCGGTCAATATCTGCGGCCGACCCTGAACCACCTGCCGGTGGACCGTTATGTGACTCCTGAAAACTTCCAGCGCCTGCGCGAGATCGGGCTGGAGAAAGGGTTTCTGGAAGTGGTTTCCGGGCCGCTGGTCCGGTCCAGCTATCGCGCCGAACGCGTCCTGGAGAAAAACAACTGCGGCCTTTGATCAAGGTCCGCCGGAATTGTCGCGGCAGGAGGATGGTGAACAGGGCAAAATGATTGCAGGGGCTGAACGTGAACGGGACCTGCAACGCCTGCGTGCCGTGCTGGAGCAGGCTCGTCGGCAACGCCGGACTCTGACTTATCTGCAAGCCGCTGATGCGATTGATATTGCGCCGCCGAGAAGGATTCACAAATTGAGCAGGCTGGTTGAAATCCTTCTCAAACAGGATGTCCAGGCCGGGCGACCGCCACTGGCCGCGCTGGTGGTCAGTCGGGTACGAAATGGCTTGCCGGCACCCGGTTTTTTCGACCGGGCCCGACGCCTGGGTCTGTTCGATGGCCACGATCCGGCACAGTTTCATGCCGGCTTGCTCAGGGACTTGTTTGACAGCATCAATTGCGAGCGGGGACTCTCCGGATTCTGAGTCAAGGATCCGGTGTGATTTTCGAACAATGCGCTAGAGGGTGAAAGCTGGTGCGATGGTTGCGGCTCAAGCTGTTTCGTGGTGCGAGATCCAATCGACATCGACTGCGCGATTGGCTGGCAGCTCATCCTCGCATATCGCGGTTACTGGAACGCGGCGGTTGTCTGCATGTCGATGAATACGCCATCGCACGCGGTGTGGCGGTCGGGCTGTTGATTGGTCTTACCCCGACAGTCGGGATTCAGACGTTCATGATGATCGGCGCATCGCTTTCGTTTCGCGCCAATTTCATTGCCGCCTATATCGTTTCCTTCGTCAGTAATCCGGTCACGATGGCGCCACTTTATTACGGTTTCAGTCAACTCGGCGGCTTGCTGTTGCGTCATTCGCCACTTGCGCCTTCACACATCGAGGGCCTGGCCGAGGAAGTCGCGCAGGAAACACTGGAACTGGTGATCGGCAGCCTGATGATCGCAATCCCGGCATCAGTATGCGGATATTTCCTTTTTCTGTGGCTGTGGCGGGTGCTGCATATCCAGAGGTTGTTTCCACTCAAGCATGACCGATCCGATGCGTCCGTGGGTTCGGATGGCACCATCGTGGAGCGCCGCAAGAATCGGGGCCAGTGATTCGTCGGCCATATGGGTTACCCGGCGGCAGTGGGGGAAGCCTGGTTTTCGTGGCCCGGAATGCGCAGCATCTCGAGCGGAACCGGGCTGTGGATTACATGCCCTTGCATGAAATCGATCCCGATTTGCCTTAAGCGCATGATCAACTCCATTGATTCCACCGACTCCGCGACTGTTTTCAGACCGGCGACCCGGGCAATTTCATGCACGGAACGCACCATGGCGTGATCCAGCTCGCTATGAGCCAGTTCACGCACAAAGCTGCCGTCAATCTTGACCACGTCGACGGGAATTTGCTTCAGGTAGTCGAAGGTCGAAACTCCCTTGCCGAAGTCATCCAGAGCGATCTCACAGCCCAGGTCGCGAATCTGGCCAAAAAACTCCCGCGCTTCGGCGAGGCTGTGCATCGCGGCGGATTCGGTGATCTCGAAGCACAGCCGCTCGGCCGGGATTCCGCTTTGCCTGATCAAGCTCAAAAGCTGCGGCAATACGGTTTCGCAATTGACCGACTGGCCGGATAAATTGATATGCCAGATGCAAATTTCGGGTATCGAGTGCTGAATTCTGGCCACTTGGTCAAGTGCATTCTTCAACACCCATTGATCCAGCATGCGCGCAATATGGTAGCGCTCGGCGGTTTCCACGAATCGCTCCGCGGTATGCACTACACCGTCCTGGTCCTGCAGCCGGACCAGCAGCTCGCATCTCCATTGATCGCCGGAATGCGGCATCATCAACTGCCCATGAAAGCGCATCCGGTCACTGCTGACGGCGTCCTTGATCCGATGAACCCATAACATCTGCTCCTGCCGCAGCGGTGCGGTATCGACAAGTTCCGAATGTACCCGTACCTGATTGCGGCCCTGTTCCTTGGCTTCATGGCAGGCGAAATCGACCCGTTGCATCAGCCAGGACGCATCATGTTTGCCCTTCTTGATTTCAACCATGCCGATACTGGCCGAAACATTGATTGGCTGACCTTCCCAAACAAATCTGAAAGCGCTGATGGCATCGCGCAGTCGGTTGGCTACCTGAGTTGCGGTCTCGATTTCGCAGTCGCGAAGAATGACTCCGAATTCGTCGCCATCGAGACGTGCCAGAGTGTCCTGATCGCGCAGGCACTGGGATATCCTTTCGGCCAGGCGGACCAGTATGGCATCCCCGGCAAGATGACCGAATGCGTCGTTGACGATCTTGAACTGATCCAGGTCGATCAAGCCCAGAGCATGCCGGCCCGAGGCAGAATCCGTTTCATGCAAAAGTTTGTTGAGCCCGCGCTCGAATTCGCGGCGATTGGGCAGGCCGGTGAGCTGATCATGCGCGGCCTGATATGCCAGTTCTTCGGCAAGAGTGCGTGCTTCCGAGACATCCTCCAGAACTGCGATGATTGAAGCTTGCTGCTGGCTGATATGTTTGAGGTTCGAAAGCGATAGCTTGCCCCAGGCCGGAAAGTTGTCCGGTCGGGAGTAACGACATTCAATGGCAGCATGCTGCGTTTTTTCAGTGCGGGACTTTTCGAGAAAACGAGCGAGCTCGGCCCGGTCACGCAGATCGCAAAAGTCGATCAGGGGTTTCCCGATAATCCGGTCGGCAGGCTGTTCCAGTAATCTGCACAGTGAGTCATTTGCCTGCCTGATAGTGCCATCGGGATTCAGAAGTGCCATGCCGACGGGTGCCCGTTCGAACATCTGAAGGAATTGCCGCTGTGACCGCCGAATACCCCGATATGCCCAGTGGAAAACCAGGGCCAGGGCGACCGCGAGAAGAACGATTGCGGCGCTGCTGATCAGGAAAGCAAGGTTGGTCAGCGCTCGACTCCCGCCACCGATCAACTGCACGAATCGGTCGGTTCTTTCGAGAATCGATTGATTTATCAGGGTCAGTTCCCGACGGATTGATCGGAGCTGATCCCGGTCCGCGACCGGGTCATCCTCATGCAGGCGCTCGAGCTCTGCCGCGAGGCCGGCCAGACGCAGAATCCATAAATCCGTTTCGCGCCATTGTTCCACCGCTTCCCGAAACGGTTCCAGATTGTGTATCAGACGGAACTGGCGAATCAATCCCGGCAGCTCCTGGTCGGCATGTTCCCGTCCGATGGTGAGATGCTCCAGTGCGCGTTGATAGTCTGGACTTTTGCGCTCAAGTTCGATTCTCGCGATGCGATCAGACAGCGGAGTCCGCAAGTGATCCCTCACGACATCGAGTAAATCCGGGTTGCCGGTTTCGGCATATCGGTCCAGATTGATGACGGCAAGATGAACAGCCGAGGTCCACTGATGTTGTCCGGACAGGAAAGCCCGGCTGGCTGCAATCATGTCAAGCATGACTACCATGACGATGCCGGTCAATACGACCAGGACCGATGAAACGATCGCAAGCAGCACTGTGCGCGCGCGGTGCGTGAATGCTGCCATGCGGAATTCTGCAATCCCGTTCACTGCGAGGCCGATCCGGCCGAGTCACCTGGAATCGGTCCGGCAAGCGAGACTGGTGCGAGATGGTTGAAAGCCAGATCCCAGAAGTAGCGGTCCAGTGCGCTGACTGCCCGGGTTTCGGCGTTGGTCAGAATGACCAGCCCGGCGTCGAGTTCATGTGATAACGAAATTTCGGCCCGGTAGCCGGCAACCCAGCCGCCGTGTCGAATCAGGTTCGTGTTGCCCAGCTCATGAATCCGCCAACCCAAACCGTAGAACGCATCGACCAGTTGGTCGCGCCAGTGCCTCCCATTGAGTTCGCCAGGTGTCCGAACCCGGGGGCTCATGACCTCCTCGATGATCTGGTGGCTGATGACATCCGGGCGGTGACCGAGCATGGCGTTGGCCCATTGCGCCATGTCGATGATGCCGGCGTTGATGCCGGCGGCCGAGGCGACCTGGTAGTAGGTGGAGCGCGGCTGCGAAACGCGCCAGCCGAGCCGGGTCTTGAGGTGAGGTTGCGCGCGATTGGTGCTGGCCATGAATGGTTCGAAACCAACCGATGCGCCGGCCATGCCGAGTGGGGCAAAGATCCGTCGTTCAAGCTGCCGGGCGAATGCCTCTCCAGTGCTTGCGCCGATCACATCCTCGATCAGGCTGAATACGTTGTTCTGGTAGCTGTAGCAGTTTCCCGGTTGGCACAATGGCTCCAGGGACCGGAACCGTGGGAGGATCTTCTCCCGCGCCATGCCGGCTTCGATCAGGTTGTCGTAGGCATTGCGCACGAAGCCGGAACGCTGTCCCAGGATATCCTCGATGGTCAGATCCGGAGCTTTTGGCCTGAGTTGAAAGTGGGGGGCGTATTGGCTCACCGGATGCTGCAGCGAGAACCGGCGCTCGGCAGCAAGGATTGCGGCCAGAACGCCGGAAAAACCCTTGGACAGGGAAGCAATGCGAAAGCTGGTGTTGACGTCGATCGGCCGGTTGCCGCCAAGTTCGGTGGTGCCGAACGTGCCGATGTCGAGAATCTGTCCCTGATGGACGATAGCCCAGGCACCGCCGGGCACGCCCAGTGCTTCGAGTTCGGTTTCGAACAAATCACGGAAATTTCCACTCAGGCTGTTTGCCGCCGCCGTGCAGGTCAGCATGCAAGTCAACAGCAGAATGCATATCCGAGCTGTCATCCAGGTATCCGGTGCGCAACTCGGCATCCTTCAACTCGATTCAGGCACCCGGATGTTCGCCGCGAAGTCTTGCTCATTCGCTGATTGTAACCAAAGCGCCACCGGACGGGCCGGCGCGATCGATCAATCGGGCTGTTGCATCGCCGACAATCGTGCTGCGGCCTTGTCCAGGGTCTGATCGTCCTTGGCAAAGCAGAAGCGCAGAATGCGGGCATCCTTCCGGTCGGCATAAAACACCGAAACCGGAATGGCGCCCACACCCACGCGGCAGGTCAGCCATTCGGCCATTTCGACGTCGGGCCGGTCGCTGAGGTGCGAATAGTCGGCGAGCTGAAAGTATGTGCCCTGGCATGGAAGCAGTCGCCATTGTGAATCCCTCAACGCAGCACGCAAGTGATCACGTTTTTGCTGGTAGAAGGCCGGCAACTGGAGATGGAACGAGGGATCGGCCATGAAGTTCGCGATCCCGTGTTGCATGGGCGTCGAGATTGCGAACGTAACGTATTGATGAATCTTGCGAAATTCTGAAGTCATTACGCCTGGGGCAATGCAGTAGCCAATCTTCCAGCCGGTGGTGTGATAGGTCTTGCCGAACGAGGACACGACGAATGCCCGCTCGCGCAGCGCGTCGCGCCGAAGCAGGCTCTGGTGCTCGCGGCCATCGAACACGATGTGCTCATATACCTCGTCGGACAGCACAAAGGCAGAGCTGGAGCCGATGATCCGCTCCAGTTCGTCAAGATCCCCGGCGGCAAGGGCCGCACCAGTTGGATTATGCGGGCTGTTGAGGACGATCAGACGAGTTGTGTCACTGATGGCGTTGCGCAGGCGATCGAAGTCGATGCGGTAGTCGGGCGCTTGCAGCGGCAGATGGATGCACCGGCCACCAGCGAGTTCCACGGCTGGCTCATAGCTATCGTATGCCGGATCGAACACAATCACCTCGTCACCAGGTCGGACCACGGTCTGGATGGCCACGAATAGAGCTTCGGTGGCGCCGGCAGTGACGGTAATTTCATGGTCCATGTCGATATTCGCGCCGTACTGCGCGGACACTTTTTCGGCAATGCGCTGACGCAGCAGAGGCAGGCCCGGCATTGGCGCATACTGGTTATGGCCGGCAGTCATGGCCTCGGCGACCTTTTGGCGCAAGTCCTCCGGGCAGTCGAAATCCGGAAAACCCTGCGATAGGTTGATTGCATCATGCTTGGCGGCCATTTGCGACATGACCGCGAAGATGGTGGTCTTGACATTAGGCAACCGCGATTGCGCGGCCAGATTGGGTGCCGGATTCATGGCAAGTCCTCAGTCCGCTCGAATTTCCATTTGATCAAAGCTCGGGTAATGCGGAAAGCGTTGATCCGGTTCGGTACCCGGGCGCACGATCTGGATGGCTGACATTCCAGCGGCGGCTGCGGCCTCCAGTTCGGCACCGACATCGGAGAAGAATGCGATCCGGCCGGCGTCCAGACCGATTTCGGCAGCGATCGCGCGGTAGGACGAGGGCGCTTTCTTCGGTCCCGTGGTGGTGTCGAAAAAACCGCGGAAGCGGTCGCGGAGATCGCCGAAGTTGCTGTGGGCGAAATACAGTTTCTGAGACTGGATCGAACCGGACGAATAGATGTAAAGCGGCAGGCCAGCCTGATGCTGGCGCTCGATCCAGACATTTGCATCCGGATACAGATGGGCGGTCAAATCGCCTTCGGCGTAGCCAAGTTTCCAGACCATGCCCTGCAGCGCCTTCAGCGGGGTTGCCTTGACGTCTTCGTCGATCCAGTTCAGAAGCTGACTGACGACGGCCTCCCGGTCGCCTCCATCCAGACCCGCCAGGTTGGCCGCGGCCACCAGTTCGGCCGCAACCTCCGGGTTGTCTGCATGTTGGGCGATGAAGCCGGGCAGGGCCTTGCGTGCATACGGGAACAGAACCTGCTTGACGAACGAAATATCGGCGATCGTACCCTCAATGTCGAGCAGCACCGCGCCGGCATTGATTTTCGCCATCAGTTGTCCAGCCGGTTGAAGCGCGAGGCGATGTCGCTGCCGGTGAACTTTGCCACCCAGCCGTCCGGGTTGTTGAACAGCCGGATGGCGGTGAATTCCGGCCTCGGACCCATATCGAACCAGTGCGGCGTGCCGGCCGGCACGCCGATCAGGTCGCCGCGCTCGCACAAGACTTCATGGACCCGGTCGCCCAGATGCAGGCTGAACAGGCCCTGGCCGTTGACGAAAAACCGCACCTCGTCCTCTGCATGGCTGTGTTCATCGAGGAATTTTCGGCGTGCCGCTTCCCGGTCCGGATGATCGGGCCACATGCTGACCACGTCCATGCTCTGGTAGCCGCCCTCGGCCTGCAGTTGCCGGATGTCGTCGGCATAGGCCGCCAGAATGGTTGCCTGATCGTCCGCGGGCGATATCGTCCGGCCGGCTTTCCAGCCTCCAAAACGGATCCCGGCCTGCTTCAGTTTGGCGGCAATTTCGGCATGGTCGCGGGACTGGAACTCCGCTGTATCGGGCCGGTTGTCAGGGTAAATCCAAAGCTCGCTCATGATCGTTCCATCAATTCACATTGCAACAGGAAATCGAATGCTTCCAGGTGGCGCGCGGCGTCGGCCACTTCGCGCCCCCATGCGTAAATCCCATGGCCTGCGATCAGATAGCCGGGCGGGGCGTGTTCACGGGCCAGCCAGGGTTGAACCGCCCGGGCCAGATTTTCGATGCTCTGATCATTTTCTACCACCGGGAGTTCAATGCCGACGGCATGAGTATCGATTCCTTCCAGCGCCTTGAGCAATTCGTAGTTTTCGAGCCGGACCGAAGCCTGCCGCAGGTGACGTCGGGACACGACCGTGGCAGTCGGCGAATGCACATGCAGCACCGCGTTGATTTCGGGGAATTGCTGATAGATCTGCACATGCAGCCCGGCTTCGGCCGAGGGCCGGCCATTGTCCACGGCGCGACCGTTGGCCTCGAGCCGCATCAGGCTGTCACGGTCCAGCTTGCGCTTGTCCACGCCCGAGCGGGTCATCAAGATGCTGCCGTCGTCAAGCCGAACCGAATAATTACCGCTGGTCGCTGGCGTCCAGCCGCGCGCGCCGAAATTGAGCGCGATTTCGATCAGCGTCTGGATTTGTCCGGATTCGAAGGATTCGGAGCGGGTCGAACGGGTAGCCATGTTGCAAGCTCCGAAAATCCTAACTGTCCGAAGGGTACCCGATTCCACGCCTGCGCTTCAGCCGCTTGAGACATCAACACAAATCAGGTTTGGTGTGAGACTGCGGTTGTCAATATCGCGCCCGGCCCGCGGAAACACTGCTCTTTGGCCTTATGTATCCGGATTTATGCAACGTTCGGGCTCACTGCATCCGCCACGAAAACCCCGCCAGCACCTGCAAAGGAGCGCCGCGCCGGTCCAGTCCACCGAAGGCGCTCGCGGTGTAGGTGTTGTCCAGAAGGTTTTCTATATTGACAAAGGCCTCGAATGCCGGTGTGAAGCGGTAACGCGCGCCGGCGTCGATCACCCAGTGCGACGGCAACCGGGTTTCATTGCTCAGATCCTGAAATTGCTTATCAACAAAGCGGGCTCGAAGGTTGACTTTCCACTGTTGCGGTGACCAGAGGAGGCCGAACAACGCCGTATGCTCCGGCGCGCCTTCCAGGCGATTGCCAAGGATCTCGGGGTCATCGAGATTCTCGAGGATTTCGGTATCAGTGTAGGTATAACTGACATCCAGCGCCAGATTAGGCGTCAAGCGTGCTTTGGTGATCCATTCCAGACCCTGGCTGCGAGCCTCTCCGACGTTTTCGTTGCGCAGGGTAAATGGTCCAAAACCGGCCACAACGCTTCCAATCTGGTTGTCGAGGTTAATTCGGAAAAGGTTGATTTCAGAATGCACTCGTTGATACTCGAAGCGCAGACCGGCCTCGCCGCTTGAGGAGGTTTCCTGCTCCAGCTCCGGGTTGGGCAGGCCGACGAAACTCGAAGTGCCAAAGCGTCGATACAGTTCCGCCAGGGTGGGTGCGCGAAAGCCCCGGGCAAAAGCCCCGTACAGCGTGATTTGTGAACTGGCCTTGAAATTCAGGCCGATCCGTGTGTTCAGGCGGTCGAAGTCAATTTCGGGCAATTCCTCGACCACTCCATCGAGGACCCGGGTCGCGTCGCTGGTGGAAACATCGTCGTAGCGCACGCTGGCCAGTAGCGTGAGGCGCGAATGCGGTTGCGCGGAGACTTCGGTAAACAGGCCCACAAAGCGCTGTTTGCCGCCGGCGATCTGGTTGAGGAACAACTGTCCATCGGACGTGAAGATGTCCTGGTCGTCTTTGCCTTCCAGGCGCCGCCAATCGATGCCTAAGCTGACTACGCGCAGCAGTTCGCTGATTTCGCGACTGTATACCAGCGAACCACCCAGCGATTCGGCCGGAGTGAGGTGGGTGTTGGAGACGAACTCCGCGTCCCGAACCCCGCGCACCACTGTGCTGGTGCCGTCGTTCTGAAAATCCTCGTCGCTGTAGAAAAGGGTGCCGCGCAGGCGGCTGACCGGGTCCAGTTGCGCTTCGATTCCGCCTGTCAATGAAAGGACTTCGGTCTCGCTCGTGCTTAGGCGGGTACTGGTGCGCTGATCCTGTTCATAGTAGTCCAGGCGCAGTTCGGCGGAAAGCTTCTCGTCGACCTGGTAAGCCGTGGCGACGGAAATGTTGAAAAGTTCATTATCGGTTGGGGCATCGATCGGTGATCGGTCTTCGGGGCGGGTAAGGAAATAGCCGCCGGTTTCGAAATAATTGCCGGCAATCGACATTGAAAAATTGTCGTTCAGCGCACCCCCCAGTGAAAAATCACCAGCATAGGTGCTGTCCGAGCCGCCGCGCAGGTCAACTGTGGCCCGGGTCTCCGATCCCGGGGTGCGTGTAAAGATACTGATTACGCCGCCAATGGCCAGAGAGCCGAACACGCTGGAAGAGGAGCCGCGCACGATTTCGATGCGCTCGATATCGTTTTTCGGGATTCGGTTCCAGAATATGTTGCCAAAAAAAGCACCATTGACCGGAATACCGTTGAGCAGCACCAGGGTGCGCGTACCGTTGTCGCCCAGGCCAACGCCACGCAGCGCTACACTTGGGTTGACCGGAAAACTGGACAGGCTGTTGAGCGGCGGGAGTTGCACGCCGGCGACTTCGCGCAGCAATTCGTCCAGTGTTCTCCCAGGTGAGGCGAGGATTTGCTCGCGCTTCAGCACCGTGGTGGAGGCCGGTAATTCCGAAGCCGAAAGGCTGCTGCTGCCACGACTCGCGGTGACGACCACCGTGTCCAGGAATTCCGATTCGGATCCCGGCCGATTTTCATCGGCAAGCACCAGCTTGGTTGAAAACGCACATGCCAGAACACCGTTGATGACGGCCAATCCGCAGAAAAGTTGCTGAAACCTCATGTGTGTTTCACTCAAGTTTTATGTCAATGCAGCAGTGTAAGTAGAAACCGCCCGGATTGAAATGCGGCAGATTGTCGCAGGTGTCAGGTACCAGGCGAGGCAACCATTCCATGCGACAATCGCCACATGATGTTCAAGAATCTGATGGCCTGGCCGAGGGCGGCTGTCGCGTTACTGATGCTCGGACTGAATACGGTGGCTCACGTCGCCCCGCTGTTGCTGGTGGCCGTCATCAAGGCGGTTTTTCGTTTGCGGGCGGTGCGTCGCGTGGCCGATGGTGTCTTGATCGCAATCGCCGAGAGCTGGATCGCCGTCAATAGCTGGATGTTCGATCATCTGTCCTCGACCGGAATCGAGGTCGAGGGTCTGCCCGAGCCGGATCGCGAAGGGCATATGCTGGTGATCTGCAATCACCAGAGCTGGGTCGATATTCCGGTATTGCAGAAGCTTTTCAATCGCAGGCTTCCGTTGTTACGGTTTTTTCTCAAAAGTCAGTTGATCTGGGTGCCACTGCTGGGGTTGGCGTGGTGGGCGCTGGATTTTCCATTCATGAAGCGCTATTCGAGGGCGATGCTGGCGCGACGCCCGGAACTGGCCGGTCGGGATGTCGAGGCCACCCGCCGGGCCTGCGACAAGTTTCGACACATCCCGGTGGCGGTGATGAACTTCGTCGAAGGCACACGCTTTTCACCGGAAAAGCGTGTCGCCCAGAACTCGCCCTACCGGCATTTGCTCAGGCCCCGGAGTGGCGGGGTGGCGTTCGTCCTGGATGCCATGGCCGATTCCATTGACACCATCGTCGATGTCACCATTGCCTATCCGGAATTTCCAGGCCGAAGGCCGGAACTGCTGGACCTGTGCGCCAACCGCATTGACCGGATTCGGGTGTCGATTCGAACTATGAAAGTGCCGGAATTCCTGCGTGAACTGGATTATCAGGGAAATCCCCAGCACCGCGCGCGTTTTCAGGAATGGATCAACCGGCTTTGGCGGGAGAAGGATGAGCAGCTTGAGTCCATACTGTAAGAGGGTTGACCCGGTGATTGCCTGCCCCTTTCTGATTGCGTGCGCGTGTCAGCCATTTGTAAAAACGAACCGAAGATTACGCAGATTTCCGCCGATAAAACAATAATCTGCGTGAATCTATGTAATCTGCAGTTCCATGGTTTTCCTGTCTCGGAGTAGCTGAGTCAACTGCGTAATCAGCTACCCGTTAACCCTTGCCGCGGGTGCGGGTCTTGTCCTTTTTGGCGTTTTTTTCCATAAAGCCGATAATCATGCCGGCGACATCCTTGCCGGTGGCGGTTTCGATGCCTTCCAGGCCGGGAGAGGAGTTGACCTCCATCACCAGCGGGCCGTGGTTGGAGCGCAGCAGATCGACGCCGGACACGTTCAGGCCCATGATACGTGCCGCGCGTACCGCTGTCGAACGCTCCTCGGGGGTAATCTTGATCAGGCTGGCGGTGCCGCCGCGATGCAGGTTGGAGCGAAACTCTCCCGGCTTGGCCTGGCGCTTGATGGCCGCGACGACCTTGTCGCCGATCACGAAGCAGCGGATATCGGCGCCACCGGCCTCCTTGATGTATTCCTGGACCATGATCGACACGTGCAGCCCCATGAATGCTTCGAGCACGCTTTCAGCTGCCTTCTTCGTCTCGCACAGCACCACTCCGATGCCCTGGGTGCCCTCCAGCAGCTTGACCACCAGTGGCGCGCCCCCGACCATCTGCATCAGATCGCCGATATCGTCGGCGGCATTGGCAAAGCCGGTCACGGGCAAGCCGATCCCGCGTCGGGAAAGCAGTTGCAGTGACCTGAGCTTGTCGCGCGAGCGCGTGACCGCGACCGATTCGTTGAGCGGAAACATGCCCATCATTTCAAACTGTCGCAGCACCGCAGTGCCATAGAACGTGATCGAGGCGCCGATGCGCGGAATAACCGCATCGAATTCCTCCAGCAACTCGCCGCGGTAGTGCATGGTGGGGCGATGCGAGGCGATCGACATGTAGCAGCGCAGCGTGTCGACCACGCGAACTTCGTGGCCGCGTTCCCTGGCAGCCTCGACCAGTCGCCGGGTTGAATAGATATTGCGTGAACGTGAAAGAACGGCAATGCGCATAAGAATTGGTTACATCTCTAGAAGTTTTCGGAATCAAGCCGTGGGTTTCCCTGCAGAAAAGTTCTGGCCGGATAGACCAGTGCATGGTCTTTCATCGCCGCGCGGCCCAGCAGCATGCGATAACGCATTTTCGCACGATTGGTCAGGGTGATGTCCACACTCCAGCGGTTATGGCCGATGATCAGATCGGTGCGGATAGTGAAGCGTTCCTGATGCTGGCCGGAACTGGACCGGACCAGGCGCACATCGGCGAGCTCGGCCTCGCATTCGCGCCAGTGGTGAGGTCTGGCATGGCTGGTATGCACCCGGAACCGTACCCGCTCGCTTGCGTTGTGGACAAAGCGCTCGATCCGGGTGGCATGCAGTGCGCACGAACGCGCGCCGGTATCGGTGCGCGCGCGCAATCGATCAATGCCCAGCCCGGGCAGTGCCACCCACTCGCAGGCACCGATGATCATGTTGGGTTCACGATGGATCTGCACTGTCACAGCCTCCGACCTGAAAATGACCGCATTGTATGCCTGGGCGCGCCCGAAAGGACATTTGCTTGTCGCTGACCGGTACACTAACGACTTTGCACACGGCATAACATCAATCATGGAACAGACAGCACTGAAAGCCCTCCACAACGACCTTGCCAGCCGAGCCGAGTCGCTCAGGAGGTATCTTTGACTACGATGGCAAGGTAGAACGGCTTGAGGAAGTCGATCGCGAGTTGGAACAGCCTGATATCTGGAACGATGCCGAGCGGGCCCAGGCGCTGAACAAGGAGCGCGCCGCGCTGGAAAAATCAGTGACCGCGCAGCGCGAAGTAATCGAAGGGACACGCGATGCCGGCGAGCTGCTGGAGATGGCCCTGGATGAGGATGATCCGGACACGCTGGCCAGCGTCGAGGCTGATCTTGAGACACTGGACAGGAAGCTCGGGGCGCTGGAATTCCAGCGCATGTTTTCCGGCGACATGGACAATCGTCCATGTTTCATCGATATCCAGGCCGGTTCCGGCGGCACCGAAGCCCAGGACTGGGCCGAAATGCTGCTTCGGATGTATCTGCGCTGGGCTGAGGCGCGTGGCTGGCAGGTCGAGGTTATCGAAGTCTCGGAAGGAGAGGTGGCCGGGGTCAAGAGTGCCACGATCCGGGTCGAGGGTGAGTACGCTTACGGCTGGTGCCGCACCGAGACCGGCGTGCATCGGCTGGTGCGCAAATCGCCGTTCGACTCCGGCAACCGCCGGCACACCTCGTTCGCCAGCGTGTTTGTGTCACCGGAAGTTGACGACAATATCGAAATTGAGGTCGATCCGTCGGATTTGCGCATCGATGTCTACCGCGCCTCGGGCGCCGGCGGCCAGCACGTCAACCGGACTGAATCGGCTGTGCGTATTACCCACGAGCCCTCCGGCATCGTAGTCCAGTGCCAGACCGACCGCTCGCAGCACAAGAACAAGGATCGCGCCATGAGCCAGCTCCGTGCCAAACTCTATGAGCTGGAGCTTCATAAACAGCGCGAACAGGCCCAGGCCGCGGAGGACGAAAAAGCCGATATTGGCTGGGGCAGCCAGATCCGCAACTACGTGCTCGATCAGTCGCGGATCAAGGACCTCAGAACCGGCATCGAGCGCACCGACACCCAGAAGGTGCTCGACGGTGACCTGGACGAATTCGTCGCCGCATCCCTGAAGGCCGGGTTGCAATAAAATCCTTTTACCGCAGATGAACGCAGATGAGAACAAATAATAGTTGAAAGTCGGAAGACTTAAAGATTGGGGGTATAAAAGGGCAAAAGAAAGCAAGGGCCTTGCAATCTGCTGATTACCAGAAGAAAACTTGATTCTTCTTGGTACGTGTTCTGAGTCCCTCATGCAATGTTTTTGACTTTCATCTGCGTGCATCTGCGTTCATCCGCGGTAAAATAAGATAGATTCTGACCATGACTGACCAGACCAGCAACGACCACCACGACGAAAACCGCCTGATTGCTGAGAGGCGGGGCAAGCTGGCGGAATTGCGCAGGCACGGCAACGCCTTTCCTAACACCTTCAAGCCCGAGCACACCGCTGCGGGGCTGCGTGAAAGTCATGGCGAAGCCGAGGCCTGGCCGCAGGAAAAATTCGAACGCGAGCCCGTGCCGGCCAGGGTGGCAGGGCGCATACTCTCGCGGCGGGTCATGGGCAAGGCGGCATTTGTGCATATCCGCGACCGCTCCGGGGAGCAGATTCAGCTTTATCTGCGTCGCGATGACTTACCGGAAGGGGTCTACCAGGCTTTCAAGCATTGGGACGTGGGCGATATCGTAGGTGCTTCGGGCGTATTGATGCGGACCAGGACCGGTGAGCTCAGCGTGCATGCCGATCGGCTGCAGTTGCTGGTCAAGTCACTGCGGCCATTGCCGGAAAAGTGGCACGGCCTAAGCGACCAGGAAACCCGCTATCGCCAGCGCTACGTCGATCTGATCGCCAATCCCGAGGTGCGTCATACATTTGTCTCGCGGGCAAAGCTGGTGCGTCTGATCCGCGAGTTTCTTGAAGCGCGCGGTTTTCTCGAAGTCGAAACGCCCATGATGCATCACTTGCCCGGTGGCGCAACCGCGCGCCCCTTCGTCACCCATCACAATGCACTCGATATTGACCTGTATCTGCGGGTCGCGCCCGAATTGCATCTCAAGCGCCTGGTGGTCGGCGGGCTGGAGCGGGTCTACGAGATCAACCGCAATTTCAGAAACGAGGGTGTGTCGACGCGGCACAATCCCGAGTTCACCATGCTCGAGTTCTACTGGGCCTATGCCGATTACAATGACCTGATGGACCTGACCGAGACCATGTTGCGTGAAATTGCGCACCAACTGGGTCACGATGGCGGCAAGGTGGAATATCAGGGTGAAATCATCGACTTTGGGCCTGCGTTTCGCCGCCAGAGCGTGCAAGAGGCAGTGCTGGAGTTCAATCCGGACCTGGAAGCCGCCCAGCTCCGCGATCCCGTTGTGCTGCGTGGAATCTGCAAGTGTCTGGACATCCGTACCGAACCCGCTTGGGGCTGGGGCAAGCTATTGCTGGAAGTGTTCGAAAAGACGGTCGAGGAAAAGCTGCTGCAGCCGACCTTCATCACCGGCTACCCGACCGAGGTCTCGCCGCTATCGCGGCGTAATGACAACGATCCGGAGATCACCGATCGCTTCGAGCTGTTCATCTCCGGGCGCGAAATCGCCAATGGTTTCTCCGAACTCAACGATCCGGAAGACCAGGCCGAGCGTTTCCGCGCTCAGGCCGAGGCGCGCTCCGCGGGTGATGCGGAGGCCATGCACTTCGACGCCGACTATATCCGCGCCCTTGAATACGGCCTTCCTCCAACTGGTGGAGAGGGCATTGGCATCGATCGGCTGGCGATGCTGTTTACTGACTCGGCATCGATCCGTGACGTGCTGCTGTTTCCCTATCTTCGGCCGGAAAGTGTTGAAAGCTGATCCAATTACCGGATCGGTATCGAGGCAGAGGGGTGCGTTGAAGTGCTTGCCTGTCTGCCAAAAGTCATGTAGCCTCGGTCGGTTTGATGCTGGATTTCCTTTCATCTGATGACTCTTGATCGCCCAGGCACTGCGCCGTCAATGCCCGACGCGCATGCGATGTTCGACTCAACCCTGCCCAGGCTGTCGCTTGCAGGCAGCGGCAGAGTCGATGTGCTGCAATGCATCCAGCGGCAACAACCGGCCGTGATCGAAGACTTTGCCGCATCCTGGCCGGCCCTTCGACGCTGGGCGCCGGAAGATCTTGCCGAGCGCGCCGGGGATCGGCCTGTAAGGGTCTACGACGCCTCGTTCGGCGAGCCCGGGCGCAATTACATGCGCAATGTCGATACCATGCCATTCGGCCGTTTTCTTCAGCAAGTGCTGGAACAGGGGCGTGATTTGCGCATGTTTCTCTACAATATTTCACGTCAGGTGCCGGAGCTGCTGGACGATATCGAGTTTCCGCAAGTCGGGCTGCGGTTCTCGCGCCGGTTTGTGTTCACGTTTTTCGGCTGCAGGGGTTCGACCACGCCGCTGCATTACGACATCGATATGGGCCAGGTTTTCCATACCGTGATTCAAGGCCGGCGGCGTGTGCGGCTGTTCGCTCCCGACCAGTCCCGGGCGCTGTACCGGCATCCTTTCACGGTGCGCAGTTATGTTGATCTGGATGATCCGGATCTCGCGAGCTGGCCTGCTCTGGCGCGGGTCAGAGGCCACGAAGTCGTGCTGGAACCCGGGCAGACGCTGTACATGCCGCCGGGATGGTGGCATGAGTTTCATTACCTGGACGCCGGCATCGGAGTTTCGCTTCGGGCGCCTGGCGCCGGTGTTTCCCGGCATCTGCAGGGCCTGGCCAACCTGCTGGTGTTGTCGCCGATCGACCGGGTTGCCAATCGGGTTGCGGGCCAGCGATGGTTCGCCTGGAAGTCGCAAAAAGCCCGACGACGGGCCCAAGGATACGATCAGGAGAGAGCAATTTGAAGACATCCAAGGGAGTCATCCAAGCGGGGCGTTTCGAGGTCCCGTACCGTGTCTACGGCGAGCACGAGAATCTGCTGGTCTGTGTCAGCGGGGCAATGCAGACCATGTCGATCTGGCGATCGGTGGTCAAGCGTTTCACCGACGTCTATACCGTGGTCGTGTTCGACATGCCGGGAGTGGGGCGTTCGCGCATTCTGTCTGGCGGTGCTCACGTTACCGTCGACGAGCAACTTGAAGTGCTTGACGCGCTGATCGTGCACACCCGCGGAAACGGCGAGCTGGTGCTTGCCGGCAGTTCATGGGGAACGGCAATCGCGGCCAGCTATGCTGCCCTCAAGCCGGATGTCGTGCAGCATTTGCTGCTGAGCAGTTTCGGCATGCGGCCCAACGCCGGCATGGAATATGTCGTGCGGCGCGCGACCGAACTCTACGGGGCAAACGACTATGCCGGCGGCGCCGATCTGATCCTCGAAGTGTTCGGACGAAACCTGAGCGGGCCTTACAAGCAGCAGATCATCGCGCAGTTCTCCGGCCTGAGCCGGGACAGCGCTGAAGTCTTCTATCAGCATTGCGCCAACATTCTCAAACTGGGACGGCTGGACGAGGTAGTCGATCTGACCCGGATCAAGGCACGCACGCTGATCATCAACGGCGCGGACGATCCAATCATCGATCTGGAAGACATGCGTCTGGCCAAGCGGCTGATCCCGGACTGTGAGCTGCGGCTGATCGACAACGTCGGTCATTTCCTGCATTTCGAGAAGCCGGAGTTACTTGAGGAGTATGCGGATTTTCTTGTTGCGCCCAAATCGGGAGCCGATATTGTTCCGACGGCGTTGGCCGGCGCGACCCATTGAGCCTGTCGAGAGCCGAGTCTACCATCTGTTGCATAAATTTGCGGCGAGAGACCGTTGCACTGCCCGGTATAGCAG
>CAYVPB010000024.1:0-36259 GCA_964453565.1 uncultured Halomonas sp.
CGTAATCTGTGGTTGCTTTTTCAAATGGCTGACATACATACGTAATCAGGTAGATCTTTTCTTTCTGGTCACGCGAGAAAGCCACCGATAACCGATGCAGGCAGCCGTCGCGCTGGAAGCGTTGCCAGTCGAGCTGGTAAAGGAAGTCGGATCTGCGATTGCGATTGCCGAACACCAGCCAGTTCTTACCGCACGCGCCGGCGGCCTGGCGATGCTGGACGAAGGCGCGGAACGGTGCCACGCCGGTGCCGGGCCCGATCATCAGGATCGGCGTCTCGGGATCTTCCGTCAATCGGAAGCGCGGATTGGCCTTGACGTAGACCGGCACCCGGTCACCGGGAGAGATCTGTGAAGTCAAATGCCAGGATGCGACACCGGCGCGCAGATGTTGATGCGGATCCAGGCCACCGACGCGCTGGACGGTCAGATGAATCTCGTCCTCGAACAGCAGCGGACTGGAAGCGATCGAATACAGCCGCGGCCCGATCCCGCGCAGCGCGCTGATCAGCGTTTCGGCCTCCACGCATGCAGGTGCCTCATGCAGTACGTCGATGACCTGGCGCTGGCTGACCCAGCAGCCGAACTCGTCCCGGTCGTCCAGCAGCTCACGCAGCTTGCTGCTGTCGCTGATGGATGCCCACTTGTCGATGAACGGGCGCGTCAACTGGGTGAGTTCCAGACGCGATTCCAGCCAGGCACGGACCGGCAATGTCCGGTCTTCCCGGGTCACTTCGGTTTCACCATCGATGCCGGTGACAGCGATAATTTCATCGATCAGACGCCCGTCGTGGCGTGGCCACAGGCCCAGTGAATCCCCCGGTTGCCAGGCAAGGCCGCTGTCTTCGACCAGCAGTGCAATGTGATTTACGGCGTGATGTGCCGTTTGATGTCCCGCAGCGGTCGACGGCGCCGCGGTCAGCGGCGAGACTTCCAGCACCTCGGCCTGGAAGGGGCTGCGCCGGTCGGCGGCAGTCGTCTGCAGGCCACCCGGCTCGCGCACGAGCTGAAGCCCGGGCATGGCAGACGGTGCCGGCCTCAGTTTCTGCTCCAGCGTTTCGAGCATCCTCCCGCGCCAAGTGTCTTCGGCTGACTCGAAGTCAACATCGACATCGACCCGGTCCAGCAGACGTTGGCCACCGAGTTCGGACAGGCGGGTGTCGAACTCCCGTCCGGTCTGGCAGAAATCCGGATAGCTGGAATCGCCAAGCGCGAAAACCGCGAACCGGAGCTTGTCCAGCCGAGGCGCGTGTTCTGACATGACGAGGCGGTGCAGCGTCTGGGCATCCTCGGGCGGCTCGCCTTTGCCATGCGTGCTCATGACCAGCAGCAAGGTGTCGATTTTGCTGATGGCGCGCGGCTGGATATCGGCGACGCTGGACAGTTCCACCTTAAGACCTCCGGTTTTCGCTTCACGGGCCAGCCGTTCGGCCACGCCGCGACCGTTGCCGGTCTCCGAGCCGTACCAGATCGAGATTGCGGGCCGGTCCGCAGCCTCGGATGCCGGCATTGCATCACCGCGCGCCGCAGCCAGCCCGGCCAGATAGCCCGACGCCCATGTCAATTGGGGCCCATCAAGCCCCCGGGACCACTGCTGGAGCTGCTGCTCCAGTTCGGTGATGGATGCGGGATCTGCCGCCATGTCGATGGGTTAGTGTGCTGTCTGCGAAGTCGCCATCGACACTAGCGACATGCAGGTGCAATGGGAACGATTTTCGGGTTATACGGATATGCAGGATCGATATTTCCATATCCGTGGTTGCGCGCATATGATTTGACGCCATGAATACGGGCACTGGTCAACCGTCTGCCGGCGCATGGATGCCGCTGTTTCTGCACATTAAAAACGCACCGGTGTTGCTCGTGGGAGGCGGTGTGCAAGCGCGGCGCAAGGCCGACCGGCTGCTCCGGCACGACGCTGAAGTCGATGTGCTGGCCGAAACACTCGACGCAACGCTATCGGATTACATCGCGGACGGTCGCCTCCGCCGGGTGCGCGACATGCAACGAGTCCGCTACCGGTTGATGATCGTCGCCGAGCACGATACTGAATTGGCGAGACAGGTACACGAATTTGGCCGTGTCCATGATATCCCGGTCAATGCCGTCGACGACCCCGAAAACTGCACCGCGATGTTGCCGGCCATTGTCGATCGCGCGCCGATCACGATTGCCATTGGTTCCGGAGGCAGCGCGCCCGAACTGGCGCGCAAGATCCGCAGCCGGATCGAGGCGCTGCTGCCGATGTGGACAGGCGACCTTGCCCGGTTTGGCCTCGATCTAAAGGCGCCCATACGCGAACGTTTTCCTGAACTGCCGCGCCGTCGCCAGTTTCTCGACTGGCTGTTCACCGGGCCGCCGGCCGACGATATGGCCAACAGCCGGCCCGAACGGGCACGCCAGCTTGCAGGGGCCGCACTGAACGACCCGAACTTTCGAACCCCGGGCTCAGTCGCGCTTGTCGGTGCCGGTCCGGGAGACCCGGAACTGCTGACCGTCAAGGCGCCTCGTCTGATCCAGGAAGCCGACACCATCGTCCACGACGCGCTGGTCGACGTCCGCGTGCTTGAATACGCACGGCGCGACGCCGAGCTGTTCGATGTCGGCAAGCGCGGCGGTCGCTGCTCGACCCCGCAGCTTGCCATCCACACCCTGCTACTGGAACTTGTGCAACTGGGGAAACGTGTGGTTCGGCTCAAGGGTGGCGACCCGATGGTGTTCGGTCGCGGTGGCGAGGAGCTGGAATTCCTGCGCGCCCATGACATTGAATTCTCTGTCGTCCCCGGCATCACCGCCGCAGCCGGCTGTGCCGCCTATGCCGGCATCCCGCTCACCAACCGCGATCACGCCCAGTCGGTTCATCTGGTCACGGCGCACGGCAAGCAATCCATCGACCGGGTGGACTGGACATCTCTGGCGCGGGAAAAACAGACGCTGGCCTTCTACATGGCGGTTTCACGTCTGGAAACCGTCCAGAACAAGCTGCTGCAACATGGCCGGGCACCATCGACCCCGGTGGCAATCGTCGAAAACGGCGCAAAACCCGAACAGCGGGTCTTAACCGGTACACTGTCAGAACTCATTGAACTGGCCATGACGCAGCAGGTCCAAAGCCCGGCCATGCTTTACATAGGCGAAGTCACCAGGCTCGCCGATCGGTTATCGTGGTGGGGTAGCTCGCCATTGATTGCGCTGGACACGCTGGTCGAAGATGCTGACGGTCGCGCCGCGTTTTCTTGACTTTCATCTGTGTTTATCCGTGTTCATTTTTGGATATATAAAGGATATATATCAATGCTTTACGAAAATATTCTCGAAACGATAGGACACACGCCCGTGGTCCGGCTGAATCGGCTCGGGCCCAAGCATGTGGAAATGTTTGTCAAGATCGAATTCTTCAACCCGATGGCTTCGGTCAAGGACCGGCTGGCGATCGGAATCATCGAAGATGCCGAGCGGCGGGGTAAGCTGAAACCCGGCCAGACCGTGGTCGAGGCGACTTCCGGAAATACCGGTATTGCATTGGCGATGGTCTGCGCGGCCAAGGGCTATCCGTTCGTTTCTTTCATGGTTGAGACTTTCTCGATCGAGCGGCGCAAGCTGATGCGCGCGCTCGGCGCCAAGGTCATTCTTACGCCCAAGGAGGAAAGAGGCACTGGCATGGTCAAGCGTGCCGCGGCCGTGGCCGAGCGCAACGGTTGGTTTCTGGCACGCCAATTCGAGAACGAAGCCAACCCCGAATACCATCGCAACACTACCGGCCCGGAGATCCTGCGTGATTTCGCCGGACGAAATCTTGATTACTTCGTGACCGGCTGGGGTACCGGTGGCACAATGACCGGTGCCGGCGAGATGCTCAAGCTGGCACGCCCGAATCTGAAGGTGATCGCCACAGAACCGGAAACAGCGCAGTTGATGGCGGGCAAGGAATGGACGCCGCACAAGATCCAGGGCTGGACGCCAGACTTTATTCCTAAAATCATGAACACGAAGATTGCCGACGAGGTCATCCCGGTGACCGACGATGAATCGCGGGATGTGGCGCGTGACCTGGCGGCAAAAGAAGGCATTATGACCGGCGTGTCCGGCGGAGGCACGGTGGCCGCGGCCCTCAAGGCTGCCGCGCAGGCGCCTAAAGGATCGGTTCTGCTGGCCATGATCCCCGACACCGGTGAGCGTTACATCTCGACTTATCTGTTTGAGGGGATCAACGAAGGCAGCGACGAGGATTGGCTGGTCGAAAACGGCTACGCGGACTGAGCGACACGTCTGTTTAGAACCGCAAATGAACGCGAATGAACGCAAATAATCCCGGATTACCGAATCCAATCCGTATTGGGTGACGCAAAAGCGCACGACCGGGACTAATCAGACCGTTCTCTCGGGTCTTCAAGAAATTTGCGTTCATCGGCGTTCATTTTCGGTTTCGATCAAAAAAGCATGTCCGAATATCATCCCGGATTCTCGATCCAGGTCTCGTGCACATGCAGCCAGATCAGCCCGTTCGGCGCGCCGGGATCGGGCCTGAATACCACTGTGCTCAGCTGGCCGTGTGCCGGCCGGCCAGCCCTGCCCTGCCCTGCCATTCCTCGTAGGTGGCAATGATGAATGCTTCGGTCTCGTGTACCACGCGAACATTGTCGATCCATAGTTCAGCCTGCCGGTCGCTGCCTTTCTGACTGTGCACCGCATCGACGATGCGCTGGCGCGGAAGGATGGCCGCATCCGGCAATATGATTTCGAAACCTTCTCCCATCACGCCCGCAAAGCGCTGAAAATCAGCGTTATCGAGGTTGCCGCGATACCAGCCCTGGAAAAACTGGTGCAGTTCCCGGACTTCGCCGTCGACAGCATTTTCGCGGTTCATGGCTTGTTCTCCGGCGTGGGCGGGTAAAATTGATGACAGTATCAAAAACACTGTCCACCAGCGCACCAGTTTCATTTTTGCTTCATGATTCAGCATGCGATTCTCCTGAAACGATTCGCGCAGAAATGATTCGACTGTAGACCCATCCGGCCATCAGGCCGCTGATAGCAACGGCAATGCCTCCGGCCAAAGAACGGGTAGCGGCAATCGCTGTGACCGGCAGTACGCCGTTCATGATCGCCAGCATCACCCAGATGGAACTGCCGCCGGCAAGCACAAACAGCAAGGTCCGGTGGGCGGGCAACCAGCGCTTTAAGAACGCGGCAATCGGCCAGGCGACGGCAAACGCGATTGCGATCAGAATGGCGAAGACCGGCGTGAAATGAATCAGGTCATGCCATGTTGCCGACAATCGAGCCTTCAGGCCCACATCGACCCCGAGATCAGCCAGACGGTGCAGGTTGAACTGGGTCTGGATGATGCTGCCCAGCGTGACGGCAACCAGCACTGCAACGGCCCATGCCAGAAAAATGCGGAGGATGTGGGCGGACGACTTCATGAAAGGTGAATTCTGCTATCTTCGTGTTTTTCCGATCGCGTGCGTGCTTTCATGATCAAACGATTCCGTTTCTGGATTGCCACGGCGGCACTTGCGCTCCCCGTTGTTTGTCTTGCAGATCAAGATTATCAGATCACGACGGTTGCCGATGATCTGGTGCATCCGTGGTCGATCACATGGTTGGCTGAGAATCGCGCATTGGTGACTGAGCGGGACGGTCGCTTGCGCAGGCTTGAAAACGGCAGACTTCTGGACACCCCGGTCGCGGGAGTTCCAGAGGTGTTTACCGCCAGCCAGGGTGGCCTGTTCGAAATATTGGCCGGCCCGGATTTCGAATCCAGTGGTTGGGTCTATCTCTCTTATGCCCAAGGCGATGCCTCGGCCAACTCGATCCGGGTGGCGAGAGCGCAACTGGCCGGGAATCAATTGAGCAATCTGGAGGTTCTGTTTACCGCCGGTCCAGTCAAGGATACCCCCGTGCACTATGGCGGACGAATGCTTTTTCTTCCCGATGGGACGCTTCTGGTCGGGCTGGGCGACGGTTTCGATTATCGCGAGCAGGCCCAGCGCCTGGACAACCACTTCGGCAAGATCATTCGCATGCACTTGGACGGCTCCGTTCCTGAAGACAATCCTTTCATCGATGTCGACCAGGCGCTCCCGGAAATCTACAGCTATGGGCATCGCAACATTCAGGGCCTGGTTTACGACGAACAAACCGGCATCGTCTGGTCACACGAACACGGGCCGCGCGGCGGCGATGAACTCAACATCATCGAGGCCGGAGGCAATTACGGCTGGCCGGTCGCCACGCATGGCATCGACTACTCGGGCGCGATGATTTCGCCATACCAGACCCGACCGGGCATGATCGACCCGGTGCATATCTGGACACCATCGATCGCGCCGGCCGGCATGACACTGTACCGCAGCGTTCTTTTCCCGCAATGGAATGGCAAGCTGCTGGTCGCCGCGCTGGCGGCAAAACATGCGCGTGCGCTGACTCTGGATGGTTTGCAAATCGTCGACGACCGGATCATTCTCGATGAACTCGGCGAGCGCCTGCGTGACATCCGCACCGGCCCGAAAGGCGCGGTCTGGGTGCTGACCGACGCCAACCCGGGCCGCGTGCTGCGATTGACCCCCATCGCCGAAGACACACCAAAGTGAATTCGGAATGGATATGGGCCGAAATCACTGTGGTGTTCCGGGCTATGAATCCTTTGTAGTCAAGGCCTCCAGCGCAGCCTTCCATGGCAACAGCGCGTTGCGCTTCCTGGATGGAAACCGGCCGACCGGCTTGAGCGCATGGAACGGACCGAGCTCGTGTTTCGATTCGACCTCCGGATTTTCCAACAAATCGAAAAACTGTTTCAGACCCTGTTGTACATCGGTCCGTGTCTTGCCGACGATCCAGTCACTGAGCATCGAGGCTGAGGCGGTTGTGATCACGCAGGCCTCGCCGGACCATGAGAACTGTTCGACCACACCGTTGCAGACCTTGAGCCAGATCTGAATGTCATCGCCGCACAGCGCATCCAGCCCGCGTGCCGAGTGTGTGGCATCGGCCAGCTCGAAATGGTTGTGCGGCGCTCGATTGTGTTCGAGGATGCGCGCCTGGTAGAGCTCGGTCAGGGTCATAGGTCATAGTCTATCCGGCCACCCTTAGCTTCGCCTGTGCTCCAACGTGGTCATTCTCGTGCGGCGGCAGCTCGAGTCAAAAACTGTTCAATGCCTGTCCTCGAATTCGCTATGCCGGGCCGCGATCAGCGTGGGCCAAAGCGTGCTTCACGTTTCTCCTGCGTGGCAGGCATTGCTTCGCGCTGGTTGGCACCCGTCAGGACGCCAAACTGGCCTCGATGCTCGCGCCGGAGGGCGCGCTGTTCGGAGCCGTAACGAATAGCGGTGAGAACGCGCTCGGCGGCGGCGACGGCGCTGGGTGAACGGCTGGCGATCTGGCTGGCCAGTTCATGCGCGGCTTTAAGGGGATCGTCCTCGATATGGGTGACCGGGTTCATGTCCAGCGCTTCGGCGGCGGGGAAGCGGTGTCCGGTCAAAGTCAATTCCAGGGCCACATCGAGCGGGATCAGATCGCGCAGGGTGACCGAGGCGCCCATGTCGGGGATCAGGCCTCAGTCGATTTCCATGATCGAGAATTCGCAGTCGGCCACGCTGATGCGAAAGTTGCAATCCAGCGCAATCTGAAATTCCCCGCCAAAGTAGTAGTCGTGGGTCACCGCAATCACCGGCATGGGCAGATCGCGCCAGGCCACGCTCAGGAACAGATTGTCCTTGCGCCACCACGGCAGAAAAGCGGTGACGTGCCTGTCCCGAGTTATCCGATTTATCGCCCGAGATATCGAGTTATCGTTTGGGGACGGAAGGGATGTCGCATTAACGGCTGCAGGCAACTAAATCAGCGCCTCAGGGCGCCGGTCCGCCACATTCCACCGTGAAGTTCCAGTCCGTGCTGCTGGTACTACTCTCGCAATTGGGATAGACATCGATCTCGAGCGTTTGCGCGCTCCCTGACAGGTCAATGACCTGATCCACGTTGCCCCCGGTGCCGACACAACCGCTGTCAAAGGCCAGTTGGCCGTCGACAAAGGCGCGGATGCGGTCCTTGATGCTGTAGGTCTCATAGGTCAGACCCACCGAGCGTTCACCGGCCACCGGAATTTGCACCCGAACCGGATTGTCGTTGCCGCTGGTGGCCTGGTCGTTGCACTGCCCAGCCTGAACCTCGTCAGGCGTTGGTGGATCCGGGTCATCGCCGACCGGGGTTGCGCCTGTGGTTCCAGTGGCAGCGGTACAGCGGCCGGCATTCGCGTCCCAGGCCGAATCGCTTCCCGGACACTCGCAGACGACCCGATTGAGGTAGTAATCCATCACCGGAACCGTGCCCGGCCGCTGCGAACAATCGGTGTCCGCGATTTCGGTTTCGGCCTGGGTGGCGCAACGGTTGAGGTCGCTCGACCATGTGCTGCCGAGCGGACAGGTGCACTGTAGTTCACCATTGATCGGGTCGGGCAATGGCAAGGTGCCAGGCCAGGCGCTGCAGTCGGCTAGCTCTGCTTCCGGCCAGTCCTCGATGCCGAGACAGCGACCGCTACTTGCTGACCAGAACTCGTCGGTGCCTGGGCAGCGGCACACATTTCCGTCCGGGTAGGTTCCAGGATAGTCCAGACACTGACCGAGGTCCTCAGCCGGGACACAGCGGTCGCTGTCGTGAAATGCATACCCGCTACGACAACGACACAGTTGCTCCCCCCGGGCAGCATCGAAATACAGCTCGGCCTTGGGGCCGTAGTGGCTGCAGTCGAGGTCGGTCGTCTCGTCTTCCGGTTGCGGCTCCGGCTCTGGGTCTGGCTCTGCCTCTGGCTCGGGCAAAGGTGGGCAGGGTAGATCTGGTGCCACGCTGGTGCCGTCCGGGCAGGAACGGGTTTGTGGCGGGTTCAACTGAGCCAGGCAACCGTAGGCATCGCCGCCGTAACGGCTCAGCCGGTTCATCAGTACCGAGGCCTCGAGCTTGGTCATGTTCTGCCCGACCCGCTCATAACGTGCATTGCTGTCGTAGGCGGCCGTCCCGCAAACGGCGATGTTGAACAGGAAACACGGCGGCGGATCGCCAAAGGCCTTGTAGCGCCAGACACAATATTCGCCTGATCCATCCGCCATTTCCACCGGTGGCCGAATGCCGTTGCCCTGGCTGGGCGTTCGGCCGCGTGGCAGGATGCTGACCGGGAAAGAAAAACTGACCCTGCCATGGCCGTGCTGACTGACCGTGATCGCCACCTCCACCAGACCGGGCGCGGCGGTACTCGGTGCGCTGAAAAACAGGGTGAAGGTATAGCGCTCCTTGAAGCGCATGTCGGCCACGCCGGGGTTGTGCATATTGGGTGGCCAGGCTGAATCATTGATTGGCCACACATCCAGTTCTGTGCCGCCGGGTAAGGTCACGGCAACGCGGACGTGTTCATCGCTATGCGCCCAGTTTTTGACCTTGAGCGAACAGCTCCGCGATGGTCGGGCTCCGACCGTAATTTCTAGACCCTCGGCGCATTCGAGTTCGGCGTCGAGTGGGCCGTCCGGTTCCGACTCAGGCGCTGCGGCCGCACCGGCCACGGTCAGCCAGACCGCTCCGCTCGCCTCATCAATGCAGGCCCCGGGTTGTGGCTGCTGATCAATGATCGTGTCGGGCGTGGCCATGTCGGTTTCGACTTCAGCGAGCATCGGTACATCGGTGCCGATGCGTTCCAGTGCCTCCAATGCGTCAGCCACGCTCATCCCCTTGAGATTCGGTACTGCTTGTTGTCCGGACGGACAGTCGTTGACGACCAGGTCGGCTGTGGCGGTGACCGAAATCGCTTTTCCGGTGTCGGTCTCGGCCGTCGCCCGGACTGTGTCCGAGAAAGTCAGGCGGGCGACGGTGGTGCACTCCAGCCACCAGGTCTCGCCGAGATCAAGCTGGTCGTTGCCGTTGACATCGCCGGCAATGATGTCGAGGGGCGCACAGTTCGGGTCGGATACGGTCACGTTCTCCAGCACCGCATCGCCTGCGTTGGTCAGCTCGTACTGCCAGGCAATTCCCTGATCTCTGGCTGCCGTTTGCAGCGACGGACTGAGCCTTAGCATCATTGCTGGCCGGGTTGGTGCCGGTTCCATGGTGATGATTTCCGCCAGCGCTGATTGGCCGCGAGCAACGGCTTCAAGCAGACGGGCGATAGGTAATTCGAGTCGACCGTCGCGGAATTCCGGGGCGCGGGCCTCAATGCTGATCCGATCGCCGAATCGATCACGAAAACGCTCCAGATCCTCTCGCCGGAGGGTGAACGAAGCCTGGCCGGAGGTGGTCGTTTGCTGACCGAAACCGGGCAGCCGGACGCTGGTCGGCTGCCGGATTGGGTTGCCGGTGCGGGTATTGTGCAGTTCCAGATCGAGATCCAGCACGTCTGCGCTGGAATCGGGTTCAAGGCCCACGTTGAAGGTGTAAACCAAGGGATCCTGGCGGTGGTTATCGAAGTTCGGTCCGCCATATTGGCGGTGGATCTCGAATCGTTTCTCAGTGAGGAATTTCGCCACCTCGGCTTCCGTTTTGTAGCCGGGAAGCTCGACCCTGGCCAGTCGCTGGTCGCTGCCACTGAGTAGCGACTGCATCCGCAAATGATCCAGACCCAGCTCGGCCCGGGCCTCTCCCTTGATAATGGGAAACGTCTGATCAGCCAGCATCATCTGACCATCCGCCGCGATCGGGCGTTTGTTCCGGATGGCGAACCAGTAACCCGGCCCCGGTGGGAGCTCGTAGAATCGGAAGTGAAGATCGATGCGTTCAAGAAGAAGTAATTCGATGACCACTTCGCTTGGCATGGACGTGGACCGCCTTGTGGCAGGCAGTCGGTCCCGGAACACGAAGTAGTTGGGTGCATCGACCGTGATAGGCAGAGCATCTGCGTCGGCCGGCACCCGGAAGCGGGCTAATCCGTCTTCATCGCTGAGAGCCATGTCGCTGCGATCGAGCGTGACCAGCGCGCCGGCAATGGGATGGCTGCGGTCGCGGTCAACGACCCGAACATTCAGTTCGGCCAGATCATCGTCGGCAACGACCCACCCGGCGGGCGCCATGGCCAGGCTTGCGCCCAGCAGCCATGCGGCCAGCCGGCCGCCGGAGGTTGTAACGAAGGTCAAGGAATTCACTGACCACCGTTATTGCGCCGAGGCGGGCGCGGTGCATTCGGCCGCACTGTTGGTTGCGTCGGCTGCATACGCCGACTGCCGGCAATGATGTGTAGTGGCTGGCTGAAGGTCTGTGCGAACATCCGGTAAGCCACTTCCTCGCCTAGTTCCCGGTAGCGCAACCTTATATCGGTAACCTGGTCGTAGCCTTCGTCCCCAGCCTGCCAACGCCGTTCAATCACGGCAGCTTCGTGAGGCTGTGTGGTGTACCTGGCAATAACGTCACCGGTATCGATGCGAGTCAGTTGGACCTGAAAGGACTCCACGCTCGTTCCTTCGATCGAAGTCGTGCCCATTGAGATGATCTCGAGCATCAGTTCGGCATAAGCCAGTACGGCATCGGCTTCGTTCTTGCGCAAGTCGCCTTCGCGACTGAGTCGTCCCTCCAGTTCGTTTTGCCGCTGAGCGCGACGCAGCGCGGTGTCATAGTGCAGCGTGTTGATGCCGGATTGGCCAAACAACCGCTCGAAGCCCGTGTGGAAGGTCTGCAGGGCATCGGTCAGATTGACAACAATCGACTGGCGGTCCTCGCTTTGCTGAGTTCCGATTTGTCGGGTTGTGCTCGAGGTGCCACCCTGGAAAGCCTGCTGCAGGTTGCTCGTGACATCACGCTGGTCAGCCTGCCATTCCGAGGTGGCCGCACCAAGCGTACGTCCGAGCAGGACCAGCACCGAGGGCCGACCGCTGGCCTCGTAGTGACGCTGAATGAGCGCAAGGTCCTGACTGCTGGCAGTCGAGGCAGGTGAGCGTTGTTTTCCATCCGACAGTGTTTCCGGATACTGGTTCCGATACTGCTGGGCGGACAGCGGGCCGGTTATAAGTGCCAGCAGCACTACTCCTGCACTGCCAAGGATGCCGGTCTTCATGGCTGCTCCCGGACTTCCACAATAAAGTTATGCGGCGGAGGCCGTCGGATAGAAACGTCCTGGTAGTTGCCCAGCGAATTCGGCGGCATCACCGTTCGCGTCCAGCCGGTCACGGGTTCTGAAGGGGTCTGCTGGTCGTCCAGAAACTGGGTACGTGACTGCACAATCATTGGGTAATCGGTGCAGTTGACATAACGCACAAAGACATTGAGATTGCCGTTGACGTCACGACGCCCGTGCACCTGCTGAACCAGCATACGATTGCGTAGCGTATAGTCGGTCAGACTGACGGTTGACAGCGGCAGCGGCACCATCGACCGGTCGTCCGGCGGAAACAGGTAGTTGCCGTCACCGCGCGGAGTGACGCCATCCGGTGCCGAGCGGAAGTTGCACTCGGGATGGGTGGAGTGCGGGATCGCGCCCGGTGAGGCACAGGCTGCGAGCAGGCAGGCGATTGCCATGACGACCAGCACCCGGGACACATGGAGGTAATAAAGGGCACAGCAGTTCATCGTAATCTCCTCAGCGGTTGACGTGTTCGGTTGGGAGCGGACGCTTGTAGGGTTCGATACCGATCCAGTCGCAGTCATCACCGTCGCCAATTTGATTGGAGTAGGTGAAAGGAACCACGTTGGTATAAGACTCGACCCGACTGCTTTGCGCATCGAACAGGGAGATGCGCAGATCGGATCGGTCAAGGCCGGCATCTTCCGGTTTTTTGATTGCCGAGCCGACCTGGATGAATTCGGGTAGGTTGTCCCAGTAGCGGATGTCCGCCTCGGGCTTGGTCCGGTTTGAGGCAATAGCGCTGACAATGCCCAGCACCGCCAGGCCGGCACCGATGTGCGCCGTGCTGCGATCATAGGTGTAGTCGGAACGCCGGGCGCTGTTCATCGCAGCGATTCCCGTCGTCGTCAGGACCTGCCCCAGTGCTTCGGTTGAATCCTTGAACTCGGCCTTGCCGGCATTGATGACGTCGACGGCCCGGCCGCCGCGGGTGGCGGCCTGAACAAAGATGTCCTCACCGGGTATCAGGGATACCGGCTGATCGCGTGCGACCAGGGCAATGGAGTGGTCGCGGGTCGCTTCTGTAAGGCCTGGCGTCCAGGAGCGCAGGTAATAAAGTTTTTCCTTGTGCTCTCCGGTTCGCTCCTTGACCGGGCCGGAATTAACGAAGGCCAGGTAGAGCAGGTTGGCTTCCTCCGGTGGTGGACTGAGCTGACCATTCAGCAGGTAGGCCTGTTCATACAGATCCCAGGCAAGATCATCATCCCCGTTACACTGTGACGCCCAGCCAGCCAGGTAGTAGAACAGGGCGAAGTCCTTGGCATAATCCGCGTCTTCGGCCATCGCATCCTGTTCCAGGCCGCCGAGCATCGCCGCACGAGCATTTTCGTAGTCATCGTACTCGAGGAAAACCAGGCCGCGGTAAAAGTAGGCCATGGCTCGTTCGTACGGATCACCCTTGAAGTCCTTGACGTATTCGGCAGTGAATTTGCTGCGCGCCTTGCGTGCCTGATCGTTGTCGGCATAGATGGTTTCTATGCGCCGGATTGCCTGATCGAGCGCATCCCCCGCATGGGCGAACTCTCCGTGCTTGAGGAGTTCCAGTCCCAGGCGGAGATAGTTGAGTACGGCGTTACGCTCTCCCTGTTTAAGTACCGTGGCGTAGTAGTCGTAAAACGCGGCCGGGCGACCGCGGGTAAACCGCTGCATTTGTTCGTCACTGACTTTGTGGTTACGCATTGCACCACTACCACTTCCGCCTGAAGATGCGCATGCGCTCAGAGTGAGAACGATTGCGATGCCCAGTAAACTCTGAGCAACTGTGCGTGTAGCGTTGTTCGAAAGTTTGCCAGTCAGTGAGCAAATCTGGAAAATCATGTCGGTCTCCCCTCTTGGAAGAATATTAGCGGTATACGGCGTCTTCCTGAGCGAACTTGGAAAACTCGAACTGATCCGACCAGATGATCGTGCCGTATTCCAGATCCACCATCTCGAAGGTGATCTGGTTGTAGCGCTGGATGATGCCGGTGCGACGGTCAGTGGCGTCGAGTGTCTTGATCCGTCCGGCCAGCCGGTAATCCGCGCCAGCCGGAGCGCGCGTCATGCCGGTGGTGCCGGTATCGACCACGCCCTGGCGCTTGAGATCTCGCTCCTTTTCGACCATGCCGGCGTATTCGCGCGCCACAAAGATCACACGGCCTTGACTGGCCTGAATCAAGCCGGTACGCAGACGATCGACAATCAGCCGCTTGTTGAGAAACTGCGAGCTTTCGTTGTGGAAGTAGGCAGCGTCGACGATCACTCGCGGTGGAATTGTGTGGTTGCCGAGGGTGCCGCTGGCAATGAGACTACGCATCATGGCTTCCGACATCGAGACGATGTCCTGCGATTCGATGCCGACACCAGCGACGACTCCAGTTGTCTCCGGGTCAATGTATTGGGTTGGACGACCGGGACTGTTGTATACGCCCGATCCGGAAGGACTGGCGCAACCTGCAATCAGGATGATAGCCAGAAATGCAAGCGAAACTCGATTCATAGGAAACTGGTGCCTTGATGGACCTGGAACCGAGCTTATCTTCGGCCGCGAATGCGTACCATGAGTAGGTCTACTCATTTGAAACACTCCGACTGACCTTCGAGGATGGCGCGCAGCAGGGCGTTCTGACCAGTCAGATCGAGGCGGTTACAGATTCGAGCACGATGATTTTCAACTGTGCGGATGCTGATACCGAGGTGCTCGGCGATTTCTCGACTGGTCAGGCCCTTTCCAATGAGCCTAACGATATGGCGCTGCCGAGTCGTCAGTCGGATTTCAGTCTCTTTCACATCGCCAATCTAGACCAGTCCGGTGGGCGGCGGGAATAGGCAGGTCTACTCAAATTCGCCCACCCTGGCAGTGTTCGAGTGCGAACCGGAGCAAGGCATTGGCACCCCTCAGGCCGAGCTTGCGAACCATGTTGGCGCGATGGTTTTCAACCGTCTTCGGGCTTATGGACAGCAAATCAGCGATTTCGCGACTTGACTTGTACTCGGCGAGCAGGTGCAGCACGCGTCGTTCGGCTGGCGAGAGCTGTTCAATCGGGGAAGTGGCTGGACGCTCATCGTTGCCGGCATCTTGGTCCGGCAGACCCGTTCCCAGGTAGCGCCGGCCACGACGGACGCGGAGCAGGCAGCGGACGACTTCTTGTTCGGCATTTTCCTTGAGCAGATAGCCGAAAGCACCCAATTCCACGGCCGATCGCAAGTAACCGAGATCGTCATACATCGTCAGCATGATGACGCGCGGCGCGTCCGGCCAGCGCATGACCTGGGCCAGGACATCCAGTCCATCAGCTTGCGGCATGGAGATATCCAGGATAGCGATGGCCGGTTTGTGCACGCGCAGCAAGCGCAGCGCGTGCTGGCCGTCCTCGGCTTCGGCGACAACCCTGAAGCGGCCGTCGTCCTGAATCACTTCGCGCAGACCATGACGGAAGATCGGATGATCGTCGGCAATCAGGACCGAATCAGGGATCATGGTGCGGAATTTCCAGAGTCAGGCGCGTGCCGCTTGGTACGAGGTTGCCGAGGCGCAGCCGACCGCCGAGAATCTGGGCGCGTAACCGGATGCTGTTCAGTCCCAGTCCGGTGCCGTGGTCTTTGCCTCCAAGTCCGACGCCGTTGTCACTGATCTCCAGCTCGATCCGGCGCCGAACCTTGACCAGCCGAACCTTAGCCTGGCTGGCGCTGGAGTGGCGCAGAATATTGGACACGGCTTCCTGGATGATGCGGTAGAGCTGCAGTGCCTGCTCGTCGCTCATCTCTGGCGGCTGAATGTCTTTATCCAGTTTGATCTCGCTGTTCGAAAAGGCTTCATCGAGTATGGCTTCCAGGGCTCGCTTGAGCCCCAGACGATCAAGCTGGTGCGGGTGGAGGTGGTTGACTGATGCGCGTAGTTCCGCCAGGACATCATCGACCATCTTGCGCAGCCCTTCGGTCGAGGGATCACCTCTGGTGCGGGGTCGAAGTCGATTGGCCAGCAACAGCAGGTCCTGGCCCAGGCCATCGTGCAGATCGGCGGCGATGCGCCGACGCTCACTGTCGTGTGCGCTGATGATCTCCTGTTGTGCGGCCAGCTTGTCGGCCTGGAGCGTATTGATCCGGTCGGCCAGGGCCAAGGAAAACAGCATGACTTCGACCGCAGTGCCGGTCTGCAGGGCGTGTTCACTCCACCAACTCGGTGAGATCAGCCCCATGACGCGCATGACGATCAACACGACTCCGGGCAGAAACAGGATCAGGCCAAGCGCCAGAAAGCGAGACTGCCGGCAGCCGCGCAGATACGATAGTACAACCGGGATGGGATAGAACAATAGGACCGACAGCGCTCCAAGAATCGTTATGCACATCAAGGCGCTGCGATAGTCGATGACCATCAGCGGGAGCGTGGCCAGCGCCATCAGGGCCAGCAACTGCAAGCTCCGGTGCCCTAAAGGTACATGCTCGGCGATCTGGGCCAGACGCGAGACAAAACCGGTGCCGGCGGCAATCATCACGGCCACACCCGTGACCGTCGACAAATGGGTCCAGGTCGGCCATTCTGGCCAGAGCCACAAACTGGCATGACCGAACAGGCTCGACTGGAATACCAGCAGACCAACAAGATAGAGCACGTAATAAGCGTAGGCCCGATCACGAATGGCCAGCAGCAAGAACAGATTGTAAAGCGCCATCGCGAGCAGGAATGCGTAATACAGGCCGAACCCGAACTGGGTGAGCATGGCTTGCTCAAAAAATGACTGGCGCTGATGCAGGCGCAACGGCACCATCATCGAACCACTCGAAGCAACGCGCAGGAAAACCGGCTGTTCGAGTGCTTCCGGCAGTGCGATTAACGGTGTCGGGTAGGCCAGCAATTCGTTCGGCCGTTTTCGCTTGTCGCCGGCCTCAATCCGTCGCCATTGGCCGTCGATGGGCAGAAAGAAGTCGAGTTGATCGTTCTGGGTATAGGCGACCTCGAGCAGAAGATCCTCTTGCGGGTCTAGGCCCGGCATGATCCGGAACCACCAGGCAGATCGTGCATAGCCGAAGTTAGCCGTAGATCCGGCCAGCGGGGTAAAAGACTGCATGCTGGCGACATCCTCAATCCCCAGTCGACCGGTCGAATCTTCAAGGATCGATACATCGAGCACCGGCGCATTACCGGAAAGCGATGCGCCGAATGCGTTCAGGCATGCAAACATCAAGCTGACGAGGAGTTGTCCCTTCACTACAGTCCCTCGTTTGTGACCGAATGCCGATCAGACAAAAATGATCCGGCCGACATTCCAGTGCTGGCAACATAGCCCATCGAGAGTCGGAATTCAAATGTCTGATGGAGGGGATTCGGGAAACAGCTCGTAGTACCGTGACCCAGGCTTATCCAGCAAGCCACAGCCTCGCCTGTGCTCCAACGTGGCCGTCTTCGCGCTGCAGCAGTTCCAGCCCGCCGCCGTGCAGTTCGGCGATGCGCCGCACCAGTGCCAGGCCGATGCCGTTGCCGCCGGGCTTGGTGGTAAAAAACGGCACGAACAGGTTGGCGCTGTCGGGCGGGCCCGGGCCATTGTCGAATAAGTTGAATTCGAGTTCCTCCGCGCGCTTGACCCAGCAAAGTGCCACCTCCGGCTCGGGCCGATCTGCGCAGGCTTCGACCGCGTTTTTAACCAGGTTGATCAATGCCTGTTCGAGCTGATCGGCGTCGACGTCGAAGCGGCACGGTCCGCCGCGCAGCGTAACCGCCAGGCGCGTCTCCAGCCCGGCGACCTTGGCCGCCAGCCGGTCGATCTCGACCGGTCGCCGATCCGGCTCGGGCAACTTGGCAAGCCCGGCGTAGAGACCGACAAAGCGCGACAGGGCGCCGGCACGACGCGCGATCAGCTCCAGGCTTTCGGTCAGCGCGCCGGCATCGACCGCGCCGGCGTCGCGCGCAATCCGGGTCTGCCAGGTCTCGGCCATGGACTTGATCGGGCTCAGGCTGTTGTTGATTTCATGGCTCATGACCCGCACCAGCCCCTGCCAGGCCTCGTTGCGCTCGGCCGAGAGCACGCCACCTACCTCGGCCAGCACCAGTAATCGGTGCGGCACGCCACCGAGCCGGAATCGTCTTCGCCGCACCATGAACCGGCCGCTGCCGCCGGGCAGCACCAGACGCATGCTGTCGGTCGTATCGTGCTCCAGCAATTCGGCCATGCCCAGCGCTTCGGCATCGATTCCGTCATGCAGTTTCAGGCCGATCAGTGCACGTGCCGCCGGGTTGCTCAAGGTCAGCACGCCGTCGTCGCGAAAGGCCAGCACCGGCAGATCGATCTCATCGAGAATCTTGCCCAGCAGCAGGCCGGATTCGCGCTTGCTCAACGCCTCGGCGCGCATGGAATCGGCCAGCAGGTTGATCGATTGGGCCAGTTCGTCCAGTCCGCCGAGTTTGGCCTCGCGCAGGCGCAGGCTGTAGTCAGCGTCGCGCAACGCCTCGATTACGGTCGAGGCGCCGGCCAGCGGACGCAGCGCCCAGTCAGTCATTCGAAACGTGATCAGCAGCAGCGCGGTCAGGATTAATAGCGACCCGGCCGCAAGCCAGCCCGGGTGCAGCGCCAGCCGTTGCCAGCCCAGCACGAGCACCGCGAGCATGGCAACGCCGACCGCCGTGCCCAGGGCCAGTGCAATCCAGACCCGTCGTTTGAGACTAATTCCCACTGTCCGGGCGGCCCTTCAGTCCGTGCTTGTCCAGCCGCCGGTACATTGCGCTGCGCGAAAGTCCAAGCGCCTCGGCGGCCTTGACCGCGTCACCATCGAACTCGCACAGTGCCCGTTCGATCATTTCGCGCTCGAGATCTTCCAGCGGCCGGATGGCCCGGTCATGGCCAGCACTGGGCTTCGGGGCCGACAGCATCAGGTGCTCGGGCTCGATTTGCCCGCCACCGGCCAGCAACACCGCACGCTCGACCGCATGGGCCAGTTCGCGCACATTGCCCGGCCAGCCGTGCCGGGTCAACGCGTCGAGCGCACGATCGGAAAATTCGAGCGCGCGCGCATATTTCCGATTCTGGATCTCAAGAAAGCGTTCGGCCAGCGGCAGAATGTCATCGGCGCGCTCGCGCAACGCCGGGATGTGCAGTTCAATCGTATTGAGCCGGAAATACAGATCGCGCCGGAATTCGCCGGCCTCAACCATCGCCGCCAGATCGGCATTCGTGGCGGCGATCAGCCTCACCGTGGCGGTGCGCGTGCGCGTCTCGCCGATACGCTCGAACTGGCCCGTCTCGAGCACGCGCAAAAGCTTGGCCTGCTGCGCGGCCGGCAGATTGCCGACCTCGTCGAGAAACAGCGTGCCGCCGTCGGCCAGCTCGAACCGGCCGGCGCGCGCCTCGCGCGCATCGGTGAATGCACCCCTGGCGTGACCGAACATCTCGGCCTCGAACAGCGATTCCGGGATCGAGCCCATGTTCACCGAGACGAACACCTCGTCAGCCACCGGCGACCAGCGGTGAATCTGCTCGGCCAGCAGGCCCTTGCCGACACCGTTGTCCCCGGTGATCAGGATCGGCGCATCGGAGGCCGCCACGCGACGGGCCATGTCCAGCAGCTTGCGCATCGCCCCTGCTTCGGCGATGATGCCGCCGGGCGCCTTGTCGGCCCGCTCCAGTGCAGCCGCCCGACCCACCCGACGCGCGCGGTCCAGCGCCTTAGAGCACTCAAGCTGTGTATTAATAATTGTCAATAAACGACTGTTATCCCATGGTTTTTCAATAAAATCAGACGCGCCGCGCTGCAGCGCCCCGACGGCCAGGTCCACCGAGCCCCAAGCCGTCATCGCTACCATGGGCCGCGATTCATCGAGCTCGCGCATTGCATCGAGCAACTCCAGCCCTTCGCGCCCGGAGGTCGTGTCGCGGCTGTAATTCATGTCGAACAGCACCAGGCCAATACTGCCGCCGCGCAGTGCGTCGAGCGCGGCTTGCGGCCCGTCCGCAGTGATCACCGGGTAGTCATTACCAGACAGCAACAGCGCCAGCGCCTCGCGCACGTCGCGCTGGTCATCAACGACCAGAATGGCCGGCATGACCACGTTCATGGATGCGCCGACCAAGGATTGGTCAGCTCGACCCCGAAGGCTTCGAAATCCTGCGTGTTGCGCGTAACCACCGTCAGGCGATTCACCAGTGCGGTAGCCGCAAGCAGGCTGTCGATCACCGGCGGCGTTGTACCGCGCATCATTTCCGTGCCGCGCAGGTCTCCCCAGCACTTGGCGACTGCCTCATCGACCGGCAGAACCCGGCGATCGAAACGCGGCAACAGGCTCTGCTCCAGCCAGTTTTCCAGTGACGCGGCCTTCGGAGTGCCTGCGATCCGGGCAATCCCCTGACGGATCTCACCGATCACCAGCACGCTCAAAAAAACGCCCGGCGAGTCGTTGCGGTCAAGCCAGGCCTGCACCGCCGCTTCGGGCTGCGGCTTCAGGCATTCGGAGACGACACAGGTATCCAGCAGAAAACTCACGCGCAATCGTCCCGACAATCGTCCCCGCAGTCGTCCCGCCCCGCGTCATCGTGGCGTTCGAACAGTTCGGCATCAATATCGTCGGGCGCGGTTCGGCAAAGATAGCTCCCAAGCGGCTCACGCACGCCGCAAAGCGCGCGATATTCACGCTCGGAAAGAACAACCGCAGTCTCCTTCCCGCGCACGGTGATGATCTGCGGACCCTTTGTTGTGGCGGCCTTGATCACTTCACTCAGGCGATTTTTCGCCTCCTGCACTTGCCAGCTCATGATGCTTGCTCCTGTCCAGACTGTCTAGCCTAATTATATCATCGGACTTGACTCAAATCACGCCCTCGGACCGACTCAGCCAGCCGTTTTCGGGGTTGCTGCGGCGCCCGCCAAGGTGCCGCCGTCGATGTTGAATTCAGCGCCGGTGATGTAGGTCGCTTCGTCGGAGGCCAGCAGCAGTGCCACGGCGGAAACTTCGTCCGGCTGCCCGAATCGGCGCAGCGGGCAGTCAGCGACAAACGCCGCCATATTCGCCTCGCTCTCGGCGCCGGTCACCAGGGCGATTTTGTTTTCAAGCCGATGCTGCATTCTCACCATTCCGGTTTTGCCAATTGAACCCCCGGTCAATCATATCTCACCGCCTGGACCGGCTCGATGTTAAGGGAACGCCACAACGGCAACGCGCATGCGGCCAGGCCTGCACCAGGCGATCGCTTTCGGCATACGGCATCAGTGCCAGCATCACGGCGCGTTTTTTCGGACTTATTCATGCCGCAACGCCTCCATCGGCGCAACCCGCACCGCGCGCAATGCCGGCACGAATGCCGCGATAGTGATCACGATGCCGATCGCCAGCGCAACGCTGGTCCATAGCAGAGGATCAACCAGCGAAACGGCGTACAGCCGGTCGGCGACCAGGCGTGCACCGATCCAGCCACCAGCCAAGCCCAGCGCCAGGCCCGGGATTAACATCAGCAGCGCGCGCCCCAGCACCTGACCGAGCATGTGGCGCCCCGACGCGCCCATCGCCTTGCGCAGCCCGAACTCCGCCGTACGCGCGGCGACCTGGTAGCTCTGCAGCGCATACAGACCGTAGAACACCAGTACCAGCGCGAGGCCGGCAAACACCGACATCAAAAGAAGCTGCGGCTCGCGATCGCGCACAGTCCGCCGGACCAGCGAATCGAGGGTGACAACGAACCCGACGCGATCCTCGCCCAGCGCATCGATTGCCTCGGTACGCACGGACTGAACCAGCGCATCGGGCGCGATCGCGGTGCGCAGCAAAAGCTGGATCTGCCCGGGCGGCGACGCCAGGTACCGGTACACCGTCGGCGTCTTGATCTCCTCGTCCGGCGACATGTGGCGCACGGACTCGACCACGCCGACAACGTTGACCGGCGTGAACGTCTCCGGGCCCGAGGCCAGCCCAAACGATCTGCCCAACCCATCGCCGCCCATGTAATGGTCGACGAAAAGTTCGTCGACAATCACGTTCCGGACTTCATCGGTTGCATCTTCCGGGCCGAACGAGCGCCCGCGCAGCAAGTCGATGCCCGCGGCCCGGAAATAATCCGGGCCCACCGAGCGCGGTCGCGTCGGCACCTGCTCGCCGCCGCTGCCGTCCAGTGAAACCGACGAGACCATCTCCATCCGGCCGAACGGCACCACGCTGACCCAGCTCACCGCCGCCACACCGGGCAGTCCGGCGAGCTGCTCGGCCAGCGCGGCAACTTCTACGTCGCTTTTCGCGGCGACTTCCGGTTGTCCTGCATCGACCGGGTTGACATGCAGCGCCACCAGGCGGTCAGGGTCGAAGCCCAGCTCCTCATCGAGCAGGTTGTTCCAGCTCGAAAACAACAGTCCCAGAACCAGCAGCAGACTGAAAGTGATGCTGATCTGCCCGACCATCAGCCACTGGCGCAACCGGACACCGTGAGCCCGCTTTGCAATCCCGCCGCCGCCAAGAAAACCGGCCGCAGATGCGGTAATACCGCGCATCTGCCAGGCCAGCGACAGCAGCACCGGAAAGGCTGTAAGAATCATTATCCCGAGCGCAATCAGCGCTGCCATCATGCCCGGTGCCGCACTCAGCGGCCCGTTGTCGTCCAGCACATCGAGGTTGTACAGAACTTCAATCCCGATCGCGGCTATCGGAAACGCCAGTATCGCAGCGGGCAGCGCGAGCAGCAGATACTCGATGCCGGCGCCGACCAGCACCAGGCGCTGTCCACTTCCCAGCGCCGACCGGATCGCCATTTCGTGGCTGCGTCCGAACCAGCGCGCCATCCACAGGCCGGCGACGTTGAACACCGAAGCGATCAGCACCAGACCCACGGCGAGGCCGAGGACCATCAACACCTTTCCTTCACCGTCAGACCAGAGCTCGCGCAGCGGCCGCACCCGGTAGTCAGCCTCCATCATCTCCGTGATATGCATCAGACGCGCGTCGCTGTCGAGTCGACTCGTCAGACGCTGCTGCATCGTCTCCGGAGTCTCGTCGGTGCGCAGACGCGCTAAAACGATCAGGTTGCCGAATCGGGCCATCGCCTCGGGACCAATCTCTTCCGGCCCCAGCGCCATCGGCAGCCAGAGACCGACATCGCTTTGGGGCATCGCAAATGTTTGCGGCACCACGCCGACGACTCGCAAGCGTTCGGGCTCGGTTTGCAGCACTGCGCCAACGGCGGCGTCAGGGGAACCGAACCGATCCCGGGCAAGTTGTTCGCTGACCAGCGCAACCGGTTCCGCGCCCGGTCGGACATCATCGCCGACAAACAGCCGTCCAGAAACCGGCGCCAGTCCCAGCACCTGTATCGCGTGCTGGTCGATGGCCGCGGCGCGCAATCGCTCGCCCGATTCCAGTGCAAGATCGGAGCTATTGTCGATGATCCCGATGCGTCCGAAATCACCGGACGCATTGAGTTCATCGACCAGCGCAGCCGACAGACCCATATCCGACCCGAAGCGCTTCGAGAATATTCCGAGCGTCACCAGTCGCTCGGGCTGGTGATAAGGCAGTGGCTGCGCGAACAGACTGTAGCCGGCTGTGGCAATCGCTGCCGCGCCGCCGATGCTGACGGCCAACAGCACGATTACGCTCAGGGAAAATGCGGGCGTGCGCAGGAGGCGCCGCAGCGCGGCAATTAACTCGAAAGCGGGGCTGAAGGTCACCTTTGTTTCTCCTGGTCAGATCTGGGCAACGCGCCGATCGAGCGAAGTACGTCACGGGTAATGGATTTGCGCTTGGCAGTGTCATCAATGCCATTTGGCATATCGATGTTCAGCGCGAACAATACCGGCCCCTCCGGCCATTCCACCCAGCCGACCCACCAGCCGATTCCGGGATCGGAACTGGTACTCCAACCGGTCTTGGCGCGCAGAATCCATTCGCGTGTCCACTCTTTTGCAGCCTCGTTGATCATGAGGTCCTTGACCAGGCGCTGGTGCTCGACCGCGAACGGCAGTTCGTTGTAGTAAAGCCTTCGCAGAAACTCGATCTGCTCGATCGGCGAGATCTTCAGATCACCCTCAATCCAGAATCGGTCGATGCCCCCGGACGGATCGGCATTGCCGTAGTCGATCTTCTCCATGTATTCGCGCTCGCGCGCTTCACCGATCTCGCGGGCAAAATGCTGATACACCCAGACCACCGAATTGCGCATCGACGAGCGCAGGTCCTGGTCGCGGTTCCAGGCCTCCATCCAGCGCTTCTCGCCGTCCCATTCGAAGACCTGGAACTCGTCGCGCACGACCCCGGTATCCAGCGCGAACAGCGCATGCGGCACCTTGAACGTCGAGGCCGGGCTGAAACGCCGTTGCGCGCGCTCGGCATTATGTACGAGCCGGCGAGCCTCGCCTTGGCGGAGGTCTACTACAGCGATCGTGCCGGCAACGCCGGCCTGGTCAAACGTCGCCGCCCAGTCCTCGCGCTCCTGCCACTGTGCATTCGCTTCGACGCCGTGCAGGAACACAAGTCCGGCCACGATCGGTAAACCGGATTTCCATAGTGGTTTCATTTTCATCCAGGTAACCTCATTCATTGCGTACCCAGCACCTGGGCCGGACGGATTCGGATTGCCCGTTGCACGGGAAATGTTGCCGAAAGCATGCTCGCGACCAGCATCAGACCGCTGACCATCACGAAGGTCATTGCATCAAGCGACTCCACGCCGAACAGCATGGCCTCCAGCCAGCGCGTCGACAACAGTGCCGCGGCCAGACCCACGGACAGACCGATACCTGTCAGCAGCATGATGTTGCCCAGAATGAAAGAGAACACGCGACCGGGTGTTGCTCCCACGGCCATGCGAATGCCGATCTCTCGCCGCCGTCGCCAAACCAGACGCGCGCTCATGCCGTGAATGCCAAGCACGACCAGCAGCACCGCAGATGCCGCGAACCCCGCCAGCAACTGACCGTAGAAACGTGGCTGGGCGGTAGACCGCGCAAAACGCTGCTGGCCCGTTTGCAGCCGGCTGACGGCAACATCGGCGTCCAGATCACTCACGATGCTGGTCAGCGCCGGCGCCAGCACGCCGAAATCACTCCGGCTCCTCACCGCCAGGACGACGGTCTCCCGCGGCGCCTGGGCAAGCGGGCGATAGATGGTGAGCTGCCCGGACTGGTCCAGCGCTTCATAATACACATCCTCGACCACGCCGATCACAGTCCACCAACTGTCGGACCATGGCTGGCCGATCCGTTGCCCAATGGCATCACCGTCAGCAAAGTAGCGCCGTGCCAGAGACGCGCTGACCACTGCGACTGGCAGTGAATCCTGACGGTCCGTGGTATCGAACAGTCGACCTTCGATCAACTCGACCCCCATTGCTTCGAGGTAGCCGGAGGTCACGTGTGGCAGGTGGGCCTGGGGAAGATTGCCCGGATCCTGACGGTCGCGGAACACGTCGAACGCCGTGAAGTCGGCACCGATGCCCTCCAGCGGCGCCACGCTGGTCAGTCCGGCTCGCTCGATATTGGGCAGAGCCCGAACGCGTTCGAGCAGTTCCTCGTGCAGCGAGCGAATGGCCGCGGGGCCCCGATCCGGATTCGGGACCGGATCGAGTCTGGCGGTGACCAGGTTCGACGGTTCAAAGCCCGGATCGATGCTGCCGAAAGCGGCCAAGGTTTTCAGCGACAGCCCCGCGCCGATGGTCAGGACCACCGCCAGCGCGATCTGGACCGCTACCAGCGCCTGGCTGATGCGGCTGGTCTTGAGATCCCCGCCCTGCCGACCTGAAGCCAGAGCGCCGGCGGTATTTCCGCGAGCGGCGCGCATGGCCGGGACAACGCCGCTGATCACGGCGGCAGCGATGGTTGCCAACAGCGCGAAGGCCAGCACACGGCCATCCATGCCGATCCCGGCCGGAATCGGCACGTCGGGCGGCAGCATCGCGGGGACCTGTACCGTCAGCAGCCACGCCAGTCCGATTCCCAGCAATGCAGCCGGCACCACGATCCAGATTAATTCGGCAAGGCTGCTGTTGATCAGGCGTGCACGGCCTGCTCCCAGGGAGGCCCGGATCGCGAATTCACGGTGGCGCTCCAACGCGCGTGCCAGAAAAAGGTTGGACAGGTTGACACAGGCCATCATCAGGACCAGCACGACCGCCACCATCAATGCCGCCAGCGGTGTGGCTACCGGGCCGGTCAGGTGGTCTTTCAGGCCGACCACGCGAAACGAATCGATATAGCCGGCCGCTTCCGGCGTCCAAAGCGGATTCTCCAGGCGCAACGCCTCGGCCAGTACTTCCAGTTCGGCTTGCGCCGCCTCGGGGCCGGTCGTCGGCGGCAGACGTGCAATCACCTGCAGATTGCCTCCCCAGAAAGCACCCGGAATGGCGCTGTTGATGGCAAGCGGCACCCAAACCTCGACCTCCTGGTCGGGAAACCGGGCGTCAGATGGCATGACGCCGATCACCTCGAAGGATTGGCCATCGAGAATCAGGCGCTGTCCGATCGCATCCGGCTGCCCGCCGAAGCGCTCACGCCAGAAGCGATCGCTGATCAGCACCGACCGATCCGCGCCTGAAACATCGTCGCCGGTACGAAAGCCCCGACCCTTGACCGGGCCCAGCCCCAGCGTTTGAAAGAGGTTGGCGGAGATGCCGGCGGCCTGTATCCGTTGCGGCCGGTCCGCGCCGGACAGGGTCAATTCGGTCACCGGAGTGTGCGCGGCCACGGTGCCAAGACCCTCGACACGATCACGCATGGCGACGTACTCAGCCTGCGAGCTGACCCGGTCGATGCGCACCAGGCGATCCGGTTCCGCAAACGGCAGCGCGCGCAGTATCACATGGTCAAACAGGCTGAACACCGTGGTGCTTGCCGCGATGGCCAGCATCAGGGTCAGTACGCCGACGGCGTAAAACCCGCGAGCGCGTGATAGTGCCCGAGCGGCCTGAAACAATTCCGTTGTGATCATTCTGATCTCCACTACTCTGAACTCAGCTCGCGTGAAATGCGGACGCCGGCGAGTCGTCGGGCCGGAACGAGGCTGGCAATGATCGCGCTGGCAAAAGTCAGCAGCGCGACCGCAATCAGAATCACAGGATCGCCGATGCTGATCCCGGGCACCAGCGAACTGATGACGCCAGCGGCCAGTGCCGCCAGCGCGAATCCCGCGACCAGCCCAGCGGCCCCCTGCAGTATGCCGTCGGACATGATTTTCGCGGCCAGCCGCGCAAACGTCGCGCCGAGTGCGGCGCGGATCGCGAACTCGCGCGTGCGCGCCTGCGCGGCCACGGCAACCACGGAATACATGCCGATCGTGGAAAGGCTCAGCGCCAGTCCGGCAAAGACCGCAACCAGGGCCAGTATCAGGCGGGTCTGGCGGGTGCTGTCGTCCAGCAAGTCGGAAAATGCCCTAAGCTCAATGCCCGGCTGTTCGGGAAACACGGCACGGACCTCGGCATCCACGCTATCGATCATCGATGAGACGTCGGATTGGGCGACGAACGCGTAGCGCAGCGGGACGAATTGACGCAGCAAATCGACCATCTGCGTTGGAAGCTGCGCCATCGGCAGGTAGACGATTTCCGGGGCCGGCTGCGTCGGTCCGAACTGGCGGGTGTCCTGAACCACGCCGGCAATCCGAAGATCGAGCGCCGAGCCGTCGGGCAACGGCATTTCCAATCTTTCACCGAGCGGCATCCTGGCTGCAGCCGGATCGCCATCGCTCCCGAAACGCTGCTCGACAAACGCCCGATTGACGAACGCAACCGGCTCGGCGCCGGCGCGATCGCCGGACCCCGGCAATCGGCCGGCCAGCAGCGGAATGTCGAGGGCATCGAAATACGTCGAATCAACGGCCCGGAACTCCACGCTGAAGGTCTCTCGACCGGGGCGCTGGAACGCGTAGTTGAGCGGTTCACCGATCGGCAAGTTGGTTCCGTAAGTCGCGGCCTCGACCGTCGGCAACTCGCGCAATCGGACCAGCAGGCGTTCAGCGCGCTCGAGCAGTGCCCCGGCTTCCAGTTGGCTGGGATCGGGCGGCTTGACTTCAAAGCTCCAGGCCTGCTCGGTGACAAAGCCCGGGTCGACGTGCGAGGCCTGCTCCAGCGAGCGCAGGAACGCGCCGGCGATGACCAGCAGGAAGACGCCGATCGTGATCTGCACAACCACCAACCCCCGAGTGAGTTTGCCCACGCCCACCGAAGTGCCGGAGCGTGCTTCAGCATTCAATCGCACACCGACCGCACCGCGCCGATCACGCCAGGTACTGAACAGCGCGGCGATCATTGCCGGCAAAAGACCGGCCAGGAATGCAAAAGTCACGGTCCAGCCGCCGAATGAATCGGCCATCAGGAACTCCTGCCAGGCCGGTGGCACCAGATTGCGCCAGATGCCGGTGGTCAGCCAGGCGAGAAACAAGCCGGCGATCGCGCTCAACAGCCCGATCAGGATCCCCTCAGCAACGGCCGGAACCACCAGCCGGAACCGGCTGCCGCCGAGCGCGCTGCGGATGGCCCGGGAACGGCGCAATCGAATCATTCGCAGCAGCATCAGGTTGACCACATTGACCGAGGCCAGCAGCAGCACGCACAGCGCGCAGGCCATGAACAAGACCAGCAATTCACGTAACGGCGCACGGTAAAGTGCGGCCAGTGGTGTGACCCCGAAATTCGCGTTCTCCATGCTGTCGGCCAGGTCAGTGCCGAAATAGTGCTGCCGCAGTTGATCGCGAATGCGGGCTGAAACCGCTTGCGCCGAATCCGGCAGGCGCAGCACGGCGTTATAATTTCGGCCGTCGGCCAGGGCCGCGTCCAGCGCCACCGGCGTCATGATGTCAATCGGCAGCGGCAGCCGGAAATCCTGCGGCAATACGCCGACAATGCTCATGGGAACGCCATCGACCGAAACCGGCGCGCCAAGCGCATTGCCGCGGCCCTCGAAATGCGCCTGCCAGAATCGCCACGAAACCACCACCGCGGTCGCAGGGCCAGATCCCGGCATATCGGCCTCGGTAAAACCGCGCCCCAGCGCCATCGAAACGTCGAGCGTACGCAAAAAACCTTCGTCAGCTTCAACAGCGATTGTCGAAAGCGTGTCTCGTTCGAAACGCACCGCCGCCTCGCGCGGAAAGGAACTGACAAGTCCCAGTTCGCCCCCCAGCTCCAGCGCCTGCAGCGCCCGGTATTCGGCCGGCGTAATCGAGTTCGAGCCGTTACCCAGCTTCAGTCCGGCTGCGTACAAGGCCCTTGCCTCGGGAAACGGCAGCGGCTGCATCAAAAGCCGCTCGATCAGTCCGAACGAAATCACGCTGGAAGCGATCCCCAGCGACAGCGTCACGGTTGCCAGCAAGGCGAATCCTGGTCGGCGCAGCATGCCGCGCCAGGCGACGAAAACTTCATTGAGCACGTTGTTCATTGCTCTCCCCGATGTTGCGTGTATTGACACTGCCGCTGCCATCACTCAGCAATTCGAAATCAGCAGCGCCATCGACACTGATGCTGCCTGAGCCATCATTGATGCGAACAACACCGACGATGCCCTGGACGGTGATGCTGCCACTGCCGTCACGGATGTCCAGATCTCCGCCGGCATCCCTCACTGAAATGCTGCCAGAACCATCGTTGATCGTGATGTCACCGCGAATGTCGAGCACGCTCAGCGAACCTGAACCATCTTCGATCTCAAGCGCGCCACCCAGATTGCGTACTTTTATCGAACCAGAACCGTCGTCGATCCGAACATCACTACGGACATCCATGAGGTCAATGCTGCCGGAGCCGTCACGAATATCCAGTCGTAGCTGCTCAGGCACGCTGACGATGAGATCGATGCGATCGCCACTGCCGCCAGAAAACCAGCCACCGCCGGAGTCAATGTTGGCCGCCAGAACCCCACGCTTGCCATCCCGTTCAAGGTTCAGCACATAGTCATCACTTGCCTGCACCTGCCAGACTTCCGCTGTGACACGGACCCTGTCACTGTCAGCCGTGCCACGCACGGTCAGACGCCCCGCACCGACATCGACATGCATCTCGGATAGTTGCTGCGCGTTGAGCTCCAGTTGTCTGGATTGTTGCAGTTCGGCATTGTTCATCACCGTGCATGAGGCAAGAAGCAGTGCTGTTGTCAGCGCAAAAATTGATACGGGGAGTTTGTTCATGATGTTCTCCATTCTGGTCAAGAAATTTCCATGCCCATGACTGACTATTCATATCTCAAGGCCTCAACCGGCTGAATCGAGGAAGCACGACGCGCCGGCAGCCATCCGGCCAGCAGCACGACGGTCAGCAAAAGCACTGCCGCGAGCAGCGAGATCGTCGGCTCGAACGGCGAGATGCCGTAGAGCAGTCCGGCCGACAGACGTCCAAGTACCAGCGCCAGCCCGGTGCCGATGACAATGCCGGTGATGGCCAGCACCAAGGCGTGCTGGAACATCATCCGCTTCAGCCTGCCTGGACTGGCGCCGAGCGCGGCGCGCAGACCGAGCTCGGTCGAGCGCTGCGCCATGGAGAAATTCAGCACGCCAAACAAGCCCACCGCGGCGAGCACCGTGGCCAGTCCGGCGAACAGGCTGGCCAGCGTGCCCATCAGGCGTTCGATCACGATCGTCTGGTGCGAAACGCGCTCCAGCGTGGTCAGGTTCTCCACCGGCAGGTTCGGATCGAACTCGGCGACCAGCGGCGGGATGGCGCGCATCAGCGCAGCAGGATCAGACAGCGTGCGCGCATAGAACACCGTGCTGCCGAGATCGGGCGTCTGCCCGATCGGCACAAAGAACTGCGGCGGCGGCTCGCCCTTGACCGTCGCATAGCGTGCATCGGCAACCAGGCCGACGATTTCGATATCCAGTTCGACGTCGTTGCCGGTCGCTCGTGCCATGCGCTTGCCGACCACGGTATCGCCCATTTCGAATTTCTCGGCGAATGCCCGGTTGACGATCGCGACCTTCGGGCGTCCTTCGGTATCCTGGTTCGTGAAACTTCGCCCGGCCAGCAGCGGGATCGACAGCGTTTCGAAAAACCGCGAGCCGACAACATTCCGGCTGGAGTCGGTATTGGTGTCCGGCGATGCTTCGAAGCCCTCGACAGTCACGTTGTTGTCCCAGTTGCTGTCAGTCAATAGCGGAACCATCGACACGCTGGCCGAAGCCACGCCGGGCAACTCGTTGAGCCGCTGCTCAAGTTCACGAAACAGCGCCGCCGAGCGCTCGGGGGGATAGCCGTTCTGTGCCGGTGAAATCGAGAACGCGACCACCTGATCGATCTTCATGCCCAGATCTACGCGCGCGACATTGAACAGGCTCTGGATAAACAGCCCCGAGACGACCAGCAGCGTCAGCGCCAGTGCAATCTGTCCGGTCACCAGCGCCGAGCGCAGCCGGCTTGACAACCGGCTCGCACCGGAGCGCCCGGCCTGCTCGCGGATTGCCGCGATCGGCCGGCTGCCAAGCGCCTGCAGCAACGGCAACGCTCCGGCCAGCAGCATTGCGGCTGCTGAAACGCCGATGCCGGTCAGAAAAACCCGCCAGTCCAATGCAGCACTGAGCGGCGTCTGGAGGAAATTCGGGATCAGTCCAAGCACGATGTGCAGCGTTATGATCGCAACCGGCATGCAGGCCAGTGCACCGAGCAACCCAAGAAAGAGGAGCTGCACTACCTGACGCACCAGCACCGTGCGGCGTCCGGCGCCCAGTGCCATGCGCACTGCCGTCTCACCCCGATCCCGAATCGCCATGGCCAGCAGCAGGTTGGCAATATTGACGCAGGCGACCAGCAGCACCAGCCCGGTTACCGCAAGCAGCAACGTCAGTGGCGTGCGTGCACCTTCGCGGGTACGCGACATGCCGCCGCCGATCGGATGCAGCTCCAGGCCACGCGCCAGAAAGCGCTGCCGCCATGAATCGCTGACCTCGCCGAGCAACGGCGCGTCGAACTCGCGCATGATGGCCCGGTAGCGCGGTTCCACTACCGAAACAACCCGTTCGGGCGATGTGCCGTCCGGAAGGCGCATCACCAGATAGACCCAGTAGCTGTTGCGCGGTTCGAGCTGCCAACTCCTCTCTGTCAGTTCGGTGACCATGGTAATGGGCACGAACACATCGGCCGGGCCGAAGCGGTTGACGCCAACGAACTCGCGTGGCGCGACGCCGATGATTTCCAGCGATCGGCCATTGACGACCAGGGTGCGTCCGATCACGCCACGATCGGCGCCGAACTCGCGCTGCCAGTAGTCATGAGCCAGCACCACGACCGTGCCCGCACCGGCCGTCGTGTATTCATCGGGTTGGAACAGCCTGCCCAACGCCGGGGCCAGCCCCAGAACGTCGAAGTAATTGGGGGTCACAAAACTACCCGAAACGCTTGACGTCTGGCCCTCGAACCCAAGATTTGCGGCGAAATTGCGAAAGCCGGCCAGCCCCTCATGCGGTGCTTCGATGGCATTGAGATCCTGCCACATCGAATAGCTGAACACGAACGCATCGCGGCCGGTGCCGTCGGTGCTGTTCGAGCCCTGCCGCGGCCCCGGCGAGGCCAGTGCGTGCATTTCGTCGGGCTGCGCAATCGGCAGCTTCTGCAGTAGCACCTGATGAAAGATCGAAAAGATCCCGGCATTCACGCCGACCCCGAGGGCCAGCATGATGACAATAGTGGCGGTCATGCCCTTGCGCCGAATCAGCGGGCGGAGCGCGTCACGAAGCGTCGGGTGAACGCTCATGAAACCGGCGTCTCGTCAACAACCGCATCGCGTCGCGCCCGGGCCTGGCTGATCTGCTCCTCCAGACGCTGCTCTTCTTCCTGTCTCAGCTTGCTGAGCGTTTCCTCGTCGACGATCTGGCCGTCAAACATGAATACTTGGCGCTCGGCAAAGTCGGCGTAGCGTGGGTCGTGGGTGACCATGCAAATCGTCGCGCCACCGGCGTGCAGTTCGGCCAGCATCGCCATGACCGCCTCGCCGTTTTTCGAATCCAGGTTCCCGGTCGGTTCGTCGGCCAGCAGCACTGAAGGCTGGCCGACCAGTGCCCGCGCCACCGCGACGCGCTGCTGCTGGCCGCCGGAGAGCTGCGATGGAAAGTGTCGAACGCGATGGGCCATGCCGACCCGCTCCAGGGCCGCCTTCGCACGTTCACGGCGCTCGGCCTTGCCCACCCCGTCGCGGTAGGTCAACGGTAATTCAACGTTCTCGAGCACGTTCAGATCACCGATCAGGTTGAACGCCTGGAAGATGAAGCCGATCTCCTTGTTGCGGATCTTCGCGCGCTGGCTGGCGCCGATATCGTCGACCGCAACGCCGTTGAGCGTGTAATGGCCGTCGGTGGGTGTGTCGAGCAGTCCGATCAGCGACAGCAGCGTGGATTTTCCGCAGCCGGATGGCCCGGAGATCGCCAGGTACTCGCCCTTGTCGATACTCAGATGAATACCTGCCAACGCATGCGTCTCGACTTCGTCAGCGTAGAACACCTTGCGGATGTCGGTCATTTCGATCAAATTAGTCATGGCTTTGAACCCCGTTATTTAGTAATCAACTTTTGCAGTTGTATTCAGAATATTCTTTACGTAGCGTTGCTCATTCATCCTTGTCGAAACACGCTCATGGGCGCAAGTCGGCTGGCCTTCCATGCAGGCACCAGACAGGCCAGTAAAGCGGCAATCGAAAGTATCGCTGCCGTCATCACCAGAACATTGATATCGATGGCATTGACCTCGAATAGCTGCGTTTCGATCGCACGGCCGGCAAGAATGGCACCGAACACACCAAGCGCGGCTCCCGATGTGGTCAGCCATGCTCCCTGAGCCATGACGAGACCCAGCACGGAAGCCGCCGTCGCGCCCAGCGATAACCGCACGCCGAATTCATGCATGCGCTGAGCGGCGACATAAGCAATGACGCCATACAGACCCACCACGGCAAGCAGAAGGGCAATGACACTGAAGATCGACATCAAGACCATGTTGAATCGCCGCAGCCGGTTGCCCTGGTCGACAAGCTGAGTCATGGGCATGATGTCGAACATGGCGACACTGGAATCATGGTTGCGCAGCGCTTCGCGAAGCGGATTCACAAAGTCGACCGGATTACCAATAACTTGAACGGCGATCTGGAGCTGATCCTGAAGCATGTAGCCTGCATGCATGTAGATCTCGGGTACCGGATCAGTATCCACGCCATATAGAAAGGTATCCTCAACCACCCCGACAATACGCTTGGGGTTATCGTCGAAGAATGTCAGCTGCTGACCGACTGCATCTGCACCAGCCAGGAACCTGTCGACAAACGTCCGATTGACGACGACCGTTGAAGGAAACTCGCCCGCGCGCCAATCGGTATGCTCGATGGCGCGACCTTCAAGCCCTGCAATATCCAGGACCTTGAAGAATTCAGGATTGACAAACCGCCATTGACCCCAGGGGGCACGGTGCTCTGTCGCGGGCGCCTGGCCGACAACCGTAACTTCGGAGTTGAAGTTGTTGATTCCAGACAACGGCAGCGCATCCGCCAGCGCGACCGATTCCACGCCCGGGATCGAGGCCAGCACATCGACCAGAGCGGTCAAGTAGACCCCTGTCTCCTTCTGGCGGCGCACGTACCAGCTAATTGTGTCTTCACCGGCTTCGGGTTCTACAGTGGTTATCGCCAGGTTGGCCGTGAGCAGACGCTCGGTTTCAACACGTGGATCAATATCGCCGAGGCGGCGCAGACTCTCAATCATCAGTCCCGCGCCGACCAGCAAGATCACCGACAGCGCGATCTGGACAATGACCAGCCCGGACCGCACACGATTCTGCCCGCGCATCGTGCCAACGCGTCGGCCGAATTGCTGCAACGCATGCTGCGGCGAGATTCGCGAAGCCTGGAGTGCGGGCCAAACTGAAAATGCAACAACGACGATCAGACCCAGCAACAGGCTGAAAGCGGTAACCGGCCAGTCCAGTCCGGGCTGCGCATGCGCCGGGAGAACTTCCGGTGCCAGATTCAGCAACGCCGGCACACCAACCGCCGCCAATGCGAGTCCGACCAGGCCGCCAATCAGGGCAAGCACCAGGGCGTCTGTCAACATCAGGCGCGCCAGTGACCGGCGATCGGCACCCACGGCCGAGCGCAGCGCCAGTTCGTGTTGTCGGCGACTGACCCGCACCAGCAGCAGACCACCAAGATTGGTGCAGGCAATCAGCAGTACGAGGAACGAGGCACCGAGCAGCATTAGAAGCGGCTGGCGGATCGGGTTGTTCAGCCGCTCGTCCAGCGGTATCAGTCGCGACGAGAGTCCCGCATCAGCGGGAAACTCCGCACGCAAACGGGCATTGACCAGTTCCAGGGCGCTTGCCGCCTGATCGATCCCGAAATCCTCGCGCAGCCGACCGATGACCTGAATGCTGTTGTTGCCGCGTTGGGCATTGCTCAACGCCAGACTGGCAGGACGGAAAAGATCTGCCTCGGCCGGGTAACGAAACACCTCCGGTGTAATCCCGATCACGCGGTAGGTTTCCCCGTCCAGTCGAATGTCCTTGCCAACGATGGACGGATCTCCGCCCAGGCGGCGTTGCCAGAGTTCGTAGGCGATGACGACGACACGTTCACCGGCCGCATCCTCGACCGCATTGAAATAACGACCGTGTCCGGGCCCAAGGCCCAGAACACGCCAGAACTCCGGGGTGACCTGATAGACATTGATGCGTTCGGCGCGATCTTCGCCGGCCAGAACCTGGCTGGCTCCAACCATTCCGGCCATCGCTTCAAAGACATCGGCCGTTGCCGCCTGCCAGTCCAGGAACACGGGCTTCGACACCGGTCCGCTAAAACCATCCTGGAGCCTCTGGATACTGACAATCCGATCCGGCTCGGTATAGGGAAGCGGCTTGAGCAGCACGCCGTTGACAACACTGAAGATTGCCGAAACACTGCCAACCCCAAGTCCAAGCGTGAGCACCGCGGCAAACAGAAAACCCCGGTCCGAAGTCAGACGTCGGATCATCGGACTCTCCCCGCGCCTGAAAAAAGACAGGATAGGCTGACCGCGAAAGCCCGTTGTTTTGCTTCAGGTCCGTTGCGTCGTTGTCGTTTCATGCCTCTATGTCCTTTCTCTGTTGGAGTTATGCGCATTCATCCGCGTCAAGCCGCGGCCAATCTCATTCAAGCCGCACGCGGTCGTGCTCCGACCACTGCAACATGTCGGAAAGAATCACGCGATCGCCTTCGTTGAGCCCGGAGCGGATTTCAATGCGCCCGACCGACGCTCTACCAAGTTCCACAACGACCCGCTCGGCAACGCTGT
>CAYVPB010000025.1:0-35438 GCA_964453565.1 uncultured Halomonas sp.
CCCTGTTTCTGATCCTGCTGACCAGCTTCATTCTGGTCGGCTGGATCTTCAACGCAATCGCGCCCTGGCTGGCGATCGTCTGAAGGAGCACGTGAAATGAAAATCGAATTGCCTGGACCCGGCTGCCGAAAGTGCGTGAAAGCGGCTGATGGAATCGATGCGGTCGGGAATGAACTGAATGCCGACTTCCGCGTCGAAAAGGTCACCGCCCCGGCCATGATGAGCCTTTTGACCGGTCTTCTATTGTCCTTGAGTCAGATCATCCTCGCTGATCCGACAGCGGAACCGCTCCCGACACTAAAGGCCGAGGAACTCGTGAAAGCTGCCATCGAGAAGCATCCGGACCTGGCCACTTTCCAGGCCCGTCTGGAAGCCGCAGGTGCACAGGCCCGTGGAAGCTCCTCCGAACGCCTGCCACGACTCGCCGTTGAGGCCGGCACGCAACATTTCAACGACCCCGCCCGCATCCGCCCGGCGACCGCAAACAATCAGCAAGGCGAATTCTCCCGCAACCTCTGGGCTGGCGATCTCGTCCTGCGCTGGACAGCCTACTCCGGCGGTCGGCTCAGCGCGGCAGAGGAAGCGGCCCGTCTTCTGGAAGAGGCGTCGGGGGCCGATCTGCGTTTCTTTCAAGAGCGCATAGCCACCCGCGTAGCGCAGCTCTACTTCGAGTTCAGCGCGCGCAGGTCCATCATCCGTGCTTCGGAAAAGTCCCTCGAATCCCTGCGCGAGCAGGCTAGGCAAGTTGGTCAACTGCTGGAACAGGGCAAAGCCGCCGAGGTCGACCGGATGCGACTCGATGTGCGGGCCGCCACGGTCGAGCAAAGCGTCATCCAGCAGCGCAACGAACGCGAAAGCCTGCGCGCCTCCATCAACTTCATGGTCGGGCGCCCGCTCGACGACCGCTGGGAAAATGTCGAGCTGGTCAAAGAACCCATTGAAAGCGCTCCGGGAATCGATCCACGGATCAACGACGCGTCGACTCCCCGGTCCGACGTGCAGGCGGCCCGCCTGCGCATGGAATCGACGGCCGCGACCATTGAGCAGGCAAAAGCCGCCTGGCAGCCGCAGGTCCAGCTCTTTACCAGCTATGGACAACGCGGCGATTGGTCCGGCCGCGAGGACTATGACCGGAGCCAGATCGGCCTGCTAATGACCTGGGACATCTGGGATGCCGGACGTCGCCGCGCGCAATTGGCGGCTGCACAAGCGAATACTGATGCTCGCGCCGCTGAATTGGCCAGCCTGAGCGAAAGCCGCCGACTCGATCTTAAAATTGCGCTGGACGACTTTACCTCAGCTCTCGAACGCCTGGACGTTGCGGTCCTCGCCACCGAGACGGCGGCGGAATCACTGCGTATCGAACAAAGCAAATACACCCAGGGCAAAGGCACCATCATCGACGTGCTTGATGCCGAAACCGCCGCCCTCGAAGCCGAGTCCCTCTTTATTCGGGCCGAAGCCGATGTCAAGATCATCCGCGCTGAGGTCGATTTCGCACGCGGGGCGGCTCTGAGTCCACGAGCCGCCTGCGCCAGCCTGCGCCCTTAACCCTGATTCCCCAAAAACAATCATGAAACTCATGCACTGGAAAACCATAATCCTGGCCCTGGCCCTCAGCCTTGTCCTGGTCGCCTGCGAACAACCCGCGGCCACAAAAAAGCAGCCCCCCCCGCCCGCCGTTTCGGTCGAGCGAATCGAGCCCGGTCTCTTTACCCGCAGCATCGAACTCACCGGCTCGGTCGAACCGACCCGCGTGGCTACCCTGTCCTCACCCGCCGAAGGGCCGGTCATGGAGTGCGCGATTCGCGAAGGCGATCCCGTGGTCACCAACCAGGTCCTGCTTCGCATCGGACGGGACACCTCCGCCGCGGCCTCACTGGCAGCGGCTCGCGAAGAATTGGAGCGGCAAAAACGCGAATTCGAGCGCATCGAAGCGCTGGTTGAGCAAAAAGCACTCGCCGCCGAACAGCTCGACATGGCCCGCAGCAGCCTGGAAAATGCCCGGGCCACGCTGGCCCGCGCGCGACAGGTCAGCTCCGACTACGACGTGCGCGCCCCCTGGCCGGGGCTCGTCTCGCGGGTTCACGTCGCCGACGGCAAATACGTCGCCCCGCGGGCGCCTCTTGTTGATTTATTCGATCCATCGAGCCTGGTGTTGCGTTTCCAGGTGCCCGAGCAATACGCCCTCGCAGTCAAGGAGGGCGACGAATTGCAAGCGCGCTTCGATGCCTTACCCTATCAAAGCCACGATCAAAGCCACCACCTGAAGATTGTGCGTGCCTATCCCGAGCTGGACCGCCGTCTGCGCCAACGTACTTTCGAAGCTTCGCTGCCGCTGAAAACCGATGAATTTCAACCCGGATTTTTCGCACGTATCCACGTCGATCTGGAGCGTATCGAAAACGCCCTGACCGTACCGGTCGAAGCCGTCGCGCAAAATGCAGACGGCCAGCCTGTGGTTTACACCGTCGTCGACGGCGCGGCCGTCGCCACGCTGATCGAGACCGGCTTCGAGCAAGGCGGCCGCGTGCTTGTATCCAGGGGCCTCGCTCCGGGCGATGCTGTCATCGTGCGCGGCATCGAGCGTATCCGTGGCGGTACTACGGTTCAGGTCGCCGGTGTCGAGACTTCAACCGGAAAGGACCAGTAAACGATGCTGCGCGCTGCCATTTCCCATCGGGTCTCGACCGCCATCATTGCGCTGGGCTTCGCCGTGATCGGTGTGCTCAACCTGGGCCGCATCCCGGTCGATTTCCTGCCCGACATCGACTACCCGCTGATCAAGCTCACCATCAGTTGGCCGGGTGCCACGCCGGAGGATATCGACCGCAACCTGGCCGACCCGATCGAGCGCCAGCTCGCCTCGGTGGACGGGCTCGACTTCCTGACCTCCAGCAGTCTGGAAGGGCTGTACCAGCTCGACGTCAATTTCCAATACGGCGTCGATGTCGACGTCGCCTACCAGGACAGCCTCGCCGCCTACCAGCGTGCGCTTCGGGACCTGCCGGACGACATGGATCCGGCGGTCATCATCAAGGCCGACCCATCGCAACTTCCCGTCGTGCAGGCCGTGTTCGAGTCCGACCGCATGGACCTGACGGAGCTGCGCACCTGGATCGACACCTGGCTGGCGGACCGCATGCTCGCCGCCCAAGGGGTCGCGGCGGTCGACGTCGCGGGTGGTCTGGAGCGCGAGATCCGCATCTTCATCGACCCTGTCGCGCTGGAAAAACACCAGCTCAGTCTCGCCCACATCGAGCGCCGACTGCGGGAGGAAAATATCGAGATGCTCGGCGGCCGGGTGACCGGGACCAACGAAGAGACGATCGTCCGCACCCTCGGTGAATTCACCAACCTGGAGAGCATCCGCGGCATCGTGGTGGCCGAGAGCGAGACCGGACGCCTGCGCCTGCGCGACATCGCCCGTGTCGAGGATAGCCACGAAGACGTGCGCATGATCACGCGCCTTGACGGCAACCCCGCCGTCAAGGTCAACATCATCAAACAGGCCGACGCCAACACCGTGGCCACCGTCGCCGCGGTCAACCAGCGCCTGGCCGCCCTGTTCGACGTTTTCCCCGAGGGGCTCGGCTATGAACTCGTGCAGGATCAGGCCAAATACATCAACAACTCCATCCAGGGCGTGCGCAACACCGCCCTCGAAGCGGCTGTCCTCGTCGTGCTCGTTTTTTTCATTTTTCTAGGCAGTCCGCGCCAGGTCTTCATCATCGCGGTGGTGCTGCCCGTCACCATCGGTGCCAATTTCTTCCTGATGAAGCTGGCCGGCTTCTCGCTCAATATTTTCTCCCTCGGCGGGCTCGTCGTCGCCATCGGTGTCATGCTGGACGCCTCTACCGTGGTGCTGGAAAACATCACCCGCCTGCGGGTCGAGCGCCCAAAAGATAGCCTGGCTGCCGTAGCGCAAGCCGCCACCCGCGAGGTCGGCCCGGCTCTCGTCGCCGCGACATTCGCCTTTTTCGCGCTCTTTATCCCCTTCCTCTTCGTTCCCGGCATGATTACGCTGCTGTTTCGCGAGCTGGTGCTGATTGTCCTGAGCATCGTGCTGATCAGCCGCCTCTGCGCCGTCTTCCTCGTGCCCATGCTGGGGGCATGGTTTCTCAAGCCCGCCGGACAAGCCGGCCAGGGGTGGAACGAACGCTTCAACGAGTGGCTGCAACGCCGCTACGCCCGCAGCATCGACTTTACCCTCCACTACCGCGTGCTCGTGATCGGTTGCTTCCTGCTGCTGGCCGCCGGCGGCGGAATCGCCTTTGTGCAAAGCGGCTCGGAATTCCTGCCCGCCGTCGATGACGGTCGGATCACGGTCAAGATCCGCATGCCCGCCGGAGCCGCGCTGGAGCGCATGGATACAGTGGCTCGCCAGATCGAAGCGCTGGTGGCCGACGATCCCACCGTGAGCTCCTATTTCAGCCTCGTCGGCGGCGCGGTGCGCGCCCTCTACACCAATAAGATCGGCAACGAGGGCCAGGTCGACATCGAATTGATTCCCGCCGATCAACGCGACATCAACACCACCGAATACGTCGAACAACTCCGCCCGAAAGTCGCCAGGCTGGCTGCGCCCGGTGCCCGGCTGATTGTCATGCAGAGCCAGATGCGGGGCATCCGCAAGGGCGGTCAGTCCGAAATCGAAGTCGAGATCAGCGGCAGCGAGATGGACCAACTTTTCCAGACAGCCAACCAGGTCGCCGATCAGCTCAGCCAATCCCCGGCGTTGACCAACGTGTACGTCTCCCTCGACTACAGCAAGCCGGAGTGGCAGGTCGAGATCGACCGCCTGCGCACCGGCGAACTGGGCCTCAGCGTGAGCGATGTTGCCGCCACCCTGCGCGGCTATATCGGTGGACGCGTGGTCAGCGAATACCGTGAAAACAACGAGCTGTTCGACCTGCGCGTCATCGTGCCGGCGCGTGAGCTACGCACCCGCGACGACGTGGAAAACCTCGCCATGGCCGTGCCCGGCGGCGGCTACGTGCGGTTGGGAGAAGTGGCCGAAGTACGCCGCGCCATCGGCCCGGTCGAAATCACCCGCCGCGACCAGATCAAGCAGGTCATCGTCCGCGGTGATACCGCCGGGACCGACCTCGCCACCGGCCAGGCCGCCGTCCAGGCGGTGCTCGAGAGCATCGAATGGCCGGCCGGCTACACCTGGAAGATCGGCGGCACCGCCCAGCAGATGGCGGAGATGAAATCTGTCGTCAAACAGCTGCTCGTCTACGCCGTGTTCTTTTCCTTTCTCGTGCTGGCTGTCCAGTTCAACAGCCTGCGCCTGCCCTTGCTGGTGCTTCTGGCCATGCCCTTCTGCCTGGCCGGGATGGGCTATGGGCTAATGTTCACCGGTACCGCTTTCGGGGCCACCGTTATCATCGGTGTGATGGTCGTGCTCGCCGCCAATGTGAACGACGCCGTGCTGCTGATAGAAAACGCCCGCGCCCGCATTGCGGACGGCGAGCCACCGCTGCCCGCCATCCGCGAGGCCGCCATCATCCGCATGCGCCCCCGCCTCATGACCACCATCCCCGTCATTCTCGGTTTCGTGCCGCTCGCATTCGCTCTCGAAAGCGGAGGTGAGTTGCTCCGCCCCATGGCGGCCGGAGCGATCGGCGGACTCGCCCTCGAAGTGTTGGTGGCGCTTTACCTCGTCCCCGTTTTTTACAGCCTCAGCTTCAAGACGCCGAAAGGTGATGAATAAGGCCCTCCACCAAAACCACAGCTGGCCCGGCGCGCGTCGACGCGATCGCACCCTGGCTGGCAATCGCATAGGCTTTCAACAACAAAGGAGATGAACCATGATCTTTACAGCTCGGCACCTGAGCCACGGCGACTTTTCAATTCAATTGCTGTGCGATTGCGACAAAGAAGAGAAAGAAAAGAATGCCTGCAAACAGCGCCGACGTACAGGCCATTACCAGAAAATCGATGTCACGATGACGCGCACCCGCTTCTTTATTCCGACTTCCAGGCATCTCACCGAGAAGACCGAATAACATCGAGGCTCTTTGGCTGTTTACCGGTTCAATGACGAGCACACACAAAAATGAGATCGTCGCGGCAAGAACGGTCGCCAGCATATTAGCTTCAACATTGGGTGGCCGACCGAACACCGCCAAGCCAAGGGTCGCGACGCCGATCAACCACAGTACGAAGATCTCACCGAAACCAAAAATTCTGAGACGATTGGTGGCAAGGCGCGCCATCAGTGACGAAACCTCCGGCGAGGATTCACGGTTTCGGTTGATGAATGCTCTCGCGCTGTCGCGTACGGCCTTCGCGCTGTTCGAAATCAGGACATTGGAGACGACTTCCCTTAGGCGTTCCCGACTTTCTCCATGCAGTTCCCTCTTGCGATAGCTTTCAAAGATCTCGATGGCAATATCTTCCTGCCGAAGCTGGCGCACCGATAAGCGTTCAGTCATGAACGCGATCAGGATGGCGAATATCCCCGCCGGAATCGCAATCGCGCTGTAGTAAGCGTTGATGTCCATGCCCGGGACGAAAAAACAATAGACTGACACGATACAGATCGACGCAATCGACACGTAGTATGCAATCGTGATCTCAGCGTGGACGCTGATGGCGAGATTGGCTGCGATCACCAGCATCCCCCCGAGCAGGATCTGTCCTTCGATGGTCTCGTTTGTTCCGGCCAGATAGAGAAAGAGGATCCCGAACAGCGGAGTCAGATTATAGAGTACATTGATCGAAGTCAGCCGCGTGCTCCGATTCGAGATAATGAAGCAAATCTGCGCGGTCGCGGCGATGACGCCCGCCGCAAGGCCCAGGCCCAGGACTGGGTCGAGGGTATCCGCTCGGACGGCCACGTCATCGCTCAACGCGAAATAGATCACAGCTGCCGCGATGGAGACGATCATGCTAAATGCATTACCCAGGAACGGCGACAGGATGGCGGATGAATAGGGCTTAGCTTCATTGCCGGAAACCTTGAATGCCCGAGCGCGCTCGCCCTCCGATCTCATTGCCAGAAACCGATACGCGGCCATGGAGAGCGCCTCCAGGCGAACTGCGGCAACCGCCGTAAATGCCATCCCGACCATCGATAGCAGGGCAATCGCAGCGCCGAAGCCGGCCATGGAGTCCGGTCCCGGACCGATAGCGAGCCAGCCGTCAGCACCGCCAGCCTTGGCACTCAATATCAAGATTAGACCGACGAATGATAGCAAGATGAAGAACCACTCCTTTGCGGTCGGGAGCGCTCGGCCCGGAAGCAAAGGTGCAGCCATGACGATCATCAGGATCGGCCAGGCGTCATAGATCAGAGCAGCCGCATACTTGTCGAGATAAATGAATGCGGCGAACAGGGAAATGTGCGCCACAGAATGGACAACACCCTGGCCTGCAGCCCACTTGAAGATCTTGCCGAACGGAGAAATCGAGACGAACACATCCTTCAGGGCCTTCCCCTCGCGCCGCGCCGCGACGATCAATGCGACGAACTGCACCAGCGTGGCCGCGCTGTGCGCGAGGGCGATTAGAAGAATCGGGTGAGCAATGGCGCTTGCGGAGTAGGCGACGAGTGGGTACAGCCCGTAAATCACGGTCGAGGCCAGCATCCAGATGACGGGAGCCATATAGCATTCCAGTAAGGAGCGATGCAGGAGGGGCTAGTTTACTCATCAGTTGCATAAATTTCCGAGTGTGAGAGCCTGAAGAGCAGATAACGATGACAGCCTGGTAGGTTCGGTTTCCGATAGCGTTAACCCATCTGTTGCATAAATTTGCGGCGAGAGACCGTTGCACTGCCCGGTATAGCAGCGTTTCCGGGGCGCGTGCTCAATTTTCCAATCCTCACATAGAGTGAGCTATGTTCCGGTTGGAAAATATCCGCGCACGCCCCGGAAACACTACTCTCCGGGCTCTCGCACTCGGAAATTTATGCAACTGATGGGTTTTAATGTTGACCTTGCTCAGCGTCATCCCGGTCGAGGCCAGCTCGAAGCCGGTCACCGTCATCATCCTGAGCCACGCCGAGAAGGTCGAAGACTCGCGCGACCGGGGCTTGAGCGAAGCGGAGCTGGATCAGGCGCAGGCACTGGTGAAAGTGTTCGAGCGTGCCGGAAGCACAAAACAGCGGACTGAGCCGATTGCCGGATGCCCAATCACGTGCACCTGATGATGGTGCCATGACAAAAGGATGGGCTGCGGGCCAACCTGGCCGAGGCGCATCGCCAATACGGCTGCCCGATCAACTTTCGCGAGGGCTGGCGCGGTCATCTATGGCAGGAAAGGTTCCATTCCTGTCCGATGGACAGGACACACCCGCTGGCTGCGGTGTGCGATGTCGAGCAGAATCCGGCCAAGGCCGGGCTGGTTCAGCGCCCCGCCGACTGGCCGTGGTCCAGCGCGCGCGCCCATCTTGAAGGCCGCGATGACGAGCTTGTTCGGGTCGGTCCGATGCTGGACATGGTGGGCGATTGGGCGATTTACCTGCGTGAAAAAATCCAGCCAACCAAGAGATGCGCCTTGAACGACACGCGCGTACCGGACGCCCGCTGGGCGACGCAAAGTCTCTAAAGCGCGCCGAGCGCGTCACCGGCCGTCAGCTGAAACCCGAAAAGTCCGGGCCGAAACCAAAGGGGAAACGTCGTCAGAGAGGGCGTGGAAAGACTCGGAAATAGTTCCGTCTTGTGTCAGATTGTTTGAATTAAGTATACTGCCCCCGGATTTCAAATGCGGGGGCAGACGTCGGATCAGAAACACGCCGACCAGCTTGCGCCATCATGAATCAAGGCCTGGTAAGACGAATTCTTGTCGAATGGGCGCTTCAGCCAGGGTACGCCCCAACTGCGGTGGCGCAGCCGAGCTTCGGCCAGCGCTGCGTCGGCACGCGCCTGCTCTCCCCGGGAATCCCGGTGCAAACGAATCCATGGTACCTCAAACAGGCCGGGCAGGCGTTGATCCAGGGCATCGAGCTGCGCTCGCGACTGACCATCGAGTGGTCCCCGGCTACGCAGCAATCGCGCCAGACGCAACCGGTCGGCAAGCAGAGTCTTGCTCAATCCCAGCACGGGTGCCAGGCCAAAGGTGCCGCGCTGTGCCTGGATACGAATCGATAGCGCCTTGCCGGTCACGCCGGCGGCCCGCAATACTTGCAAGCATTCGGGCGCCTTGACCCAGGGTTCTGCGCATGCCAGCAGAGCAGAAATGATGTCGAAACCAAAGCCATCGATTTGCTCTGCAAGATCCGCCGCATGCACAACCAGCAACGGTGCGATCAGTTCGGCGGGCACGCGTGCCGTTGAGCCTGTCAACGCGTTGCGCAATTCAAGGCCATCCCGGGGCAGTGTCGCCCCGGCTTTGGCAAGTTCGACCGCCTGAGCGTAAAGGTCGACCCTGTCGTGTGAGCAAAACAGAAACACCAGTCGCTCAGCGTCGTCACCAATCAACGCTCGAAGCTGTTCCCGCTGTTGATAACTATAAAGTCCATAAGGATATTGCTGAGTGGAGTACGCGCTGTGGAACAGGCCGATCTGGACGGTCAGCGCATCCTGCTCCCAGCGTTGCAGCAACCCGGCTACGCCCTGTAGATGATCCTGAAAACCCCGGCCGCGCGAATGCTTGTAGCGATTGGCAACACTCAAGATGCTTGCGCCAAGCCGATCGAGTTCGTTGGACGATACGGCAGGCAACACTTCCCGGTGCAGATCCGCCTCGCCCCACTCACAATACGGCCTCTCGGCGGCATTGGCAATCGGACGGCCACGAAAAGTGCTGATGGCACGGCGCGAAAAGTCATAGGCGAGTCTGAGCATGGGTTGGGTTAACCGAAGGCGGTGAGTATGAGTCGTTCACCCGCAAATGTATTGCGGCCATGGGACATCTGATGATTATCCAGCACAAGAACATCACCCTGCTGCCAGGTAAAACTGAAGCGAATCCGGCCGATCGTCCGGTGCACAAGATCGAGCACACCAGGTGCAAATTGACGGCCCGATTCAAGTGCAAATTCCATTCCCAGCCGGGAGCGCAGGGCTCGCCGAGCCAGCCGCGCATGCCAGGGCAGCTGACGGGTGATCTGATCGCTCAAATACCAGCATTTGCGGCCACTGTGTGGATGCTCACTGATCACCGGCTGGTAACAGCGGGTTTGCAACTGTCGCGGACCGCTAAGGCTGACCGCGTACCCTCCACGTTCAAGTATGTTTCGCGCATCGCGCAGATCATCACAGCCGGAGACTTCCTGCCAGCTAAGCGCGAGTGATTGGGTTACCGTCTTTGGCAACAGTCGATACAGTCGTGACTCTCGATCCATCAGCTCCCGGGTGTAAAGCACCCGCTCACCTTCAAGCGGCTGCGTCACCTCTGTGGGCAAAGCATCATACAGCTCAACAAAACTGGCCAGGGGTGTCTCGCCCCCATGCTGTGGGGCGACCTGACAATTGAAAACGATACGCCCGGGTGGAAGCGGCGTGTGCGTGGCTTCCAAATGTTGTTCAATCACCACACTGCTTGGGGCTTCAGTGGTGTTGTAAACATTATTGTGCACCCGCGACCGTCGCGAAACACCGCCGATATAGGACTCCTGCACAGGCAGGAATTCGGCCGCCACCGCTTCAAATTCTTCCGCGGAGTTCACCGGCAAACCGCGTAACAACAGTCCGCCATGGGCCAAAATCATCGCACCCAGCAGCTCGTGCTGTGACCGCAGTAGTTCGAGCCATTCCGGCAACTCGGGCAGGCTTTCTTTGCCCCGGTCAAGCGCGGTGGCATAAGGAAGTGCGTCCAGCACTGGAATCCATTGCGATTGTGCCTGCACAAACTTCATGTCAGTGAACGGGATGGCACCTTGCATGTTGGCAACTTTAGCGGACACCGGCGGAATCTTTCTCAACAGGCGGCATAGCTCACACTGCCTTTCTTGGGGCCCGCTAGTGTACCCCGCCACTCATTCTGTAACATTCAGCGAGTCGGAAAGTGCTTAGCCGCAAGGCAGGGCTCGCAGGGAATGGCGCGCCCTTTTCAAGAGCCCTAACGCCGCGGATGAGCGCTTTCCGACTCGCCCTTCGGGAGCGCGTCTGAGTCGACATTGCGGCGTTACGATCCTTGTAAAGGGCGGGCCATTCACTGCGGATCGTGCCTTGCACTGTCGACTCAGTCACGCTCTGAAGTTACACAATGAGCGGCGGGGTACACTAGTGTAGCGAACTCCAGTCGAACTCGCCGCTACCGCGCCGGAACCATGGAACGCGTCCACCATGGAGAATTCGCCTGACGTGTTGCGAGCTTTCTCGGCTTTTGAGAAAGACGGCGGCATAATGCGCTTATGGTTGAGCAACAGGAAGCGACGCCGAACACGGTGCTGACCCCCACAGCGCGGCTGGCACGGGTCGAAAAACGGCGGTTTGCCGAGGCGCGCGTGGCCGAAGGCCGGCGCGCCTGGAGGGCACCGGATGTGCTTTCACTTTCGGCCTGGCTGGGCCGGCTGCGCCAGCAGACGCTGATTTCGGGCGCGCTGGACCGGGTGCCGGTTTCGGCCGCTCAGGCGCGAGCGTTGTGGCGGCAGGTGATTGATGCGGATGTGTTTATCGGCGAGCCGCGTGTGCATGCGCTGGCCGAGCGGGCCTGGCGCACCCTGCACGAACACCGACTGGCCCATCCGCGCGCCTGGCCCGAACCGTTGCTGTCCGAAGACAGTGGCCGGTTCCGCGACTGGGTGGCACGCTTTGAACGGCTTTGCGCCGAGCGCGGGGTCATCGATGAATGGACGTTTGCCGCGTACTTGCCGGCATTGATCCGCGAAAGCCGGGTGGAACTGCCATCCGGCATCGAGCTGAAGGGTTTTGACTTGCCGCTCGCCCCGATATATCGGGAAATCATGACCGCGCTGGCTGAGGTCGGGGTGGAAGTCAGGGGCATGCCTGACCCGCCTGCCGAAGGACAGCCGGCCGACACCACAATCGCGCCCGGGCTTGAATTGCAATGCTTTGTCGAGCCCGATGATGAACTCAGAGCGGCGGCCGAATGGGCGCGAGTACGTTTAGGGGCCGGCACCGAACACGCGCCTGACCGGACGACTGACCAAGCGCCTGCCGGAACGACTTTGGGGACGACTGTCGAGACGACTGCCGGAACAATCGCAATCGTAGTGCGCGACTTGCCCGACCGACTGAGCCGGGTTGAGCGGATCTTCGCCCAGGTGTTCGATCCGCCGGGATATGCGCTTCAACAGCGCGGCCGGGCGCCCTGGCATGTCTCGCTGGGACTGCCGCTGGCCGAATGGCCGCTGGCGGCCGATGCCTTGTCGCTGCTGAAACTGGAGCCGGCATGCATCGATCAACCGGCCGCGGGCCGGTTGCTGGCCTCGCCATATCTGTCCGGATGGCCGGCGGAGGCCAGCCGTCGCGCCGAGACCAGCGCGTCATTGATGCGTCATGCGCCGTATGAAATCACCGCTCATGAATTGACCGAGGCCTGCAACAAGGCCGGCGCCGGCATTCTGGGCAACAAGCTGGCGGTCTGGCGCCGGATTCGTGCCGAACACCGCCAGCCTGTGCTGCCGTCGCAATGGGTCGGCCCGTTTCAGGCCGAGCTTGACGCACTCGGTTTCGGCCACGGCCGGCCGCTGGATTCACGCGAGTTCCAGATATTGCAGCGCTGGCACGATTTACTGGAGGAATTCGCCGCGCTGGATGTCGTGCTGGATCAGCCGCTGGCGCGCGGCCGGGCGCTGTCGATGCTGGTCGAATCCGCCGCTGGCGTCACGTTTCGCGAGCGTGATCCGGGCTGCCCGGTGGAGATTCTCGGCGTGGAAGAAGCGCTGGGGGCGCGTTTCGATGCGCTCTGGATCACCAGCCTGGATGCGGCAACCTGGCCGGGGGCGGCGTATCGCGAGCCGCTGATCCCCGGACCGATCCAGGCGGGAGTGCCGGCCGCGACTGGCGATGGCAAACTGGCACGTACCCGGCAGGAACTGGCCGGGTTGCTGCGTTGCGCGGCGAGCCTGAGTGCAAGTTTTTCCACCGGCAGTGAATCGCCGCCGCGTGAGGCCACGGCACTGCTGCCCCAACCCCGGATCATCAAACCTGACCATGCGGCACAATCCGATCCGCCGGTGCTGGAAACGATCCCGGATGATTGTCATGGTCCCATCCTGGCCGAAGCCGGGACGGGAACCAAAGCCGCACGCGGCGGCACCGGCGTGCTGCGTGACCAGTCGGCCTGCCCGTTTCGTGCCTTCGCCCACCGTCGCCTGGGTGCGCGCGAATTGCCTTGCCCGCGTCCGGGCCTTGATACCAGCGCGCGCGGCAGCCTGATCCACAAGGCGCTGGAAGCCTTGTGGCGTGGGCTTGACGGTCGTGCCGCGCTGCTTGCGCTGAAGCCGGAAGACCTGGAACGGCGCATCGCACAGGCGGCCGAATACGCGCTCGATCAATTGATCCAACGGCATCGGCTGGTGCTTGGCCGGGCCGGGAAGTCGCTGGAACTTCGCTGCACCGTTCGCGTGTTGGCGCGCTGGCTGGAACTGGAATGCGAGCGCGACGACTTCCACGTTGGCGCGCTGGAACAGGAAATCTCGATGAAATTCGCCGGCCTGCGCCTGACCGGCAAGATCGACCGCATCGACGAAACGGCCGCCGGAACGATCCTGATCGATTACAAGACCGGGCGCGCCGGTCGCAACGGCTGGCGACCCGAGGAACGCATGGCCGATCCGCAGTTGCCGGCCTACGCGCTGGCCGGCCCGTCTGTTCCGGCCGCGCTGGCCTTTGCTCGGGTTCGGCCCGATGAGTTGCGTTTCGACGGGCTCTGCCGGGCCGATGTCGGCATTCCGGGAGTGACCGAACTGGCCACTGCCGGCGGTGCGTGGAAGGAATCGGAGGACTGGGACGAACTGTTGCAAGCCTGGCGTCAACATCTCGACGCGCTGGCGCTTTCGTTCCAGCAAGGCCGCGCGGAGGTCGACCCGCGCGACGGCCAGGTCTGCCGCACCTGCCATCTGCACGCGCTGTGCCGCATTCAAGAGCGGCAATCGACCGCAATCGACGAGGAGCCGGCATGAGCGACCGGCAACAACGCCGCCTGGCGGTGGCCCCCGGCCGCTCGGTGATCGTCCAGGCGCCGGCCGGTTCGGGCAAGACCACGTTGCTGGTCGAACGTTTTCTGGCGCTGCTCGGCGTGGTCGAACAACCCGAACAGATTCTTGCGATCACCTTCACGCGCAAGGCCGCGGCCGAAATGCGCGAGCGCGTGCTGCGTTTTCTGCGGCCCGGATTTGACACCGACGAGGCCCATGAGCAGGCGGCGCTGGCCCGGGCACGCGCAATTTCCGACCGGGTCAGGGAGTGGAATCTGGTCGCCAATCCCGACCGGCTGATGATCCGCACCATCGACAGTTTCAGCCACTATCTGGCCCGCTCCATGCCGGTGGCCAGTCGGCTCGGGCCCGTCCCAAGACCGGCCGAAGACACCGGCGCGCTATACCGGCGCGCGGCGCGCCGGGTGCTGCAGGCGCTGGAAGACGATCCGATCTCGGCCGATCTGGAAGCCGTGCTGATGTGGCGTGACAATCGAACCCGGGACATCGAGGATCTGCTGGTCTCCCTGCTGGGCAAGCGCGAGCAATGGCTGCGCGCTCTGGGAGTGACTGGCAAACCTGATCGGGCCCGGTTCGAGGAGGTTCTGCAAGCGGTCGTGAGCGAAACTCTGGGCCGGGCGAACGCCGCCCTGGAGGCCGCGCTGGCATCGGCCGGGATCGAGGGACTTGCCGATCTGCTTGGCTTTTCCGCCGAAACGCTGCTTGCCGAAGGAAGATCGTCAGATGTCTGCGTGTTCGCCGAAGATCGCCGCCTGCCGACGCCCGATCCCGGCGACTTGCCGCTTTGGCGCGGCCTGGGCGAGGCGCTTTTGACCAAAACCGGGACCTGGCGCAAATCCGTCACGATCACAACGGGATTTGCACCGAAAGCACCGCAAAAGGCGCTGTTCCAGGAGTGTCTGCAGGCACTGGCCGGCAACGATGCACTGGCCGAATTGCTGCATCGCGCGCGGGGTCTGCCCCAGCCGCGCTACAACGATGATGAATGGCAGGTGCTCTCGGCCCTGATCCGGGTGCTCGAACGCGCCGCCGGCGAACTGGAACTGGTCTTTGTCGAATCCGGCCAGACCGACTTCACCGGCCTGTCGCGAGCCGCGCTGCAGGGGCTGGGCGATACCGAATCCGGCTTTACCGATCTGGGCCTGTATCTGGACAACCGAATCTCCCACATCCTGCTCGATGAGTATCAGGACACCAACTGGGCCCAATACCACCTGCTTGAAAAGCTGACCCACGGCTGGCATCGCGGCGATGGCCGGACGCTGTTTCTGGTCGGCGACCCGATGCAGTCGATCTATCGCTTTCGCGAGGCCGAGGTGGGTCTGTTCATGCGCACCCGCGACCGCGGCTTGAGCGGTCTGCGGCTGGATTCACTCAGACTGGATCAGAATTTCCGTTCGAAAGCCGAAATTGTCGACTGGGTCAACCAGACACTGGGGCCGGCGTTTCCGGACCGGGAGGACATTGCCGCCGGCGCGGTTGCCTATGCCCGCTCGGTGGCCGGGCAGGGGCCGGGAGGCGGCGTTGAGCTGCTGGCGCGCGCTGATCGGCGAGCCGAAGCCGAAGCCATCGCCGAGCGCATCGAACAGGCGCTGGCAGAGAATGCCGGCGACCCCGACTACAAGGCCGCGATCATCGTGCGTGCGCGCAGTCATTTAAGCGAGATCCTGCCGGCGCTGCAGGCTCGGGGGATTGGCTTCCGCGCGGTCAAGCTCGATCCGCTGCTGTCGCGCCCGGTCGTCCAGGACCTGCTGGCGCTGACCCGTGCGATTCATTTTCCGGCCGACCTTGGCGCCGTGCTGGCGGTGCTGCGTTCGCCGGTATGCGGCCTGACGCTGGCCGACCTGCACGGGCTTGCCGGCGACGGCGCCAACCCGTTCGAGCCCGATGCCCTGGATCGGCTGGAGGGCGATGCCCGGGAGCGCGCGGCGCGCGTTTACCAGGCACTGGCCACGGCGCGCGCACGGATCGGCCAGGACCGGTTGCGTGACCGGGTCGAGGGTGCCTGGCGGATTCTTGGAGGGCAGATTCTTGGCGGGCAGTCTGGTGAAGGAAAGTCTTTTGAAGGCAAGTCTCTGGGCGGTGCGCACGCGTTGCGACAAACGCACACCGAACGGGCCGAGGCCGGGTTGTTTTTCGATACCCTCGAAGCGGCCGAGCACAACGGGCTGATCGAGGACTGGCTGGAGTTCGAACAGTTGCTCGCCGGCCAATTCACCAAAGGCGATCCGACCGATCCGGCCGTCAAGCTGGAAATCCTGACCATGCACGGCGCCAAGGGGCTGGAATGGGATCTGGTGGTGCTGCCCGGTCTGGACCGAGCCACGGGACGGGTCGATGCCGAGCTGCTGTACTGGCTTCCGTTGACCCCGGAGCACGGTGATGAGCAAGTATTGCTCAGCCCGCTGCGTGCCGCCTGGCAATCCGACAACACGCCGCTGATCGATCTGATTCGCGCCGAGCAGAGGGCGCGAGACCGTTATGAAAACGAACGCCTGTTGTATGTGGCCGCGACGCGCGCGCGCAAACAATTGCTCGCAAGCAGCGTCATCGACCCGACCGCTGACCCGCCCCGGCCGGCCGCCGACAGCCTGCTGGAAATCCTGTGGCCGCGCGTCGCGCCAGACCTGCTCGACTCGCTGAATCATTCGTCGGCAAGCGGTTCGGAAAGCGATTCCGGTTCCGACCAGGCAAGTACCGAATTGGCGAACATACCGGATCAGACGCTCAGGCGGGTGCCGTCGGGCTGGCGACCCCCGATCGGCCCGCGGCTTGAATGGCAGCCAGCGACCCCGCCACGCGAGCGCGAGCCGGAAATCGAATTCAACTGGGCCGGAATGCAGGCGCGCCGCACCGGAACGGTGCTGCATGCACTGCTCGAACAGGTGGGCCGGCGCGGCATGGAACAGCTATCGCCCGAGCACCGACAGCGCCTGCTTGCCTCCATTCCGGATCAACTGCGCATGCTTGGGACCAGACCCGGGGCACTGGATGAGACCGCGGCCCTGATCGCCGAAGCATTTCAACACACGCTGGCCAGCGACTCCGGTCGCTGGATCCTCAGCGGCAATCATCGGGATGCGGCCTGCGAATTGCCGCTTTCAGGTGTGATTGATGGCGAAGCTGTGCACGCCATCATCGATCGCACTTTCATCGATGAAGCCGGCACCCGCTGGATCATCGACTACAAATCCGGATATCATGAGGGCGGCGATCTTGAGGGCTTCCTGGCCGAAGAAGCCGGACGCTACGAAACCCAGTTGGGTCTCTACCGCCAGCTGTTCGAACACATGGGCGAGACCGAAATCAGAACCGCGCTGTACCTGCCCCGGCATGGGATATTGCGCGAGGCTTGAAGCCGGAGCCCAGGTTGGGCAAAACCGTCAGAATTCTAATTACGCGGTTGACTCAGCCACGATTGGCAAAGCGATATTTGCCCGCGGATGAACACCGCAGAAAGGCAAAAGTACGGCACGAAGAACACGAAGATTAGTGCATGCCGGAGCAGGTGCATCCCTTGGCCATTGACCAGACGGTCGGCTGACGGGGCCGGCGGGGAGCGTTTCGTGCAAGGCTCTGGACTCGCCCGCCGCCGGACTCGAAACCCTCTATTCGGCAAAAAGGTTTTGCGGCGAGTGATCGAGGACGCGGGTCGGCGCGGCGGCGATCGCGTCGATGCGGGCCCGGCCGCCGGGGCCGAGTTTTTGTTCCGGATCGGGTTCGCCCTGGTAGCGGGTCTGGTTGGAGTCGTCCTTGGAGTAGTAGTTGTACTGTTCGCGCATCTTTTCCAGCGACGCCGGGTCCGGGCGCCAGTCCAGGCCCCGGTCCAGGACCTCGCCAAACAGATCCGCCTGGCCCATGTGGCGGTAGTTGACCAGGCGCAGATCCAGCGCCCCGGCACGCTCGGCGACGAGGCGATAGTAGTTGGCGTAGCAATGAGCCAGATATTCGATGTCGTCCATATCCGCTGTCTGTTTAACCGACAGCCCGCTGATCACTTCCGACAGTGGCGTACCGCGGTGGGTCAGCGCAGCAGTGGTTTCCTGCATCACCGTGGCGATCACCTCGGCCGGGTCGCGATACAGAAACAGGATATGGCTGTCCGGGAACGCTGAGCGAATGAAGTCGGTGCAGACCGTGTTCCAACTGATGAACTTGACGAAGGCCAGCCGGTAGTCCAGCCCGCGCCGGCGGGTCAGCAGCCGAACCAGCCGCCGCAGCCGTTGCAGGTTGGTGTGGCTGGCTTCCAGCGGCCGGCGCCAGTGATCGGTGATTGCGGCCCAGAAACCGTATTGCAGAGGGCCGGCCTGGTTGATGATGAGGTTGGACTCAAGCCTTGCCAGCGACTTGCAGAACAGCGTCGAGCCGCAGCGCGAGACATGCAGCAGCAGGCCGTCGGTCTGCATGCCGTCGTCGACCGGCAGGGGTTGGTCGAGCAACGAGAAGTCGCTGGCGAAAGATTCACCGATGCGGCCCTCGGCGGCCAGGCGTTGTACGGTGTAGATATGCTTCCATTCCAGAAACGGCTGGTCGCCGATGTCGGCAAACCAGATCGATTTACGATCCTGTTCATCCCGGCCCGGATCGATCGCAATCGGCACCATGCCGGGCGCCGCACGCAGTCGTTCGCGGGCCTGGTCGGGTTCCAGCCAACGCCCGGAAATGCCGGGCAGCAGTTTTTCCATGACCTCGTGGTCGGGCAGGGCGTAGAGCACGGTTGAAGCTTCCTCTCCTGATTAGCTACTTGCGTCAGCCACGGTTAGCAGAGCCTTATTTGTCCACGGATTAACACAGATGAACACGAATGAATCCAAAAGCATGAATTTTGTTTGAATTGTTCTTGATTGAATTGTTTAAGGCGTTGGGGCAGCACTGTATCCGGAGCACCGCCGTTTGAGCATTCACCGATCCGGCCCATGGGCAATCCCCGCATCATCTGTGTGCATCTGTGGATAAAAGACAATTTATTAGCGCTTTGAACGCGTTTCAATCTCCGTGGCCGTGCAGTTGCCGGGCCGGGCCCGGCTCGAAGCGTTCGGTTTGCCTATTGTATTGCCACTGACATTCGCTGGCCGGGCCGATCGAATCGAATTCGATGATGCGAAAGTGGGCCGGGTGGTAGCGATAGCCCAGTGCCGAGGTCGAGCCCGAGCCCAGCACCCGGATCGGTCCGGCCTGACTTGCCAGTTTGGCCTCCAGCGGCTTGTGCAGGTGGCCGTGCAATACCAGCTCGACGCGCTGAGCGGTAAGCATTTTGCGCAAGGCCGCGCGGTCAAGCAGTTGCTTGCCCCGACGCGCCACGCCGTCCTGTGGTGGGTGATGCAGCAGCAATACACGCGGCCGGCCTTCGGATTCGGTTTGTTGCAGCAACGCGCGAGTGCGCTCGATCTGGTCGCTGCCCAGTCGGCCGACCGTGATCGGCAAGCGCAGCGGAATGGCGGTATTGAGGCCGATGATATCGACCGGGCCACGCCGCTGCAGATACGGAAAGCCGCCCTTGCCCTGGTCATCGCACATCCATCGTGCCCAGGCTTTCAAGACCTGCTCCAGCGCGCCGGGCACGTAAGCGTCGTGGTTGCCCGGCACCAGGCTGATGCGCTCTGCGCTCGCCAGCGCTTCCAGCCAGTGCGCCGCCTGCTCGATTTCTTCCGGGTGGGTGGTGAAGGTCAGGTCGCCGGTGATGCAAAAATGATCCGGAGCGATCTCCTTGAGCGCCTGATCCAGCGCCTGGAGAATCTCGCTGCGATGTTCCTGTTTCCACTTGTGGTGCCACGAGCGCAGGCCCAGCAGCCGCTTGCCCACGAGATCCCGCCAGCCAAGTTTTGGCAGCGGCGGGATGTGAACATCGGTCAGGTGGGCGATACGGAACAAGGGCATTGGATTCGGGTACTCATGGCCGGGTTTGGCCGCTGCCGCGCACGATGTACTTGAAGGTGGTCAGTTGTTCCAGGCCGACCGGGCCGCGGGCGTGCAGGCGACCGGTGGCAATCCCGATCTCGGCGCCGAATCCGAACTCGCCGCCGTCGGCAAACTGGGTCGAGGCATTGTGCACCACGATGGCGCTGTCGAGTTGCTTGAGGAAGGCTCCGGTCATCACTTCATCATCGGCCAGGATGCCGTCGGTATGGCCGGAGCCATACTCGGCGATGTGTTCCAGCGCCTGCTCCAGCGAATCAATCGTGCGGATGGCCAAAATGGCATCCAGATACTCGGTTGCCCAGTCCGATTCATCGGCCGCTTCGATCCGGCCATCAGCTTGCCGGGCCGCCTCATCGCCGCGCAGCGTGCAATCCAATTCGATCAGCTTTTCGACCAGCCGGGGCAGATGTTGGAGATTGTCGCGGTCGATCAGCAGGGTTTCCAGCGCGCCACAGATTCCGGGGCGACGCATCTTGGCGTTGACAATGACATCGATCGCCATTGCCACGGATGCGGAGCGATGCCAGTAAAGATGGTTGTTGCCGTCCAGATGCGCAAACACCGGCACCCGCGCATCGTGCTGGACACGCTCGACCAGCGACTTGCCGCCGCGAGGGACGATGACATCAACGTATTCATGCGCGCCCAGCAACGCGCCGACCAGCGACCGATCCTGGTCGGGCAGCATCTGCACCGTGTCGGCGCCGATTCCGGCCGATTCCACCCCCTGCAGCATGGCGCGATGGATCGCCCGATTACTGTTGACGGCTTCAGAACCGCCTCTGAGGATCACCGCGTTGCCGGCTTTCATGCACAGTGCCGCGGCATCGGCAGTGACATTGGGACGCGATTCGTAGATTACGCCGATCACCCCGATGGGCACTGCCACGCGCGCGATGTTCAGCCCGTTGGGTCGCGACCAGCACGCCAGTTCGCGCCCGAGCGGGTCAGGCAATTCGGCAATTTTTTCCAGGCTTGACGCGATGCCCTCCAGGCGGGCCTCGTCGATCAGCAGGCGATCGAGCATTGCGCGGCTGATCCCGCGTGCCCTGGCTCGCTCGAGATCTGCTGCGTTGGCCCCAAGAATCTGCGCCGAATTCGCGCGGACCGCGGCGCCGGCTTCGGTCAAGGCCCGGTTCTTTTCAGCCGAGTCACGCAATGCAAGACGCTCCGCAGCACGTCGTGCATTGTGCCCGAGTGCCGCGATCATCGCGTCGGTTGTCGCCATGCTATGCATTCCTTTCCATCAGCACCATATGATCTTCTGGAAACCGGATCCTTACCGATCAAACAATATCAGATCGTCCCGATGTACCACCGGACCCCGGCCAGGATAGCCCAGCACTTTCTCGAATTCGCTGCTGTGGCAACCGATGATCCGTGCCAGTTCGCTGGACCGGTAAGCGCTCAGACCCTGACCGACCGGTCCATCGGGGCCACTCAGCCGGACCAGGTCGCCCCGCGAAAATTCGCCCATGACGGCTTTTACGCCAGGCGCCAGCAAGCTTGCGCCTTCACCCAGCGCCACGGCCGCGCCCGCATCCAGGTACAGCTCGCCGGCTAAACGCTGCATGCCGCGCAACCATTGCTTGCGACGGGCCAGCGGCTTGCCCGATGCGGCGAACCAGGTTCCTCGGCCGGTATCCAGGTATCGTTGCAGCGGGTCGGTATTGTCCAGGCCACTGGTCAACAGCACCGGGCAGCCGGCCGCGGTGGCGATGCGCGCCGCAGCCAGTTTGCTGACCATGCCGCCGGTGCCGAAGCCGGTGTCTCCGGCCTGGCCGGCCCGGGCCTCGATATCAAGCGTGATTTCACTGACCTCCCGCAGCAGTTCAGCCTCGGGGCTGACGCGCGGATCGGCCTCGAAAAGGCCGTCGACATCGGACAGCAGCACGAGCAGTTCGGCCCCGACCAGTTGCGCGACGCGGGCACCCAGCCGGTCATTGTCGCCAAAGCGGATTTCGCCGGTCGCGACCGTGTCGTTCTCGTTGACGATCGGGACCACGCCACGCTCGAGCAGCGTTTCCAGCGTGTTGCGGGCGTTCAGATAGCGCCCGCGTTGCTCCAGGTCATCGAGCGTGAGCAGTACCTGCGCGGCGATTCGCCCATGACTGGACCAGGATTGAGCCCATAATTGCGCCAGACGCACCTGACCCACGGCCGCGCAGGCCTGGGCCTCGGAAAGACTTTTTGGCCGACCCGGGATGCCCAGCGCCTGCCGTCCCAGACCAATGGCGCCGGACGATACGACGACCACCGGCCCTGCGCGTCCGGCCAGCCGGCCGGCAACGCCTTGAATCCAATCCAGGCGTGGCTCGCCCCGGCCATCGATCAACAGCGACGAGCCGATCTTGACGACCAAGGCCGAAGCGCCATCCAGAATCGTGCAAAGATCTTGTCGTGAATCGGCCATGATTGTCCGGGTTGAGCAGGCAACTTACGCGTCAATTGTCGGAGAATATAACTTTGCGAAGAGGCTACGTTGTGATCCGTTTCGATACTGGATGGCTCGATGCCCTGGGCCGATTGTGGACCCGGCCGGTTGCATTCGAGCGCGACTGGCGGCTGTCATTGGGGCTGGGATTTGCGCTGGGCACGCTGGTGGTATTCGTGATCGTGTTTCTGGAACCCTGGGGCACAAGGCAGTACCAGGCGCCGTGGCGCGTGCTGCGATTGTCCGGCTACGGGGTTTGCGTGCTGGTGCCGGTGCTGCTTGCGCATGGCCTGGATCTGCTGCGTGTGCGAGGCCGCCATTGGCGTTTTGGCGATGAATTAATCTCGAAACTGATCATGACCATCATGGTCAGCACCATGACTTATCTGTATGCCACGCTGGTGATCAACCGGACCACGCCGTCCTGGAGCGGGATGCTGGACTGGACGGTGTATATAGTTGTCCCCGTTTTCGTGGTCGTGTCCTTACCGCTGGTGGTGCTGCGCCGCCGTCTGATTCGCGCCATCGAGCGACGCCGGGATGCAGCCGAAACCGTCACCGTGGTCGGACGCAATCGGGAAGACCGGGTGGCGCTGCCGCGCGACGGGTTCGTCTGCGCCGAGGCCCGCCAGAACTATGTGGTATTGCACTTCGTCGCGCACGGTCAGGAGCGAGAACACATGATCCGGGCGCCCTTGAACGAGGTCGAAGGTCAACTGCAGGGTTCGCTGCGGGTGCACCGCTCGTGGCTGATCAATCCCCGGCATGTGCAGGAGGTCTCCGGGCGTTCCCGGGCTCGAAGGATTCGTCTGCGGGGGTTCTCCGGGTCCCCCATTCCGGTCTCCCCGGCTTTTGATACGCGCCTGCTTGGATTGTCCGAGCTACATTGAGGCCTGCGGTTTCGTCAAAAATCCTGTGTCCTCGTCAAACACTGCTGGCTTGCCGACGGAGTCGCTGGCAGCATTCGGCACTTCCTAAAAAAACATGGAGTGCCAACATATGCAACATGCTTTCAGCCTTCGCCTGATCATCACCATGCTGCTGGTTGCCGCGTTCGTCTCCGACGATAGCCGGGCGGAATCCGATGACGAGTCCGGTGAGCGGCGCAAGGCGCAGATTGAGACCATCCTTTCGATCAGTCATGCGGCCATTGCCAACCCGGCGTTTCTGGAAACGGACGACTGGAAGGAATTCGAACACTGGCTGCGCGGTGAGGCGCCGCTGCAACTGGACGATGCGGACTTTCGCACGGCCTTCAATCGCGCCGCCCGCGCGCTTCCGTTCACCCACTACCGGCTTTTCTGGCGTCCACGTCAAGACGCCGGCGAGGCGGATGCGCAGCAACAGGTCAGCTTCGAACAGGCCGCTCCCGGGGTGGCATTGCTGCGCGTGCCGATCTTTGAAACCGATCCGGCCGCGACTGCCGTGATCATGGGCCGCATCATTCAGGAGGATTATCGCGATCTGATCATCGATCTGCGCGGTAATGAGGGCGGTTCGTTTCCGTCGGTAGTGGCGCTGGCCCAGGCACTGGATCGCAACCCAGCCGACGCCGGCGTGTTCCTGACGCGCAAGTGGTTTGTCGAACATGGGGAGTATCCGGATGCGGCGGACCGGGCTGCCATTTCTCCCCTGCAAACGCTGGATCTGGAGGCATTTTCCCAGCAACTGGCGTCCGATGGCGCTGTGCGGCTGGTACTGCCACCGCACGATCGACCGGTGTTCGAAGGCCGGGTCGTGGTGTTGACCGATGGTGACACCGGCAGCGCGTCGGAACCGTTTGTCTACATGCTGCAAAAACGGGGCATTCCGGTCATCGGCGAGCCGACCGCAGGCGCCATGCTCAGCGCTGACCGCATGCCGGTCGACGACACCTTCGTGCTGTTCGTGCCGGTGGCCGATTACATGACCGCCGACGGCGAACGCCTGGACCATAACGGCGTCACCCCGGATATCACGGTGCCGGCCGAGACGGCACTGGAAGCGGCGCTGGAATTGCTCTCCGAAGCCTGAAATCTCCAATCAGGCTTTCCCGGGAAAGCTTGCCGGAATCCGGTATCATCGTTCATCGATCGATGCCGGATAGCGTGATTCATGACCGATTTTCGCAATTTGATCCGTGATGTACCGGACTGGCCGGAGAAAGGGGTGATGTTCAAGGACATCACGCCGCTTCTGGCCAGCCCCGAAGGCATGGCCTGGGCCGTGGACCGGCTGTATGAACCATTCGTCGGGCATGGAATCGACCTGGTGGCTGGCATCGAGTCCAGGGGCTTCATCTTCGCCGTCGGCGTGGCCCGGGCCTTGGGTGCCGGCTTCGTCCCGGTGCGCAAGCCCGGCAAGCTGCCGCGCGAGACCATCCGGTGCGAATATCAACTTGAATATGGCACCGATGCGGTCGAAATCCACGCCGACGCAGTGCGCGAAGATCATCGGGTTCTGGTGATTGACGACGTGCTGGCCACCGGCGGTACCATGGCCGCAACCTGCGAGCTTTTTGCCGAAGCCGGCTCGGAGGTGATCGGCGCGGCGGTGCTGATCGAACTGGAATTCCTCGCCGGTGCGGAAAAGGTTCCTTTGCCGGTGCACTCGGTGATTCGTTATTGATCGATTGCCGGATTTTCGACGCATTCCAGCAATGCCGGATCGATCCTGAAACCGGGAATGTCCAGGGCCGGTCGCGGTGGCGAGAGTAGAAAACCCTGGGCGAGATCGCAGCCTCGATCACACAGCAGCTTCCATTGTTCGATATTTTCCACCCCTTCGGCAATCACCCGCATGCCGATCGAATGGGCCATTGCGATGACCGCGGAAGTCAGTGCCAGATCATCCGCATCTTCCAGGATATCGGCGATGAAACTGCGGTCGATCTTGACCCCGCGAACCTGTAACTGACGCAGATGACTGAGCCCCGAAAAGCCGGTGCCGAAATCGTCCAGCCAGACCGGGATGCCAATCTCACGCAGGCGGGCCAGGGTGTCGTTGGTCAATACACGATCGTGCAACAGGCTCGATTCAGTCAGTTCCAGCGTGAGACAGTTGGCCGGCAACCCGGACGCCCGTAATGCCTGATCGACCAGTTCAAGCAGGTCGCGCCGCCGCAGTTGCCGCGCGGAAACATTGACGCCGACCCGAAGACCGGGAAACTGCTGCTGCCAACCGGTGGCATCGCTGCATGCACGCATCATCACGAAGCGCCCCACTTCATTGATTAAGGTGCTGGACTCGGCCACGGCCACGAACTGCCGCGGTGGGATCTCGCCCAGTTCGGCATGCTCCCATCGCAACAATGCTTCAGCGCCGATCATTTGACCGGTTCGCATGCACACCACCGGTTGGTAAACAACCTGTAACTGCCCCTGTTCCAGCGCCCTGCGCAACTCATGCTCCAGATGCAAATTTTTCTCGGCCGTGGCAGTCAGGTGATCGCGATACCATGCTATCCCGTTCTTGCCCTCGAACTTGGCCTGATACATGGCCAGGTCACCGCATTTCAGAAGCTGTCGGGACGAGCGGGCATCATCGGGGAAAAGCGTGATGCCAATGGAACTGCTCAGAAAAATTGATTTGTTGCCGAGCTCGAAAGGTTCTGCCAGGATGTCTAGCACCGAGCGCGCCAGGGTCGTGCAGTGTTGCCGAATTTTCTCGCCCGAAACCAGGGCGACGAACTCATCGCCGCCAAGGCGTGCGACGATGGGTTTTTCCTGACCCAGGCTGTCTTCGGTCATACCCACGTGTTGCTGCAGCCGGTTGGCGAATTCCTCCAGTACGGCATCTCCGGCATCATGACCGAGGGTGTCGTTGATGCGCTTGAAATCGTCCAGGTCGATGAACAGCAAGCCCAGTTGTCGATCCGATTCGCCCTGTTCGGCGATTGACTGATCCAGCAATTCGCGAAACATCAGCCGATTCGGCAGTCCGGTCAGTGGGTCCTGATAGGCCAGTCGACGAATATCGCGATCGTGATCGCGCATTGCTCTTGCCATGCGATTAAACGAGTGAATCAGCGTACCGAGTTCATCCTTCCGCTTCGTCCGGATCTCGATCTCGTCGAACTTGCCGTGTTCGAGCCGATCGGCGGCCCGCGCCAACTCGCGAATCGGTCGAAGCAGACCCCGGCCCACCAGCCACGCAGCAATCGAGGCTGCAAGCAACAGCGCCGAGAAGGCCGCGAACAACCATCGCATCTGACTGTCGAACCGGGCTCGCAATTCCCGCGACAGTTCCGATTGCTCGCGCGCCGCGGTGCGGTCGGCAGCCGACCTAGATAAACCGATCCGAATGCCACCGATGCGCTCACTTCCCAGCATCAGAGGTCGGCTGAGATCCAGGTATTCATCACGCCACAACAGCAGCGGCTCAGATGCGGTTATAACGGCCTCGGCCAACGGATCATCCATGGCCGCGCCGAAATGAGTCAGAACCGGGGTGCCGTCATGTATCAGTTTCCCTTCGAGATCGTAGACTTGCACGTATCTGACGTCAGGCCGGCCAAGAACCGGGCTCAGGGCTTCCTGCAATCCCTTGAAGTCAAGATAATAAACGCGGTTGGGAAGCGTCTCGCCAAGGTGGTCAAGCATCACTTCGCCACGTTGCCTGAGATCCTGCAAAGCATTATCGAGAAGCGCCTGACTGCTCTGTTCGACCAACTCTTCGTTATTGCGTGAACCGGCCGCCCACAGCAGCAGCAGCGCTGCGAGCAATGCTCCGGCCATGAATACAAGACCCAGCCCCAACTTGGTGCGCAGACTCTTAACCAGCCGATTCACTGAAGCTCCCGACGTACGCGCTTGACCATGGGAGAGAGTATTTCGAGTTGTTGTTTAATCTCGGGCGTATATTGGCTGAATCGGCCAGTATGGAAAAAGGCCGAAAGCCTCGGGGCTGCATCCGCATCGTCGCCGGCTGCAAGCAGAATCTCCAGCAGACGCCCCCGGACCGCCTCGGGCAGATCGTTGCGAATCAGTTCCAGCGCACGCGGATAATCCGGGCTGCGGTCAATGATGTGCAGTTCAGCCACATAATCGGGCACCGGCTCGACCAGATTGTGATAGTCCTGGTTGCTGATCGCGGCGACATCGACGATCTGCTGATGCACCCAGGCGACCGAATTGGCCTCCGCACCGGTAAAAGCATAGCCAAGCAGGTGCGGTTTCGGCCGATCCAGCGGCGAGAGCAATGCGGTCATGTTCAGACCGCGCTCCAGCAAGACGCCGGCGGGAACCAGATAGGCGCTGGTCGACATCGGGTGCTGAAAGGCGATGCTGTGTCCGCCAAGTTCTGCCAGCGAACGGATTCCACTGTCCTTGCGCGCGATGAAGACCGAGAAGTAGTGCTGTTGTCCGCCACGCCAGCTCAATGCCAGCGGCAAGGCATGGCCGCCGTCGATCAAGCCAAGTGCCGCTCCGGTGGTTTCGGTGACCCAGTCGACCCGCCCTTGGCGCAGATAGCTCGCCATGGCAGCACTATCGCGCGCCATCAACACCCGGCCTTCACGGATTCCAACATCCTCCATTCGCGTGACCACGTAATCCAGCAGTGGCTTGAGTCGGTCATAGTGTGCGGCCGGGTTATCGCTGACCCTCCCCAATACCAGCACACGGGAATCCTCGCGGGCCGACATTGGGGTCGCGATCAGGGCGGAGGCGATGAGCAGCAGCAGTGATAATAAAATTTTCAAGAAAATGCCCTTGGGAGCCAGCGGCCTCAATGAAGGAACATTAGTATTATGGTGCCCGGATGGCAATCATGTTGGATGCCCGTCCACGACATGTCTTGCGCGCATGCATTCACCCCTCAGATGCCCAATAGTGTAAGGAGATCCTGGAATGAACAAGCCGAAATTCAGCCCCGGGCAGGTCATTCATCACCGCAAGTACGACTATCGGGGTGTGATCGTCGATGTCGATCCGGAATTCGCCGGAACCGAGCAATGGTACGATCAGGTGGCAGTCAGCCAGCCGCCAAAAGAGCGGCCGTGGTATCACGTCCTGGTCCATGGCGCCGAGCACATGACTTATGTCGCGGAACAGCACCTGGAACAAGACACTTCGGGACAGCAGATAGATCATCCGGCACTGGGCCGGTTTTTTGATCATTTCAGCCACGGCCGCTATCGTCGCTGCCTGCACTGAAGCATTGATCAGCCAACGTCAATCAATGCCGTTCGCGCCGTGGTTCACGGCGAGCGCCGGGTCGGCTATCGGCCAGTGCAGCTGATCAGCGCCCGGCGCCAATACCGCGCAACTTTCCTCGCCGCGTGAACCTTTTCCGCCGCTGCACCGTCGTTCACGCAAATCACGAGTATTTGCGATGAACCAAGCCGAACACGACATGCTGGTGATGGATGCCCAGGACGGCAGTCGCCGCGCGCTGGATGTGCTGATCCGTCACCATTACCGTGATCTGCTGCGCTTTGCCTACAGCTTGTGCCGCGATACCGCGCTGGCCCAGGATGCAGTGCAGGATGCCTGTATCAAGGTTGCTCGCCGGTTGCGCACACTGGATGATCCACGGGCCTTTCGCGGCTGGTGCTACCACGCGGTGCGCTGGCGGGTCAGCGACCTTGCGCGGCGCGTGCACCGTCGCGACCGGCCGCTGGACGGAGCCGAGGCTGCTCCGGATTGCAGAGCGGATCGGGATCGCGGCATCGATCTGGCAGCGGCAATCGCCAACCTGCCGCAGATCGAGCGGCGGGCCCTGCAGCTTTTTTACATCAGCGGTCTGACGATCCCGGAAATCGCCATGGTGCTGGACATTCCGGCGGGTACGGTCAAGTCACGTCTGCATCGCGCCCGGGGCTGGCTCAAACAACATTTCGAAGGACAAGACGATGGAAGGAGAACGTCATGAATATTGATCAAAGAATCCGCAACGAATTGCATGATCAGGGCATCGCAATGGAGGATCTGAAAGTGGAAGAAAAGGGTTTGTTTCCCATGCTGTTTCGCGTCTTCACCGGCGGGCTGGCGCGCTGGGCCGCTTTTGCCATGGTGTTGACGCTCGTATTGTTCGGCCTGACGGTTTGGTGCGGCTACGAGTTCGTCACCTCCGCCAGCGTCGACGACCGGGTGTTCTGGGGCATTCTTGCTGGGGTGGCGTTTCATGGACTGAGCATGTTCAAACTATGGTTCTTCATGGAGATGAACCGCCATTCAGTCACCCGCGAAGTCAAGCGCGTCGAAATCGCGCTGGCCCGGCTGAGTGAACGCGAGGAGCATCAGCAATGAACCTCGCCAATTACGTCAACGACACTCTGAAGAAGTGGCTGCTACTTGCGGTTCAGTTATTGCTGGTCCTGGCTGAGCTGATCGAAAAAGGCGAACCATTCCGATGAGCGCAATCCGGGTCAGACCCATACCAGAGCCCAGGCGAGTCCGCCCTGCTTCGGCCACGACGCGAATGGAGTGGGTGCCCAGGAAAAATATCAGACCCAGAATCAGCAGGTTCATCGACTTTCTCCTTTTTACACCCAGGCATGGCTCTTGGCTAAGCTTTGGGGATATTTCTTGGACAAGATGGCGTGTACACTGTTGCGCGGAACCCGTGTTCAATCCTCGGTCGAAACCGAGAGGCGTTCACGGGCCGCGCCGGATGTGCCTCGGCGATCAGGCGGCGCCCGGTCTGGTCCCCGACATGGCGGGTCCGGCCGAGCCATTAGGACAGAAAGAAAAGCGAGCCGTAGGCCTGCACCTCGTAAAGCCGCACGTCCAGATCCGCATCGTGCTTGTTGATGGCGATTTCGAGCCGGTCGCTCAACAGCCCGCTGAGCTCAGCCGGTGCGGTCGGGGGATCGGTGATGAAGGCGAGGCCGATCTCGAACTCCGGTCTCCCGCCCTCGATCAGTTCCGGATAATAGTCATTATGGATCGACTCACGGTTCGTTACTCCGGCTGATTTCCGACCCGCTCATTGTGCTTGCCCTGCTTTTTGTCTGATTTCCTTCCTGCCTTCTTGCCTGCTTTTTTGCCTGACATTTTGCCGCGCATCGGAAACTCATCTTGCTCGAGAACCCCGTTTCCATTCGTATCAAGTTCTTCAAAGCGGGCTTGACGGCGCGCTGCGAATTCTTCTGCACTGATGCAGTTATCGGCATCGAGATCAAGCATCTCGAAACGCACGGTATGTGGGGCCATGAACTCCTCGGTATTCACGGCGTTATCGCCGTTGCTGTCAAGGCGCTGAAAACCGCGCATGCCTTCGCCGCGAGAACCGGGCGATTGCTGGGCCAGTGCAGAAGCAGACAGTGCTGCGAACAATGTAATGGTGATACCTGCCAAGATCGTACGTTTCATCGCTTTTCTCCTGAGGATCGGAATGTTGATGTCCCTAAAACTACGAGACGATTCCTATGATGCGCTGGCGATGCGCAGCAAATGCGTCGGAATTGTGGAGAATTGATGAAGTTTCGACTTCAGGGTTCAGCGTACTCGAGGCGATAGCCGACTCCGTACACCGATTCCAGAAGCTCTCGATCTGGCGCCGCCTTGGCGAGCTTGCGGCGCAGATTCTTCATATGGCTGTCGATGGTACGCTCGGAGACGATGCGGTGATCATCGTAGATCCTTTCCAGCAACAGGGCCCGAGAGAACACACGTCCAGGATGCGAAGCCAGGGTCTCAAGAAGCCGGAATTCCACCGGCGTAAGCTCCAGACGATGCCCATCAAGCTCAGCAGTCCAGCTCTCCAGCTTGACGGTCAAACCGGCGATTCGATCTGAAGCCTGGCGCTCTTGCTTGTGTCGCTGACGGCGAAGCAGCGCCTTCACGCGCGCGACCATCTCTCGCGGACTGAACGGTTTGCAGATGTAGTCGTCCGCGCCCAGCTCCAGCCCCAGCAGTCGGTCGATCTCTTCGGCACGCGCGGTCAACATGATGATCGGCAGCTGGCTGAAGCTACGCAGCTCCCGGCAAATGTCCAGCCCGTCCCGATTCGGCAGCATCAAATCAAGCAGCAGCAAAGACGGCGGTCGGGCGCGAACTTCGGCAACGACGAGATCTCCGTCATCCAGCCTGCGTGTCGTGAATCCGGCAGCGTGTAAATATTCAGCTTCCAGCGCCGCGAGTTTCCGTTCATCTTCAGCAATCAATATGTCATTGTCTCGGTTCATCAGGAAGCCCTCAGGCATGGAAATCTGGCGATAATGCAAAGCCCACCCAGGCGCGATGGACGGGCTTCGATCTTGCCACCGTGGGCTGCCATGATGTTCTGGCAGATCGCCAGTCCCAGACCGGCACCGCCGGAAGCCCGGTAACGCAACCCCTCGACACGAAAAAAACGATCAAACAGATGGGGCAGCGCTTCGGGCGGCACACCAGGCACAGAATCACGGATCTCCAGGACGGCATGGCCCCGAACGTGCCGGCAATCGATCTCGATTCGGCCGGGTGCGTCAGTGTAGCGCAGCGCATTCTCAACAAGATTGCCGACCAGCTGTGAGATCCGGTCCGGGTCTGCGTGCACCATCAACGGCGGCCCTTGCACGTTGACAGCCAGTTCAAGCCCGGCTTCGGCACAACGGTCTTGCAACGGCCGCAGTGCAGATAACAGCTCAGATCTCAGCTCCAGATCGCTGCGCCTGTAATCCAGCGCGCCAGCATCTGACAATGCCAGCTGATAAACATCATCGACCAGCAGACTCAGCTTCTGTACTTCGGACTGCATTGATTCCAGCACTATGGGCCCGGACGGACGAATACCGTCCTGTAACGCATCGAGCTCGGCGCGAATCACAGCCAGCGGGGTGCGCAGCTCATGGGTTACATCAGCCATCATATAGCGTCGCATCTGCTGATTTCGCTGCAGCGTGCGCGCCAGCACATTGAAGTCATCGGCCAGTCGTCCAAATTCGTCTCGAGAATCTACACTGACACACGTGTCGAAATTACCGGCTGCGAGCCGATGCGAGGCCTCGCCTATCGAACGCACCGGTGCCAGGAAAGTTCGAGAAAGCAATGCTGCAGCCAGCGCCGCCAGCAATACCGCGGCCAGCATTGCTACTCCGATATTTCGCAGTTGCGCACGCTGGAACTGCACTTCAGTCGCCGCCATCAGCGCAGGCGAGCGAGCTCGAACGAGCCAGCCAACCGGCACATCATCAATCAGCACCGGCTGACGGATTGGCTCCGATGATTCTTCGAAAGCCTTGCCAACAACGCGATTGCCGCGAGAATCGTACAGCGCGATATCCTGCATGCTGCGCCTCGATCTGTTGCCACCATTGCGTATTCCATCACGTGAAGGCAAGTAAGTGCCGCGGAGCAGTGCCCGCCAGTTTCCCGGTTGATCCGCGAGCGCTGACCAGTCGCCGGTTCGAGCGTAGAGTTCAGCTAGAGACTGGCGCGCTGCTTCAGTGCGACGAATTTCCACCTGATCAATGTAGTCTCGAAAATCACGCTGAAACCCCCACTGATCCACCACTGCCATGACCAGGGCGATGAGGAGATTAGTGGCCAGCACGCCGAAAAACAACTTGCTGCTTATGTTCAGTCGCATGTGTTCCCCACGGCAAAGGGTGTAGTCATGAATAATCCTGAGAATACGATGAAATTGTGCAGAAGCCGGGCAAATTTGCGACGATAGCGCGCCCAGCCGGGCGATGAAATTTTTCCGGCTCGAAGATCATGTGCGTCGGCCGGTTGCATCTGTTGGGCCGACGTTGGCTTACGCAGCCGCTGGAAGCGCAGGCGGGCACCTGCCCCGTTGTTTCAGGCAGCCCGGGTGTTGCGAAAATGAGGTTGCCGATCGCATTCAATCCGCCTGAAAATCGGGCTTGACAGGCAGAGGGCGAGCCATTAAGATACACATCCAGATATACATATATAAAGATGTAATGGATGCAGATATTTTCTTCCGCGCGCTGGCGGATGGCACCCGGCGGCAATGCCTTTTGCTGCTGCTGGACCAACAACGGCTGTGCGTATGCGAAATGGTGCATGCCCTGGACCTTTCACAGCCGCGGGTCTCGCGCCATCTTACGCACTTGCGGGACCTGGGCATTGTTGAAGACGAACGCCATGGCCGATGGATCCACTATCGCCTGCATCCCGACCTGCCAGATTGGGCACTGGCCGTGCTCAACGACGCGCGCGCCGGGGAGAACATCGAACCGCTGGCCGGGCGGCTGGAATGCATGCCCAACCGACCCGAGTTCCTGGCCTGAAGCATTCGCCACTGCACCAATCGGCATTCGAAATCGTCACTGACAATCATCATCGACAAGCGACCATGAATTTCATACGCAAGCCCCGGGTGCTGTTTCTTTGCACCGGTAATTCCTGCCGGTCGCAAATGGCAGAAGGCTTTGCCCGCGCACTTGGCGAGGACAGGATCGAGGTGCAATCGGCCGGCATCGAGGCCCACGGCCAGAATCCGCGGGCGATTGCCGCCATGGCTGAGGCGGGCATCGATATTTCCGGGCAGGAATCGACCCGGCTTGACGATGACATGCTCGAACGCATCGATCTGGTGGTGACCCTGTGCGGCCATGCCGACGAGCACTGCCCGGTGCTGCCGGCCGGGGTCAAGCGTGTCCACTGGCCGTTGCCCGACCCGGCACGGGCGAGTGGCAGCGAGGAAGAAATCATCGAGCAGTTTCGCGCCGTGCGCGATGACATTTCGGACCGCGTCAAGGCGCTGCTGACCGCGGAACTCAAATCCTGATTCAATCCTTGAAGGCAAGCGAATGACTGACTCAATCGTAAAAAAAATGTCTGTTCTCGACCGGTTCCTCACGGTCTGGATTTTCGTTGCAATGGCCATCGGCGTGGCCATCGGCTATTTCCTGATCAGCGATCCGGAAGCACTGTTCGAGCCGGTCACGGTGGGCACCACCAACCTGTTGATCGCTGCCGGCCTGATCCTGATGATGTATCCGCCGCTGGCCAAGGTGAAGTACGAACAGATTCCGAAGGTCTTCGCTAACGTTCGAGTCCTGACCCTGTCGCTGGTGCAGAACTGGCTGGTCGGCCCGGTGCTGATGTTCATCCTGGCGGTGATCTTTCTGCAAAACCATCCCGAATACATGGTCGGGCTGATCCTGGTGGGCATTGCGCGTTGCATTGCCATGGTACTGGTCTGGAACCAGCTCGCCAAGGGAAGCGCCGAGTACTGTGCCGGACTGGTGGCTCTGAACAGCGTGTTTCAGATCATCTTCTTCGGCCTGTATGCCTGGGTTTTCATCACCTGGCTTCCCGGATTGATCGGTATTGATTTATCCATGGTCCAGGGGCTTGGGGGCAAAACCCTGGCCGATGTCACCATCGGCGAGATTTTCCAGAGCGTGATGATCTACCTGGGCATCCCGTTTGCCGCCGGCATTCTCAGCCGGGTAATCCTGATTCCACTGAAAGGCCATGACTGGTACGACCAGGTGTTCGTGCCACGCATCTCGCCAATTACGCTCATCGCATTGCTATTCACCATCGTGGTCATGTTCATGTTCAAAGGCGATGCCATCGTGCGATTGCCGCTCGATGTGCTGCGCATCGCGATTCCGCTGACGATCTACTTCGTGTTGATGTTCCTGGTCAGCTTTTTCATGGGCCGCTATATCGGCGCCGATTACTCGCGCAGCACCACGCTGGCCTTCACCGCGTCGGGCAACAACTTCGAACTGGCCATTGCTGTGGCCATCGCCGTATTCGGCATTGCCTCCAGCACCGCGTTCGCCACCGTGGTTGGACCCCTGATCGAGGTGCCGGTGCTGATCGGGCTGGTCCATGTCGCCCTTTGGCTGAGGCGGAAATACTTCCCGAAATCGGTCATCGAGGAGGCCGAGACCGTCGGTATCGATGCGCTGGCGGCCCGTGATCGCGCCTTTTTCGAGTCTGAGGCCTGCCGCGCCATCCGCGTAGCCGAGCAGGCGGCCCGGCAAACTGAACAGAAGGCCTGAACATGACTGGTAGCGTTGTTGTGGCGTGACCGGATATCCAGGAACGTAACCGCTCGAAATCGGAGACAACTGTGATGACTACGCTTACCGTTTATGACCCGCCGATGTGCTGTTCC
>CAYVPB010000026.1:0-33855 GCA_964453565.1 uncultured Halomonas sp.
CGATGTTGGCCATCGACGACAGCGCGTCCATCTTCTGCGCCCGGCTGATGCGCGGTACCATGTCCATGGCCAGCACGGACATGTTTTTGGCCTTCATCTTCTCGAGCAGATCCTCGTTGACTGCCGGCCAGACGAAGCCGATCAGGATCTTGCCGTCCGGGGCCGCTTCGATCTCTTCGACCGCCGGTTCACGAACCTTGACGATCACATCCGCGTTCTTCCAGAGATCGGCGGCCGAGGCCACCACCTCAACACCGGCGGCACGATAAGCCTCGTCTGTAATAGCCGCCGTCGCCCCGGCGCCGGATTCGACGATGCATTCGTAGCCCAGCTTCTGCAGCCGGCCTGCGCTTTCGGGCGTCAACGCGACTCGCGCTTCGCCCGGCGCGGTCTCTTTCGGTGCACCAATCTTCATTTGAATGTTCCTGGTCATTGATCAGTTTTCAATCCTTGGGTTGCGCCTCGCAGTCCGGCAAACGGCAGTCCAGCCATAGCCTGTGATCCGCGGTGCGAATCCCTGCCTGGAAGTTTATTCCAGATAAAACAATAATCTGTGCGAACCTGCGTAATCTGTGGTTCGCTTTTGATAATGGCTCAAACACCTGCCTAATCAGGTAAATCCGTTCGAGTTTAGCGGTAAATCCGGTGCGCGTCGAATCGAAAAGCCACGCCTGCCTGATTTCATGCCGATGAAAAATACCTGGGTTACCCTTGCTTCATGAAAACAGCATTTACAATCATACTGGCAATAATGCTGCTGGCGTCGGCGCGGCCGGCCATCGGCAGCGAAACCGAGACCCCGGAATCGTGGTTCGCTGTCGGCGAGCGGGAGATCAGTGAACGGCGTGCGGCAGCGAATGCGCCCCGGGCGCGCAATCTGATCCTGTTCGTCGGCGATGGCATGAGCATAGCGACCGTGACCGCGGCCCGCATCCTGGCCGGGCAGAAAGCCGGCGGCAGCGGCGAGGAATACCGGCTGTCATTCGAAGAATTTCCGCATACCGCACTGGCCCGGACCTACAACACCGATCAGCAGACTCCCGATTCGGCCGGCACCATGACCGCGATGGCCACCGGCGTGAAGAGCTACGTTGGCGCGATCGCGGTCGACCAGCGATCGCAGCGCAATCGCTGTGATTCCATGCCGGGAACCGAACGGGTTTCGCTGACCGAATTGGCCGGCGCCGCGGGGCTCGCCACCGGCATCGTCACGACTACCCGGATTACCCATGCAACGCCAGCGACGCTTTACGCCAAGGCGCCGGAGCGTGGCTGGGAGTCCGACAATGGTCTGCCCCCTTCGGCGCGTGAGGCGGGTTGCCGCGACATCGCCCGGCAACTGGTGGAATTCGATGTCAACGGACCGGTCGATATTGTGCTGGGGGGCGGGCGCGCGGCATTTCTGCCCGGCGATGCCGGTGACCCCGAATACCCGGAGCGCAAGGGCATTCGCCGGGACGGCGTCAATCTGATCAAGCAGTGGCGTGAACGCTATCCGGAGGGCCACTGGGCGTGGAACCGGGACGGCTTCGATGCCATCAATCCGGATCAATCCGGGCCCATACTGGGTCTTTTCGAGCCCTCGCACATGCAATACGAACACGATCGGCCGGACGATCCGGCCGGCGAACCGTCAATTGCCGAAATGACGATCAAGGCACTGGAAGTTCTGGAACGGCGAAGCGGGGAGCATGGATATGTGCTGATGGTCGAGGGTGGTCGTATCGATCATGCCCACCACCTCGGCAACGCCTATCGCGCCCTGACCGACACGCTTGCCTTCAGCGACGCGATCGCCGCGGCAATCCATCGGGTGGATCCGGATGAAACCATGATTGTGGTGACCGCCGATCATGGCCACGCCATGTATTTCGCCGGCTATGGCCAGCGCGGCAATCCCATCCTCGGTCTGACCCAGGGTACCGGGCCGGGGGGTGGCGAGCCGCAGATGGCGCGCGATGTCGATGGCAAGCCTTACACGACCCTGGGTTATATCAATGGCCCGGGCTTTCGTTCCGGCGCGCGCCCCGATTACCAAGACATCGATCCGCAGGACCCGGACTTCCGCCAGGAGGCACTGGTTGGGCTGTCGTCTTCGACCCATAGTGGCGAAGATGTGGCGGTATATGCCACCGGCCCGGGCGCCACCGTGCTGCATGGCTCAATCGAGCAGCACCTGATTTTCCATGCCCTGTTGCAGGCGCAGCCGGGTCTGGCGAAAGTGGCCGACGAAATTCGAAACGCAAACGGACTGCCGGACTGGCGGCTGCTGCTGGAGCATGTGCGGGATCAGGCCGGGGAAGAGAGCCCGTAACCCCGGCTTCCGGAGATACGAACTCTTTATCTGATTTTGTGAGCGACTTCGCTATCGGCCAGAGTGGCGGGGACGGGGGCAGGCGGGGAGTGGTGTTGCCTGCTGGCGAGTCGCGGGTCCTTACCCCCTATCCAGTTCGCGCAAGCGTTGCGGTGTGCCGATATCCACCCATTGCCCGGCATGCAGTTCGGCTGTGACTTCATCGCGTGCGATGGCATCTTCCAGTACCGGCCGCAACGGACGCACGCCTTCGGGCAGATAAGTGAACATTTCCGGACGAAACACGCCGATACCGCTGTAAGTCAGGGGGGATTGTCCGCCGAGACGGAGCCGGTCGCCATCCAGGGAAAAATCTCCGCCGGGGTGATGCGTCGGATTTTCGACCATGACCAGATGTGCCAGGCCTTCCGGTATAGTGCCCCGCAGTCGTTGCAGCGGATAATCGCAAATCACGTCGGCATTGATCACCAGGAACGGATCTGCGCCCAGAAGCGGCAGGGCATGCCTGATGCCGCCGGCTGTTTCCAGTGCGCCGGGGGGCTCGCGTGAGTATGTGATTGAAACTGCCCAGGCTTGCCCGTCGCCCAGCAGCGCCTCGATCTGCTCGCCGAGCCAGCCGAGATTGATGACCAGTTCGTGGAATCCGGCCGCGGCAAGGGCTTCGATGCGTCCGGTGATCAGTGGCTTGCCATGCAGTTCCAGCAGCGGCTTTGGGATGGTGTCGGTCAACGGCCGCATCCGCTGGCCGCGGCCAGCGGCAAGAATCATTGCTCGCACTTTCATGTCCGCTATTTGTGCCTGTCGCCTATGTTGCACGAATTCAGGGAGAATTCAGGGTTTGCTTTAATTTCGTTGCGGTATCTGGGTTACTCTGCCGCCTCAATTCGTCGATCCAGTTTGAGTCGCAGCGCCTGATGAAGTTATCGAGAGTATTGTTTGCCGGGATTGTTGCCTTGTCGCTGGTGCCGGTCCCGTCCGCCATCGCGCAGGGCGGGGACCACGCAGAGCTCTTCGAAATGCTCGAACCGGGCCTGTTTACGGTCGAAATCGTCGATCGTGACAGTGGCAACAGGGCGGCCCAGGGAAGCGCCTTTGCGCTGGATGATTCCGGCTTGCTGGCGACCAACTATCACGTGGTTTCGGAATTCCTGCTGCATCCCGACCGTTACCGATTGCGTTTTCGCGACACCCGGGGAGATTCCGGTGCACTGGATCTGATCGAGGTCGATGTGCTGCACGATCTGGCCCTGGTCAGGCTGGATCCTTCCGTGTACGAGGGCGCCGATCAGATCCGGGCCTTTGACCTGGCGCGGGAGCTGCCACGCAACGGCGACCCGGTGATCGCTCTGGGCAATCCCTGGAGCATCGGCATCAGCCTGGTTCCGGGCACCTACAACGGACTGCTGGATCAGCAGTTCCGCAAGAACATTCACTTTACCGGCGCGCTCAACCCCGGCATGTCGGGCGGCCCCACGGTCAATCCCGACGGCGAGGTCATCGGTATCAATGTCGCCGGGGCGGGCAATTCAGTCAGCTTCCTGGTGCCGACCGGGCGCCTGGCCGAATTGCTCGACCGCAGTCAGCGTTTGCCGCAGTCTTTCGACGACATGCGCGCCGGCACGATAGAAAAAATTCTCGAGCATCAGGCGGAAATGATTGATGAGTTGCTTGCCGGAGACTGGACCCGGGAGCCGTTCGGACCGTTGCTGATTCCGCGTGAAGTCAGACCCTGGATTTCGTGCAGCGGCTCGAGCAGCGAGCCGGACAGTGAAACACCGTGGCAGATCAGCACTTCCGAGTGTGCGTTGGAGGACCGGATTTTCCTGTCGCGCGGGCTGGATACGGGTTCGTTGGAGATGCTGTTCGGCTGGTACCGCAGCGAGGGCCTGAACAGTTTTCAGTTTGCCCGGGTGTTTGCACAAATCAACTTCGTGCCATTCAACCGCAGCAGCGAAGACGACGTCACCGAGTTTGAATGCCGTGAAGGCTGGGTCGAGATCGAAAATCTGGAGCCGGTCGCGTTCAAGGCATCGCACTGCATGCGGGCCTATCTTGACTATCCGGATTTGTATGACGTACTTTACGTGGCGCGCGCACAACTGCCCGGGTCCGAAGCGGTGTTTCTGCATTACACGCTTGCAGGCGTGGCAAGGGACAAGGCCATGCAGTTCCATGAGCACTTTCTCGGGAGCGTGGCATGGAAGTGATCGTCGAGCAGCTCGGCACCACCAACAACGTGCTGGAGCGGCAGAAGTTCGACCGCCATTCGGTATGGCTGGGGCGCGCCTTGAGCAACGATATGCTTTTGACCGACGAGCATGTCGATCCGGTTCACGCCCGGCTGACGTTCGACCACGAGGGGCGGTTGTGGATCGAGGATCAGGGCAGTGTCAATGGCATCCGGCGGCCGAGGCACAAGGCGCGAATCAGGCGCGAGAAGGTCTCCAGCGGTGATGTATTCCTGATCGGCCGCAGCCGGGTGCGTATTCTCACCGCCGACCATCCTGTGCCGCCCGCGGCGCGGATTCGGGCCTCGGAGGTCTTTCTGCTGTGGTTGGGCAAGCCGCAAGTCGCGTTGGCGCTGGCCCTGGTCTTCGTTGGCGCCCGGCTGATTGAAACCTGGCTGACCACCATGGGAGAGTTTCGCTTGGGCCTGGTGCTGGAGCGTCATCTGGGTCCAACTCTGACTTTCATCGCACTGGCGGTCGGAGTCTATTTCATCTCGATCCTGTTCCGGCGCGGTGGTAATTTCCTGGCCCATCTCAGCCTCCTGATTCTGATCTTCCTGGCCGCCACCCTGATCGATGTCGCCCTGGTTGTGGGTATCTTCAATGCCGGCGACCGCGCCTATCCGGTATTCAGTTTGATCGCCGAAAGCGAGAACTATCTGAAGCTGTTGATTTATCTGTGGAGCATTCTTTATCTGGCTTTTCACGTGCCGCTGATGCGACGAACTTTGATCAGCTTCGCTGTCGTACTCGCGCTGCTGGCCGTGGACCGGGTGACCGAGGATTCACGCAACCAGTTTGCGCGCCAGCAGTCGTTTCCGCTGGAGCCGGCGTTTCTGCCGCCGGACCTGTTGCTGCGAGCACCGTCCCCGTTTGAGGAATTCAATTCCCAGGCAGAGCAGCTTTTCGAACAGACTGATCAGGCCCGGCGCGAGGCGCTGGAGGAACGCGAGCGTGAGGAGCGCGAGCGGCAGGAAGCGGCGTCGATCGAATCATCCGAACTGGCTGAGTGAATCCGGTCTTGCCCGTGAATGCCAGGTATTCAGCAGTTTGCCGAGGTCGCTGAGTTCCGGATTGCGCGAGATTGCCTGGTCGAGATAGCGCATAAAGCGAGGTGCGTCATGCAGGTATTGCGGCTTGCCGTCGCGATAGCAGATACGGGCGAAGATTCCAAGCACCTTCAGGTGGCGCTGTGCACCCATCAGGTCGCATGTTCGGCGCCAGAGTTCCGGATCTTCAGGCACCGGCAGTCCGGCAGTCTTCGCATTCCTGCGATATTGCTCCAGCCAGGCATCGACCTTTTCAACAGGCCATGACAGAAATGCGTCTCGAAACAGACACACCGGGTCGTAGCTGATGGGGCCCAGGACTGCATCCTGGAAATCAAGGATGCCGGGGTTGGGCTCGGTCAGCATCAGGTTGCGCGGCATGAAATCGCGATGGCAGAATACTCCGGGCTGGTCCAGCGCCCAGCGGACCAGGATCATGCACAGCATTTCCCAGTCGTCCAGTTCGGGCTCTGTGGGCCGGACCTGCCAGTGGCGGGCCAGGAACCAGTCCGGAAACAGCTCGATTTCACGCAGCAGAAGTGCCGCGTCGTATTCAGGCAGGCCACTGGCGTCTGTGTTCAGTTGCATCCGGATCAGGGCGTCGATGGCGTCGGAGAACATGGCCTCGGTATTTTTTTCCTCAAGCACCCGGTGCCAGGGCCGGTCGCCGAAGTCGTCAAGCAGCAGGAAACCGTGTTCCCGGTCGACGGCGTGAATGGCCGGTACATTGAGCCCGGCCCGGGCCATCCGCCCGGCCACATCGATGAACGGCTCCAGCGATTCCTGCCCGGGTGGCGCGTCCATGACGATATATTGCCGGTGCTCATGGACAATTCGAAAATAGCGTCGGAAACTGGCGTCCGCGGAAGCTATCTCAAGCTGGGCGTTGAGCCAGCCGGTGTGGGCCCGGGCCCATTGCAGCGCTGTTTCCCGGCGTTGATCGGTTTGCGGATTCATGGCTCGATTGTGCAACGGATCGTGCAACGGATTCACGCTGCTGATGTGTTTGGGTTAAAATAATACCGATTTGGTCTTGTTTTGACGCTTTTTTTTACCAATCGTCAATCCGGGACCCGAAATGCGAAAGCCCAGGAGATGGCCGTGCTGAGAATTGGCAAGTTGACCGACTATGCAACCGTGGTCCTGGCCGAGTTGGCCACGCATGAAGGATCATGTCGTTCCGCCTCGCAGGTGGCCATGGCCTCGCGCCTTGAAAATCCGACAGTCGCCAAGATTCTGAAATTGCTGGCGCGGTCCGGGCTGATCGAGTCGGTGCGCGGGGTCAACGGCGGCTACCGGATGAGTGCGGGCCCGGAGTCGATTTCCGTCGCCTCCATCATCCGCGCCATGGAGGGGCCGATCGCGTTGACCGAATGTGCCCTCGAGCCCGGTCTTTGTGCTCTGGAGCATGATTGTTCCCTGCGCGGCAACTGGCAGCGCATCGGCGAAACGATTGAGCACGCGCTGGAAGCCCTGACGCTTGCCGACCTGATGTCGCCCAGGCTGCCGGGATTGCGCCTGGTCAGTCATTCGCACGCTTCTGCAACCTATGCAAAGGAGTTCGCCTGAAATGAGCGAAACCCGTGAACAGGTCCAGGAACTCATCCAGGGCCGCTACAAGGCCGGTTTTTACACCGATATCGAATCGGACACGGTCGAGGCCGGTCTGAACGAAGACGTGATCGCGATGATCTCGGCCAAGAAGAACGAACCCGAATGGTTGCTGGCATGGCGTCTGCAGGCATTTCATCACTGGCAGACCCTGACCGGCCCGAACTGGGCCAAGCTCAAGGTGCCGGGAATCGATTTCCAGAAGATTCACTATTACGCTGCGCCGAAGCAGAAGGACCGGCCCGCGAGCCTGGACGAAGTCGATCCCAAGCTGCTGGAGACCTTCGACAAGCTTGGCGTGCCGCTGCACGAGCGTGCACGTCTTGCCGGCGTTGCGGTCGATGCGGTGTTCGATTCCGTTTCCGTGGGCACCACGTTCCAGAAGGAGCTCAAGGAGGCTGGCGTGATCTTCTGCTCGTTCTCCGAAGCCGTGCAGGAGTATCCGGAACTGGTGCGCGAGTATCTGGGCTCGGTGGTGCCATATCGTGACAATTACTTCGCCTGCCTGAACTCGGCGGTGTTCACCGACGGTTCGTTCGTCTACATTCCAGAAGATACGCGCTGTCCGATGGAGCTTTCGACCTACTTCCGGATCAACGCGCGCGATACCGGCCAGTTCGAGCGCACCTTGATCATTGCCGAACCGGGCAGTCAAGTGAGTTACCTCGAGGGCTGCACCGCGCCCATGCGCGACGAAAATCAGCTGCATGCCGCGGTGGTCGAACTGGTGGCGCGCAAGTCGGCCACGATCAAGTATTCGACGGTACAGAACTGGTATCCCGGCGACGAAAACGGCAAGGGCGGCATCTACAATTTCGTGACCAAGCGCGGCGACTGCCGCGAGGACGATGCACGCATTTCATGGACCCAGGTCGAGACCGGTTCGGCGATCACCTGGAAGTATCCGTCGTGCATTCTCAGAGGCAACCGCTCGGCCGGCGAGTTCTACTCCGTCGCTTTGACCCACAATTGGCAGCAGGCCGATACCGGCACCAAGATGATCCATCTGGGGCGGGACACGACCAGCAAGATCATCTCCAAGGGTATCTCCGCCGGCCAAAGCTCCAACAGCTATCGCGGTCTGGTGCGGATAGCCAAAAAGGCGACCAATGCGCGAAACTACACCCAGTGCGATAGTCTGCTGATCGGCAAGACCTGCGGCGCCCATACTTTCCCGTACATCGAATCGGCCAATCCGAGCGCGCGGGTCGAACACGAAGCGACCACTTCACGCATCGGCGAAGACCAGCTCTTCTACTGCCGTTCCAGAGGCCTGGACGAAGAAGAAGCCGTGGCCCTGATCGTCGACGGTTTCTGCAAGGAAGTGTTCAAGGAACTGCCAATGGAATTCGCCGTCGAGGCCAAGGCGTTGCTGGAGATTTCGCTGGAGGGTGCGGTTGGATGAAAACCATGGAACCGCAGATTACGCAGATTCGCGCAGATTATCAAAGCGAAAAAAAAGATCCTCAGACTCATGCCGTAATCGCCGCGGCCATGGAGGTCCTCCGCGAATTGGGGCCGGGTTTTCTGGAAGTTGTTTACCAAAAGGCCATGTGCCGTGAACTGATGCTGCGGTCAGTGCCATTTGAAAGTGAGGTTGCACTGCCCGTTCATTACAAGGGAGAAAGACTTGAGTGTTCTTATCGCGTGGACTTCTTATGCTTCGATGATCTAATCGTAGAGATCAAGGCGGTCCAATCCATCGGGCCTGTCGATGCTGCTCAGGTGATCAATTATTTGAAAGTCGTACGTTTCTCGAGAGCGCTGCTATTCAACTTTCGTTCAAGGTCGCTGGAGTTCAAGCGATTTGCATCGAGTTTTTCTGCGTAAATCTGCGTAATCTGCGGTTTCAAGAGGTTTTATGTTAACGATCAAACAACTGCACGTCGCCGTCGGTGGCGACGAGATCATCAAGGGTCTGAACCTGCGAGTCGGCAATGGCGAGTTGCATGCCATCATGGGGCCGAACGGTTCGGGCAAGTCCACACTGGGCTATGCGCTGGCCGGTCGTGACGGGTACGAGGTCACCGGCGGTTCGGTCGAGTTCGATGGTCAGAATCTGCTGGCGTTGGAAGTCGAGCAACGCGCCGCGGCCGGATTGTTTCTGGCATTGCAGTATCCGGTCGAGATTCCCGGTGTCAACAATGCCTACTTCCTGCGCGCGGCACTCAATGCCCAGCGCAAGGCAAAGGGCGAGGACGAAATCGATTCGGTGACGTTTCTCAAGTCGGTGCGCGAGAACCTGAAGCAGTTGAAGATGGACGAGAGCCTGCTCAAGCGTGCCGTCAACGAGGGTTTTTCCGGCGGCGAGAAAAAACGTAACGAGATCGTGCAGCTCGCGGTGTTGCAGCCGAAGCTGGCGATTCTCGACGAGACCGATTCCGGCCTCGATATCGATGCGCTCAAGCTGGTCGCCGAGGGCGTCAACAGGATGCGCGATGCCGATCGATCATTCATCGTCATCACCCATTACCAGCGCCTGCTGGACTATCTCGAGCCCGATCATGTGCATGTGCTGTCCGACGGTCGTATTGCCGAGTCCGGCGATCGCAGCCTGGCGCATCGGCTGGAGCGCGAGGGCTATGCATTTCTCGAAGGCGAGGAGGCGTGACCAGCGATGACCGCGTTGCTTGAAAAACTGGTGACCGGTTCCGCCGATGCAGAATCTGCTGGCGTTGTGGACAGCTCGTTCGAAGTGCTCCGGCGACGGGCTCTTCGAGTCCTGATGCAGCATGGGTTTCCGCATCGCAAGACCGAGAACTGGAAATACATGCCGCTGTCGCTGCTGGAAAAGCGCATGTTTGCGCGCCAGCGGGGAGAAGTCGTGTGGCCGGATCCGCCCGAGCTTCCGTTCGACTGCGCTCTGATCCACATTCATGATGGCGAGCTCGACCCGTCGCGCTGCCGCTTGCCCGCCGGCGTGACTCTGATCGGGCTGGTTGCCGGCGATATCGACATTGAGGATTTGGATGACGAGGGTCCGGGCGATGCCTTTGCCTGGCTCAACCTGGCCCGTTTCGTCCAGGGCTGGCGGATTCGGATTGACCAGTCGCAGACCCACCCGCTGGTCCTGAATACCACCACCAGCGAGGGTTTCGAGGCGGTCGTGCATCCACGCCTGCGTCTGGAGTTGGCGCCGGGGGTATCTGCCCGCCTGATCGAGATCAACACAGTCGGCGGGTCGGGCTTGATCAACACCGTTCTCGATATCGAACTGGAAACCGGTGCGCGGCTCGATCATGTGATCCGGCGCCGGGCCGGGTACACCGCAATGATCGAACGGACCCGGGTCGAGGTGCGGGACAATGGCGATTATCGGGTCGCGGCCCTGGATGGCGGTGGGCGCCTGAGCCGTCAGGACCTCATGGTTGAACTTTGCGGCCCGGAGGCACGCGCCGAAATCCGCGGGGTCGCGGTACTTGCCGGGCGTTCCCTGACCGATTGGCATACCTCGATCCGGCATCAGGTTGGGCCTAGCCAGAGCGCCGAAGACTTCCGGATCGTGGCCGACGATCAGGCCGTGGGCGTGTTCAACGGAAAAATACGGATCCTTCCCGGCGCCGATCATAGTCATGCCGACATGAATACCGGCAACATGCTGCTGAGTGAAAATGCGCGCATCAACACCAAGCCGGAACTTGAAATCGACGCTGAGGAAGTCACCGCCAGTCATGGCGCGACGATTGGCCAGCTCGACGATACGGCGCGTTTTTATCTGCGATCGCGCGGCTTAAGCGACGCCGAGGCTCTGGCCTTGCTGAAATACGGCTTTGCCGCCGCGGTATTCGACCCATTGCCCGCCGAGGATGTGAAGGCATGGCTGACCGATCAGCTCAAGGAGTTGTTGTGAACATGAGTCTTGCGGCACAGCAGGTGAACCCGGTGCTCGATATCGAGGCGGTCAGGGCCCAGTTTCCGGTGCTTGAAAGACAAGTGCACGGCAAGCCGTTGGTCTATCTTGATTCAGCCGCCACGGCGCAGCGGCCGGAATGCGTGATTGAGGCAGTCGATCGCTTCTACCGTTATTACAACGCCAATGTGCATCGCGGCGTTCATCAGCTCAGTGTCGAGGCCTCGGAACAGTTCGAGGCGGCCCGAAGCCGCGCGCGGGAATGGATCAATGCGGCCTGTGAACGCGAAATCGTGTTCACCCGCGGTACCACCGAAGCCATCAATCTGGTCGCCAATGCCTACCTGGAGCCGAAGCTCGAGCCGGGTGACGAAATCCTGATCACGCATATGGAGCATCACTCCAACATCGTGCCGTGGCAGCTTTTGTGCGAGCGCACCGGTGCGGTGCTGAAAGTCGCGCCGATCAACTCTCGTGGCGAACTCGAACTGGAGCGTCTGCGCGAGATGATCAGTGAGCGCACCCGGCTGATCGGCATCGTGCATGTCTCCAACGCGCTGGGCACCGTGAACCCGGTCGCCGAAGTCTGTCGCATTGCCCGCGAGCACGGGGTGGCGACGCTGGTCGACGGCGCCCAGGCGACACCGCATGTCAAGGTCGATGTCCAGGCGCTGGGCTGCGAGTTCTACTGTCTGTCGGCCCACAAGATGTACGGTCCGACCGGGATCGGCCTGCTTTACGGGCGCGAGGCGCTGCTGGAAGCGATGCCGCCGTGGCAGGGCGGGGGCGAGATGATCAAGCACGTCAGTTTCAACGGCACCACCTTCAATGATCTGCCGCACAAGTTCGAAGCCGGTACGCCCAATATCGCGGGCGCCATTGGTATGGGAGAGGCGTTCGAGTTTCTCCGCCGCACCGGGATTGCCGCGATCGCGGCCCACGAGGAAAGCCTGCTGCAACATGCCACCGAGCGCATGGGAGGAATCGAAGGCTTGCGCATCATCGGCACCGCGGAGCACAAGGGCCCGGTGGTCTCGTTCACCCTTGAAGGCGCGCACGCCAATGATATCGGGACCATCGTCGATCATCTGGGCGTCGCGATTCGCACCGGCCACCATTGCGCCATGCCGGTGATGCAGTTCTTCGGCGTGGCCGCCACCGCGCGCATCTCGTTTGGGGTCTACAACACAATAGGGGAAATCGACGTATTTCTCCAGGCCCTGGACAAGGCCCGTGAAATGCTGCGAGGCTGACGCTTGACGGGTCTACAATGAGGCATCTTCCCACCGGAGTCCATCAATGCGCGCAATGCTGATCTTTCTGGCCGCGGTCGTGGTGATCGTGCTGGGTCTTTGGGCGACGGTGGTGATGTATTTTGACGAAGAGCGCCTCAAGCAGATCGCGATCGATCAGGTTCGGGCCCAGACCGGTCGGGAACTTCGCATAGACGGGCCGCTGGAGCTCAAGCTGCTCCCGCGCCTGTCACTGCGCGCCAGGGACGTGAAGCTGTCCGGTCCGCCCAATTTTGCCGGCCCGGGTCTGTTCGAGGCCGATGAGCTGAACATGTCGCTGGCGCTTTTCCCTCTATTGCGAGGCGAGGTCGAAACCGGAGATATCGGTCTCGAAAATTCCAGGCTGGTGTTGCATACCGACCGAGCCGGCCGCTCGTCGATGGACGGACTGACGGGTGATGCGACGGCGGGACCATCCGGTGACGATGAGGGTGCTGAGCCGCCGCGGATCACGACCGGAAACATTTCTCTGTCGCAGTCGCGACTGGTGATCAGTGACGAGGCCACCGACGCGCGACAGGTTTTCCTGGTCGAACGCCTGCAGATTGATTCGTTTGCTTTCGATCGCCCGGTGAAATTCTTCTTCAGGGGCGCGATTGGCGAGCCACCGACGATCGAGGATATCGATGTTTCCGGGACGTTGACGGTGCCGGCCGGCGACGGTCCGATCGAGGTAAACGAACTGGGCATGACGGCCCAGGCCGCCGGAATGCCGCTGGGCTTGACTGGCCGCGCAACTCTGAATCCCGGACCACCGCTGGTTGCGCGGTTCCAGGACGGGATGCTGGATCTGGGCGGGACGCAGCTTGAAGCTTCGTTTTCCTATCGCGATGCCGAGCCGCCGAGGATTGACGCCAACGCGTCGGGTCAGCGCCTGAATGTGGATGCGCTGCTGGCGGTCATGCCCGAAGGTGATCAGGCCGTAGACGAGGATGCCGAATCGCCCCTGATGCTGCTGCGCGAATTTGACCTCGACGCAAGACTCGAGCTAGACCAGATGACCGTGGCCGGCCTTGACATGACGGAAGTGCGTGCGCGTCTGTTATCCGATGGCGGTATCGTTACCGTCGACCCACTGGCCGCACGCCTGCAGGGAGGCCGGATCGACGCCGTGGCAATGGTCGATCTCAACCAGGAGCCGGCCAGGGTACAGGTCTCACCGGTATTTGATCTGGAGAGCCTGGGTCAGGCGCTTGCGCCGTGGGGTCTGGATCTCTATCTCACCGGATCGGGCGTACTGGACATGAGCCTTCAGGCAAGCGGTCTGGACGCAGCGGCAATCCTGTCGTCGCTCAACGGTGATGGCGAATATGACTTTTCCGACGGCAGCATCCGCGGCATCGATCTCGATGCGATGGTGGAAGGGCTTTCGGCGCGAAACATTGCCGCGGCGGTGCGCGCCGGAACCGGTGGCCGGACGACGTTTGAAAGGACGTCCGGCATTCTGGAAGTGACGGACGGCACGATCCGGTTCCCAGGGATTCAAATGATCACCGAACTGCTGGGTGTTCAGGGAGATGTTCGGCTGGGCCTGGGCGATCTGGGTCTGGAAGGGCGGCTTCAACTGGAAAGTGAATCGCTGGGCCGCATTCCACTGGATATCGGTGGCAGCCTCGGCTCACCCCGTTTGACTCCTGACATTGCCGGTGTGGTGCGCGAGGAGGCTGGCCGCAGGGTGCTGGATCTGCTGGAGCGGCGAACCCGGCGCGACAAAGACGACGGTGAAGGCGGCGGCTGATTGGGTACGTCCGCTTTTCCGGATCCGGCAAGGCGCTGAGCAATGACCGGATCTCAAGCAGCGGTGAGCTCGCGGCAGGCGCTGATTGCCGGATTCGGCGCCTATGGGCTGTGGGGTCTGGTGCCGCTTTACTTCAAGCTCATCGCGGCGACCAGTGCCGACGAGATCATCGCCCATCGAGTGATCTGGTCGGTGCTTTTTTTGCTGCTGCTGCTGGCCCTGCGGCACCGTGGCCGTCTGCGTTCGCATGTACGCATCAAGCCGAAAGTCGCCGCGGCGTTGTTGTTCAGCGGTGCTCTGGTCGCGATCAACTGGCTGGTGTTCGTGTACGCCGTCAACACCGATCGGATTCTGGAAACCAGCCTTGGTTACTTCATCAATCCGCTGGTCAGCGTGCTGCTGGGGACCGTGGTGTTGCGCGAGCGCATGTTCGGCGCCCAGATCATCGCGATCATTCTGGCCGCGGCCGGGACGCTGTACATGACGCTGATGATTGGTCAGCCGCCTTGGCTGGCGCTGGTACTGGCGTTCTCGTTCGGGTTTTACGGCCTGGTGCGGAAAATGACCGATGTAGGTCCCATGGTCGGCCTGTTCTGGGAAACGCTGATGATGATGCCTTTCGCGCTGGCCTGGCTCTGGTGGTTGGGGCAGGGACAGGGACTGGTATTCGGCAGTCAGGCCGCCAGTCTGGACTGGCTGCTGGTCGGGAGTGGCCTGGTCACGGTCTTGCCGCTGGTGCTGTTCGCCACCGCCGCACGCGGACTGCCCCTGACCACGGTGGGTCTGATGCAATACCTGGCCCCCTCGATTTCCTTCTGCCTGGCGGTTTTTCTGTTTCAGGAAACTTTTACCGCCAACCACGCCGTGGCGTTCGGCGCCATCTGGAGCGCGCTTGCGCTGTATTCATGGGCAAGCTGGCAACGTGGCCGTCAGGCGCGAAGAATGCTCCGGGCGCAGGCCCTGGATTGATGATTGTGAAACCCTTGCGGATCATTCAGGCTTTTATCCGGCGAGCACAATACAATATTGGTAATGACGTCCGAAACCCAAACTGAACAGCGAACTCCGAGCCGCGACTTTACTTCTCTCAAGGCTCTGCGGCCGTATCTCCTTCACTACCGCATGCAAGTGGGGCTGATTGCCCTGTTTCTGTCGCTGGCGGCCGTGGCGACCATCGTGATTCCCGCGGCGGTCGGCCAGGTCATTGACAAGGGTTTCATGGCCGACGATCCGGACACCATCAACCTGTGGTTCTGGCTGCTGTTCGGCGCGGCCACACTGATGGCGGTGGCCGGTGGCCTGCGGTTTTACTGGGTCTCGTGGCTGGGCCAGCGCATCGTCACCGATCTCAGGCGCGACGTATACTCGCGCGTAATCCGGATGGAGCCAGAATTCTTCGCCACCACGCGCACCGGCGAAGTCCTGTCCAGGCTCAATACCGACACCACGCTGGTTGAATCGCTGATCGGTTCGGCCGCCTCGGTGGCGGTACGCAATCTGTTGATGCTCGTGGCCGCCTCGATCATGCTGGTGGTGACCGCGCCATCGCTGGCCGGGGTGATAGGCCTGATGATCCTGCTGGTGTTTATTCCGGTCGCGCTGCTGGGGCGCTGGGTCAGACGTCTTTCGCGCGATGCCCAAGATCGGGTTGCGGATTTCTCCGCCCATGGCGATGAGACCATCAACGCCGTGGCCACCGTGCAGTCGTTTGCCCAGGAAGCGCGCGAGGCCCTGAATTTCAGCAATCAGGTCGAGCGCGCCTTCGGCGCCCAGAGACGTCGCATCTTTGCCACCACCATCCTGATTGTGCTGGTCATCGTCCTGACCTTTGGTGCGGTCACCTTCGTGCTGTGGCTGGGCGCGCACGCGGTACTGGACAATCGCCTGACCCCGGGTCAGTTGAGCCAGTTCGTGCTCTATGCATTGCTTGCGGCCGGTTCCACCGCATCGCTGAGCGAGGTCTGGGGCGGCGTCCAGCGCGCGGCCGGCGCGATGGAAAGGTTGGCTGAACTGCTGACCGCGACCCGACAGCTTCCATTGCCGGAAAATCCGACCGCAGTTCCGGAAGGATCGCTGGATCTCGAATTCGACCGGGTTTCGTTCGCCTATCCGGCACGTCCCGACGAGCTGGTGCTTCGTGACATCTCGTTTCGCATCGAGCCGGGCGAAACCGTGGCGCTGGTCGGGCCATCGGGCGCTGGCAAGAGCACCATCTTCCAGCTCATTCTGCGATTTTACGATCCCGCCGCCGGCTGTATTCGGATCGGCGGTTGCGATCTGCGGGATTTCGACCCCAGCGCCCTGCGCCGGCGTCTGGCCGTGGTCGCGCAGGATATTGTGCTGTTTTCGGGCAGCGCCGGCGACAATATCCGCTATGGCCACCCGGAGGCCGGGGATCGGGAGGTCAACGAAGCCTCGCGCCTTGCGCATGCCCACGAATTCATCCAGGCACTGCCGGAGGGATACGCGACGTTTCTCGGCGAACGCGGTGTGAGGCTTTCCGGCGGCCAGCGGCAACGCCTGGCGATTGCGCGCGCATTGCTCACGACTCCGGGCATTCTGCTGCTCGACGAGGCCACCGCCAGCCTTGACGCAGAAAGCGAACAACTGGTGCAACAGGCGATCGATGACGCCAGTCGTGAGCGCACTGTGCTGGTTATCGCGCACCGGCTGGCCACAGTTCGCGAGGCCGATCGGATTCTGGTGATCGAAAACGGGAAGCTGGTCGCGCAAGGCACGCATGAAGGCCTGATGGCGGAGTCGGGTCTGTACCAACGCCTGGCCAGATTGCAGTTTCCCGATGAACGAACAGAACCGCGGCAAGTCGCTACAATCTGAATGACGAACTCAATCAAGGAAGTCCCGCATGCAAAAGCAGATTCCTGGTCGGGGCAAGTTCCCGGCTGCGACAATCGGCGCAGTCGTGATGCTGTCGGCATTGTTATTCAGCGGCTGCGCATCCTCGCCTTCCGACAGCGTGCGCATCGCCGATGCCCGGGCCACGCTGGTGCGCTTTGTTGATCGCGATCCCAGCCTGCAGGAATGGGTCGATCATGCACATGGTTATGTGGTGTTTCCCAGCGTCGGCAAAGCCGGATTCGGACTTGGAGGATCATATGGCACCGGGATCGTATTCGAGCGTGGCGAGCCGATCGGACGTGCGCGCAGCATGCAGGGAACGGTCGGCCTGCAGATCGGCGTGCAGAATTTTTCGCAGGTGATCTTCTTCCAGGATGATGCCTCGCTCAGGACCTTCCAGCGTGGCAACTTCGAATTCTCGGCCCAGGCCACCGCGATCGTGGCCACCGCCGGCGCGGCCGCCACCACCAGCTATGAACGCGGAGTGGCGGTGTTCATCATGGGCCGGGGCGGGCTGATGGCCGAAGCCACGGTGGGCGGCCAGAAGTTCGAGTATGAGTCGCTGTGATTCCCGACCAATCATCACCCGACCGTCGCGAGATGGCTCCAGAGCCCGCCCCGGCCTTGATCCGGGGTCGTGAGCCGGGGGTTACTCGACGCGGCGTCAGTTCTTCTTGCGCGCGCTGAAGTTGGCCTTGCGTTCGGCGCGCGTTCGGGCCGGACGTGTCGGCGCTGGCCTGGGCTTGCCCGGTTTACCCGGTTTCTTGCCGGTGATCCTTCCGCCCTGATTTCGCTGGAATCCAGCCCGGCTTCGTTGGCGATGGCGCCGACGATATTTCCGGGTTTCGCCCCGTGGCGGGCACCGACCTCGATGTGATAGCTGACCAGGTCAGCGCTACGCTCCGGCCGAGATGCGGTGTCGCGGCTTGAAGAGACCCCGCGAACCCGGTCGGCACGCGGCTCGGGATTTGAAACGGCCAACGTGGCTGGCGCAAGGTCTTCGCCCGGTCTGTGAGCGTTGCCACGCGCGATCAGCGCGAGCGCGGCGGCGAGTTCTTCGATCGGGTCATGAACGGTTACGCCTTCCGGCATTCGCCCGCAAACGCGATCATCTGATTCTGCCGGCGTTCGGGAGATTTACCGGCGGTGCCGAGAGTCTTCAGCACAAGGGTTGGGATATGCTCGTGATTTCCGGCGATCGAGTTCGATTGCTTCGCTGATTACCGGATCAATTCGGTTGAGACAGAAGCTGATACTGCTCCCCGGCCCACTGAACCGCTTCCAGATAACTTTTGGCAAGATTATTGGTTTCGTACATCCCCTCACCGACCTGTTGCCATCGACCCTGTTCATAATTGATCACGGTTTTTAACAGCCGGCCGTAGGGGCCATCATGGCGAGTCAGAGCATCCTGGAGGATCTCATCTACAGGTAGCTGGTCCAGAACCTGGTCCATCGAAATGCCCAGCAGGCTGTCGAGCAGCGAGAAAAGCCCGACCGTGAAGGCCTTGTCCTGTGCTTCCCGGGGCATGGCATGTGTCAGGAGCTCACTCATTCGCGCCCGAATGAGTGACTGGCGAATCAATTCCCCAGGTGTTTCATCGGAGCTTGCGATCAACTGCAAATAGGCCCATTTCTGGATTGCCGGCAATCCCAGGTAAGCCACGGCGTGGGATATGGACTTGATTTCCACCGGCAGACCGAAATAGGCGGAGTTGACGGTACGCAACAACCGGAAATGCAGGGTGACGTCCTGGCGGATCACCTGCTCGACTTCCCTGGCCTGAATTTCCGGGTCCTGCAGTCTGGAAATCAGTCGCAGGATATTCATCTTGCTATCGGGCAGTTTACCGGTCTCGATCAACTCGGGCTTACTCAGGAAAAAACCCTGGAACAACTCGAAGCCCAGCTCTCGACACGCTTCGAACTGCTCGCGTGTTTCAACCTTTTTGGCTGCGGGTAGACAGTTGTAGCCTGACAGTTTTTCCAGCGTCACGGCAAGTTCGGTTGCGTCAGCGGCGCTGATATCAACTTTGACAATATCGATCAGGTCGAGAAAATCACCCTGATTTTCGGACCACCTGAAGTCATCGAGTGCCAATACCACATCATCAAGCCGGAGTGACTCGAGCGCGGGTTTGAGATCATCTCCGGCGGTAGCGTAATCCAGGAGGTCCAGGCCGATTTTCGAGCCGCCGAAAGGAAGATCCAGCCCCTGCATCAACATTTCGGCGGGGATGTTGAAAAAGGCAAGGTGCTCTCCGGCAACGGATTCAACGCCGATATCCATGATGGCATTGACCACTACCTTGATGGTTGCGTTGCGCTGGACTTCATCGTTCGCTTCGAGGTCGGCTGCGAGCTCGTTGGCGGAGCGATACAATAACTCGTAGCCGTAGACTTTCAATTCCGGCGTGAAAATTGGTTGGCGTGCCAGAAGTATGTTGGTGGATTCAACGGCGGAATCCGGGCTCACCGGTTTCTGGTCAGCCATTTTTGAGCCTCCTCAGCATGCTGTTAACCCCGAATCAATGCACGAATAAGATGCGTTCCGTTTTCGGTGTGTGTCGATAAGCAATCTCATCACTCGCCGGCCTCGGGATCTCGATTGGTCCCGCGAAGTCTTCGGATCTGCTCCCTCTCGAACTCCCGCAGTAGCTGTTCCAGGCGTCTTCTGTTGGTTGGCTCGATTTCGGAAAATTCGGCGCCGACGCGAAGATGCGTATCTCGCGAGACTAGGCTCATGTTGCGGATTTCAGCGCCAGCGATAAAATCAGTCTGTCCCTGGATAAAGATCTCGCATGTTACCGTCTGCCCGATTTCGAGTGGGGCATCCGGCGGCAAAAGCGTGGAAAAACCGCCGACAGACAGGTCGAGAATTCGTCCACTCAACTGGGGGCCATCGCGCATCAAAAGGTCCGCTCGCGACGTGAAATTCCATAATCGAACCCTGAAAGCATTGCGTCGCTGGATCGACTGAATGACCGAAGGCCAGTCCGTGATGAGTGCGGGATATCCCTCGAAAGCCTGCTGCTCCACGATCCGAAGCCTGAATCGCAATTGCATCCCATTGTGCCAGACACTGGCCACCAGGGTCTGCCCCGGAGCAAAATGGGTATCGCTCATGCCGCGCGGGGCATCCAGCACAAGGATGTTCTCGGCCGGCCGCAGCGCCAGCAATTGCGACAATTCCTCTTCCTCGGGGGAATCCTGCAGCATCTGGATCGAAAGTTTGTGCTGGTGCACGCTTTCGAGCAGCCTGCCGATCATGTCCCGGTGCTTGATTTCGGTATCGGCCAAGGATCAGGTTCCTGGCAGTTCTGGAGTGAGGTCGAATGTTACCCGAGTTTCAGGATTACCTCAGTCCTGCATGAAATGCCGGCTGATTGACCAGCAGAAATCGTCACTGGGCACATGGCGCCGCGCGATCCAGCCGAAACCCTTCTTTCGGCTATTATCCCCGGGCCATCAGCCGCGATTGGCGGCCGGTTTCCATCTGCCCGTCCGAGCCGTAAAGCCGGGGTGTCCCTTCGAGATTCCCCAGCACATCGAGAGCGCGCCGAACAAAACCGATCCGGCTCTGCAACAGCAGACCGTTTCGCATGTTCAGGCGATGACATTCGCCAAGAGCCTTCAATGCTTCCATGCGCCTGTGGTTCAACTCATGCGGTGGATTCGAGTCGTCCGCGCGACCAGACTGTTGATTACTCAGAAGCGCCAACTCGCGGCCGCGAAGTTTGTCCAGTTCCTCGAGATGCAGGGTCTTGCTTGAGGTCAACTGCTCCAGCTCGGCGACATCGCCATCGTGTAGTGCTGTCCGTTCCTCCTGGAGAATACCTTGCAGGGAAATTGCCTGATCCCTCTGATCGATATAGATCGCTTCCAGCTCGGCGTGGTAGTCGGAGCCGATCATGATCAGTTCGATTCGAACAGCCGCTCGATTCCGAGCAGACGGGATGCGGCTTCGTCGGCATCGAATGAAAAACGGCCTGTATCGATTTCGGCAAGAATGGCTTCGACGCGCCCGCGATCGACCGGATCGCTGTCGGAGATCTCGCTGGACAGACGTTGCAGCAGTCGGGAAGCGCCGGTCAACTCCTGCGAGTCCGCCCGACCGGTGGTTGTTCCGCCGGCAGAGGGCAGGTCCGCCTCCCGTCTTGTTTCCGCGGCGGTGCGGTTGCCGGTCTCCGGAGAAATCGTCTTGCCTATGCCCGTTATGTCGTTAGCCATATTGAATTCCTTCACGCTATATATGTTATGTCGGCCCGGATCGTGAAAACTTTAACAGATAAAGCCCGATTATCGAATAGTGACAGTATCCGGGCCGGTCACGATCCCCTCCACCAGCTTGTTCGAGCTCATATTTCTGACCGTGATCCGCTGACCTTCAGCCGCACTGGCCATCGCGGTTCCCGACGCCATGACCTGAACACCGCCCAGCGATGTCAGCAGGCGCACGACCTGTCCTTTCTCGATCAGCCTCGCGGCTTCCAGCATCGCCGGCGTGAGGACCACGCCTGCCGATGCTGAACGGCGCAGGACCTGTCCGATGACCTGTTCCGGATCGCTAAAGTATCCGCGCGACAGATCACGGGTGTTCCTGATTTCTGTCGCCAGATGATCTGCCTGCAGAGGCTCGGCCCGGCCGGAAGCGCGCCGCAGAACGATTACAGGCTGGTGCGTTTCAATACTGATCGGAACAAACAGCCGCCAGCTTCCCGGGCATTCGACACCAATGCTGACATTGCCCGTGGTCGCGGAACCTCCGGCAGTGAATGTCCGCAGTTCCTGCAGGCAGCGTCCCAGTTTCAGGCGCGAATCCAGGTTTCCCGGCCGGATCAGAGTACCGGTTGTCGGTGTCGCGAGTTCGTTCTGAACATGAAGTTTCGCAGCCTGGCGAATCTCTTCCAGTGGTTGAAGATCCGGTTTGGCAGTCAACGCGGTCGGGACCGTCCCGAACACCAGCACAATGATGCCAAAGGCAATCCGTCTGCAGCGCGTCGATAGCAGTGTGCGGTTAAAAAGGCGCATCAATCCCGTCAGCTTGGTTCTCTCGGATTGCCCTGCAAAAGACGTGCCGGGCGGTGAGCTTTTGCCGAGTGCGGCAATGTTTTGCCGCACTGCATTGGCCTGTTTGATCAGCCCGGGCTGAAAAATTCGTGCGCAACGGCAGCCCCGAAACGCTCGCCGCGGGTCTTGTATCCGTGGATTCGCTCGCAATCCGTGGAACGGAGATTGAATATGCCACATCGGCTGGCACATCCATTGCATCTGTAACGGCAGCTTTCGAACAGTCTTGAGCGACGAATGCAATTCGACCTTGATCAATTTTTTGGCATCCAGCAACAGGCCTTGCTGGTGCACGAACGACGCAATAGCGTACTGGCGTCGAATCTGGCCAATGCCGACACCCCCGGTTTCAAGGCCCGCGATATCGATTTTCGATCCGCACTGGCCCAGGCCGGCGAGCAGGGGGCCGAAGTCAAACGCACTCATCAAGCCCATCTTGGCCCGGCCGGCACTTCGGCAGGTGAGCGACTGCTGTATCGAATACCGCTACAGCCCGCATTGGATGGCAACACGGTGGAAACCGATCGCGAGCAGGCGGCGTTTTCCGAGAACTCGGTGCGCTATCAGGCTTCACTCCAGTTTCTCGGCGGCAGTATTGATGCATTGATTACGGCTTTACGCGGAGGTAGTAACGGATGAGTTTGCTGAAGGTTCTCGATATCGCCGGGTCCGGAATGTCGGCGCAGTCGGTGCGCCTGAATACCACGGCGTCGAACATGGCCAATCTCAATACCGTCAGCGGTGATGCCCAGAGTGCATTCCGGGCTCGCCATCCGGTGTTCGAGACGGCGCTGGATCAATTTGCATCCGACAGTGTCGGCGGTGTCCGCGTGCTGGGCGTGGTCGAAAGCAACCGGCCGCCGGAAATGGTTTACGAGCCCGGCCATCATCTGGCCGATGAAAACGGCTATGTCTATCGGCCGAATACGAACCTGGCCGAGGAAATGACCAACATGATCTCGGCATCACGAGCCTTCCAGACCAACGCCGAGATTCTGACCACCACGCGCGATCTGCTGTTGCGCACGCTCAATCTCGGCAACTGAACAAAGGCATAGTCATGGACAACCTTGCAGGCATCCGTCAATTTTCCGACCTTGCGCCGCCCGCGGCCACGGGGACATCCGACCTGGGTCAGCAGGATTTTCTCAGGCTGATGATCACCCAGCTCACCAACCAGGATCCGTTTGAGCCGATGGAAAACGGCGACTTCCTGGGTCAGATGGCGCAGTTTTCCACTGTCTCGGGCATACAGGGTCTGCAGCAGAGTTTCGACAGTAACGTGAATGCGCTGGCGGGCTCGCAGGCCCTGCAGGCCGCCTCGCTGGTCGATCGCGAAGTGCTGGTGCCGGCCGAGGCGGTACAGTTCAACGGGGATCAGCCGGTGCGCATGGCCGTGGATCTGCCGCCCGGTGCGCGGGGCGCAAGCATATCGGTTCTTGACGAAAGCGGCGCCGTGGTCGCGCGCCTGTCCAGTGTACAGGCCGGTGGTCGTGCCGAATTCGAATGGTCCGGGGTCGATGCCGAAGGCACTCCATTACCCGCCGGACGCTATCGGATCGAAGCCGAGGTCCAGCTTCAGAATCAGGCAGTGCAGGCGCCGGCACTGGCCTGGAGTCGTGTTGAAAGCGTATCCCTTGATGGTGCGCGGGGAATTTTCATCAATCTTGAAGGGCTGGGCCGGATGCCGCTGGACCAGGTCACCGAAATCGCTTAAAGGAGAACAGCATGCCTTTTCAAATCGCATTGTCCGGGCTGAATGCCGCCAATTCGGATCTCAATATCACCGCCAACAACATTGCCAACGTCAATACCAGCGGGTTCAAACGATCACGAGGCGATTTCGCCGAACTTTTCGCGTCCGGTCTGCAGGCGGTATCAAGCAATGCCATTGGCCTCGGCACCCGGCTGTCCCAGGTGCAGAACCAGTTTTCCCAGGGTTCGATCAGTTTTACCGAAAACAATCTGGACCTGGCATTGACCGGCGATGGTTTCTTTACGCTTTCAAGCAATCAGGAACTCAGCTATACCCGCGCCGGAGCGTTCGGCATCAATCGCGACGGCTTTGTCGTCAATGCCCAGGGCGCAAGGCTGCAGGCTTTTCCGCCGCAGGGCGTGAACGGTTTCAATACCGCGCAGTTGACCGACCTCAGGCTGGTGACCACCGACAATCCACCCCAGGCAACCGAGGCGATCGAGGCAGGCCTGAACCTGCCGGCAGATGCCGTCGCGCCGCCGGTGGCGCCGTTTGATCCGGATGATCCTGATTCCTTCAATCACACAACGTCGCTGACGGTCTTCGACTCGCTGGGCCAGACACATACCGCCAGCTACTTTTTCGTCAAGACTGCCAATCCCAATGAGTGGGAAGTCTCCCTGACCATCGACGGCAATGCCGTGGGTGTGGCCCAGCCGCTGGCCTTCGATTCCACCGGGCAGTTGGTTGTGCCGGCCAATGGCGAGATTGCATTTCCGCTTTTTACTCCGGGCAATGGTGCCGATCCAATCGAGTTGACGACCAACTTCGAAAACGCCACCCAATTCGGCGGACTGTTCGGCGTCAATAGTCTCTCCCAGGACGGTTTTGCCAGTGGCCGCCTGAGCGGGGTGGACATCAGCCAGGAAGGAGTTGTGTTTGCGCAATTCACCAATGGTCAGTCCACGCCGCTGGGGAAGCTTGCCCTGGCCAACTTTGCCAACCAGCAAGGTCTTCAGAATGTTGGAGACACCGCGTTCGGCGAGACCTTCGAGTCCGGGCAGGTGCGTTTCGGTGAAGCCGGAACCTCGAGTTTCGGGGTCATCGAGGCCGGTGCGCTGGAGGATTCCAATGTCAACCTGACCGCCGAGCTGGTCAACATGATTACCGCGCAGCGGAATTTCCAGGCCAACGCGCAGATGATTTCGACCGCCGATACGGTCACCCAGACCATCATCAATATTCGCTAGCGAGCGAATTGACGGGAGTCCCGGCCGGAGCTGAATCATGGATCGAATGCTGTATGTCGCAATGACGGGAATGAGCCAGACCATGCAGGGTCAGGCCCGTAACAGCCAGAATATTGCCAATGCCAGCACCACCGGGTTCAAGGCGGCACTCAATGAAGTGGTCAGCCGACCGGTCGAGGGTGATGGACATGCCAGCCGGGTCAATGCTCTGTCGGTGGGCGAACGCCCGGATCTCTCGCCGGGCGCCATGATCACCACCGGCAACCATCTGGACGTGGCTATACAGGGTGACGGCTGGATCGTGGTACAGGATGCGCAGGGACAGCCGGCCCTGACCCGGCGCGGTGATCTCGCGGTCGATGTCAACGGCATCCTGCGAACCGGCAATGGACTTGCGGTGCAGGGGAATGCCGGTCCGGTGGCAGTGCCCCCGTATCGGGACATCACGATCGGCAGGGACGGCACGGTCTCGATCGTGCCCTTGGGGCAGGGTCCCGAGGCGCAGGCGGTGCTCGACAGGATCTTGCTGGTATTGCCTGAAAATCAGGAGCTGCGACGTGGCCCCGATGGCCTTTTCCGCGCTGCAGATGGCGCGCTGCCATCAGCGGATGCCCGCGTCAGCCTGGCTTCCGGTGCGCTGGAAGCCAGCAACGTCAATCTGGCCGCCGGCCTGGTGGAAATGGTCAATCTTTCGAGGCAATTCGAGATGCAGGTCCGGATGCTGCGCGTGGCCAATGAAAACTCGGAGGTTTCGGCGCGTCTGCTCAGGTTCAATTGACGCCCGCCGATTGCGCTGGCACATGCTTTGCAACGAGCTTCAATACGGATTCTTGTTCGATATCGCAACGCTTCAGGAGGCAGGAAAATGAAAGCACTTTGGGTCGCCAAGACCGGTCTGGATGCACAGCAGACCCGACTGTCCAATGTCTCCAACAATCTGGCCAACGTCAACACCAATGGCTTCAAGCGCGGGCGAACGGTATTCGAGGATCTGGTCTATCAGAATGTGCGTCAGGCAGGTGGTCAGCAGACCCAGGAAAACGAAATTCCGTCAGGGGTCTATCTCGGCACTGGTGTGCGTGTCGTGGCCTCGGAAAAGATCTTCACCCAGGGTTCGCTGGTCCAGACTGGAAACGCGTTTGATGTGGCCGTCCAGGGCCGCGGATTTTTCGAGATTCTCCAGCCCGACGGAAGTCCGGCCTACACCCGCGACGGTTCTTTTCGGTTGGATTCCAATGGCCGGATGGTGACTGCGGGCGGGCTTCCGGTGCAGCCGGCGATCAATGTGCCGAATAATGCTCAGAGCGTCACCATCGGTTCCGATGGCACTGTCAGCGTGCAATTGCCGGGGCAGGCCGCACCGGTTCAGGTCGGCATTTTGCAGACCACCGACTTTGTCAATCCCGGTGGCCTGGAACCGCGGGGCGAGAACCTGTTCATTGAAACCGGCGCCAGCGGGCCGGCGCTTCGCGGCACGCCCGGCATCAACGGTCTGGGCACCCTGATTCAAGGGGCGGTCGAGGGTTCGAATGTCAATACCGTCGAGGAGCTGGTCAACATGATCGAAACCCAGCGCGCGTTCGAACTCAATTCACGTTCGATCCGGACCGCCGACGAGATGTTGCAGTTTGTTTCCAACAATATCTAGCCGGAGATTTCACTGATGCTCTCTGTTATCCGTCGAATCAGTGCTCTGGCAGCGCTCGTATTGCTATGTGGCTGTGCCGGCCCGCAGAAAATCGATGATTGGTCGCCGATGCCGCCGCCGGAATATCCCGAGATTCCGGTCGAGCAACGCAACGGCTCGATTTACCAGCAGGCAACCGCGGTTTCACTGTTTTCCGATGTCAAGGCCGGCCGGGTCGGTGACATTCTGACCATCAGGCTGGTCGAGCGCACCGACGCCACCACCAGCGCCTCAACCAACACCGAACGCTCCACTTCAACCGAGATCAGCAACCCGATACTGTTCGGCGAGGCACCGACCCGCGGCGACGGGATCCCACTGTTCCAGAGCAGCCTGGATTCCGACAACAGTTTCGAGGGCTCCGGTGACAGCGCGCAAAGCAACCGCATGGACGGCAACATCAGCGTGACCGTGTATCACCGGCTGCCCAACGGCAACCTGATGGTGCGGGGCGAAAAATGGATCCGTGTCAATCGCGGGCAGGAGCTTTTGCGCGTGGCCGGCATCGTTCGTCCGGCCGATATCGGAGAGGACAACTCGGTGCCGTCGTTTCGGCTGGCGGATGCACGCATCGACTACGGCGCCAAGGGTGCCCTCAACGCTGCCAACCGGCCCGGCTGGCTGACACGCTTCTTTCAGTCTCCGATCTTTCCTTTCTGACTCGGGGAATCGAGATGCCGAGACTTCCCTTTCGCTTTCTGTGCTTGATGCTGATTCTGGTATTGGCGGGCAACGTCGTGGTTGTCGCCCAGCAGGAACAGACCAGAACCACGACCCAGCGGCTCAAGGATCTGGCCTCGCTTGCCGGGGTGCGTTCCAACCAGTTGGTCGGCTACGGGCTGGTGGTCGGGCTGGATGATTCCGGCGACCAGACCAGCCAGGTCCCGTTCACGGTCCAATCGCTGAACAACATGCTCAAGCAGTTCGGTATCACGATCCCTGACAATGTCAACCCCCAGCTCAATAACGTCGCCGCGGTTGCGGTACATGCCGAGCTGCCGGCGTTTGTGAAGCCGGGCACACGCATCGACGTGACCGTCAATTCGATCGGCAATGCCGACAGCCTGCGCGGTGGCAGCCTGCTGATGACCCCCCTCAAGGGCGCCGACGGCCAGATCTATGCCATCGCCCAGGGCAATCTGATCGTCAGCGGCTTCGGGGTCTCTGGCCAGGATGGATCGAGCATCACCGTGAACGTGCCTTCCGCCGGCCGGATTCCCAACGGCGCGACCGTCGAGCGCGAGGTTCCGGGGACACTGCATCTTGACCCGTCACTGGTGTTCAACCTGCACACACCGAATTTCACCACCGCGCAACGGGTGGCCGAGACGATCAATTCCCTGCTCGGGCTGGGCACGGCTCGGCCGCTGGATGCGGTCTCGATCGAGGTCCAGGCGCCCGAGCTGCTGGAGCAGCGCGTTGCGTTCGTGTCGGAGCTGGAAAATCTGGCGATCGAGCCGGGTACGCCGCCGGCGCGGGTGATTGTCAACTCGCGCACCGGTACCGTGGTCATTGGCAGCGAGGTCCGGGTCATGCCGGCGGCGGTGGCTCATGGTTCACTTTCGGTCACGATCACCGAACGTCCGGAAGTTGTCCAGCCCGAGCCATTCGCCGGCGGCGAAACGGTGGTTGTGCCGCGAACCGACATCGAAGTGGTGGAGGAAGACGGGCGAATGTTCCTGTTCGAGGCCGGCGTATCGCTGAACGAGATTGTTCAGGCAGTCAACCGCGTGGGTGCCGCGCCCGGCGATCTGGTGGCGATCATGGAAGCGCTCTCCCAGGCCGGGGCGCTGCGCGCCCAGTTGATCGTGATCTGAGCATGAATGCACTCGACCTTCATTCGCTGCCGCCGGTTCGGAACGAGGCCGATGTCGGGCAGAGCGGCGCGCCGGCCCGGGCAATCGAGTTGCGTGAGGCGGCCGAGCAGTTTGAAGCGCTGTTTGTGCAGATGATGCTGAAACAGGCGCGATCGACGTCGCTGGACGAAGGCGGTCTGTTCGGCGACAGCCGGATGGATCTGGCACATGAACTGTTCGACGACGAAGTGGCCGGCCGACTGTCCGCGTCCGGAGGGCTGGGGTTGGCTGACATGCTGGTGCGTCAACTGACGCCGCAATCAGATCCGGAACTCAATCCCCGAATCGATCGCGGCCAGATACTGGCGGCGCGACCGGTAGCTCCGACGCAGACGGAAATGCAAACTCGCGAGGTTTCATCAACATCGAATTTTTCCGGATTTGATGACGGCCGGAAATTCGTGCAGACCCTTTTGCCGCTGGCGCGCGAGGCCGCCGCCCGACTGGGTGTCCCGGCCGAGGCCATCGTGGCGCAATCGGTGCTTGAAACCGGCTGGGGCAAGCATATCCCGGTCCGGGCCGATGGCTCGACATCGTGGAATCTATTCGGGATCAAAGCCGATCACCGCTGGCAGGGCGAACGCGTCAGCAGCGTCACGACGGAAGTTCGCGACGGCATTGCGCAACAGGAAGTCGCAAGCTTCCGGGCCTATGATTCGCCGGCCGAAGCAATCCGGGACTATGTGGATTTCATTGGCAATCAGTCGCGCTATTCGGAAGTGACCGGCCATGATGATCCGCGCAATTTCGCCGAAGCGTTGCAGGCGGCCGGCTACGCAACCGATCCGGATTACGCGGCCAAGATCGAACGCCTGGCGCGGCAGGTTTCCGGCGGGGCGTTTCCAGAGCGGATTCAAGAAATCGGCGTCTCAGCCGATGTTTGAGAGAACAGCATGCACGTCGCAGCCGCTGACGGGACGGTCCAGTCATGGTTGATTTCCTGAATACATCGCTTTCGGGTCTGCTGGCCTATCAGCGCGCATTGGCCACCACTTCGAATAACGTGGCGAATGCCGGCACGCCCGGTTTCAGCCGCCAGGAAGCGACATTTTCGTCACGCGCGCCCCAGCTTCTCGGAGGCGGATTCGTCGGTACCGGCGTCAGTGTCAGCGACGTGCGGCGGATTTTCGACGGATTTCTGGCCGGAGAGGTTCGGACCGCGACCGCGGGCGAGGGCCGTCTGAGCACGTTGGCGGAACTTTCCGGGAGAGTCGGAGACCTGATCGGCAGTCGCTCCGGCGGTCTTTCCGGCGGATTGCAGTCCTTTTTCGATTCCCTTCAGGCGCTCAGTAACGATCCATCCTCCACCCCGGTCCGGCAGACGCTGCTGGGTGAAGGCCGGGCGTTGGAAGGACGGCTGGGTCAGCTTTCCGCACAGCTTGACCAGATCGATCTGGAAACCTCCCGCAGAATCGAGCAGTCGGTGGACTCGATCAACGGCCTGGCCCAGGGGATCGCCGATCTCAATCAACGCATCGTCAGCTCGCCTGGTGCGGCCGATGGTCGGTTTCCGAATGAACTGCTGGACCAGCGCGAACGCCTGCTGAATGAACTGGCGGGCGAAATCAGCGTGTCCACCAGCGCCGCCGATAACGGCGCGCTAAATGTATTCATCGGCAACGGCCAGACCCTGGTGCTTGGCAGCCAGGCGACCTCGCTGCGCGCCGGGACCGGCGACTTCGGTCTGGTCGATCCGGTCATCCGGTTCGGCAATACCGACCTGACCCGTCAGTTGAGTGGCGGCAACCTGGGCGGATTGCTGGATTTCCGCCGCGAAGTGCTTGATCCGGTGCGAAATGATCTGGGCCGAAGCGTGCTGGCGCTGACCGAGAACTTCAACCGGATTCATCGCCAGGGGCTGGATCTGAACGGCCAATTGGGCGGCGATTTCTTTGCCGTGGGTGCGCCGCTTTCGCTGGCGGCCGGCAATAACAGCGGCGGCGCCGCGCTGGATGTGCAGATTGCCGATGCTTCCGCGTTGACCGCCTCGGACTATGAGTTGCAGTTCGATGGCACCGGCTTTGAATTGCGCAATCTTTCCGACGGCGGCGCAGTGCCCCTGAGCGGCACCGGCAGCGTTGCCGATCCGCTGCAGGCCGAGGGCCTGTCGATTGTGGTCAACGGCGTACCGGATGCCGGCGATCGCTTCCGTATCCTGCCGCAACGCGATGCCGTGCGCGGGTTCCAGACGCTGATCGACGATCCGGCCGGGATCGCGGCGGCGTTTCCGGTGCGTGCCAGTTCCGAACTTTCCAATTCAGGCGATGCTGCCATTTCGAGTGAGGAGATTCTGGATGCTTCGGACCCGAATCTGCTGACGACCTCGACCATTACGTTCATCGACCCCAACACCTATCAGGTCAACGGCGCCGGCAGTTTCGCCTTTGTCAGCGGTGACGATATCGACCTCAATGGTGTGCGCCTGCAGATCACCGGCAGCCCGGCAGCCGGGGATGAATTCCTGATCCAGGCCAACCAGGGCGGCGCCGGGGACAATCGCAATGCCCTTGAACTGCTGGAATTGCGCGAAGCCGGGGTGGTGGAGAGCGGCAGCCGTTCACTGCTGGAGCAGGCCGATACGCTTCTGGCGCGGATCGGCGGTGTGACCGCGGGCGCCCAGACCGGCCTGGAAGCACAAAGCGCGCTGCTGCAGGACTCGCAGATGGCCTTGCAGTCGGTCAGCGGCGTCAACCTGGAAGAAGAAGCGGCCAACCTGATCCGGTTCCAGCAGGCTTTCGAAGCCAACGCGCGGGTCATTCAGGCGGCCAACACCACATTCCAGTCGCTGCTCGCGGCGGTGAGGTAACCGATGCGCGTCTCGACTCAAATGCTTTTCGATCAGGGATTGAACGGGATTCGCGACCAGCAGTCCCGGCTGGCTGAAGTCCAGCGCCAACTGGCGACCGGTCTCAAGGTCAACCGGCCTTCCGATGATCCGGTTGCGGCGGCAAGAATCCAGCAGCTTGAACGCGCCGTTGCCCAGCAGCAGGTGTTTGTTGAAAACTCTGATCGGGTCCAGCAGCGGCTGGCCAGCGAGGAATCAGCGCTGGCCTCTGCCGGAGAAGCAATCCGCCGGGTGCGTGAACTTGCGGTGCAGGCGGCCAACGACACCGTCGGTGATCAGGGACGGCAACTGATCGCGATCGAGCTGCGGCAACGGCTGGAGCAACTGATCTCGATTGGCAATTCCACCGATGGCAGTGATGAATTCCTGTTTGCCGGTGCACAAAGCCGAACCCGTCCGTTCGTCGACAGCGCCGGGCAGATTGTGTATCAGGGCGACAGCCGGCAGCGCGAACTGGTGGTTGCGCCGGCTGCAACCATGCGTGATGGTGATCCCGGTGACGACGTGTTCATGCGGATACGCGACGGCAACGGCATCATCCGCGTCGAGGCCGATGGCGGCAATACTGGCAATGGAACCGTGATCGCCGAGCCGACGGTGGACACATCGGTATTCAACGGCCAGTCATTCACGATCAGCTTTACCGCGCCGGACGCCTTCGAAGTGCTCGATGGTGGCGGGGCCGTGATCCAGTCCGGCACCTTTCAGCCTGGCCAGACCCTGGAGTTCGGTGGAGTGGCGGTAACTGTTCGTGGTCAGCCCGCGACCGGGGATGAATTCGTTGTCGAGCCGGCGCGATTCGAGAGTATGTTTGCCACCGTTGACCAATTGGCCGCCGCGCTGGAAAACCCGCCGGGCAATGCGCCCGGGCGAACCGCTCAACGGCAGGCCATCGATGATGCGCTGGGTCAACTGGACCGTGTCGAGAATCATCTGCTGGAAGTGCGTGCTTCGGTCGGTGGCCGACTTGCCACAATCGAGGATTTGCAGGCCAGTCAGCAGGAAATCCGCCTCGGCCTGCAGGGGCTGGTATCGGATCTGCGCGATCTGGACTTCGCCGAAGCCATCGCCCGTCTGCAGCAGGATCTAACCACGCTGGAGGCGGCCCAGCAGTCCTTCGCCCGCATCCAGGGTAATTCGCTGTTCCGGTTCCTTTAAGAAACCATCTGATCGAATCCCCGCGGACGCAACCCAAGGACGATATTGCGTGAGGACCGTCACGATCGTGCCGCAGCGATGTGTCATCGTGCCGGCTTGAATTGTTTTGACTAAAGTTTTTTCCTGAGCAACCGTTACAGCCAGTAGACGCCTGGCAAGGCAACCGCCTGGAAGGGCCGGGAATATCCGGTCATGCGGTCGGCCCTCTGGCGCTTACTTTGACAAACGGTTCCCAAGGAGGACTTCAAATGGCTCAGGTGATCAACACCAATATTCTGTCGCTGACCGCGCAGCGCAATCTCGATCAGTCGCAGGGTGCCCTGCAGACTTCACTGGAACGGCTTTCCTCAGGCCTGCGGATCAACAGCGCGCGTGACGATGCCGCGGGTCTGGCAATTTCGGAGCGTTTCACGACCCAGATTCGTGGTCTGAACCAGGCGATTCGAAATTCCAATGACGGCATCTCCCTGGCACAGACCGCAGAGGGCGCTCTGGCCGAGATCAGCAGTAACCTTCAGCGCATCCGCGAACTGGCGGTACAGTCGGTCAACGCGACCAATTCCGACAACGACCGCGCCACACTGGATCAGGAAGTGCAGCAGCGCGTCGCTGAAATCGACCGGATTGCCAGCCAGACCTCGTTCAACGGCCGCAATGTGCTCGACGGCTCGTTCGGCGAGGCACTATTCCAGGTCGGCGCGAATGTCGGCGAAACCATCGGCCTGCAGCTCAACACCAGTGTGCGTGCCAGCGATACCGGCGCCACCGCCACCGCGACCTCGGTGGATCTGTCCACCTTGATCAGCGACGAAGTCACGGCCTCAACCGGCTCCGCGGCGACGTTCACCTTCGATGTCAACGACGTGGTGGGTACGGACTTCAGTACGGTTGTCACCGCAGCTGACACCGGCGATCTCGGTGCGTTTACCGGCGCGACCTCTGACAGTGGCGACGGCACTCCGGGCGTTTTCAGACTGAATCTGGACGATGGCACGAACAGCGTTGACATCGACACCTCGGTAGCCGATACCGCTACATTGGATGCCGCGGCTCTCGCTGCCGGTATTGAAGCCCAGCGGGCGGCGATTGAGGGCGCAGGCTTTACCATTGACGGAGCTGACGCTACAGAGATCGAGACCGCAATTACCGCTGGAACGTTCAGCTTCTCGCGCGCCGACGGCACGAACTTCACATTGACTGAATCAGTGGATAGTGGCTCCTTTGACGCGACCCCAACGTTTGCTAATACAACTGCGGGTGCTATCACGACGAGCGATGGCGATGTGGACACCTCCGCCAACCAGGACCTGGTGATCACCGATACCGACGGCACGGACATCACCGTCACGCTG
>CAYVPB010000027.1:0-32374 GCA_964453565.1 uncultured Halomonas sp.
CCGTGGTTGGTTCGAACGCCGGGCGCGTTGTTGAAAACAGGTCGATCATGGCGCGCGCCAGCTTGTGCGCGACGGCTCGGATCGCGACCATCCGGTTGCGCTTGGCCGCTTTGCGGTCGAAGAACCGCCGTGCCCGGTCGTTGTAGCGCACCGCAAAATGGGCGGCCTCTGAAAACGCCCAGGCCAGATAGCGATTCCCGCATTTCTTGTTGCCTTCGCCTTTCTTTCGGTCGTTGCTCTCACGACGGCTCTCGACCACCCGACAATACGAGCTGTAGTTGCCGACCGACTTGAAGCGTTCGATTTCGCCAGTCTCCAGCGCAATCGTCGGGGCCAGCACGTCGCCGACGCCGCTGATGGTCTTGAGCTGTCGATGACGTGACGTCGGCTTGATCACTTCGAGCACCTGGCCCTGGATCCCGGCAATCACCGTGTCCAGTGTCTCGATGACTGCGAGATTGGCCGCGATCGCCGTGCGGACCCCCGGCCGGAAGTGCTCCTCAATGTCGAAAATCCGGCGGACCTGGGCGGTTGCCACCCGGTGGCCCAGTTCGCGCGCCAGAATGTTCTGCACCGAAGTCAGATTACGGGCGCGCTCGCGCACCAGGCTGAGTCGCTTGCGCAGCAAGTCACGCACGTCGCGAATTTCGCGCGGGCAGATGTAGCCGGTCGGCAGAATCCCCAGCCGCATCAAATGCGCCAGCCAGAATGCGTCGTGTTGGTCGTCGGTGTACTTCAGCCCGGAATACTGCTGAACCGCGGCGGTGTTGACCAACCGCGTTGCGTAGTCGTGGTCGTTCAGTCCATCGACCAGCCAGTACCAGTTGTAGGTCGACTCGACCGCAACGGCCAGCAAGTCTTCTCGAAATGGCTGCAGCGCTGAAAGTGTCGCGGCAAGTTTGTTCGGTACGCGCCGCTCCAGCAATCGTTTGTCGTTGTCATCAATCACGACGATAACCTGATTGTTTGAATGTAAATCGATTCCGCAGTACAGTGTCATGGTCAGCCTCCTTCAGCTTTGGTCAGCCTTGCCACTGTAGCGCAACCCGCTATGGTGGCAGGGAGGCTGGCGCTAGAGGAGTATCAGGTCTTGTTTCATGCTTTTCGAGCTAAATGCATGAAACAAGACCTGACCGTTCGCAGTAACAGTAGTCAATCTAGCGGGTTGAAGTCCCGTCCGGGGAGTTGTCCGTACGCCCCGGTAGCATGAGGAAGCGGCGTCGCGGTAACGCGGGGTCGTGAGTTTCCACACAGCAAGAGAGCAGGCCGTAACGAAAGTGAACCTATGAGTAGCCTCGTAAACGAATTGGAGAAGCCGACCCTCTGGTCAAAAGGGGAAGGCCGTTGGATGCGTGCTGGAATAACGGAAGTGGCGCGTATCGACTCCCGGGGTAGCAGGGTCGGCATGTTCTCGAAGATTGATTGCCCAGTGCTGGAGACCCGTCCCGGGAGGTGGGGAGGCCACCGACTGTTGCGTATAAGGAAACGAAATCGCATTGGCCCGAGGCGGGAGTCGGAGGGGTTCATAGTACCGATTGAAATCGCGGGACAACACAACCCCGGTCGAGGGAAGGGACCCTACTTTGTTCACGCAACCGAAGAGCGGAGGATCAGGGGATTGCCATGTTGCTAACCACCCCGATTACGATCAGGACGCTACAGAGGAAGCTCTATGCCAAGGCCAAGCCGGAATTCGGTGCATGCCTTGGCGTGAAGAACATCGGAAAGCCGTGTGCGGGAAAACCGCATGCACGGTTTGATGAGGGAGGGCAGGCGTGAGCCTGTCCTCTACCCAAGAACTCTACGACCCCAAGAACTACCCCAAGAACTCACGTTGATCAGTTTGCCGGCATGGGTGAAGAATGATTTCAATGTCTCGCCGGGAATCGGGCTTCGACAGTGGCCGGCGCCCCTGGTACGAAATTGTTTAACCGTAACCCAAGCACTTGCCTGTGCTAAAGTTAAGCATAGTTCGGTATGCTTAGTCGGAATTCTTTTTGAAAGACGTTTCCAGTCAACAGGTTACAGAGCATCTTAAGCGGCTTAACCCGTGGTGGGAGAGTGGCCGGATGGATGAGGAGACACGGGAGTTGCGCCCGCGTGCCTACCTGGAGCCGGTCCAACGCCTGCTGCTGGACACCCGGCTGCGTCGCGCCGTGGTGCTGCTCGGGCCGCGGCGGGTGGGCAAGACGATCCTGATTCGCCACCTGATCGCCGACTTGCTCGACAAGGGAGTTGCCGGCCCCCGCATGGCCTATGTGGAAATGGACCACCCCTTGCTGCATGGCCAGTCGCTGGAAAACCTGGTTCAGCAGATCGAGCAGGCCACGCCTGATGCCGAGCCGCCGCGCTTCGTATTCTTCGACGAGATCCAATCCCACAAGGACTGGGAGAAGCACCTGAAGCCACTGGTGGATCATCGCCGGGATCTGCGTATCCTGGTGTCCGGTTCGGCGGCGGCCGCGCTGAAGCGTCAGAGCACCGAGTCTGGCGCCGGGCGTTTCACGGACTTTCTGTTGCCGCCATTGACGTTCTCGGAATACCTGCAGTTGCGACCGGAGCCGTCGGCGATCCGTGAAGTCGAGATCAACCGCTATTCGCTAGACAACATCGAGGCACTGAACGAGCAGTTCGTTGATTACGTCAACTTTGGCGGCTACCCGGAATTGGCCCTGTCTCTTGCGGTTCGCGATGACCCGGAGCGCTTCGTCAAATCCGATATCGTTGACAAGGTGCTTCTGCGCGACCTGCCGCAACTCTATGGGATCAAGGATATTCAGGAACTCAATTCTCTGTTTACCCTGCTGGTCTTCAATACGGCCGAGGAGGTATCGTTTGAGCAGCTTTCGCAGCGTAGCGGGGTGGGCAAGCAGACCATTCAGAAATACATCGAGTATCTGGAAGCTGCGTTTCTGGTCAAACGCGTGTTTCGTGTCGACCAGGATGGCAAGCGGTACAAGCGCGAGCGCAGTTTCAAGATCTACCTGACCAACCCCGCAATGCACACCGGGCTGTTCGGAGCGCGCAAAGCGGATGATCCGGAGTTTGGCCACCTGGTCGAAACGGCAGTTTTTGCACAACGCTTTCATGAAGGCGCGCGCCTGAACTACGCGCGGTGGGGCAATGACGATTGTGAAGTGGACCTGGTGGATTCATCCGCAGACTTGAGGCCGGTCTCGGCTCTTGAAATCAAGTGGAGCAACCGGTTCGTGACTCGGCCATCAAGCCTCAAGGGTTTGGTGAAATTCGCCAACAAGAATCGACTGCGGCTGGTCTGGGCAACGACTCGCAGTCGATTCAGCCAATCCACACTCAATGGAACCGAGCTTCGGCAGTGGCCGGCGGCAGTTCTGGCCTTTCATTACGGATCTAGTGCCGTGCGCGGCCGTCTTGCCGATTTTGATGCTCGTGTCGAGGGCATCGAAACATGAAACCGCTGACCTGAATTTTCTGGACAGCCGCAATACGTAAATGGTTTCATCCGCAATCAGCAGCGATTGCCTTATTGCATATCGTCATCCGGGTCCATGAGCGGGGCGGCGCCGGCGCGGATTCTGGCGTCCAGGCCGAGGGTTTCGGGCAGCATTCTGGTGATGAAAAAGCGCGCGGTGTGGAGTTTGGCTTGATAGAATTTTGCGTGTCCGGCGCCTTCGGCCAGCTTGCGCTGGGCCACGGCAGCCTGGCGGGTCCAGATAAAGGCCATGGCGGTCAGGGCGAACATGCGCAGGTAGTCGCTTGAGGCAGCACCTGCCTCGACCGGATTGCCGGCCATCTGCTTATAGATCCAGGCAGTGACGTGCTGCAGCCGGTCGACGGCTTCGGTCAGCGGATTCACGAACTCGGCCAACTCGGGCCCGGTGGTCTCGTTGATCAGTTTTTCAGCATGGGTAAAGAATGATTTCAATGTCTCGCCGGAATTGGCCACTAGCTTGCGCCCGACCAGATCAAGCGCCTGCACGCCGTTGGTGCCTTCGTAGATCTGGGTGATGCGCACGTCGCGCGCGAACTGCTCGACGCCGGTGTCGACGATGTAGCCGGCGCCGCCGTGGACCTGTATGCCGAGATTGGCCACTTCGGAGCCCATGTCGGTGAAATAGGCCTTGATGATCGGCGTCATCAGCGCCACCCAGTGGCCGGCGCGTTCGCGCACTTCAGTGTCCGGGTGGTGTTGCTCCAGTTCGAGCTGTACTCCGGTGTAGAGTCCCAGCGCCCGCGCGCCCTCCACCGAGGCCTTGCCGATCAGCAGCATGCGGCGCACGTCCGGGTGGACGATGATCGGGTCGGCCGGCTTGTCGGGGTATTTTGCCCCATCCAGCGCCCGGCCCTGCAGCCGTTCCAGCGCATAGGTCGCGGCGTTCTGCTGCGCAATCGCCGCCATGCCCAGGCCCTGCAGGCCGGTTACCAGGCGCGCAGCATTCATCATGGTGAACATGGCCGCCAGCCCGCGGTTTTCCTCCGCCACCAGTTCGCCGACGGCGTTTTCGAAGATCATCTCGCAGGTGGCCGAGGCCTGCATGCCCATCTTGTGGTCGATGCCGCCGCAGCGCACTCCGTTGCGCTCGCCCGACGATCCGTCCTCGTTGACCAGGAGCTTTGGCACGATAAACAGGCTGATGCCGCGCGTTCCGGCAGGTGCTTCCGGGGTGCGGGCGAGAACCAGGTGAATGATGTTTTCGGCCATGTCGTGCTCGCCGGCCGAAATCCAGATCTTGGTGCCCGTGATGGTGTAGCGGCCATCGTCACGCTTTTCGGCGCGGGTGCGGATCAGCCCCAGGTCGGTGCCGGAGTGCGACTCGGTCAGATTCATGGTGCCAGTCCATCGGCCCTCGACCATGGGCGGCAGGAAGGTCTGCCTCTGTGCCTCGGTGCCGTGATGATGAATCACCTCGTAGGCGCCATGGGTCAGGCCGGGGTAGGCGGCAAACGAAGGGTTGGTGGCATTGATCATCTCCGAAAGGCCCAGCCCGACAAAGCTCGGCAGGCCCTGACCGCCGTACTCCGGATCGGTTGTCAGTGCGGGCCAGCCGCCTTCGGTGTAGGCCTTGTAGGCATCCTTGAAGCCGGTCGGGGTGAACACCTGTCCGTCGTCGAAACGGCAGCCTTCACGGTCGCCGACCTCGTTCAAAGGCAGCAGCACCTGCTCGCTGATGCGCGCGGCCTCTTCCATCACCGCGTCTATCACGTCGGGCGTGGCTTCGGCCATCGACGGCAACGCGCGGCATTCGTCCAGGTCCAGGAATTCGTGGTACAGGAAGCGGAAGTCTTCGAGCGGAGCTTTGTAGGAAGGCATGGGTGGTCTCGGGTTGGATTTTAACCATACGCTAGCGTATGGGGCAATTAAGATAGCACAGAGGGGGATTCAAGGGCGTAACTAATTCAAGCTTTTTGGCAAGCGATCCAAACATTTTCGTCTTGACCGCGAAATTCAGGCGCGTGTGACAAGACTGACGAAGATTCCGGCAAACAGCGTGAAGCCGACCCAGTGGTTGGACAGGAAGGCGCGGAAACAGGCTTCGGGTTGCCGGCTCCGGATGCGCCAGAGTTGCACCTGCAGCAACCCGAACGCGATTGCGACGCTGGTAAACCAGGCCGGATGGGGCAGAAAACGCAGGCCGAACATTACCAGTCCGGCGCTGAACATGCCCATCAGGGCGGCAATAATCGGCACGTCAAACCGCCCGAACAGGATGGCGGTGGATTTCACGCCCACCTTGAGATCGTCCTCACGGTCGGCCATGGCGTATTCGGTGTCGTAGATCAGCACCCAGATAATGGTCAGACCGAACAGCCACCAGGCCGGTTCCGGCAGCCGCGAGATCTCGGCGGCGAAGGCCATTGGAATGGACCAGGCGAAGGCCACACCGAGAGCAATCTGCGGCAAGTGCGTAAAACGCTTGAAAAAGGGATAGGTGCCGGCCAGCAGCGCGCCGAAAAACGCCATCAGCACGGTCAGCCGGTTGGTTGTCAGCACCAGTTTCAGGGCGATCAGCATCAGGCCGAGAAACAGCGCTAGTGCATCGCGTGCAGTCAGCTCACCCGCGGCCAGCGGGCGGCTGCGGGTGCGTTCCACCAGAGGGTCGACCCGACGGTCGGCGAAATCATTGATCACGCAGCCGGCCGCGCGCATGACCACCACGCCCAGGGTAAAGACCACGAAATTGGCAATGGACGGCCGGCCCTGCCCGGCCAGAAACAGCCCCCACCAGGTCGGCCACAGCAGCAACGCAATGCCGATCGGCCGATCGAAGCGCATCAGCCGCAGCCACGGGCCGATTCGGCTGGAAAAGATTCGGGTGCGCAGGCGGTATTCCATGTCGGGAAAGATTATCCCATTCCGGCATCAGCGCGTTCACCCGTCGGAGCCTGCTTGCAGGCGAAGAACAAACACTCTCGGCCGCTCTCTGCCGGGCCAAAGCTTCGCCTGCAAGCAGGTTCCTGCAGGGTTCATGGCGAGTGCATACCGATTTCGGCCGGCGGTGCGCGCGTGAGGTCCAGGAGTGATTTCATTCCTGCAAGGCAACACAACGCGGGGAAATGAGATAATTTCCTGACTACCATCACGCCTTCATCCCATGCAAGCCATTGCATCCGTTTTCAGTCTGCTGCTGGGCGTGGTCATCATCCTGGCCGGCAACGGGCTGGCGGGCACCTTGCTGGGCGTTCGAGGGCAGCTTGAGGCAATGTCTTCGACTGCGCTCGGCGTGGTCATGGCCGGCTATTTCGGCGGCTTTGTCATCGGTACTTTTCTGGTGCCAGGACTGATACGCCGGGTTGGTCATATTCGCGTGTTCGCCGCGCTGGCCTCGATTGCCTCGATCGCGACCCTGCTACATGGCCTGCATGCTCATCCACTATCGTGGTTCGTGTTGCGTGTGATCTCCGGAGCCTGCATCGTCGGCCTGTATATTGTCATCGAGAGCTGGCTGAACGAATGCACCACCAACGAGCAGCGCGGGCACGTGTTTTCCGCCTACATGACCACCACGCTGATCGGCCTCGGGCTGGGCCAGTTGCTGCTGATGGTCGGCGATGCCCGGCAACTGGAACTGTTCGCGATCGCCTCGGTGCTGTTGTCGCTGGGCCTGGTGCCGATTGCCATGACCGACGTGGAAGAGCCCCGGCTGGTGGAGGCACAGCGGCTTGGCTTGCGCAAGCTTTATGAAATTTCTCCGCTCGCGGTAATCGGCTGTATTTTCGCCGGCCTGACCGCCGGCGGCTTCTGGGGCCTGGGGCCGGTATTTGCCAGCGCAATCGGTTTGCCCAAAGGCGGGATCGCGGCATTCATGAGCCTGACCATTCTCGGCGGCATTGTGATGCTGTGGCCGGTCGGACGATTGTCGGATCGCTATCCGCGCCGTACCGTGCTTGCCTGGAGTTGCGCGGCGGCCTCGATGGGCGCAACGCTGGTCGCGTTACTGATGCCCCATGGTGCGCTGTGGGTGATGCTGGGTGCTTTTTGTTATGGTGCGTTTGCCTTCAGCATGTATTCCCTGTCGGCCGCGCATGCCAACGACCATCTCGATGCTTCTCACAGGCTCGAGGTAACCTCCAGCCTGCAACTGTTGTGGGCCAGCGGCGCGATCATCGGCCCCGTGATTGGCGGGGTATTGATGCAGCGCCTCGGGCCGGAATCGCTGATGCTGTTCATTGCCATCGGCGCATTGTTTCCGGCATTGTTCGCGCGCTATCGGATGACCGTCAGCGACACCATCCCGCTTGATGAGCAAGGCACATACGTGGCGCAATTCGCCACCTCGCCGGCGGCACTGGAAATGCTGCCCGAGGACGAGGATTCGAATGGCGAAGAGTCGGAAAACTCGAAGGCCAGGCAGCCCTGACCCGATCACGGGTTGTCCGGCGAAACCCTTAGCCGGCTTAGGAGTCGTTTCTGGGCGGGTCTGTGCGGATGCGCCCCCTCCCACACCTCTCCCCGCAAGCGGGGGAGGGCCGGGGTGGGGGCAGCGCGATTAGTTGAATCTCAAGACTTTGCTCAATATCGGCAGTGCCTCCGCTCCCCTTGCCTCATATAGGGTAGAACTGAGGAATGAAAAAGACCACAATCTACCCATCAGTTGCATAAATTTCCGAGTGCGAGAGCCCGGAGAGTAGTGTTTCCGGGGCGTGCGCGGATATTTTCCAACCGGAACATAGCTCACTCTATGTGAGGATTGGAAAATTGAGCACGCGCCCCGGAAACGCTGCTATACCGGGCAGTGCAACGGTCTCTCGCCGCAAATTTATGCAACAGATGGGTCTATCTGGACGAGGAAGTTGACTTGCTGCTGCGCCGGGCCGCCGCGCGCCGGGGATCTTCACGTACGGAGTTGATCCGAAAAGCGATCCGGACCTTATTGATGGCGAAGGCGTCCGCTTGGGAGCAGTGGCAAAACAGATACCACAACGCGGGTGGACGAAATCCTGAAGAACGGCTTTGGCGCGACGTGATCGTTGTTGACACCGGGGGCCTGTATGCCTTTCTGGATCGTTCGGATGCCTTTCATCTCTCGCCGATCGCCGGTTGAGCTAATCAGGAATGCCTTTGTTCGTCGGCAACGTCAGTTCGGCCTGGAAGCGGCCTTCGGATATTCTGGTCTCCAGTCCGTAGCCTTCCACGAAGGCCAGGGCCAGGCGTTGCCTGATATTGTCCAGGGCCGATCCGCTGCCCGATGAGGTCTGGCGGTTTTCCTGGTCGATCGGATTCGAGACGGTCAGGTGGATGCGCTGGAAGCGGATGCGCTTTCCCTTAATTTCCAGCAAGCCGCCTTCGGCGCTGCGAGCAATGCCGTGCAGGATGGCGTTTTCGACCAGCGGCTGCAGCAGCAGCGGCGGCAGTTGCAACTCCAGCGGAAGATTTTCGTCCAGCTCCCATTTGAGCTGCAATCGATCACCCAGACGCAATGCCTCGATCCGCAGATAGCCGCGCACCAGTTCCAGCTCGTCGGCCAGCGAATGGGTGGTTTCCAGCTTCAGCCCGGTACGCATCAGGTCGGCGAGATCCAGGGTTGCCTGCTCGGCCTGATCGGGTTTGGCGTGAATCAGGCTGGCGATGGTGTTGAGGGTGTTGAACAGGAAGTGCGGGCGGATCCGCGCCTGCAGTTCGTTCATGCGCGCCTGCGCCTCGGCCCGTACCTGTTGAATCCATTGGCGGTGCAGGATCAGATAGCGCAGCAGAAGCAGTGAGGCGACAGCACTGATCAGCACATTGCGGCCGATCCACAGCCCGGCATCGTCGGGCAGCGGCAGTGTGCCGGGTGCGATGAACCAGCGCAACGCCAGCCACGAAAATCCGGCGGTCAGGATCTGGATGGTGATGAAGATCAGGAAATAGGCCTGCCCTGCCGGCAGCCGGCCCAACAGATTTCGGCCGGCGCATAGCAGCAGGCAGGAGGCGAGCACGACTGTCTCGATCATCAGCCCGGCCGCACCCAGGCGGATCCAGAATTGTTCGAGGCCAATGCTGCCGGTCAGCGCCAGCAACAACGCCAGCAGCAACCCGGCCAGCACCAGCATCAGCACCGCGCGCGGCTGACAGAAATCGGGCATTGGTGGAGGAGGCTCGTGCGGCATAAGGAGACACCGGCGGATGAATGGCCGATGTTAGCGTTTCCTGGTTAGGCTGGTGACTCCGTTATCGCCTGGGGGTTGGCGGGTTGGTCAAAAAAGCTTTTTGAGCCGCAAATGGACGCGAATGAACGCAAATGGAACACCTCAAGGCCTGTCCCAGGGCTGCAGCGGCCAGTCGGTTGATCGTTTTCACGGCAAAAGGCCCGGTGAACCGCGATGCCGGGACGATTCAAGGCAATACGGCAACGGTGTCGTCGCAAGCAGGGGTTGGCCTACCAGCAATCGCCCAGGCTGTCATCCCCGTCCACCGAACGGGCGCCGGTATGGGTCAATGTATACGTGCCGCACTTGTCGTCGGTCTGGCCGCCCTTGGGCGTTGCCGTAAGGGTGAACGTGGTTGGCGTGATGGTATCGATGTCGAGCTGGTACTTGCCGTTTTCGCCGAGTTCGCCGTCAATCGCTGTCCTTTGAGTGGCGCAGCCGGCGGCATCATAGGCGCTGAATCTCGTGAAACAACGCTCCAAGACCTGCGCGCCTTCGAGCAGCGCGGTCTTGGCTTCGGCCCGGCCGCTCTTGAGGACATAGTTGCGATAGCTGGGAAGCGCGATCGAGGCGAGAATGGCAATGACCGCGACCGTGATCATCAGCTCGATCAAAGTGAAGCCGAATCGGGGTTTGAAGCCTTGCATTTGCTTGATCACTCTCTAGTCCGCCACATGGCCCGGATCATGGGCTGATGTCCCTGCTGCGCGACAGATCCATCCGTCGATACCAGAATATCCATTCCGGCCCTGAGATCACGAAGGGTCAGCAGATCGCGTGCATCGCCAGCGTTCGCCCGGATCTGTTCGGCAGTCGCGACACGATAGGTTTGACCATCCAGTACGACAGTTCTGGAGGCCAGATCAACCTCGTTGACCCGCATGGGTTGCGGAATCCCGAGGGCCATGTCGGTGTCCCCTGACCGCTGTTGAGCGATCAGCGGAACTGCCAATGAGACGAGGATGATGATAATCGCCAGGGACTTTGCAACTTTGAAAATCATGATGATTCTCTCCGGAAAATTTAATTGAATAATAAATCAGTAACCTGGCCGGGCTTCACGCCAGACCTGCCTGCCGTCACAGATGGGCCCGATTGGCAATGGGCTGCCTGTGGCCGGATTCAAGGTGGTCAGGACCCGGCACCAACCCGATACAGCGCCAACTGTGGAGCTGTCGGGCGGGGAGGCGCCACCATCAGGCGGCAGGAACGGATTCGAACTGTCCTCTCCCGGCGGTGTGACGGTTGGGTCGGTAATCACGATTGGCGGCACGATGGGGGCGCCGATTCCGACCTGGACCACGCCGCAGTTGGGGCAAATATTGTTCAGCGCGCCGGCACCGGTCAGTGCATCCACCAGGTAAATCCGCTGAATGCCGCCGGGTGCGCAAGGATCATTTTCCGGTTCGAAGGTCGTGAACACCACTTTGCCGAACACCACAGTGGGCCGTGACAGTATTCGCTCACCGGATGCCGAGAGCGTTTCCGAAAGTTCCAGAATCCAGCCATCTTCATCACCATTGCCATTGATCACGCGACCTTCCGGACTTGTTGAAATGGTTGCGGTTCCGAGGCTCGGGCTGGTACCAAGAGCGCTCTCCCCATCCCGGATCGCATAGAACTTTTCCATTTCCAGGCTGCTGGTCAGCCGGTCCTGGGGTTCGATCAGTTTGCCGCTGCCGAAATAGACGAACAGGCCGCCTGCCGGGCTGGCCGCCAGTCCTGGTGAGGAGGTGATCGGCCGATTGTCCGGATCCGTGAACAATCCGCTGCCATATTTGACCGAAGCGCTGCCGGCCGCATCGAAATCCACGCGCCAGATGGTACCGTTGAGATCTCCTGCATACACTCTTAGTGTAAACAGGCGGGTGACCGGGTCCAGGAATGGCGCTGGCCCCGAAAGCCCGCCGCCCGATCCCAGATCGATCTTGTGGCGGACATTGCCGCTGAACAGATCGACCACGTACAGGATCGAATCGTTATCCTCGCTGTTGAAGCCATTGCCGAAGATTGCAACCCAGCCGCCGCTGCCACCGTCACCCAGGCGCGTTATTATGGGGTCGCCGAACGTGAAGCCCAGGTCCGGATCGTCTTCGCCGGTCATTTCCCACAAAACGGTTGGGCTGGCCGGGTTGGTGACATCGATTGCATACACCCCGCGGCCGCCGGCACCCAGCGTGCCGACCAGCACCCGCTTCCATCCACCACTATAAGCATCCCGTACTACCTGCTGGCCGTCGACAAAAAAGCGATGCGCGTAAGGGTCACGGGCCAGATCGCCCAGCTTTGGAAATACCGCGCGCGGGACAAAGCCGAACAGCTCGTTGCCGGTCTCGGCATTCAGGGCATGCAGCATGCCGTCGTTGGCGCCGATGTAGACGGCTTTGGTCCCGGTCTTCTTTGATTCGACATGGGTGGCGTAGCTGCTGCCAGCGCCTCCGGGCAGCCGGCTCCAGCCCTCGTTGCCTTCACCGGCGAACACCGGTCGGGAGTTGACGATATCGCCCAGGACGTTTTCGCGCTCACGGAAACCGACAATATTGGCGCCCTTGACGTATTGCGCGATATTTCGGGCGCGACCCTCATCGGCATCAATGCGACTGAGAAGCGCCGGGGGCAGGCTGTCGTTGAACTTCAGGCCACCCGTTCCATCTGCCTGGGAAGTATAGATGTTGGTGCGACTCGGGTTGATCAGGTCACTGCGGAACTGAGTCGAGGCCTGCCATTCCGTGGTCCCGTCGAGAACGTTCAGGGCTCGGACTTCGCCGGTCCAGTCCTCGCTGTCGAATTCGGCCGCAAACGCGATCGAGTCCTGGGTCAGGCGTGTGGTCGAGACCGAGATGCCGGTCGTTGCGGCAGTGCGTGCCACGATCTCCAGCAGAATTTCCGCCAGTTCATCGGCAAAAGTTTCCGGGTCGGCGGCGCTGAAGAATCCACCTCGACCATTGATGCCAAAATGCAGAAGGTCGTCAATCTTGGCGGCATTGCTGTTGAACGGGTCTCCCCAATTGATTGCGGTGCTGTTATCAACGGCATCGAAAGCATCCTGCGGGTCCACATTGCCTGCTACGCCCAAACCAATGCCGAAGCTGGCCAGGTGCTGCCAGAATGCTGGATCTTCCGCGGTGGTGGAAACCTGATTCAGCAGGTCTGGACGGAGATCCCGCTTCCAGTAATCCATTGCGACATCGGCCAAGGTGTTGGAATGACTTGTATCTGAAAATGGCGCAGTGGCCGCATAAGTGAAGGTCTGCGGTCCGGATCCGAGGTCCGGACCGGTATGCGTCGGGCCAGGGGTGCCGTCAGCATCGCCGACTCCAGGATTTCCGCCATTCCAGAATCCGTCCGACATCAGGATATGAAAGCTCTGTCTGCAGGAAAGATCCTCGCCGCCACCGGAGCCAGGCGTAGTCGACCACGGCCCTTGGTCATCGGTGCGTTCGAAATATTGCCCAACCGATTCTGCGGCTTGTCTCAGGGGTGTGCCGCTGGTGTTGATCGTGCGATTATAAAGGCCGCCGTAGAAGGCATTTCGACCGGCAATATCAAAGTCGCCGACTTCATTGATCAACGCCCCTGTTTCGTTGATCGCCGCAAAACCGACGCGCGCCTGGTCAGGCATACGGGTGAAGGCCCGACCGATGGCACCGCGCGAGGTCAAGATGCGCGAGCGGTGATACTGGAACCAGTTTGCGAAATTCTGGATTTCCTCGTCACGCGTGCGGGAGATCCCGCCAGGACTTGTGAAAGTCTGACCCGCCGGGGTGGCTGCGGTGATCTGCACGCGGGTGTAGTTGGCACGCACGGTACGGTTGCCGCCGTTATAGATAAAGTAGGTAATTGGCCAGTAGGTATGGTTCCCGAAACATGGATCGCCGGAAGCGGCGTTGAGATTGTTGGCATGTCTGAACCAGCAGGCGTTTTCGGTTTGCTGCGTCGTCAGATCACGTCCCCCAAGAAATGCAAGATCCGGGTTGTAGAGGGCATTGGTCGGGTTGGCCGGGGGCATCTGTGATCCGTCCGGGTTTGACCATGGTCGGTAGGTGATATCCGGATTATAGAAAACACCGTTGTTTGCTGATGAGCGACCAAAGAAGTTATGAACGTTGTCATCGTCAAAATTCGGGACTTGACTGGTGTAGTCGTCACCACCGTATAGGTTATTGACCATACGCGGAAACATGAAAGTCGAAAAGCCCATGCCGCCGCCATCCGGCATATGCTCCCACTGCATCGACCCCGAATCGTCCAGCGTGAACATCACGTTCGGCTCGACGTTGGTGGCGACGAACAGCGGGCTTTGGGAAATGTTGAGATCATCTGCCAATGCCGGCTGCGGCGATCCGGCCAGCAGGCCGGCCAGTGCGATTGCGATTGTCAGGTGCAGTTTTCGGGTCCACACGCTCATGATTTTCTCCTCCCTGCTGCGAGGGATGAAAAGTGAATGGTTTCGGTTACCAGTTGAAGATGCTTTGCACGACCGCTTCGCCCACCTCGGCGTCGCCCTTGGCACGGGCGCCGATTACATAGACGTTGTTGAACGGCTTGGTCGGGGTGTCGCCGGTGTCGAACATCGGCGCGCAGGCGGAGCCCATCGGCATACCGCTGGCATCCATGGTATCTGTGATCTGGTAGATGATGTAGTTGTATCCGGTAACCGGTGCGTTTCGCCACGGCCAGGTTTCCGGTGGTGGGGCTTCGCTCAGGGTGCAATTGCTGCGCGAAATGCCGAGATCGGTCTGTGCATCGGCAAAGATCGGGATTGCTCCGATGCTGCCCCCGCCCCCTTGCACAATGACGCGCACCTGTTCCTCGATCTCGCGCAGCGTGGCTTCGGAACGTTGAAAGGCTTCGTTCGATTCCTTGAGGTTGCCGGCCATGCGTTCCTGCAGGATACTGACATTGGCCGCGCTGAGTCCGATCAGAGTCAGCACGATCAAAAACATCAGGCTGACGAACAGCGCAGCGCCGCGAACCCTGGGCACCGGTCCGGGAGTGACGGCGTGAAGACGATAAGGCATGTTCGTGGCTGATTTCATCATAATGACTCCTTCAGTTCACCAGCACTCGATTGCGCAGTGCAATGGTGGCCGAGAACGGTTGGCGGAGAAACCCGTCGCCGGTGACATTGACATTGGTTCCGGCCAGGTCGTAGACAATTGCACTGCGATCACCGTCGGCAATATCGGCGGAGCGCATGCTCAGAGCGATGCGAATGGCAATGACCTGTGGCCAGCCATTTGCGGGTACGTCATTCGCGGTCAGCCATTCATTGACGCTCTGCCCGTCGCCGGCCGGCGCGGCCCGGCTGTAGCCGTAGAGCACCTGCATGTTGTCAACGCCGTCGACCAGTTCGTCCGGCGTGCCGACCGCGCCAGCGCTGATGTTCCAGCGAAACAGTGCCGGGCGACCGGTCGTCGGACTCCGGCCGACGAAATAGACCAACTGGCCGGCCACGAAAGCCTGCATGTCGTCGGCATAGGTGGAAGCCCATTCCCTCGCACCGGGTGGCTTGTTGCCCGGACCGGGGCTGGTGCAGGAACCGCCACCACGACTAAAGCTGTCTGCGGCGCTGGAGGTATTCTGGAACAGATCGGCTCGGGTACAGTTGGTCACAAGAACGAGATCATCCTGATTAAGATTGTGATCAGCCGTAAGGTTGATCGTTGCGCTTGTCCGATCGTTGGTGTCAGCACCTGTAAAGCCGCTTGCCGGCTGCATGCGGCGAATCGAGAGTACGTCCGAGCCGGGAACCACCAATCCACCGAGCGGCACCGGCAGGCTGGAGGTCGAGGCAGTGGAACTCCAATCACCCGCGACCGGGATGGCTGGATTCAGGTCACCGTCTTCGGGCAGGTCGTAGTCATCGCCCCGCCCGGTGTCACTGAATTCCCAGCCGATGATGGCAAGATTAGGGTTGAAAAAGTCGCTGATGCCGCCACCGCAACTATCATTGAGATGGTTTTCGATCTGGACCTGGCCGGCGCAGAACCCCAGTGTGCCGGCCTCGCGCAGGTCCGACTTAAGCGTTTCCAGAGTGAACCGGCCGTTTTCCTGGATTCGGGCAATGCCCTCATTGGTGCGAAAGCTGACCTTGTTGCCGGCGAAGAACTGCACCATCCCGGCAACCAGCAGCAGTCCGAGTGCAAGCGCGATCATGAGCTCGATCAGAGTCAGGCCGGTGCCTCGATTAATGCCGGGATTTATGCTGAACGTAGAAATTCTGGCCATGATCAGATTCTCGTCTGAATCGAAAAGGACGCGTTCTCGGCTTCATCGCGATCATCCAGCCAGGTGATCGTGACCGTAATTTGGTCCGTGTTGACATTAGTTGTGACGACGCCCGATGGCAACAGCTCTGCCGCACGGCTGGTCCACAAATCCGCGTTCGGGACATTGCCCGAGGCAAGCACCGCCGAGCGGTTGGCGCGCGCATGGTCGGCGACTTCATAGGCGAAGTTGGTGGCCTGCGTTCGCAGGTAAGAGGTATGGCCGGCCTTGAGCGAAAACCCCTGTATAGCCGCCAGACCCAGCAAACCGATGGCCAGCACCAGCAACGTGATCAGGATCTCGATCAGCGTGACGCCGCGCTGGCGCGCATGCGGGTGATTGAGCAACTGTATCTTCATTGGTTTCATGTTCTCAGGTTTCTATAAGTTCATGATTCACTAGCAATCGCGGCGCTCACCAGCCACCCGGCCGGTACTTTCGATACGCACGAATGTTTCCTCGCCGTTCGGGCAACCACTGATTGCCATCTGCAGGTCCAGGCTACCGCCGCCCTGCACAAAACCGCTGGGCTGGAACACGAGCTGCCCTGAATCCGGAGCAAACTCGATGTCGCGCAGTGGCGCGTCCCAGATCCGAAGGATTTCGCGGCTCGCCAGCGCTTCATTGGCCACGACAATCCAGCCTTCATCGAAATTGCCGCTGCATGAATCGCTGTTGGAGCTGGAACACAGCGTCACGGGAACGCCACGCTTGAGGGCTTCGGAGCGGGCATACTGGAATGCCCCGACCAGCTCGTTGGTCTGGCTGGCCAGGCGGTTGTTCTGGATGAAGGTGATGAACGCCGGCACCGCCAGGGTGCTGGCAATGACCAGCACGGCCATTGCGATCAGCAATTCGATCAGAGTGAAACCACGATGCGCGCGCATATCATTCCGATGTTGGATTCATATGGAGGGTGATACCCCCGAAGCGTGGCGGGCGCCAGTTTTTTCGGATGAACGGTAGAATTTGCGGACCAAACGGCGGATTTAGTCCATGGTGCGTCGGGGCGATGCGCACCCGTAGCGTCGCGGCCCGGAGTATTCGGGCTGCGGTATAATTTTAATAAACCGGCGGATCCAACTGGAATTTTAGTGTGAGCGAACAGGACGACAAAATATTTATCCAGCGATTCAGTCTGATCATCGTCGGGCTGGCGATTTTCGCGGTTCTGATCATATTTTTCGCGGCTGGAATGAATGAACGCATCGCTGGCAGCCACAACCCGATGCGGGATGTGGCGCGTCAGGAGCGCATCGCGCCGGTGTTTGATGTGTATTCGGGCGAGACCGGACGCGCCGCGGCGCTGGCGGCGGCCGAGCAGGCGCGCGGGGAAAGTGCGCCGGAAGCGCCCTTTGGCGGCAGTCTGGACGGCGAAATGATTTACAACAACGCCTGCAGCGCCTGTCACATGGCCGGTGCGGCCGGGGCTCCGCAACTGGTTGCCGACCAGTGGGAAGGCAGGCTGGACAAGGGAATGGACCAGCTTGTCGGCAATGCCATCAACGGCATCGGCGCGATGCCGGCCAAGGGCGGCCGGACCGACCTGACCGACGAGCAGGTCCAGGCGTCGGTGGAATACATGCTCGACCAGGTCCAGTAGTACCGGGCGGGTAGAATTTCCATGGGAGCGGGGTGATGGCCTGGGTGGTCAATTGTTCCACCAGTTTGTTCGTGCTCAATCCCCGGTGTATTTGATAGCTTCTGTAGATCACTCGGAGAACCGTTCCGCCGTGCCCGCATGCTGCGTGAACTGTCCGTATTGGGTGGCTGGTGGGGATTGCAGGGCAAAACGATGCGATCCAATAGCTGCAATGATGTCATCCCCGGAAAAAAAATCCGATAGAAGGTGACCCCAATAACGTCTTTTCACCGTGCCCGGTTCTCCACCGACCGGGTCGTTGACGGGCACTATGTCACCCTCGACGTCAACCGGAGTGAGGCGGCCTGTTACGGGCTCAACATCGCCGACGTCCACGAAATCGTGCAGTCGGCCATCGGCGGCATGAACGTCGGCCAGAGCGTCGAAGGCCTGGAGCGCTACCCGATCAACCTGCGCTACCCGCGCGATCTGAGAGAATCATTGATGGATCTGAGGCAACTAACAATCGTAACGCCGGGCGGCGCCGAGATTCCGCTGTCGGCGGTCGCGGGCACTTCTGTGGACTCGGGCCCCGGTGCAGACATCATGCGCCGCATCGCCGCGCCCATGGTCGGCGGCATGATCAGCGTCACGGTTCTTTCGCTGCTGGTCATCCCGATGGTCTACACGCTATGGAAACGCACTGCTTTGCGGCAAGAATTCACGTAGGTCGGGCTATGTGAGGACCTGAAAAATCGACGACACGCCTGGAAACGCTGCAATACCGGGAAGCGTAGCGGTCTCGCCCCGGAAATTTAGGCAACAGATGGGTCCATTGACGATCATCAGAACAGCACCCGCAAGACGGCCCGCACCCAGGGACCAGTTTCTTCCAGTTCTATCTCGGTGGACTCTACATTGCCATCAATGAAATCGGCCAGACCGTCGAACCCGGTCTTGCGCTCGACCTTGGTCTGGTCGAGCAGGTTGCTTCCGGTCAGACGCAGCAGGACCCGATCGCTGAAACGTTTTTCGACAAACGCCTCGAGGAAACCATCGCGATCCAGCACCTCGATCTCGTCGGCGTCGAATTCGCGCGACTCGCCCGTACCCTGCCAGCTCATGCCGAAGGCGACCTGCCAGGCCGGAATGTTGTGGTTGAAGCCGACGTTGAAGACATGGTTGGGCACAAGGTTGAAATCCCGCTTGCGTTGCGTGAACGGATCGCGGACTTCGGATTCGAGAATCGCGGCGTTTCCAAACAGCGAGGTATCAGGCAGCCCGACCAAGCCCAGCGGCGTCGAGACGTCGAGCTCGATCCCGTACAGCTCGGCAGAGCCGACGTTTTCAAAGCGGAACAGATCGAATTCGTCGTCGAAGGTCTCACCGGTGGACGTGATCTCGATGAGATCGCTGATGTCGCGATAGAATACGTTTACCCCGGCAATCCCGCGGCCGCCGGCGAACTGGCGCTCCCAGCCCAGGTCCAGTCCCCACGCGGTTTCGGGCTCGAGATCCGGGTTCCCTTGCAGCGCTTCGTCATCCGAAGGCGTTTCGTCGTTAACAAACGGTGTGAGCTGGTCGAAGTCCGGGCGGCGCACTGTGCGCGCGATTGACAGGCGCAGCCGGTCTTCGTCGGTCAAGTCATAGCGTAAGTTGAAGCTGGGGGTAAACTTGACGTAGCTGTCGTCGGTTTCCGGCTGCAGCGCGACGGTATTTTCGCCTTCGACGTCGGTGAATTCCAGCCGGATGCCGCTTTCGAGGCTCAACCCGGACAGCGCGGCCGGCGTCCAGCCGTGCGAAATGAACCCGGCCACGACCATCTCCTCGATCGAGAACACACCGCTTGATGGCGTTTCCTCCTCGAACGGCTCGCCCTCGTCGCGCTCGAATTCGCGGTTTTCCTCGTCGCGATCAGTGAAGCGTACCGCCGAGCCGATCGTCAGCTTCTGATTCGCGGCAAGTTGCTGCTCGACGGAGATTTTGAACTCCAGCTCTTCGTCGGTGCGGTCGATGGTTTCGAGTGCGAATTCCCGCTCGTCGTCCTCAAGATCGAACTCGGCCTCATCCTCCTCGATATCGTCGTTGAAGCGCGCGAACGACAGGCTGGCGTTGACTTGCGCGTTCTCGCCAATACGCTGCTCTCCCCCGAGCTTGATCTGCCACTGGGTCTGATCAATGTCCTCGAGCTGGGTTTCGCGCTCCAGGGCTTCGAATGCCGATACATCAACATTGACTTTCTCGTCACGAAAGCGCGCCAGATCGGTTACGTCAGGCTCGAACACCTCGACGAACTCCCGCTCGGTGCGATCGGTCTGGATGAAAAAGCCGTCCAGCGCCAGGCGCGTTCGCGCGCCCGGCTGCCAGTCGAAATCCCAGTTGAACGCGAAGTCGTCGCTTTCGCGTACGTCGGCTTCGGTCACGAACTCATCGAGTTCGCCATCTTCGAAGACGCTGGTCTCCTTGTTTTTCGGCGTGCGCCGTTCGGTGAAGCTGGCCGAAAGCAGCGCCGCGACATCGCCGAACTGGCGACCCAGGGTCAGCGAGCCGCGCTTGCGAAACTTGTCGTCTAGATCGCGCATGTCGTCGGCCTCGAAGTAACTGCCGCCAACCGATACAGCCAGGCCGTCGAAGCTCATCGAATCCTTGAGCACGATGTTGATTGTCCCGCCGATGCCCTGAGCGTCGAAGTTGGCAGTCGGTGAGCGCACGATCTCGACGCGCTCGACCAGTTCGGCCGGGATTCTGTCGACAAACACCGACCGATTGGACCCCGAGCCGGGGATACGTTCTCCGTTGATCAGCACCTGGGTGTAGCCGGTCGGCAGGCCGCGAAGTTGCGGTCCGTCGAACTCTCCGACATCGCCGCTGAAGGCCACGCTGGGTACTCGCTTGAGCATGTCGCCGACCGATTCGGGCTCGTAGCGCTGAAAGAACTCCCCGCCGTAGGAGAGCACCGGATTCGTCGCATCGGTTCGATTGCGATAGATGCGCTCACCGAAGACCGTCATCCGATCCATCTCCAGGCTGGATGAGTCTTCAGCGTTCGTCTCGTTTTCGACCTGTTGGGCCGATATCGGCCCGGCCAGGGCGGTGAACACGGCGCCGGCCACCAGGGCGCGCAGCGGGGTTGGGCTGGTCATGTCGGAGTCTCCATGGTTCGCGCGTCAGCATGCGTGCGTTCGTCAGGCTGAAGCGAGACCGTTTCAATGACATGAACGTGCCATGACAGTTCCGTTATCATCGACCCGGGCTATTCACCAATCGTAGCGAGGGAAAGACCGGTGGGCATTTTGTTTCCTGTCGAGTCGAGTTCATCTTCGATCCACTGCACCTTGGAATCATCGAAGTCACGCCCGTCGATTTCAGCGGTCGCGAAGATCAATGCCGAATGCTCGGTATCAACGGTGTACTTCAGGGGATCGATTTCCGCACGCCCTGGTTCCAGCGATTGGCGTACTTCAGATAACGCTGTTCGGTCCCGTTGTATTCATCATTGCCCATGGTCGGGTAGAACAAAAGCCGGAGGTTCTTGAGAACCTCGACGGAAGCTTCGTACTGCATGATAGTAGGGTTTGTGCGGAATATCGCCGATGCCGGCGACGAATGAAAGATGATGCTGCGCAAACATGGCGTTGATACTTTCGACAGCGGCGCTCATGCTCGGGAACTCGGCATCGGGTTTCCTGATTACGTAGTTGACTCAGCCATCGGCCAGAGCGGCTGGCTGACGAGGCAGGCGGGGAGCGGCATTGCCTGCTGGCGAGTCGTGGGTCGATCGGCCTTGCAGGAACGACAGGGTTAAAGGGAGCCTGGGTGCCACTGGACTTGATACCAGTGGTCCGTCAACCTGATTGCCTTGCTGATGCAATATAGATACGGATGGATGCTGAAAGATCGTTCTGTGATTCCGCGACCCCCGGCTCGCCATCCGGCATCACCGGATGCTCGAAGCCCTCTACTCGCCCGAAAACCTGCACTGGAACTATGCAATCGTGTCACTGAGACGTAATGGAATAAATGCTAGCCTCTCATTACTTCTAAAGGTGTTTCAGATGATGTTTGAAAGATGTGGAAAAGACAGCTGAACCTTCCCGGCGCCTGGCTGTTTCCATATTTGATTTTCAAGCGCCGGCTCTGGAGCCCGTATTATGCCGAAACCACGAAACGCTTCACCCGTAAACCTTAATCGCCGTCGCCTTCTGCGACAAAGTCTGATCGCTTCCGGCGTACTTGCGGTCGGACCCGGATTATGGGGTACCGCCACGCAGGCATCGCCGCGCTCGGCCAGGCCGCTTTCGATGGGTAGCAAGGTCAGCAACATCCCGAATCTCTCCGGAACGCTGCACGAAGTGACGGTGGGTAACGACCCGCAAACCCGAATGCTCGTGCCGCGCGGCTTTTCCGTGCGCCAGGTCGCGCGCACGGGCGAACGTCCGGTCGCAGGGTCGGACTATCGTTGGCACGGCGACCCCGACGGCGGTGCCACCTTCCCCATGGACGACGGTGGCTGGGTTTACGTGTCCAACGCCGAAATCGGCGCCTGGCGCCAGGGCGGCGTGGGCGCGCTACGATTCGACGCCGACGGCGAACTGGTCGACAGCTATTCGATATGTACCGGCACGACCAACAACTGCGCCGGCGGCCCGACGCCCTGGGGCACCTGGCTGACCTGCGAGGAAATCGACGAGGGTCTGGTCTACGAGTGCGACCCCGCCGGCCGGCGCCTGGCCGTGCCCTTGCCCGCGCTGGGCGTCTTCAAGCACGAAGCGGCCGCCGTCGATCCGGTCAATCGCCACATCTATCTAACCGAGGATGTCGAAGACGGCAACTTCTACCGTTTTGTACCCGATCACTATCCGGCGGGCGGTCGCGCCGATCTCGGCAGCGGGCAACTGGAAGTGGCCGTGGTCAGCGGCGATGATCCGCTGGAGACACGCGCGGTCGAATGGCGGGCGGTGCCCAACCCGATTCCGCGCCTCGGCGGCGATGACCCAAAGCGGCGCGAAGCGCCGACGCGCAAGCAGGTGCCCGAGGCCGAAGTCTTCGACGGTGGCGAGGGCTGCTGGTACTTTGGCGGTATCGTCTATTTCACCACCAAGGGCGACAACCGAGTCTGGGCGCTGGATACCAGGGAAAACAAGCTCGACCTGGTCTACGACAAGCAAAGCGAGCACGCCTTCAATCCCGGCATCGACGATGTGGACAACGTCACGGTCTCGGCCGGCGGCGACGTGATCGTGGCCGAGGACGGCAGCGAAATGCGCCTGGTCGTCGTCGGGCCCGGCGTCAAGCCGTTCGAGCTGGTCAACGTCATCGGCCAGCGCGATTCCGAAATCTGCGGCCCGGCGTTTAGCCCCAACGGCGAGCGGCTTTACTTTAGTTCCCAGAAGGGCTTTGTCGGCGATCATACCGACGGCCGGATCTACGAGGTGCGCGGGCCGTTCTTCGTCGATGCCTGAGCGGACTCCGCTCTTCGGGCTCTCGACGCCTGCCATTTCGCGCAACCCATTTGCTTGAAACTCCGGAACATGAATTCATCCAGCCAAATACGCCCCGTCAGTGGGCACTTCCGCCGAATGCACTCGATTGGCGCGGTTCTTCTGGTTTCGCTGTCGGTTTCCATATTGCTGGCCTGCAGCGAGCGCGACCGGTCAGACGCCCAAAGAACGCCAGAGCCGGCGACGGGCAATAGCGGATTAGAGGCCAGGCCCGATCGACAGACGGCTTTCCGGGTTCGCAGCGCCGCAGCGGCTTCACTCAACGCTGACGAAGGCTGGGCGGGCGAATTGAACGAAGCGGTAACCGTGCCAGCCGATCAGCCCTTCCGGCTGCGCCTGGAGGCGGCCGTCCCCGGAGAATCTTCTGGTCCGCGCCGGTATCGCCTCGAGTTTCGTCGAAACGACGGTGCGTGGCAGCCTCTGCCCGCGGAGAATTTTCCGCAGCCCGAAAAGGTGCATGAATTCGACATGGCGCCCGCGTCCGACGGTACGTTCGACAGCGTCTGGCAGATTCTCGAAGGCGACGCCGCGCCGCTGCAATGGCAATCCGTCGATGGCGGGGACTACCTGCATATTGAACAGACTGACAGCCCCTTGCTGGCACTTGGACGTTACGCAACGCAGTGGCAGGCGCGCGAGTTCGAGCTCGTCCTGCGTTTCGACGGGGGGAACCTGGGATCTGCCGGGCTGGTTTTCGCGCTTGATGATGCCGACAATCACGCTCGGGCCGAAGTGGACGGGGCGGGCAAGGTGCGGGTGGTGCGCGTTGTGGACGGGCGCGAGTCTGTGATCGCCGAGCACGATGCCGAAGTGCCGGCCGACCGCTGGGTCGAGTTGAAGGCGATCGTCACGCCCGATGGCGCGGGACACGAGGTCATGGTCGAATTCGACGACGAGGCGCTTGTTTTCACCGCCACGATTGCCGATGCCTTGCCCAGACCCAGGCTCGGTATTTATCGACCCGCCGGGACGGCGGTCGATTTCCGTGTCCTGCGGGTGGAGGGCGAGCCGCGCTCGCCGCGCACCAGCATCATCGCCAGCGGGGCTTTCGATCACGAAGCGCCCACGCAGAACCTGCTGCCCGCCTCCGATCTAGCGTTCTCCGGCGGGACGGGCGTAAGCTTTGCCGAGTTCACCCCGGTGTGGCAGGCCGACGGCGGACATGGCGAGTGGGAATTTTCGATCGTGATCCGGCGCTTCTCTGACGAAGCCGCAGTGAACGAGGCCGGTGATCGGTTTGAATACCGGCTGGCCGCGACCGGAGGCGAGCGCCTGCCGACCGATGCGGCCGCGTCGGTCAAGCTGGACGTCCCCGACGGCCATCTCGGCGGCGTCTTCGTCGAAACGCCCATGCGCATTGGGCCATGGCAGGCCGACAGCGGCGAGCTGTATTTTCTGATGGAGCCGGCCGAGACCTGGAACGCGCTGATGACAGTCAAGTCATCCGACAACGGCGATTCCTGGCGCGAGGTCGACGGCGAGCATCGCCCGGAAACAGGCGATCTGGAAGGGTTTGCCTCGGTTCTTGTTGACGACCGCATCCACATGCTGCATCAGACGTCTGACGCGGTCTTTTACCACGTCTTTCGAACGTCCGATCATCCCGATGATCCGGATACCTGGGCCATCCGCGACGAGCGAGTGGCGACACCTCGAGAGCCACCGACGCAGGTCGCGGATATCGCCGTTCGCTCCGACGGCAGCGTAGTGGCCGTCTACGGCGGGCCGGACAAGATTCATTACCGTATTCGTTCGGCACGAGGCCAGTGGGGCGACGAGCGCATTGTCGATGGAGATAAGCCAGAGCAGCTGTCGGGGCCGACGATCGTCCTCGGCGCGGACGATCTCGTCCACATGGCCTATACCAGCCGTGACGGCAGCGCCTGGTATCGACGCCTCCTGCCCGACGGTCAACTGACTGCGCGGGTTCGGTTCTCTTCGGAACTCGGAACCGAAAGCGAAGACGTGGGTTCGATCCTCCCGCTGCTGTATCTGCCGCAGCGCGATTCGTTCAGCGCAATCTACCGCACACGCGAGGGCAGGCTGTACGAACGGCGCGTGGATGCCGACGGCAACTGGAGCGATCCGCTGATCGTCTCGGATCAAGCCGTGGTTCAGAATTCGGTGGACTCCGATCAGGTCGGCGCCGATGCCATCGTTCACGGCGACACGGTGCATGTTCTGTTTATAGAGGACGGCACGGGGCGATTGCTTCATGCAGTCCGACACAACGAAACCTGGCGCGACCGCAGGGTCCTGGTCGAAGACGACGAGGTCCAGTGGGTGCGTGGGAATCTCGTGGAGCTACCCGACGGGCGACCGGCCTATGGCTACGTTTTCGATGCCGGCTCGGACGGCGGGTCGGGCAAGAACCGATACGCGCGGATCCTCCTCGAGACTCCCTGAAGCACCCGCCATCCCTCTCAATGCAAGGCAACCGCACGGGGACGCGAATTGACCTTTTCGGGGACAGGATCTTTCCGGGGACAGTATACTAAATATCACGCTTTCAAGGCCGAAAGTTATGAAGCGCATAGAAGAAACGGAAAGTCACGCCGAGCAATAAAGAAACGCATTCAAATCGATACGTCAGTCTTCAATTGTGCCCGAACAGACGTAACCATGTTTCCGAGTTCAGTATACTGTCCCCGAAAAATGCAAGTTCAGTATACTGTCCCCGGAAATGTGCCCGGAAATGTGAAGGAGAGATTCCCATGTGTGGCCGTTACGCGTTATTCAGCGATCCTGTCAAGGTAGCCAAAAGGCTCGGGCTGGCTTCGCCGCCCGACGATTGGAAACCCGCGTACAACATCGTGCCGGGCACCGACATCCTCGGCGTGCGATTCAGCGCATCGAAGGACCGTCTTGTGTTCGACCGGCTCTGGTGGGGTTACCGGCCGCACTGGGCCGGCGACAGCGCGCCGCAGCCGATCAACGCCAAGGCCGAGAACCTGGAAAGCAGCCGCTATTTCCGCAACGCGTTTCACAAGCACCGCTGCCTGGTGCCGGCCGACGGCTGGTACGAGTGGGAAGCGACAGATAACGGAAAGCAACCCTGGTTCTTCGCCCGGGAAGATCGGGAACCGGTATTCATGGCCGGCATCTGGGTGGTCGGCGCCGATGACCGGCCCTGCTGCGCGATCGTCACCGAACCGGCAAGGGAAGCGTCGGCCGACATCCACACGAGAATGCGGCTGGTCCTGGACGACGGCTGCCTGCAAACCTGGCTCGATCCGAACGTGCACGGCAGGGCAGTCCTGCGGGACTCTGTCGAGAGGTTGGAACCGGAATTGCTGACCTGCTGGCCAGTCTCCACCGCCGTCAACCGCGCGGCCAACGCCGACCCGGAGCTGCTTCATCCCGCTCACGACAGGCGCGAATCAGCGCTTCGGCCGCCCGCGATATATCGTCTTCGGTGGTACTGCGGCCCAGGGTCAGGCGAATCGACCCAAGCGCCTCGTCCGGATCGACACCCATCGCCAGTATCACTGCCGATGCAGATGTGTTCCCCGCGTGGCAGGCCGAACCGGTGGACGCGGCAATTTCCGGCGCGGCCGCCAGGACGGCGTCGCCCGAGATACCGGGAATCCGCACGTTGAGCGTGTTTGGCAGACGGAGTTCGGGATGGCCGTTCAGCGCAAGCCCGGGAATTGCATCGGCGAGCCGGCGCCATAGAGCGTCGCGCAGTTGCTTCATGCGTGCCGCGGACTGGTCGAGATCGCGCTGCGCGACTGCACACGCAGCGCCCAGGCCGACAATCGAGGCCACGTTTTCGGTACCCGGTCGGATGCCCCGTTCCTGGCCGCCGCCGCGCATGAAGGGTTCAAGCGGCGTGCCCTTGCGAACGTACAGCGCGCCGATGCCCTTGGGCGCATACAGCTTGTGCCCGGCAACCGTTAGCAAATCCACATTCAGCTCGCCGATGCTGACCGGCACCTTGCCGACCGACTGGGCGGCGTCGGTATGTACCAGTGCGCCGGCAGCACGCGCCAGCCCGGCCAGTTCGGCAACCGGCTGCAGCACCCCGGTTTCGTTGTTCGAGTGCATCACCGTCAACAGCGCGGTGGTCTCGTCAATAAAGTTTTCGGCATCGGCTACGCGAATGCGGCCGAATTCATCGACGCCCAATCGTCGAACGCGATGTCCGGACCGCTCCAGCCAGGCGCAGGGCTTTTCAGTTGCCGGGTGCTCGATGACCGAAGTCACGATGCCGCGGCGATTCGGAGCGGTCGACGAAACCGCGTCTAGCCCGCCGTGAATCGCAAGATTGCTGGACTCGGTACCGCCGGAGGTGAAGATGATCTCGCCGGGATCACAATCGAGCAGCGCGGCGACCTGTGCGCGCGCGCGCTTCACGGCCTTGCGCGTCCGAACGCCGTATACGTGGCCGCTGGACGGATTGCCGAAATGCTCGCGCAGATAGGGCAGCATGGCGTCTACGACAACTGGCAGCAAAGGCGTCGTGCCGTTGTGGTCCAGGTAGATCGGATCCTGCCCGGCGGTCATGATTCGCTCCAGCTTTTCATCCACGGCTTGGCGCGATATCGGTCCCAGCCGTCACCCAGCACGGTCACGACCGGGCCATTCAGCCCGCCGCGTGCGGCCACGCGCAGCGCGGCGACGACATTCGTGCCCGACGAACCGCCGACCAGCAAACCCTCCTCGCGCACCAGCCGGCGGGCCATGTCGAAGCTTTCCTCGTCGCTGACACTTTCGGCCGCGTCGATTACAGAGCGGTCGAGGTTGCCCGGAATATTGCTGGCCCCGATGCCCTCGATCTGGTAGCTGCCATCCGGCCCGGGCTGGCCGGTTTCCACCCAGCCGGCCAGCACCGAACCGATCGGGTCGGCCAGCACGATCCGGGCGCTCGGACAGTCCGCTTTCAGTCTTCGGCCGACACCGGTAATCGTGCCGCCCGTACCGGCGCCGTTGACGAACGCGCCGACGGGACCGTCGACCTGTTTCAGGATCTCGCCGGCCGTGCGTTCCTGATGCACGCGCACATTGGCCGGATTGTTGAACTGGTCGGCCAGGAACCAGCCGTTTTCCCCGGCCAGCCGGCGTGCTTCGTTCTGGAAATTCTCCGGCGCCGACGGCGGCGCGTTGGGCGTCACGATCACGCGCGCGCCCAGCGCCGAAAGCGCATCGCGCTTGTCGCTCGACATCTTCTCCGGCATCACGAATACCAGACCGTAGCCCCGCGCCGCGGCGACTATCGCGAGCCCGATCCCGGTATTGCCGGCCGTGGCCTCGATGATCGTCATGCCCGGGCGCAGTGCGCCGCGCTCTTCAGCGTCTTCGACAATCGCCAGCGCGATCCGGTCCTTGACCGACCCGCCCGGATTGAGGTGCTCGCACTTGACCAGTACCGGCACGGGCAAATCCGCGCCGATTCGTTCCAGGGCAATCAGCGGCGTGTTGCCGATCAGCGAAATGATGCTCAAAACCTTGTCCTAAAACGTCAGCGTTCGGTCGGCGCGCTGGACCCAGTCGACCAACGTCTCCAGCGTGCTTTTCTCAGCGCCCTTGACCAGTTGCTCGTCGGTCATTCCGCGGGCATCCATGCAAGTGCCGCAAACCCCGATTTCACCGCCCTTGCGTGCGACGATCTTGAGCATTCTTTCGATGTTGTAATATCCGTCCGGTGTTTTCTGCCCGGATCTGGCGCAGGCGGCCGCGTCGCCCATCAGGAACACCAGCACCTCTTCCCCTTCGCGCCTGGCCATCGCACCGGCAAGCCGCAGGCCGTTATAGCTGCGCTCGGTGCCGTAGGGCGGATCGTTGAGAATGAACAGGGTGGTTGTCATGACGCAACTCCAGCGGTAAATTCGAGCGCTCCTCGCATCACTTAGGCGGAAACGACAATAAAAGCGCCTGTAGGCAGCCACGATGGTAATACAGCTTCAGCGATTCGTGCCGGCCCCGAGCCGCCCGGCGCGTGTGTTGCCGTCGCAGCGGTCATCGCCACTATGGCCCTGTATGCGCGACAAGCGCTGCCGGTGGGCTATATCGTGCTGGGCGCGGCGTTGGGACCGTGGGGTTTCGGCCTGGTCGGTGACGTCGAGATTCTGCAAGGCATGGCCGAATTCGGGATCATATTCCTGCTTTTCCTGCTGGGCTTGAACCTGGAGCTTTCCTATACCCATCTGTTGCATAAATTTGCGGCGAGAGACCGTTGCACTGCCCGGTATAGCAGCGTTTCCGGGGCGCGTGCTCAATTTTCCAATCCTCACATAGAGTGAGCTATGTTCCGGTTGGAAAATATCCGCGCACGCCCCGGAAACACTACTCTCCGGGCTCTCGCACTCGGAAATTTATGCAACTGATGGGTATACCTTCCGAGCGGGGCCCCTCACCATGCAATTTCGATGGTTGACCCCGAGGCTCCCCCGCTTTGCTTGACGCCGGTCAAAAGCCGCAAGTGGGCCTCGTGGCTCAATAGAGCAGGCATACTGATAATGCGACCCAGAGTGACAGGATTGAGATCATGACCGTGCGCGACCTGTCGCGTTTTTTTCTGGCCCGGGAACGCGCCACGGCCGAACCCGATGGCAATTGCATCGGCGTGCTGACCTACCTCTACGACCATCCCACTGGCGACCTCGGCAAGCAACTGACCAAGAGCCAGCATGATCATCATGACCTGAAGCTAGCCACCGCGCATGTCCATCTCGATCACGATTTCTGTCTGGAAACCAGCGTGCTGCGCGGCCCCTGGCCAGCGTGCGGGAGTTTTCCAATCAACTCATCAGTCGCCGCGGCGTGCGCCATGGCAAACTGCATCTGGTTCCGGTTACGATCGAAAAAGACGATCATTCGCACGGCAAACACCGACATCCCCACGAACACATCACCCCGCACGACTGAACGGGCAGATTCAACATGCAACGAATCCTCATCGTAGGCGGTGGTGCCGGCGGGATCGGTCTGGCCACCCGCCTGGGACGCAGACTTGGGCGTCGCGGCAAGGCACGGGTCACCCTGATCGATCGCAGTGAGTCCCACCTGTGGAAGCCCCTGCTACACGAACTGGCGACCGGCGCACTCGATGAGGGCATCGACGCGGTCAGCTTTCGCGCTCACGCGCGCTCCAACGGCTACCACTTCCAGCAAGGCGAGCTGGCCGATATCGACCGCGAACGCCGCGAAGTCGTCCTGGCACCGATTCTTGAGGGCAATCGCCAGTTGTTGCCCGAGCGTCGAATCGGCTTCGATTACCTGGTTATCGCCATTGGCAGTGTCGCCAACGATTTCGGCATTCCGGGAGTTGCCGAGCACTGTGTGTTTCTGGACAACTCGGAACAGGCGCTGGGCCTGCGCACCCTGTTGCGTAACCGTTTCCTGCATTATGCCAGTCACGAGCAACCCGACCACCCGATCCGGATTACCGTGGTCGGTGCCGGGGCCACCGGCACCGAGCTGGCTGCTGAAATGCACCATGCCGTCGATCAGTTGCGCGGCTTCGGCTTTCGCATCGACTCGTTGCTGTTCAATGTCACCCTGATCGAGGCCGCTGATCTTATCCTGCCCCGAATCGGGCGATCGGAAATCTCCGAATCCGTGGCCCGGCAGCTTGACCGAATCGGGGTAAAAGTCCGCACCGCCACGCGCGTGGTCCGGGTCGAACCTGATCAGGTGCATATTCACGATGGAGATCCCATCCCAGCCGATCTCGTGATCTGGTCGGCCGGGGTAAAGGCCCCGGATTTTCTCGCTGATATCGGCGGACTGGAGACCAACGAGTTCAACCAGATCAAGGTCAGACCGACCGGACAGAGCACTCGCGACGACCGGATTTTTAGCATTGGTGACTGTTGCGCCTGTCCGCAGGAAGACGGCAGCCTGGTGCCTCCCCGGGGACAGGCAGCCCGCCAGATGGGCCACCTGGTGGCCACCAATATCGGCGCGATGCTCCGTGGAAAGCCGCCGAAGAAGGAATATATCTATCGCGATCTTGGGTCGCTGGTCAATCTTTCACGCTTTCATACCGTCGGCAACATGTTTTCCTATCTTGGCGGTGGATTCATGGTCGAGGGCCGAATTGCCCGCTTTGCCTATGTTTCCTTGTATCGCCGCCACCTGATCGAAGTCTTTGGCCCCTTTCGCGGCATGCTGATGATTGCACTGAAAACTCTCAATCGCTGGATTCGTCCGCATCTCAAGCTGCACTGACAACTCCTCAACCAGTAAATAGCCCTTGGCAGAGCCGGGGGTCTCCCGAGTGGGTCTATTGGCGCCTGAATTGACCTGTGTCACGGAAATGTACAAATTCAGACACCCACGCCTCGGAAAGAAATCCTGGCAAAGTCCGAGGAGTTTTCCTATGGTTAAACCGCCGGGCGGTTGCTAGTGTGCTGTCTGGTATTAATTGGTGATATGAGCGAGTCGCCAAGCGGTCAGCTGCAAGGCGCCGTGCGCAGGGAATGGCCGTTCCCCTTTCCAATCACGGGAACGCCGCAGCGCAGCGCCACAGGAGCGCCCGGAGGGTTGGCCTGTCAGCGTCCATGGCGGCGTTCCGGCTCTTGTAAAGGGAGACAGCCATTCACTGCGAGCCGCGCCTTGCACCGCCTTGCTGGCAGAATAATCCACCAGCCGCGCTGTACCGGCGATACCGGCGGCCGAGGCAATGGTCATCACATGGCCCCGGTTACGTGCAAGCATGCCGGACAGGAGCAGGCGAGTCAGGTGAATGGGGGCAAGAGCGTTCACCCGAAAGGTTCGCTCGATCTGATCGGCTGAGGTATCTTCCAGCCAGGAAGCGCTAACCACGCCGGCATTATCGATCAGGGTATCGACTGAGCTGATTTCGCTCTCGACCGAGCGGACCAGGGCGATGATGGCGGCCGTATCCGTGAGGTCAAAAACGCGCGGGTGAAAGGCCGCTTCAATTTCGCCGGCCAGGGTGGTCAATCCTGGCCTCGTCTCAATCCACGCCGATGACCTGGGCCCCTCTATGGGCCAGTGCCAGGCACAAGCCTCGTCCGATTCCGCTTGCCGCACCGGTTACAAGGATCAGGGAGTTTCGGATAGCTGACCTGACGGGGTTCTTCCACGGTTCCCACGAAGGGGATCATGACATGGACATTTTCCAGCCCCATGTTCTCACGTACTTTTTTCAGTTCGGACATTTCCAGGTCGAAACAATCGCGTAAATCGCCGGAAATATGGTAGAAAGCGCCACGGAAGCCGAGCACTGGGTTTTCTTCGTCCAGCTCATACTGGCCGCCGCCGACCCGATTGGCGTCTTCATTGGACTTGAAGTCCGACATGCGCACAATCACTGGTTCGGGAGCGAACGCGGCGGCTAGGGTTGATATGCCCTCTGCCGGTTTATCGATGTAAAACTGCACCGGGCTGGCATAACCCATCTGTTGCATAAATTTGCGGCGAGAGACCGTTGCACTGCCCGGTATAG
>CAYVPB010000028.1:0-32352 GCA_964453565.1 uncultured Halomonas sp.
CGGCTGGCGCGTTTGGCTGCTGGCGTACGCCCGTCGAGTCTACCTGGTGCGCGAAATCTGATAGCTCCATGACGAAAAAGGAGCGCGAAGCGCACAAGGCGCAAATGGCCGAGGCCAGAAAGAAGCGCGAAGAAGACAAAAAGCGCAGGCAACAAAAGGTTGCTGAGCAAGCGAAAGAAGTTTGGCCGCAACTGGAACCAGCACCGGCCGATCATCCTTACTTGAAAGCCAAAGGCGTCAAGCCGCATGGACTGCGTGTTGATGAGGATGGCTTGCTTGTGGTGCCAATGTACACCTTGGACAACACGTTATGGTCATACCAGACGATCGACGATAAGGGCGATAAGCAATTCCCATTCGGCGGACGCGTTACCGGCTGCTGTTATCCCATCGGCAAGATTGGCACCACGATATATGTCGCCGAAGGCGTCGCGACTGGCGCAAGCATTTACGAGGCCACCGGCGCTGGCGTGGTCTGCGCTTTCAACTGCAACAACCTGGAGCCGGTAGCTCGGAGTATTCGCGACAAGTACCCGGACGCGCTGATCGTCCTATGTGCTGACAATGACAGCGAAACAGACGGCAACCCAGGCATAACCAAAGCCCGCGAGGCCGCCAAGTCGGTTGGCGGGCTGATGGTGTCGCCAGATATAAAAGGCGACTTCAACGACCTGCAAGCCGCACAAGGGCTGGCCGAGGTGCGAAAGCAGGTTAACCCGCTGCCGGAGATTGCCTACAGCAAAAGCATCCTCGATCAATTCGAGGCCGATATCGCAAGGTGTGGCGTTGTCGGCGAACAGAAGACGGCCTCAACCGTTTATCTAGCCATTACCAGCCGATTACTCGACAACCCGGTTAGTGTCGCAGTCAAGGGCAACAGTAGCGGCGGCAAGAGCTACACGACGGAAAAGACAATCGACTTTTTCCCTGAAGATGCTGTTATCAGCATGACGGCCATGTCAGAGCGTGCGCTCGTTTACTCCGACGAAGACTACCAACACCGGACGTTGACACTGCTGGAGGCTACAGCGCTTCGAGAGGGCTCACAAGACGATATGACCAGCTACTTTGTTCGCACCCTGCTGAGTGAGGGCAGGATCGAGTACAAGGTCACGGTTAAAGAGGATGGGCAGTACACCGGTAAGACGATCCGAAAGGACGGCCCGACGAATATCATTATCACCACCACAAAGACGAAGGTGCACGCGGAGAATGAGACGCGCCTGCTTTCGCTGGCGATCGACGATACGCGGGAACAGACGGCGCGCATTTTCACCGCACTGGCGGCGGAAGACGCGGAAAGCGTGGACCTCGACCAGTGGCACCGTTTGCAGTCATGGTTACAGACGGCCGAGAAGCGTGTCTCGATACCATTTGCACAGAAACTGGCCGGCATGGTGCCGCCGGTTGCGATTCGACTTCGGCGAGACTTCGGGCAGGTGCTGGCGCTGATTCGTGCGCACGCCATTCTGCACCAGGCGACAAGGGAGCGTGACAGCAAGGGCCGGATCATCGCCACCATCGACGATTATGCCAAGGTGCGCGAGCTGGTGGCTGATATCGTCTCCGAAGGTGTCGGGGCAACCGTGAAACAGGAGGTGCGCGAAACCGTCGATGTCATTGACCGGCTGGTGCTGACTGATGCTGGTGGCGTCATGGCCAAGCAGATCGCCGAGGCGATGGAGCTCGACAAGGGCACCGTCTCCAGGCGGCTGAGAATGGCGGCGGATGATGGCTACATACGCAACCTCGAAGACAAGCGCGGCCGGCCTGGCAGGTGGACTACTGGCGACCCCATGCCGGAAGAGCTGGACCTGTTACCGGCACCACACACCCTCGAATCTTCGTGCAACCGCGCAACCGCGCAACCGTGCAACAGCGAAACCGCCACAGGCCCCGCCAATACTGGCGGTTGCACGGTTGCACGGGAATTTGAGGGGGTAATGAACGAGTCTCAAACGCCCGCCACCAGTAAAAAAGAGCTCTATACCCCCAAATTGCCCCACAACCGTGCAACCGCACCCCACAGCCCTAGTCATGACGGCGGTCACGGTTGCAAACCCGCCGTGCAACCGTCTGCAACCGCTGTCGCGCAGATGGCCACCAAGATCAAGTCGGAGATCGACGCCGATATCAATCTTGACGTGAACGAGCTTGCCGCATGGCTGGTGTCGCAGGGCGACCCGGAGTACTGCATACCCGCCGGCGTGCGCGCTTGGATGCTGAAAATCAACCGAGACGGATACCCGAAATGACCACGGACGACCAGAAGAAAGCGCGCAAGTTAGCGAGCGCGATTCAGACGAAAGTAGCGGGCGCAGGCTATGTCTGTTTGCTGCGAGATGCTGAAGGCCGCGCGCACCTGATAAAAGGGCATGAGGCCGAGCTGGTGGCCGTCTACGGCGACGGCGTAAAGGCTGCGTGGATTTTTGAAGACCTGGTCGATGCTGGTGTTCGGTGTGATTGAGTTTCAGCCGCAAAAATCCGGCCTCCGGCGGCCCCTACGTCTCGAAACAAGCCGAATTCCGTAGGTAAGTGATAGGCAATCACTTGCAAAAAGCGCTGAATAGCCTAGAATATAGGCATTCGGGTTATCTCAAGACGGAATTTGTCACTTGATTTGTCACTAACTGGACGCGAAAACATGCAGCAATCACAGGCCAAAAACGGCACCGATAGCGCCAAGTGTAGCGATATACCGCCGCGCTACTCCGAGAACTGGATCGAGCGCATGGACGGACGCACCCAGGTAGCACGCGCCATTCGCGACCGACTCGCAGACCTGCAAGCTGATCTCGGCGGCCCGGAGGCCATGAGCTACCAACAGCGAAGTCTGTCGAAGCGCGCTATCTGGATGGAGGCGGTTATCGAGCAACAGGAGATTGCGCTTTCGAAGGGCGAGGAGATCGACCAGGGCAAGCTGACGCAGGCGGTTAATAGCCTGATCGGCCTGCTTAAGACGCTGGGGCTGGAGCGCAAGGCCCGAGACGTGCCGGACCTGCAAACCTATCTGGCAGCCAAACAGCGTGAAAAAGCCGAGGTCGGCCAATGAATCTTGATATTCCTGCATGGCTATGGCTGCTGATTCAAAAGCGCCGGCGGCAACGAAAGGAGCGCAACCAATGACCGACGCCCCGGACCCGCTAGACTTTTTCGAGCATCTCAAATGGCTTGATGGCCGGCCGCTGATGAAGACCATAGAGCCATACCGGGCGAAGATGTTCACCGAAGCGCTGTATACCTTCGGCCCGGACAACCGACCACAGTACAACCTTGTCCTATCCGGCCGGGCGAAGAAGAATTACAAGACGTCCGACCTGGTGCTGGCGTGCTTCTACCGTTTCCTTGCCTGGCCAACGCCGGGCGATGCCTATCTACTGGCGAATGATGAGGATCAGGCGGCCGATGATTTGAAGCTGGCCAAGCTGCTGATTGATGCCAACCCGATCCTGGACCGAGAGGTAAACGTCGGCGCGAAGGAGATCAGGCGGCGCGACGGCCGTGGCACTTTGAAGATACTTCCCGCGCGCGATGCTAAGGGCACACACGGCAAGACGTACAGTTTCGTCGGCTTCGATGAGATTCACGGTTACCGCAACTGGGATTTGCTCGAAGCGCTCGCACCGGACCCGACCCGGCATGATGCACTGACATGGATCACCAGTTACGCGTCGATCTACAACGCACCCGGCGCACCCCTGTACGACATGTTCCAGGCCGGCAAGAAAGGCGACGATCCGCGCATGCTTTTCAGTTGGTATGCGGCTGACTTCACGACCGACGATGAACTGGCCGATGCTGAACCCGAAGTCAAGGCCAACCCTTCGATGGAGTCATGGGACAACCCGGACTATCTGGAGCAACAGAAGCGCCGGCTACCGACGCACAAGTACCGCCGGCTGCACTTGAATCTACCCGGCACACCTGATGGCGCATTTTATGACGCCAATGCAATCATGGACGCCATCGTTAACGGGCGCAAGAGCCTGCCGCTGCAAAGCGAAGTTACTTATGTCGCTTTCGTCGATATGTCCGGCGGTTCCAGCGATGACGCATGCCTGGCGATCGCACACAAGAGCGATGAAGGTCGGGCAGTGCTCGACGTGCTGGTCAAGCAAAATGGCAACGCACCATTTAACCCCCGCCATGCCGTGACCAAGTTCGTGAAGATTATAAAGCGCTATGGAATCTCGAAGGTAACGGGCGATGCCTACGCCGGCGAGACCTTCAAGTCTGACTTTGAAGACGAGGGCATTACGTACATCAAGAGCCCCCAAACCAAATCGCAGTTGTACGAAGCGCTCGAACCGAGGTTAAATGCTGGCGAGATTGAATTGCTCGACCACCCGGTACTGCAAGAGCAGTTACTTACCCTGGTCATGCGCGGGTCACGAATTGATCACCAGCCCGGCGACCATGACGACTTTGCAAACGCAGCGGCAGGCGCTATTGAGTTTACACGCCAGCGCCGTGAACGAAAAAGCCGGACGCTCGCGGTCGGAGGTTCGTACTGATGAACAAATCCAAGTACCCATACGGCCGCGACCCGAAGCGCGAGCCGCAGGGCTTCGAAAAGCTGAAAGGCATGCGGCTACCCGAGACCGGCTCAAGCTTCGTGATGAACGGCAAACGCAAACCCAAAGACCGGAGCAATCCGGATTTTCCACCCGGCCATTAGGCCATTACACATATCGAGGTAAAGACCATGAACGAATTTCGAACATCAAAGTACCCTGAAAAATTCAAGCAACACCCGACCAGCGAGCTTGAAAAAATCGACGCACCAAGCGCGATCTACCCGGCGAATGTTCCCGAGTCCGAAACCGTCAAAGGCGTGAACTGGGGGCATCATTTCCTGACCGAATGCAAGAACGCATGGGAGTCGTTGAACCAACAGCGCGTCACCCGAGACCCGGAGCATACCGCCGAAGGCCACGTGCTGCGTGTTTCCGAATCGGCGCAAAAGCAGCGCCAGCGCGTAGAGCAGCAATTCGACAAGGCGCGCGAACAATTCAACATGGCGCGAACATCGTACAAGCAGGCGATTGCGGATCAGGCCCCGCTGACCGAAGACCGCTATGGTGGCGAGATTCGCTCGGTTCTACGCAGAATGAAGGATTCGGACCGCCAGACCGCGATCATCCAGGCCATTCAAGAGGGCGATGCGCAGACAGTCGCAGCGGCAGTCAGCGGCCCGGCGATCTCGGCCGGCCTGACCCGTGAACAGCAACAGAATTTTCGACGCATGTTTGAGAAAAAGGCAGCGCCGGAAGCGTTCGAGGCTTTGGAGCAACTCAAACGCGCCGAGGAAAAATCTCTGGCAGCGTTCGAGATGTTCACCGCCAGCACCGACAAGCTGGGAGAGGAAAAGCGCGCGCACGAAATCCGCAAACGCCAAGAGGCGGCCCGCAAGGCAGCCGCTTCAGCGGCCTGATACCTCGAACCGCTGGCAGGCCGGGATATAGTCTGCCGAATGCGCGTCGCTAATGCCGACTGCCGGCGCGCGGAGGCCCCGCTGGGAGATCGCCTGGCGGGGTTTTTTATGCCCGGTTGGATAACACTGTATCCATGCTGGTGACAAGCGGGTCGATCAGGTGACAAATCAGGTGACAAGGCAAAAAAAAGGGCTTAGGCGGTCAGCGCTAAGCCCTTGTTTTGTTTGGCTCCCCGGGTCGGATTCGAACCAACGACCTAGTGATTAACAGTCACCCGCTCTAACCAGCTGAGCTACCGGGGAATTATTGCAAGCCCTGTATTATCGGTTTTTGTTCGGGACCGGTCAAGAGAAATCTGCTGTTCGGCAGGAGCTGAAATGTTGTTTCGTTCTGAAACGATTCAGTCTGCGACCTGACCGGCTTCCAGTTCCTGCGGGTTGGCTTCACGCACGTCGCGCACGGTGACTTCGAAATTGAGCTGCTGGCCGGCCAGTTCGTGGTTGGCATCGATGGTGACCTGGTCGCCGTCGATGTCGGTGACCTTGACCACCAGCGGGCCCTGGGCCGATTCGGCATTGAAGCGCATGCCCGGCTCGACTTTTTCGATTCCGGCAAAGGCGTCCATCGGCACTTGCTGGACCAGCTCTTCGCGACGCGGACCGTAGCCTTCTTCGGGCTCGACCTTGACTTGCAGTTCTTCGCCCTCGGCCTTGCCTTCCAGTGCCTGTTCCAGGCCGGGAATGATGTTGCCGTGGCCATGAAGGTAGACCAGCGGTTCGCGGCCCTGGGAGGTGTCTATGACCTCGCCGTCGTTATTGGTCAGGGTATAGTCGATGGTCACGACGGTGTCAGCGTTTGCTTGCATTGAATTTCCGTTGGTTTCAAATGTCCCTATAGGTTAACATCCTGCCGGAGTTTTCGCGATGAATCCCAGTCCCGCGCCGTCGCCAAGTCGAGCGTTTGCAGGTCGAATCCAGATATTGATCACGAGCATGATCGCGCTGGTGTTGATCGCTTTGATCGTGCTTGGCTGGCTTCTGATGAGCGATCGCGAGTTCGATTCCGGCCCGGCCGAGTCGGTGCCGCCGCAGACCTCTGCCGAGCCGGTGGCGGTTGATCCCGCGCCTTTGGGAGAGACCGGGTCGTTGAACAGCGAACAATCCCCACGCCGCCCGCGCGAGCCAGCACAGCTTGAACAGATGCCGCCCGCGATGGATCGACTTGCCACTGAAGTGATCGAGGCCGGGCCCGATCCGGTGGACCTGAATCAGGTCGATTCCGAGATTCGCGCCGAGCTCGAGATTGTGCTGTCGCCGCAGCAGTTCGAACGCGTGGCCGGGGAAAGTCTGGTCGAGCGCATGGTGGCCACGCTCAACAGCCTGGACGGGGAGGCGGTGCCATTGCGTTTCCGACCCCTTCAGCACGTGCCCGGATTGCCGAAACTGGATCAGGATGCGTTGGCGTTGCCTGACGATCCCGATCCGCGCTACGCGCCGTATCGCGCGATGTTCGATCAGATCGACAATGTTTTTCTGGTGGAATGGTTCGATCGCCATGAAAATGCGCTGGAACAGGCCTGGCAGGCGCTGGGCGAAGAGCGCCGGTTGAGTTTCCGGCAACGTGCGATCGAGGTGCTGGATCATCTGGCCGAATTCGAGTTGCCCGGGCAGCGCCCGGCGCTGGAGCGCCCTGAGGTGCTGTATACCTATGCCGATCCGTCGCTGGAGGCGCTTTCGTGGGGCCGCAAGATCCTGATCCGGATCGGACCGGCGCATGCCGGTGCGGTGCAGGCGCGCCTGGCCGATCTGGCGCGACGTCTTGAACATACTTCCGGAGATGATGCATGACTCAAGTTGCTGGACGAGTTGCTGCAATCGTGATTTTTTTCACTGCGCTGACGGGGTGCGCGACCAGTCCGTTCGACCCGGCGGCCGGGTCGGCTGGCAGCCTCACGCCGAATGAAGCGCTGAGTCGGCCCGACCGGACCGGCGCCGAAGTGATCTGGGGCGGACGCGTGACCGGAATCGTAAACGCCGAGACGCATACCGAGCTGGAGCTGGTTGCCTTGCCGTTGCGCCGCGATCATCGTCCGCGTCGAAACGCCGAAGATGGGGCGCGCTTCGTGATCCGTCAACCGGGATTTCTGGAGCCGATGACCTGGGCACCGGGTCGTGTCGTTACAGCCTACGGTCGTTTCAGTGGCATCGACATGCGACCGGTGGGCGGCGTGCCTGTGCGACATGCCGTGATGAGCGCCGAGCAGATCGAGCTGTGGCCGGTCAGTCCGAACAGCGGCTTCAGCGATTTCGGCAATCTGGGGCGGCCGCCGAACTGATCTGGTGACGGGCCAGGGCCCGTCGGATTTAACCGATCTTAGCGAGGGAAAGCCGGTTGGAGTCGGATTTCTCGATTACTAACGCTCCAGGATTGCCGCCACGCCCATGCCGCCGGCGGTGCAGATCGAGATCAGCCCGCGCCCGGAGCCTTTCTGTTCCAGCAGCCTGGCCAGCGTGGAAACAATTCTTGCGCCGGTGGCGGCGAATGGATGACCGATTGCGACCGAACTGCCCTTGACATTAAGCTTTGAGCGATCGACCTCGCCCAGCGGCTTGTCCAGGCCCAACCGATCGCGGCAGTAATCCTCCGATTCCCAGGCTTTCAGGGTGCACAGGACCTGCGCGGCAAAGGCTTCGTGGATTTCGTAGAAATCGAAGTCCTGCAGTGAAAGTCGGGCGCGCTTGAGCATTTCGGCCACGGCCACCGTCGGTGCCATCAGTAGACCCTCGTCGCTGCCGACGAAATCCACCGATGCGGTGCGGCTGTGGGTCAACCAGGCGGATACCGTCAGGTTGTGCTGTCGGGCATAATCCTCCGAAGCCAGCAGCACCGCGGCGGCGCCATCGGTCAGTGTGGTGGAGTTGCCGGCGGTCAGCGTCCCGTGGCTGGAACGATCGAAAACCGGCTTGAGCTTGCCAAGTTGCTGCAGGTCGGTGTCGGGCCGGATATTGTTGTCGCGCAATACGCCGGCATGGCTGACCACCAGATCGTCGAAGAACCCTTCATCCCAGGCGCGCGCGGCGTTGTGATGGCTGGCCAGTGTCAGTTCATCCTGTTCCCGGCGGCTGACCTGCCATTCCCGTGCCATGCGTTCGCAGTGCTGGCCCATCGACAATCCGGTCCGCGGTTCGCCGTTGGCTGGTGGTTGCGGCGCCAGTTCGGCGGGCGAAAAGCCCCTGAACACCGCCAGCTTGTCCTTGAACGACTTTGCCCGGCCGAGCTTGATCAGTCGCTGTGCAAATCGGCGTTTGAATACGATCGGCGGGTCGCTGGTGGTGTCGGCGCCGCCGACAATCGCGCAGTTGATCGCGCCGGTAGCGATCTCGGCGCCCACCAGCAGTGCGGACTGCAGACTGGTTCCGCAGGCCTGTTGCAGCGTGATGCCGCTGCTGAGCGGCGACAGTGTGGTCGACAGCAATGCTTCGCGCGCGAGATTCCAGTCTTTGGAATGGACCGTGACCGCGCCGGCGATGACCTTGTCGATCTGCTCGCCTTTCAGGTCGTATTTGTCCACCACGCCCTGGATGGCGCGCGTGAGCATGTCCTGGTTGGTTTCTTCGGCATACAGCGTATTGGAGCGGCAGAAGGGAATCCTGCTCCCGCCGATGACCGCGATGCGTTTGAGTGAACCTTCGCTCATGTAATTGTTCCTGTGGCGATTGTTTCGGAGCCGGGGCCGGGAGATTGTCAGGTGCCGCTTTTGCCACCCGGTTCATCGCCGGGTGTCTTGTCCTGGTCAACCGCCGCGGCCTTTTCGGCGCTTTTAGTCTCGTCGTTCGAGGCCGCCGGTTTGTTTGACCCGCGCTTCGCGCCAGCCTTCTTTTTTGCAGTTTTCTTTTTCGATGCCTTCTTTTTGGCACTGGTGGCGGATCCGGATGTGGCCTGGCCGGATTTCTTTCCCGCTTCGGCCTTGCGCGACGAGGATTTGCTCTTCGGTTTTGATTGCTTTGTCTGCTTTTTGGTTTGTGCCGCGTCCAGCAGCGAATCTTCCGCGCGTGCCGTGGCATCGGAGTTATTGATGTAGTGCACCGGACCGCCGCGGAATGGCGCGAACCCGGTGCCGAAGATCATGCCGGCATCGAGCAGATCCTTGTCCTTGACCACGTCATCGCGCAGGCAGGCCAGACATTCGTCCAGATATGGCTGAATCAGGTCAGCGGCAATCTGATCGAGATCGTGGCCCTTGTGGGCTTCCTGATCACGCACCGGCTTGCTTTTTTCCCACATGTAGAAGCCTTCACCGGTCTTCTTGCCCTTCTTGCCGGACTCAACCATGGCTTCCAGGACCTTGCGATCCTCGCCGGCGGCTTCTCCCAGCAGTGTGTCGATCACACCCAGGCCGACATCCAGGCCAACCGTGTCGACCAGCTCCACCGGACCCATGGGCATGCCGAACTTGACCGCGGCCTTGTCCAGCGCTTCCTTGGGGATTCCATCGCGATGCATCTGCATCGCCTTGTACATGTACGGCACCAGCACCCGATTGACCAGAAAGCCCGGCGTGGAAGTGACCGGTAGCGCGTACTTGCCGATCTGGGTGGCAAAGCTGGAGCCGTTGTTAACCCGGTCGCTGTCGGTACTGGTGTCGTAGACCACCTCGACCAGCGGCATTTTCGGCACCGGGTTGAAAAAGTGCAGGCCGATCAGGCGGTTTGGATCGTCGAATACATCGGCCAGTTCGGCCAGCGGAATCGCCGAGGTGTTGGTGGCCACCACCGCATGGTCGGGCAGGCGATCCTTGAGCTTTGCAAACAGTTCGCGCTTGGCTTCACGATTTTCGAAGATCGCCTCGATGACCACGTCTGCGCGCCGAACACCTTCGCCATCCACATCGGCCCGCAGACGGGCCCTGGCCGCAGCGACTGCAGTCGGGGTCTTGAGTTTCTTTTTGAACAGCCCGGCGCCGCGCTTGATCGCCGGCTCGATGTACTTCATCTCGCGGTCTTCGAGGGTGACTTCCAGACCCTTCAGCGCGCACCAGGCGGCAATGTCGCCGCCCATCACGCCAGCGCCGATGACATGCACCCGATGCGCCTTGAAGCCACTTTTGCGGCCCTGGCCCTTGAGCTGTTCCATCAGGCGGAACACGCGTCTGAGGTTGGTCGAGGTTTCACCCACCAGCAGTTCGGGGATATTGTCCGCCTCGGCCTTGATCATGGCCGAGGCCGAATTGCCGTGCGCCTCGAAGGCATCGATCAGCCGGTACGGGGCGGGGTAGTGTTCCGGCCGCGCCTTGCGCGCGGTCTGCTTGCGCATCTGACTGGCCAGCAGCTTGCGTGCCGGACCCAGCGTGGAGAGTTTGTTGACCACGCCCTTGAGTTGATGACGGCGTTTTTTCTGCACCGCGCGTCTGGCGGCCCAGCGCAGCGAGCCGTGAATGTCCACGATCTGGTCGATCAGCCCCAGCGCTTTGGCCTGGCGCGCACGCAGCATGCGGCCAGTAAGCATGATCTCCATCGCCTTGAGGCCGCCGATGGTCTGGATCGAGCGTCCCGAACCGCCGTAACCGGGATAGATGCCGAGGTTGACTTCCGGGAAGCCGATCCGGGTCTTGTCGCTGTCCAGCACGATTCGCCAGTCGAAGCAAAGCGCCAGCTCCAGCCCGCCGCCCAGACAAAAGCCCTCGAACGCGACCACCTTGGGGAATCGCAACTTTTCGATCCGGCGGAACAGTTCGTGGACGTGTGACACACCTTCGCGAAGCACCGAAATGTCCCGGGTCTGATCGAATTCTCGCACGTCGGCGCCGACGATGAAACTGCCGGGCTTGCCCGACATCAGCACCACACCGGTGGGTGGGCTTGCTTCGAACTGATCGACGATCTCGCCCAACTCGGTCAGTACGTCGCGACTCAGGCTGTTGACTTTCTCACCCTCGCGATCCAGATACAGCCAGGCGATGCCGTCGAGATCATTCTCGACCCGCCAGTTTCTGAAATTTCCCTGCTCGCGCGTAGCTTGCGCTTGAGTGGCCATACCGTGGGACTCCATGCGTTGGCGTATGGATGCAAGTGTAGCAGCGTGCGGATGATTTCTCAGCGCTACCGCCAGGGGCTCCGGCCGAAAGTGCGGGTCAGGGCAGGTCGAAACCGCAATCGCGCAGCCATTGCGAAATCCGGATCAGCGGCAGGCCGATCAATGCGCTCGGGTCGTCGCTTTCAAGCGATTCCAGCAAGGTGATGCCGAGACTCTCCGAGCGCATCGCGCCGGCGCAGTCGAATGGCTGGTCGCGGTCGACGTAGCGCTCAATCTCGGCGTTTGTCAATTGCCGCAACCGCAGGCGGGTCTCGACGATATCGTGACAGCTTCCGGCCGCCCCTTCCAGTGCGATGGCCGAAAGAAAGCGCACGGTTTGTCCCGACATCCGGCGTAGCTGCTTGATCGCGCGCTGGCGCTGCAGCGGCTTGCCCAGAATCTCTGAATCTTCCGGAACCTCGCAATCGCCCACAACCGCGATCTGATCTGCGCCGATCACGATTGCCTCGGGATGTTTACGCGCCACCGCGGCGGCCTTTGCCGCGGCCAGGCGGGTGGCGAGTTCCGACGGAGTTTCCTCCGATATTGGCGTTTCGTCGATACCGCTGGTGACAATGCGAAAAGGCAAGCCCAGGCGTTCGAGCAAGGCGGCGCGGTAAGGCGACCCGGAGGCGAGGATGAGGTCTGGGCGGGGCTGCATCGAAAAGGCCTGCGGGGCTTGTTCCTTAAGAGTTTCCAATGATATACTGCTTGGCTATGTCGCGTGATTTTCCCGACTGGATCGATGTTTCACGAGCCGCGGAAGCGGGGCGGTGTTTTGCTGGACGATTGCCGCTGGCCCGGATGCCCAGGGTAATCGAATTGCTGGCCGAACCACGCGCCGATGAGGCGGTTGACTTCGAAATCAGCGCCATGCGCGACGATCATGCGCTGGCGAGGTTTGAAGTCCGGATTTCCGGTAGCGTTCCGATGATCTGTCAGCGAAGACTGGCGCGCTACTTTCAGCCCATCGACAGCAGTTCCTCGGTGGCGGTGGTCGAATCGGAACGGGCCCTGGACGGCCTGCCCGAAGATCTTGAGCCCAAGCTCGTTCCAGACGGTCGGATGAAGCTGGCCGAACTGGTCGAGGATGAGTTGCTGCTGGCCTTGCCGCTGGTGCCCAGGGATCCGGCAAGTGAACCGGTTGCGGCGCTGTCTGCAGGCGAGTCCGGAAACATCGAGGAAGATCGTGCTGAAAAAGGACCGTTCGCCGTGCTTGAAAAGCTGCGACGACAGGATTGACTGAACCAAGGAAAACGAAATGGCCGTACAGAAAAGCCGCAAGACTCCATCGCGCCGTGGCATGCGCCGGTCGCACGACCGTCTGCGCCCGGCGACCCTGTCCGAAGAACAGGCCACCGGCGAGATCCATCGCCGCCACCACGTCAGCGCCGAGGGCTTCTATCGCGGCCGCCAGGTGGTGGAAATGGTCGAGGAAGTCGAACTCGACGAGCAGGATCGGGACTGACTGCGTCGCATCGCTGGATTGCATCGGCAGTGCGGGCACCACGCGCTGATGGACTGACGTTTTTGCAATTCGCTCATGAGCCCTTTGACTGACCGCTCCGCAAAGGCGGGTCTGGCACGAGCGCGCCTGTGTCTTGACGCCATGGGTGCCGATTTCGCGCCGTCGCTGGTGGTTGAAGCCGCGGCGATGGCATTGCGAAGTGATGCGGCGCTGGAGGTCCAGATCGTCGGTAATCCGCAGACACTGGACAAGCCGCTGGGTTTGTTGCAGGCAGATATTGGCGAGCGGATTGAACGGATTGCCTGCACTGATGCTGTGGCGATGAATTCCAGCCCGGCCGAGGCCATTCGGCACGGTCGTGGATCCAGCATGGCGCTGGCTCTGGATCGGCTTGCCGAAGGTCAGACCGATGCGGTGGTCAGTGCCGGCAATACCGGCGCCTTGATGGCACTGGCGCGGATCCGTCCGGGCATGTTGCCCGGCATCGAGCGTCCGGCGCTGATGAGCGGAATTCCGGTCGCCGGTGGTGAGGCCTGGGTGCTGGATCTCGGGGCCAACATCAATGTCGATGCCGAACGGCTGACCGAGTTCGCGGTGCTGGGGAGCGCAGCGGTCGAGGCGTTGCTGGGGCGCAAACCCCGAGTCGGTCTGCTCAATATCGGCAGCGAGCCGAACAAGGGGCCGGATGTGGTGCGCGAGGCGCTTCGGCGCTGCGCGGAATCAGGCCTGGATCTGGTCGGCTTCGTCGAAGGACACGATGTGTTCTCCGGTCGTGCCGATGTCGTGGTTTGCGACGGCTTTGCCGGCAACGTGCTGCTGAAGTCGGCCGAAGGTGCGATCACCTTGCTGCTCGACGAGATCGGCACCGGCGCATCGCACTGGTACTCCAACCCCGGTTTGCGCAAACTCGAAAGGCGCCTCAGGATACGCTTCGATCCCGCTATGCATAACGGTGCCTCGATGCTCGGGATCAATGGTATCGTTCTCAAAAGCCATGCCCACGCGTCGGTCGAGGGCTTGCAGCGTGCGATTGAGCTCGCGGCGACCGAAGTGCGCCGGGGAATGCTGTTGCAGCTCGAACGCAGGCTGTGGGCGGCGGGTTAGGAGAGAGTTCAATGCATGCACGCATCATCGGTACCGGGCGTTTCCTGCCGGAAAAGGTCCTGACCAATGCCGATCTGGAGCGGATGGTCGAAACCTCCGACGAATGGATCCGGGACCGTACCGGAATCCGTGAGCGCCGGGTCGCCGCCGAAGGACAAACGACCGGTGACCTGGCTGAGCAGGCGGGCCGGATTGCGCTGGCCGATGCCGGCATCAAGCCGTCCGAAGTTGATCTGCTGATCGTCGGCACCACCACACCGGACCTGGTGTTTCCTTCAACTGCCTGTCTGATCCAGCGGCGACTGGGGCTGGGAGAATGCGGTGCTTTCGACGTCAATGCCGCCTGCTCCGGGTTCATCTACGGACTTTCGATCGCCACCCAGTTCATCGAAGCCGGCAGCGCCCGAACCGTGCTGGTGATCGGTGCTGAAACCCTGACCCGCATGGTCGACTGGAGTGATCGGTCGACCTGCGTGCTGTTCGGCGATGGCGCCGGCGCAGCGGTATTGCGCGCCGACCGGGAGGCAGGCGTGCTGTCCACTCATATCCATGCCAACGGTAACCATGCCGATCTGCTCAGCGTTGATGTGGGTGTATCGCGGGGCTTCAAGGCGGATGAGCGAGGCGGACTGTCAATCAGCATGAAGGGCAACGAGGTATTCAAGGTCGCCGTCAATACGCTTGGCCGGATTGTCGATGAGACCCTTGCTTTCAACAACATGGAAAAACATGACCTGGACTGGCTGATCCCGCACCAGGCCAACCTGCGCATCATCAAGGCCACCGCGCGCAAGCTGAACATGCCGATGGATCGGGTCGTGGTAACCGTGGACCGGCACGGTAACACTTCGGCCGCGTCGGTGCCCATGGCGTTGGACGAAGCGGTGCGCTCCGGCCGGATCAAGCGCGGCGACACCATGCTGCTAGAGGCATTTGGAGGTGGTTTCACCTGGGGCGCGGCGTTGGTCAGATACTGACACCGGTCGCAAAACATCAATCACCAGATCTTCAATCGGACGGAATAATTTCGAGTATGAGTTCATTCGCGATGATCTTTCCCGGCCAGGGTTCGCAGTCGATCGGAATGATGAAGGGCTATGCGGCCTCGATCGAGCGTGTGCGGGAGACATTTAACCAGGCCTCGGCGGTTCTGGGGCGTGATCTGTGGCAACTGGTGCAGGATGGCCCAGCCGAAGACCTCAACCAGACCTGCTGGACGCAGCCGGTCATGCTGACTGCCGATATTGCGGTCTGGGGGCTATGGCGCGCTGCCGGCGGCGGCATGCCGGAAGCGATGGCGGGCCACAGTCTGGGCGAATACGCGGCCCTGGTGGCTGCCGGGGCCATCGGGTTCGCCGATGCGGTGCGGATCGTGCATCTGCGCGGCAATCTGATGCAGCAGGCTGTGGCCGAGGGTGAGGGTGCAATGGCCGCGATTCTGGGGCTGGACGAAAAAGATGTCGAGCGGCTTTGTGCCGAAAAATCCGGCCAGCGAATCGCGGTCGCGGCCAATTACAATGCGCCTGGGCAACTGGTGATCTCGGGGCATCGCGATGCCGTCGTACGGGTCATGGAAGCCTGCCGCGAGGCGGGGGCGAAGCGCGCCCTGCGGTTGCCGGTCAGCGTGCCTGCACACAGCCCGTTAATGCAGCCGGCGGCACAGTCGCTGCAGTCGGCGCTGGAGCAGATCGACATTGGCGCCGCGCGCTGTCCGGTTCTGCATAACAGCAATCTGGAGCCGGCCACGGACGCGGCGAAGATCCGTCAGGCGCTGATCGAGCAACTTAGCCGTCCGGTACCCTGGACACGCACCATTGCCGTGCTTTCCGGGCGCGGCATTTCGAAATTTGTCGAATGTGGGCCGGGTCGGGTGCTGTCCGGGCTGGGTCGTCGCATTGATCGAGCCGCCGATTGGGCGACCCTGGACAGTAATCAGGCGATTGCCGACAGCGTTCGCATAGCGGGCTGAATGGCAAGCATAGCGGGATTGAATGGCAGGAGAAGCGCGCATGAATTCAGCAGTAATGAGCGAAATGTTCGGTCTGAACGGACAGGTGGCCCTGGTTTCCGGCGCCAGCCGCGGTATCGGTGCCGCGATTGCCGAAACTCTGGGCGCCCTGGGTGCGACGGTGTTCGGTACCGCAACCAGTCAGGCCGGCGCCGATGCAGTTTCCGCGCGGCTCGGCGATGGGCACGGTCTTGTGCTGGACGTGCGCGATGCCGGCGCGATCGACAGCGTGGTCCGGGAAGTTACCCAGTGTGCCGGGGCGCCGGCGATTCTGATCAACAATGCCGCTATTACCCGCGATCAGCTCCTGATGCGGCTGACGGACGAGGACTGGCTTGCAGTTGTCGAAACCAACCTGACCGGTGCGATGCGGCTCAGTCGTGCCTGCCTGCGCGGCATGCTCAAGGCGCGCGGCGGTAGAATCATTTCAATCTCCTCGGTGGTCGGCTACAGCGGTAATGCCGGCCAGACCAATTATGCTGCCACCAAGGCCGGGCTGGCTGGATTTTCGCGTTCGCTGGCCCAGGAGCTGGCCGCGCGCAGCATCACCGTCAATGTCATTGCGCCGGGGTTTATCGACACCGATATGACCCGGACGCTGGATGACAGCCAGCGCACAAGCCTGGCCGAGCGCATTCCGCTGGGAAGGCTGGGCCGGCCGGAGGAAATCGCGGCCGCCTGCGCATGGCTGGCCGGACCCTCGGCGGCCTGGATCACTGGTCAGACATTGCACGTCAACGGTGGCATGTACATGATATGAAATCAAGAAGCATTAGATAACTAAATGATATTTAAAGTATTATCTGGATCCTTTCGAATTTAATCCGAAATCGAAGGTTCGATAAACTGGAAGCAGCGGCATTTGTTCCCTACAATGTGCGCGCTTTCTTCAAACTCCTAGAGGAACCAAGAAATGAGCAGCATTGAAGAGCGGGTCAAGAAAATCGTGGTCGAGCAGTTGGGGGTCAAGGAAGAGGAAGTGACGCCCAGCGCATCCTTCGTTGACGATCTGGGAGCCGATTCACTCGATACGGTCGAGCTGGTGATGGCGCTGGAAGAGGAATTCGAATGTGAAATTCCCGACGAGGAAGCCGAAAAGATCACCAGCGTCCAGCAGGCGATCGATTACGTCAAGTCGACGGTTGACAAGTAATCTTGTTGGGTTTGCATTCCTGCACCGGACGATCCGATGCGTGGTGATCGAAGAATTGTCGTGACGGGACTGGGCTGCGTCAGCCCGGTCGGCAGCGACATTGCCTCTGCATGGGACAGCGTGGTCAACGGCCGCAGCGGCATCGGGCCGTTAACGGCGTTCATGGACGACCGTCTGGCCTGTCGGATCGCCGGGGAGGTCCGCGATCTGGATCTGGATCGCTACATGGCACCCAAGGATGCGCGCAAGTCAGATCCGTTCATTCATTACGGCATTGCGGCCGCGGTACAGGCGATCGAGGATGCGGGACTGTCGGAAACGCCGGGCGATCCGACCCGTTATGGCGTGTCAATCGGTTCCGGCATCGGCGGAATCAAGACCATCGAGGACACCCACCAGACCTGGGTCGACTCCGGCCCGCGTCGGGTCTCGCCGTTTTTCGTTCCCGGTTGCATCATCAACATGGTTGCCGGTCATATCTCGATCCGTTATGGCTACCAGGGTCCCAACCTGTCAATGGTCACGGCCTGTACTACCGGGACCCACAGTATCGGCGAGGCCGGACGCCTGATCGCCTATGGCGATGCCGATGTGATGGTGGCCGGCGGCGCTGAATTTGGCACTACACCTACTGCCATGGCCGGTTTTTCCTCGGCCAGGGCGCTGTCTACGCGCAATGATGAGCCCGAGCGGGCCAGCCGGCCATGGGATCGCGAGCGTGATGGTTTCGTGCTCGGCAACGGCGCCGGCATCGTGGTGCTGGAAGAATTGGATCATGCGCGCAGGCGAGGCGCCAGAATCTATGCCGAATTGCGCGGTTACGGCATGAGCGGGGATGCACACCACATCACATCACCGCCCGAGGGTGGGGATGGTGCGGCCAGGTGCATGTCGGCGGCCATTCGCGATGCCAGGCTTGACCCCGACGAGGTCGATTACGTCAATGCTCACGGCACTTCAACGCTTCTGGGCGATCGGGCCGAAATCGATGCGATGCGCAAGGTGTTCGGCGAGCATGCCGGCACACTGCTGGTAAGCTCGACCAAATCCATGACCGGTCATCTGCTCGGTGCCGCCGGCGGCATCGAGGCGATCCTCACGATTCTTGCCATTCACCATGGCGTGGTGCCGCCGACCATCAATCTCGATGAACCGGATGAGGCCTGCAAGGGAATTGACCTGGTACCGCACCGGGCGCGTGAGCGCAAGCTTGCCGTAGCCATTTCCAACTCCTTCGGCTTTGGCGGCACCAACGGCACGGTATTGTTCTCCCGATCGGAGTGAGCCAGCTCCGGCAACTTTCCGTACCGCCGGATCTTCTGGCCGTGCACCGCAATCATTCCGAACGCTGGCCTTACTTGCTGCAAAGTGCCAGCCGCGCCGGCGCCCTGGGGCGCTGGAGCCTGTTGCTGCGCGCTGATCCGGATCAGCCCGCGATCGTCGCCGGGCCCGAAGATGCGCAGCGGTTCCTGCCGCGATTGCGCCGGGCATGGCATGATTCCCGCCAGCCCCAGCCGGGGCATCTGCCTTTCGAGGGCGGATGGTTTATCTATCTTGGCTATGAACTGGCCGGTGCGATCGAGCCCAGGCTGCGTCTGCCGCCGGCCAGCGACGGTCTTCCGGTCGCGCTGGCGGTTCGCTGCAACGCCGCACTGGTGATCGATCATCACCGCAGCCGGAGCTGGCTGGTCGCCGAAAATGAAGCGCTGATGAAGGCGGCGCTGAATGAGTCCACGGCTGCCCCGCTTGCGCCGGTTTCGGTTTTTCCGGACTTTCCGCAAGTCGCGGCCGACGACGGCCAGCGTTTCATGCGCGGTGTCGAGCGTATCCGGCAGTACATTCTTGATGGAGATGTTTTTCAGGTCAACCTGTCGCGTCTGTGGCAGGGCCAGACTCCGCATCCACCAGACCCGGTGCTGATCTATCAAAGCCTGTCTGAGCGCAATCCGGCGCCGTTCGCCGGGCTGGCGCGGTTGCCGGGTGGCACGCTGCTGTCCTCATCGCCGGAGCGTCTGGTCAAGGCTGGTGGCGGACGGGTTGCAGTGCGGCCGATTGCCGGCACGCGACCGCGTGGTGATTCGCCGGATCGGGACCGGGAGCTGTCTTCGGAATTGCTGGCCAATCCCAAGGAGCGGGCCGAGCACATCATGCTGATCGACCTGGAGCGCAATGATCTCGGCCGCATCTGTCGCGCGGGTACGGTGACGGTCGATGAACTGATGATCGTGGAAAGCTATGCCCATGTGCACCATATTGTCTCCAATGTGCGCGGCGTGCTGCGTTCCGATGCCACACCGGCCGAGATCATCGCCGCGGCGTTTCCCGGCGGAACCATTACTGGATGCCCCAAGGTGCGCTGCATGGAGATCATTGCCGAACTGGAGCAGGGCGGCCGCAGCTTCTACACCGGTTCCATGGGTTATATGGGCCTGAACGGGACCATGGACCTGAATATTCTGATCCGCAGCATGCTGATTCAGGACAATGGTATCCGGTTTCGCACCGGCGCCGGAATCGTGGCCGATTCAGATCCCCGCGCTGAACTGGCGGAGACCGAGGCCAAGGCGCAGGGACTGATGCGGGCGTTGGGGCATGGCTGAGTGGTTGGTCGACGGCATTGCCGACGCGCCGATCCCACCCGATGATCGTGGCCTGCTGTATGCCGATGGTCTGTTCGAGACCATTGCCCTGTTCGGTTGCAGCGCGCCGCTGTGGGGGTTGCATATGCAGCGCCTGGCGCGCGGCTGCCGCGCCCTCGGCCTGGAAATGCCCGATCCCGGGCTGCTGCTTGAGGAAGCGCTCACGCTGGTCCAGGATCTGCCGCGCTGCGTGATCCGCCTCAGCCTGACCCGGGGCAGCGGCGGTTCCGGCTATTTCCCGCCCGCGACTCCGGTCAATCGAAGAATCCTGATTCGGCGTTCGTTTCCCGCTTCGCTGGAGCGGGATCGTCAACGGGGGGTTGAGATGAGAGTCGGTGGCGTTGGTCTGGATGCGGCCGAAGAAATGGCTGGTGAAATGGCCCCTGAAATGAGCGGGCTGAAGCACCTTTCACGCCTGGCGCAGGTCATGATCGCGCGCGAATGCGCCCGGCAGGGGGCAATCGAGGCGCTTGTGCTTGACCGCGCGGGGCAGATGGTCGAGGGCCTGCACGGAAATCTGGTGATCGTGCGTAATGGAGTCCTTATCGCGCCTGGCCCGCACCCGGCAGCAGTCGCCGGGGTGGGCCTGGAGTGGCTGCATCGTCGGGCGGGTGAACGGCTCCAGCGCCGTCCTTTCATGCTGGCCGAACTGCGGGCTACCGATTCCATCTGGGTGATAAACTCGATCCGGGGTCCATGCCGGATAAGGACGTTGGACGGGCGGGAACTTGCGCAGGACGGCGAATATCCGCAATGGCTGGAAAAATGGCGTGAAGAAGTCGAGGAATGTTCCGTAACATACTGATATTTATATCTATCGTTGCTGCAATATCCGTTGTCACGGCGATGCATTACTGGCAGGAGTATCGGCGATTCGAGCAGCAACCGCTTGTCCATGGGACCGACGCCGTATTGTGGGTGCGCCCCGGCGATACGCTGGCCTCGGTCGCCGCCCGGCTTGAAGTGCTGGGCCAGGAAGTCCGGCCCTGGCATTGGCGATTACTCGGCCGCTTGCAACAGCCGGTCATACGTGCCGGCGAATATCGCATCCTGGCCGGCGATACGCCGCGCTCGCTGTTGCAAAAGCTTGAGCGCGGTGATGTGGTTGGTCATCTTTTTACCATCGTCGAGGGCTGGACGGCAAAGCGTCTGCGCTCCGAGCTGGCGGCGGATTCCAGATTGCATAAAGTCACCACAGATGCCGATGATGGCGCGTTGATGGCACGCCTGGGCTGCGACAGTTGTGCCATCGAGGGTTATTTTCTGCCCGAGACCTACCGCTTCGAGCGCGGCGACCGCGATCTCGATCTGCTGGCGCGCGCGCATCAGGCCATGCGTCAGGAACTGGCCGCGGCCTGGCGCGACCGCGATCGGGCGCTGGAACTGGATTCCCCTGAACAGTTGCTGGTTCTTGCCTCGCTGGTGGAAGCCGAAACCCGTGTCGATGCCGAGCGCGCACGGGTCGCGGGCGTATTCGTGCGCCGGCTTCAGCGCGGGATTCGGCTGCAAACCGATCCGACCGTGGTGTATGGGCTTGACGATGATTTCGATGGCCGGATCCGCCGGGTGCATCTGCGTACCGATCATCCCTGGAACACCTACACCCGCCACGGCCTGCCGCCGACGCCGATCGGCTTGCCCGGGCAGGCCTCGTTGAATGCCGCGGCCAATCCGGCCGATGGTGATGAACTTTATTTCGTGGCTCGCGGAGATGGCTCGCATCATTTTTCCGCGACCCTGGCCGAACACAATCGGGCCGTGGCCCGATACATTCTGGGACGACAATGAGGGGAAGACTGATTTGCCTGGAAGGCGGTGAAGGTGCCGGCAAGTCCAGCGCGCTGGTGGTGCTGCGCGAATGGCTGGAAGCCCGCGGCCGCAAGGTGGTCGCAACGCGCGAGCCGGGTGGCACGCCAGCGGCCGAGCGGATTCGCGAACTGTTGCTGGATCCGCGCACCGGCGAGATTGATCCGGTGACTGAACTACTGCTGATGTTCGCGGCGCGTCGCGAAAATGTGGTCGAGGTGATCGAGCCGGCGCTGGCGCGCGGGCAAGACGTGATCTCGGACCGCTTTACCGACGCCTCGCATGCTTATCAGGGCGCCGGACGCGGCCTGGGGCCGGCGGCGGTGGATACACTCGCTGGGCTGGTGCATCCCGGTCTGGAACCCGATCTGGTGCTGGTGCTGGACGTGCCGGTGGAAGTTGGGCTGGCCCGGATTCGCGGCCGTAAAGGCGGTCCCGACCGCATTGAGCAGGGCCGGGGTGCTTTTCTGGAGCGTGTGCGCCAGGCCTATCTGGAGCGCGCCCGCCTGCATCCTCGGCGATACCGCGTGTTGGATGCCAGTCAAGGCATGCAGCAGGTCGCGACGACAATCCGGGCAGTGCTCCAGGAGTGCCTGGCATGAATCGGCCCGAATTGAGCGAATGGCTGCAGCCCAGTGTTGCGGCGCTGGACCGGGAGATCGAGGCCGACCTGCTCGGTCACGCGCCATTAGTTTCGGGCCCGGGCGGCAGCGGCAAGCGTGCATTGGCCGAATGGCTGGCGGCACGCCTGCTGTGTCTCGAAGTCGATTCGGGAAATCCCTGCGGCAAGTGCCGGAGCTGTCAGTTGCTGGCCTCGGCGACCCATCCGGATTTTTTCAGGTTGACGCTGCTCGAAGACAAGCGCGAAATCCTGGTCGACCAGGTGCGCCAGTTCATCGACTCGCTTGGGTTGACACCGTCTCTGGGTCGCCGCCGCGTCGGTTTGATCGAGCCGGCCGATGCACTCAACCGCAATGCTGCCAATGCGCTGCTGAAAACACTGGAGGAGCCGGCCAACGAGGTCTGGCTGATTCTGGTCGCCGACCGCGAGGACCGGCTGCCCGCCACCATCCGGTCGCGCTGCCAGCGCCATCGGATTGCACTGCCGAATGCGGAAGTTGCCCTGGAATGGCTCAATGCACGCCATCCTGACGATGGGCCCGAGCGCTGTGACCTGGCGCTGCGGCTGGCCGACGGCGCACCGGGTCTGGCCGATACCTGGTTAAGCGATGGCGGACTGGATCGAGGCCTGGAGATCGGCCGATCACTGGCTGCGAGTCTGGATGGTGCCGAAATCGACACCGGGCAGATTGCACAATGGCTGGAAGATCCCGCTGACTCGTGGCGCTGGCTGGCGCGTTACTGCCGGTTCTGGTTCAGTGGCCTGTTTGGCCAGCAGCCGTCATTCCTGCCGGGAGATTTTCATCCCTCCGGACCGGGCGCGGCGCGAGCGCTGGAGCGTTGCTGGGAATCGGCGCTGCAGGGTTACAGGCTATCCGGTTCGCCGGTTCGCCATGACTGGTTGTTCAGATCCTGGCTGCTCGAATGGCGCAATCTCACTCGCAATGGTTGAAGTACACTGGGCAGAACAGGCGCTGAACGACTCTCCCCCGCAAGAGCCTGCTTGCAGGCGAATGGCGGCCAGGCTAGAAATCAAGGAGGCTGAAAGCATGGCACAAAAGGGCATTCTTTCCTGCAATATCGAGGACAAGCAGGAGTTGTATCGCTGCTACATGCCGTTTCTGGTCAACGGTGGCCTGTTCGTGCCCACGACCAAGCGTTTCCGGCTGGGCGACGAGGTGCTGGTACTGTTGACGCTGATGGGCGGCGACCGCATGGCCATTCCGGGCCGGATTGCCTGGCTGACGCCGCATGGCAACTCTCGCAGTGCGGTCAATAGCGGAGTCGGCGTACAGTTCCTGGAAACCGTTGAAGCCGAACAGGCTCACGGCCGGATTTCGTCGGAACTGGCCGGCATGCTGGACTCCGAACGGCCGACCCGCACGCTTTGAATCCATCCCTTCCGCCGCACCGGCCCCTGGCCGATATCCTGCGGCCGGGAAGTTTCGACGAAATTGCCGGTCAGGATCATCTGCTGGAGCCGGGTGCGCCGCTGCGGCGCATGATTGAAACCGGTCGTCTGGAATCGCTGGTCTTCTGGGGCCCGCCCGGCACCGGCAAGACCACCCTGGCCCGTTTGCTGGCCGGTGTTGCCGATTTGCACTTCGAGCAGCTCTCGGCAATTTTCTCCGGGGTCGCAGACCTTAAGAAGGTCTTTGCCGCGGCCCGCCAGCGCCGGCACGATGGTCGCGGCACACTTCTGTTTGTCGACGAAATCCACCGTTTCAATCGTGCCCAGCAGGACAGCTTCCTGCCCGTGGTCGAGGACGGAACGGTCATCCTGATCGGCGCGACCACGGAAAACCCTTCGTTCGAACTCAACGGCGCGTTGTTGTCCAGAATGCGGGTGCTGGTGCTTCGGCGCCTGGACAGCAAGGCGCTGGCGCGGCTGGTGGCGCGCGCGGAGGGGCATGTCGGGCATACGCTGCCGTTGACTGAACCTGCGCGCGAGATGCTGCTGGGCCTGGCCGATGGCGATGGGCGCTACCTGCTCAATATGGTCGAGACCGTTGTCGAACTTGCCGCTACCGATCGACCGCTGGACGAGCGCGCTCTTGGGCGGATGGTGCAGCAGCGCGCGACGGTGCATGACCGGGATCGCGAATCACATTACGACCTGATCTCGGCCTTGCATAAATCCATGCGTGCATCGGATGTCGATGCCTCACTGTACTGGCTGTCACGCATGCTGGCCGGCGGTGAGGATGTCAAGTACATCTGTCGCCGCCTGGTCCGGTTTGCCAGTGAGGATATCGGGCTGGCCGCTCCGCAAGCCCTGGTCCAGGCGCTTGCCGCGCGCCAGGCATATGATCAGTTGGGGAGCCCGGAGGGAGAACTGGCGCTGGTTCAGGTGGTGGTCTTCCTCGCCAGTGCGCCCAAGTCGAATGCGCTGTACCGGGCCGGGAAGGCCGCAGCGAAAGCGGCCAGCAAGCACGGTTCGCTGCCGCCGCCCGCCAACATCGTCAATGCGCCGACAAAGTTGATGCGTGAGCTGGGTCACGGCAAGGGTTATGTCTACGAGCACGACACGGCCGAAGGCTTCTCGGGCCAGAACTGTTTTCCCGAAAACCTGCCCCGCCAGCATTTCTACCGACCGGTCGAACGCGGCTTCGAGCGCGAAATCATAAAGCGGCTGGAATACTGGGAGCGACTGCGGCGCCGGGCAAAAGATTCAGCCACGGATGAGCGCGGATGAACGCGGATTGAAAGTATTGCGAATCGGAGTTCGCTCCATCGTAGCCAGATCTCTGCACCGTAGGAGCTTGCTTGCGGGCGAACAGGATGTTCAAATCGGCACCCAACCATGATCCATTCCTGCCATTTGCGCGATCCGATATTGCGCCGCTGCTGAAAATGCCCGCTTCCGTCCCCATCTGAAAACGAGAGCGTGACTCGGGAATCGCGAATGGAATTCAAGGATTACTACAAGATCATGGGCGTCAAGCCGGATGCCAGGGCCGACGAGATCAAGCGTGCTTACCGCAAGCTGGCGCGAAAGTACCATCCTGATGTCAGCTCCGAGCCCGATGCCGAGACGCGTTTCAAAGAAATCGGTGAAGCCAACGAGGTGCTCAAAGACCCGGCCAAACGCGAGCAGTACGACCAGTTACGCCAGGGCGGCTGGCGCGGAGGTGAAGAGTTCCGCACCCCGCCTGGCTGGGATCGTGGCGGATTTGAAACCTGGACCAGCACGGATGGTGCGGAATTTGGCGGCGGTGGCGGCTTCAGCGATTTCTTCGAAACACTGTTTGGCGGAAGCCGTCGTCGCGGCGCCCGCGCACACAAGGGCGCGGACGTGCGTGCACGCGTCGCGATCGATATTGAAACGGCCTTTTCCGGTGGAACCCGGCGAATCACCCTGGAACAGCCCGAGCGCGTCGCCGACGGCACGATCCGGCATCGCAGGCGTTCGCTGGATGTGCGCATTCCGGCCGGAATGACCGAAGGCCGGCAGATCCGGCTGGCAGGCAAGGGTGATCCAGGCCCCGGCAATGCGCCGGCCGGTGATCTGTACCTGGAAATCCACCTGCAGCCGCATCGGCTGTTCGAAGTCGATCGCAAGGATATACACCTGACGCTGCCGATCGCGCCGTGGGAAGCGGCGCTGGGCGCCACGGTCGCCGTGCCGACCCTGGGCGGGGATGTGGAGCTCAACATTCCGGCTGGCTCCAGCTCCGGGCGCAGGTTGCGCCTCAAGGGTCGGGGGCTGCCCGCAAGGCCTCCGGGCGACCAGTACGTACTGCTCAAGATTGTGACCCCGAAACCTGAAAACGATGAGCAGCGCCAGCTATATCAACGCATGCGAGAAACTTTCCGATTCGACCCGCGCGCCGGGTTGGAGGTGAAGCGATGAGCGATGACCAGCAGCATCACGATCACACCCACGACCGCCCGATCACGGCCCCGGAGCCCGAAACCGCTGAATCACTCAGCCTGCGGGAAGTCTGCCGGATGCTGGAGATGCGAACCGAAGTGGTGTGCGAATGGGTGGAAGAGGGCGTGGTCCGTCCGGCTGGTGAACGACTCAGCGAATGGCGTTTTCCGGCCCGGGAACTCGAACGGGCGTGCCGCGCTTACAGGTTGCAGCGCGATCTGGAAATGGAAACCCGCACCCTGCCACTGGTGCTGGACCTGCTCGGCGAGCTGGAACGGCTGCGCAGCCGCTTGCGTGTGATCGAAGAGCGGTATTTTGAGTAACACCCCGGCACGCGATCCGCACGCCGGGCTGATTCTCGAAGCACATCCGTTGAAAGTGCTGCGCGCCATGGCCGTGCCGGCCGTGGCCATGATGCTGATGTTCGGCCTGAACTCGGTCATGGATGCCGTCTACATCGGCCAGTTGCTCGGCCAGCAGGCGCTGGCCGGCGTGTCGCTGGCGTTTCCGGTCACCCAGGTCACGCTGGGTCTGGGTTCGCTGGCCGGAATCGGCGGCGCGGTGGTGCTTTCCATTTCCATCGGCCGTGGCGACCAGGACACGCTGCGCAAGCTGCCCGGTACCTGCATTGGCATTGCGCTGGTGGTATCGGGCCTGTACGCGCTGCTGGGCGCGGGTTTTACCGAACCGGTGGTGCGGGGCATGGGTGCCCGCGGCGAACTGGTGCCGATCGCATCGGATTATTTATGGGCGCATTCAGCCGGCGGCTTTGCCGCGATCGGCGGGCTGACCCTGAACATGCTGCTCCGGGGCGAGGGCAAGATGGCACTGGCGGCGAAGTACATGGCCTCCGGACTGGTCGCCAATCTGGTATTGACGCCGATATTCATTGGCGTGTTCGGCTGGGGCGTGGCCGGCGCGGCCTGGGCAACCAATCTCGGCGCTTTGCTCGGCGGCGGTCTGGTCTGGGTCCGGTTTGCGCGCGGCAAGGCCAGCTATCAGGTCGATGCCATGCATATCGGTCTGCCAACGAAGCTGGCGCGTCGCATCGTCAAACTGGGTGTGCCGGCCATGATCTCTTCGTCCATGGGCCTGGTCCAGGCCATCGTCGTATTCAACATGCTGTCAAGAATCGGCACCGAGGAAGACATTGCCTTTTCTGGCGCGGCCTGGAGGGTGATGCTGTTCATGCTCACTCCGCTGTTCGGCCTGATGCGCGCGTTCCAGCCGGTTGCCGGCATCAACTATGGCGCCAGCAGATGGGACCGGGTCAAGCTGCACTACTGGACCTTCGTCGCTGTCGGCACACTGACGGTGCTGCCGATCTGGATTTTCATGGGAATGTATCCAGAGCTCACGCTATCGGTCATGCTCCGCGGCATTGAGTTCGCACCGGTCGACCTGCACCGCTTCCGCGTCCTGATCCTGGTGCTGCCGGTGCTGCCGCTGGTATTCACCGCGCTCAGCCTGCTGCCGGCGATCGAACAGCCGGGTAAGGCGACCCTGGTTTCGGTAACCCGCCAACTGCTGCTGTACGTGCCGGTCATGCTGCTGGTGCCGCCGGTGTTCGGCATCTCGGGCATCAATTACGGTGCAACCGCCATCGACTTTGCCTGCACCCTGTGGCTGCTGGCCATCGTTATCACCACCTTCCGAAAAGGCCCCGGCGAACCCGGCGCCGGCGCCGGACGATTCATCGGCCCCAGCGATCCATGGCGGGCCGGCGCGCCGGTCAGGGGGTAGGGTGTCTTGTTCACTGCCCGGTACGCCTGTCCTGACTTTCGACGCCTGACACCGCCGAGCGGCTGGCGTGCGATTTCAGCACCGCACCTCGGTTCTCGATGAATCTGCAGATCCAGTACGACTTGAAGGAATTCGAAGCCAGCGAAGAAGCGGCCGAAATCGCGCGCGACGTGCAGCCGCGGAAGGGCGCAACGGCGTGACACCAAATGCCGCTGGCAGCCGTCTGCAAAAAACGAGACCCCACCGTGCGCAGCACGGCGGTCAGTGGCGTGCCGCAGCGCCGATGCGGGGGCAGGGCCACGCTACCCGTCATTCCCGCGCACGCGGGAATCCCGCCAATTCAGCCATCCGGCGCAGCCGGATAAAAGCCCGCCCTCAAGAGCCGCATGCCTGCGCTTGCCCGGAAGTGAAAATTCATGCATCATCGGGGAAGGAGAAGAATCAAGGGAAGGCGGGGAAGGCTGAGCGAATTGAGCTGAGGTGTCGTCCGGGATCTTCATCATTGACGCTGCCGCTGCAATACGATCAGAGCGATAACCATCAGGGCGATCGCCAGTATCTGGATGGCGCCCAGCGCCTCGTCCAAAAAAATCCAGGCCAGGATGGCGATCTGCGGCAGCATTGCATTGTTGATTAGCCCCGCCTCAGTCGCGCTTAACTCACCCAGCGCCCGATTCCACAACACAAAGGCCACGGCCGTGTTGACCACCGCCAGCCACCCGATCAGAGCCATCTCGGCCCACCTGAATTCTGGCCAGGGCTCCAGAACGATTCCTGCAATGAGCAGGCTGATCGATCCGGCGCCCATGCTGATCAGAGTGATCAGCGCCGCGGGATGCCGTCCGCGTCGATTGATCGCACGCCCGGTAACAGCACTGAGCGCATTGGCCATCAGGCACACAATGCCCAGAGAGATACCGGTCCAGGCTGCGGTGTTCAAGGCCCCGAAGTCAAAATACAGCAGCACGCCGCTCATGCCAAGAATCAGCGCCACAACATGCGACCGGACCAGCCGTTCTTTCAGCAGGAGAAATCCCAGAATCGCGATCACCAGCGGCGAAAGGTTCAACAGCAGACTCAAGCCTGCAGCCGGTAAGTACACCAGAGCCATGAACTGTGCGCCCTGGGTGACCGCATAGAACAGCAAGCCGTAGCCGAGCAGTTCCAGCCACTCCCGCCAAGTCAACGGCTCGCGCGGGGCCGCACGTCGATAGCGCAACGCAAAAGGCAGCAGACACAGAAAGCCCAGGAAGTAGCGCAGGCCCCCGAATGTCAGCGGCGGAAGCGTATCCAGACCCCATTTGATGAGAATCCAGGAGCTGCTCCACAAAAAGGTGACGAGAACGGCAACCGTAACGGCTTTGCGATGGCGGTCAAGCAGGGACATTGACGATCTCCGGTGGTGGACAATTCGGGCGCACGATGGCGCACCGACCTGTCTCCTCCGGGCTTTTGTCCCTTAAGATGCCTGCCCTGACGGGCTTTACGTGGCGCTCGGTCCAGTCCTGCCAAGCAGCGGAACCCTGGCCACCCTCATCGGTCGATGAAGCTTCAGACTAGTCAATTCCGTTCCCCTGCGTCAAGTCGACGCTGCAAACGACCAGGAGAAAAGATGGCCGGTCGAGATATTGTCGTCAAACGCGGCTGTCGATCCGAAGCGCTCTACCGCTACTGCTACCGCTACTGGACACCCAAGTGACTACTGGCGCACCGGGAATGATCGAAGCCATGAGATGAGAATGATTGTTAATCAAAAAACGTTTCCGCGGAAACGTGTTTGGGGTGAGCCCGGCGAACCGGTGGTCGCAAGGCCAAGGTTCGCATGATTGAAATTTTGGCGGTATTCTCGTTCGCAGTTCGGGCAAAATTCGTCTGGAGATAAGTATACTGTCCCCGGAATCCCGAAGAGGGTACTTGCAACCTGGATTGTCGTCTGGCTGGTCGGCGGCGTACTGGGTGGCGTGCTGCTGTCCATGGCGGAACCGGGGCATCTGCCGCGACCCGTCCTGCCACCGTTGCTCGGCGCTGCCGGAATCCTGGCCGGCACCGTAGGCGGCTTGTTTCGTTGCCTGCTACCCGTCCCAGTTCAGCGAGGCACCGGCCGTCGCCTCGTCGCGGAAATGCTGATTGGGGCCGGAATCGGGCTGCTGGTCGGCACAGGATTATGGCGCCTGGGCATTGGATTGTCCGCCGACGTCGCCCTGAGTTGTGGTGCTGTTCTCGGCACTTTCAGTGGCCTGGGGCTCGGCAGGAACGCCGGATGACGTGGAGTTCCCCGCAAAGAGGCCGGCGCTCACCCGCCCCTTGCCCGGAAGTGAAAATTCATGCATCGTGTTTCACGTACTCGACTGGCTACGTGCATGAAACATGAAACAGGAACCGACCCCCAATTGCGGAGGGTTAGGTTGTCACTTGACAACCAGGGACATTGGCATTAAGCTGGGGGAAATCATTGGCAAGATCACGCCATCCAGACAAGCAAATTGAAACCGCTTTGCGGTATGCCGAACGCGCCGGCTGGCGAATCGAGAAAGCCCGTGGGCATGCGTGGGGCCGACTTTACTGTCCCTGGAACAGCACTGAATGTCGATGCGGCGAGTTTTGCGTGGTCTCGATCTGGTCGACGCCAAGAAACAGCGAGGCCCACGCCAGACAGATTCGCCGCGTAGTGGATCGTTGCGTGAAGCTGGAGGACGTTTGAACATGGAACGCACTTACGAATTCACCCTGAAATTCGCCGTACCGGTTCGAACCACTGAACCGGACGACTGGATCGACAGCCTGGCCGAGGCCGGTTGTCACGACGCGCTGATCGGAACCGGCATTCCCGGCCGGCTGGCGCTGGAATTTGATCGCTCCGCTTCCGATGCCGATTCAGCGCTTCACAGCGCCCTCGCGGACGTCCAGCGTGCCATCCCCGAAGTTCGCCTCATCGAGGTAAGCCCCGATTATGTCGGGCTGACCGAAATTGCTGAACTTCTGGGAATTTCGCGCCAGGCCATACGCAAAACCATGGAGCGGAATATCGCGACGTTTCCACTGCCGGTTCACGAGGGCAACCCCTCGATCTGGCATCTCAAGGATGTGCTCGAATGGTTGCGGCAACAGCAGGGCCGAGCGGTCGACCATGCGACCGAGGAGATTTCCGCGGCCGCCTTCAGGATAAATTCGAGCCGCCGCGCGATAGCGGCTTGAACGGGCGCCAAACGACAGGCGGGATGGGCGAGTCGATGCGGGGGCAGGGCACGCTACCGTCATTCCCGCGCAGGCGGGAATCCAGCCAATTCAGCCATCCAGCGCAGCCGGATACAAGCCCGCCCTCAAGAGGTGCATGCCTGCGCTTGCCCGGAAGTGAAAATTCATGCATCATCGGGGCAGGCGAAGAAACAAGGGGAGGCGGGGACATGGCTTGGCAGTCGGAAGAGAAGTCGAAGAATACCGATCACCAGTGGCGCATACTTGCGCGGGACGCTTGAAAAATACATCTAACCTTCAAAAGCTTACTGACCTGCCGTTTAGCCGGAGTAGGAGTAATTGGCGTTTCAGCCCTGATATTCAATATCCGGCGATTTCGCTGATCATTTTCAAGTTAGGCCCAGAAACAAGGAGAGTGTGCTTGGCAACTAACTATGTCCTGATAGATTTTGAGAATGTGCAGCCGAGTAACCTGGAGGTTCTCAAGCAGCATCCTTTCAAGGTGGTGGTCTTCGTTGGTGCAAATCAGGTCAAAATACCATTTGATCTGGCTGCGGCTATGCAGGCCCTTGGGGATGCAGCTCAGTACATAAAGATCACCGGCACCGGCAAGAACGCGCTCGATTTTCACGTTGCCTATTACATCGGTGAGTTGGCGGCCAAGGACTCAAGCGCGCATTTCCACATTATCTCCCGCGATACTGGCTTCGACACGCTAATAAAGCATCTAAAAGGCCGGGGTATCAAAATTCAGCGCGAGCAGGACCTGGCTGAAATTCCAGTAGTCAGGATGTCCACGGCTACCTCCGCCGACGACATGGTGGCCGCAATCGTTAAAAACCTGGCTGGACGAGGTCAATCAAGGCCTCGCAAGGTCAAGACGCTCTCCAACACCATCAACTCGCTGTTTACCGAAAAGCTGTCGGAACAGCAGATGAGCTCAATTGTTAAAGACCTTGAAAAGCGCAAGTATATAGAGGTGAGCAATGGCAATGTTTCCTACCACCTGCCACACTAGTCGTAACAAAGCCAACCCGAGTCATCGTGGCGGGCCGGGGTGCGGCGAGGAGACAGAAATTTCGTCCGGCGGTTACCGGGAACTAGAAATTCATGCATCATCGGGGCAGGCGAGGAATCAAAGGAAGGTGGAGATATGGCCTGGCAGCCGGTAGAGAAGTTGAAGAATATCCGTCTCCAGCGGTGGATATTCCCGCGGGGCGCGGTCTCGCCAATG
>CAYVPB010000029.1:0-32342 GCA_964453565.1 uncultured Halomonas sp.
CCTGCCCCGTCAGCCAGCCGCTCTAGTCGATGGCTGAGTCAACTACGTAATCAGGTACAACGTAACCAGGTCAATGAGATGATTTCCTGGTTTACGCTGCGGGTCGCGGCATGCTTTTTCTGCCGCTGGATTCTGGGCCTGCTGTTCGCGATGGCGGGTGTCTGGAAGGTGTTCGCGCTCGGCGCGGTCGAACATGCGCGCCGATTCTTCGTCGAAGGTTTTGCCGAGCACTGGATTCCCGAGTGGTTGCTTGGGACTCTGGGTGTGGCGATTCCCTATCTGGAACTGGTCGCCGGCATCATGATCCTGATCGGTTTCAGGTTGCGCCTGGCGCTGACCGCGTTCGGGTTTTTGCTGATCGTGACGACTTACCATTTACGATTTACGGAATGATTGCCAAGCTAACCATTATTCTCCGCCGGGTCGGCGTAGGGGTAATCCGTGGCTTCGAGTTGTTCGTGGTAGTCCTCGATTCGGTCGGCGGCGATGTCGCTTCGGTGGAAGCGGGCGATGTGGTAGATCGCGTCTCCCTCGTTGACCAGGGGCAGATGAAGCTGGCCGATGACGATTCCGGAGAATGGTGCCTGGACTGGCGCTTCGTTCTCGCCATATGGATCGGAAATCATGCCGAGCAGGGTTTCGTTGCGCACAACGCGCTGGCCGTAGTGCACGAATGAACGGAAGATACCGCTTTGCGGCGTGCGGACCCAGCTTGAGGACCGGGCAATAATCGGATCGGGCAGGGCTTTTTTGGCGCGCGAGGCCGGCAGCATTTCCAGCTTGCGCATGACCCGCACAATGCCGTTGACGCCGCCGCGAATCGAGATTTCATCCAGCCGCAACGCTTCGCCGGCTTCGTAGACCAGGACCGGCACCTTGCCGGTGGCCGCGGCCCGCAGCGTTCCGGGCCGGATGGTGGCGTTGAGAATCACCGGCGTGCCGAAGGCCAGCGCCAGCTCGCGGGTCTGCTCGTCATCCAGATTGGCGCGGATCTGCGGCAGGTTGCCGCGATGTATGGCGCCGGTGTGCAGATCGATGCCGTGGGTTGCCTGCGAGACAATTTCGGTCATGAACAGATGCGCGATCCGGCTGGCCAGCGAGCCGGATTCCGAGCCCGGAAAGCTGCGATTAAGATCGCGCCGGTCGGGAAGGTAGCGGTTCTTGTCGATGAATCCATGCAGATTGACGATCGGCACCGCGATCAATGTGCCGCGAATGCGCTTGAGCACCTTGACGCGCAGCAGACGACGAATGATTTCAACGCCGTTGAGCTCGTCGCCGTGGATTGCCGCGCACACAAACAGAACCGGCCCGGCCTTCTTGCCACTGATGACCTGGACCGGCATGGTGGTCGGGGAATGGGTGTATAGCCGGCCGACTTCCAGGTCGATGCTTTGCCGGGAGCCCGGTTCGACGGTGACGCCGCCGATGGTGATCGGTTGATTGGTTTGCGGCCTGGCGGGTTTTTTTGACGATTTTTCGGACATCTGCGGACACTTCTGAATTCGTGAATGCAAGCATAGCGCGGCGTGTCGGGATAAGCGCGCCCGCAATGGTCGACACGTCAGTCAGCCTGGCTTGCCGCCGGTCCAATTCAGCAGGGCCTCACCCATCCGGATCGTGCGGCCTTGAGCCACCTGATCGCTGAAGGTGAATCCGGGGCCGGTCAGAACGATCACGGTTGAGCCGTGTTCGAACCAGCCCAGTTCCTGACCCTTGTCGAATCCTGAATCACATTCGAGTCGCGCGGGGCCGAGATAGTCCATGTTCAGAGGTTGGGGGAGAAAAGTAAATCGCATGCTCGCGACCAGCACGGCGGCAACCGGGACCAGGGTGATCGGACCGAATCCGGTCTGCAACGGCAGCACTGCCCGTTCGTTGAGGCAGAAAAGGCCCTCGATGCGCCTGAGTGCCGGTGGATTGACGTTCCAGAAGTCGCCGGCAACGTAGTCAAGATATCGCAGCCTGGCGGCGGTGGGAGCGTGGAAGCGGTGGTACATGCTCGATTTCAGGCGCAGCGTGACAAAGCACCCGCCGGAATGAGCGACCGCGAGACCCGGGTCGCGCAGCAACCGGGCCAGGGAATAGACCATGCCCTTGGCCTGCAACAGCGTATCTTCGTGAATGCAGCCATGCGCCCCGACCACTGCGTCGCAGGGGCTGCAGAGTACATGGGGACGTGAGTCCAGCGGTCGGCTTCCGGGTTTCAGCTCGCGAGTAAAACATCCATGCAGGCTGCTGAATTCATTGTTTTGTGCTTCCTCCAGCCGTAAATCGTCTGCAAACCAGCGCCAGATCCGGATTGTGATGGCCGTCAACCAGCGGCTTTCGATTCGGCTGAAGCGTCCAAACCAGCGAGTCAGAAGTCTGCGCGGGATCCGGTTGGTCAGCCAGAAATTCAGCCGGTCCTGATTCTGCAGGCGTCGAAGAAGATTTCCGTTGGTGGCCATGAATGGTCCAGAGTTACACCGGGTTGTCATTTATGGCCGTTATAAAACGAAATCATGAATGATTTGCTACCGTCGCCCAGTGCACTGACAATTGCGTTGCCGATTGTCCTTTTGATTGTCCTGTTCGCGTTGAGATGGCTGTATCGGCGAGTACAGCTTTCGCGTGCCAAGCATCCTTCCCTGAGTGGGCACTCCCGCATGGCCAAGCGGATTGCGCGGATAGTTCCCTTCTACGAGTTCGGGCCAGGCCGGTTTTTCGACGCCGACGGCGCTCCGGTCGAAGTCGCGAATCGACGCCGGGAGGGTTTCGAGCAACTGGCCGCCGGTTTCCGTCAGCGCAGCCCCGAGTCGATCAAGATGCTGGCGCGGCTGGTAGATGGGATTTCGGACCTTCGTTTTGTCGGCCGATACCGGGTGCCGTTCCAGTTCAGTCGCCTGGTGCGTGAAAATATTGCCAGTGGCGTGGTGGTTCAGGCGTCCCGGGGCGAAACCCTGATCGACATTGACGGCAACGAATTCATTGATCTGACCGGCGCCTATGGCGTTAATGTCTTCGGCAACGAGTTCTACAAGGAGTGCATGGCCGAGGGCCTTGCCACGGTCGCGAAACTGGGCGCGGTGCTCGGGCCTTATCACCCGGTCATCGCCGGCAATGTGGAACGCTTGAAGGTGATTTCGGGTCTGGACGAGGTTTCGTTCCACATGTCGGGTACCGAGGCGGTGATGCAGGCGGTCCGGCTGGCGCGCTACCACACTGGAAGAACTCATATCGTGAGATTCTGCGGCGCCTATCATGGCTGGTGGGATGACGTCCAGCCGGGTATCGGAAACCCTTCATCGCCGGGCAGGGTTTATACGCTCAAGGAAATGAGTGGCGATACACTGCGCGTTCTGGCCAATCGGCGGAATATCGCGTGTGTGCTGGTCAATCCGTTGCAGGCGCTGCATCCCAACGGCAATGCCCCGGCTGATGGATCGCTGATTGCCAGTACCCGGACAGCGCATTTTGACCGCGAGGCCTACAGCCAATGGCTGAAAGAGTTGCGACAGGTCTGTGACCGGGTCGGCATCGTGCTGATTGTCGATGAAGTGTTCGTCGGTTTTCGAATCGCACCGGGCGGCGCACAGGAATACTTCGGCATTCATGCCGACCTGGTCACTTACGGCAAGACGCTGGGGGGTGGTCTGCCGGTAGGTGTGTTATGTGGACGTGGCGATCTGATGCGGCGTTACCGCGATCAGCGTCCGGTGGACATCTGCTTCGCGCGCGGTACTTTCAACTCGCATCCGGTCGTCATGGGCGCAATGAGCGCGTTTCTCAATCGCCTGCAAGGCGCGGAAGTGCAGGGTCTTTATTCGGGCCTGGATGAACGCTGGAATGCCCGGGCCGAGCAGTTCAATCAAGCTATGAAAAATGCTGGCCTGCCACTTGCTGTTGCCAATCTGTCTTCAATCTTTACGCTGCTGTATGAAACGCCATCGCGCTATAACTGGATGCTGCAGTTCTATCTCAATAACGAAGGCCTGCTTCTGCCATGGGTGGGGACCGGGCGCCTGATCTTCAGCCTGGATTTCGATGATGCGGCGTTCGGCCGGGTGCTGGAGCGGTTCGTTGCCGCTGGTAGAAAGATGAATGCCGACGGCTGGTGGTGGAACGATGGGCGACTGACCAACAAGTCAATCAAGCGGATGGTTTTTCGCGAAACCCTGGCCGCCCGTTTCGGCTGGCCAGGGGTTATCCCAGCGTTGCATGAGGCTTCGAACCGGAACACTTAGACTCGCTGTTCTTCATGATCATGCGTGCCGACGATGGGATCGTACAGATCCCCTTTCAGGGCCTGAATCGGCGCCTTGTGGTAGAGCATGATGTCATGGAATGGGTCGGTTACGATTTTGGTAAACCATGCCAGCCCTGATGTGATCCCGGAGATGAAAAACAAATGAATGGTACGAAACAGCACTGCGCCGATACCCAGCCAGATCCAGAGCAGTGACAGGTTGTAGATGAATTGTCCGGCGTTTGTGTGGGGCGTGAGTAGTCCGAGCAGGCTGGGGTAGATGTGCAACACCAGTGGCGATATTGCCCAGAGGGTCAACAGTACCACCTTGCGGTTGAGGTTGTAGCCTACCTTGATCTCTTCCTTGTACTCATGCGTTACCTGATTGGCCTCATCGAAGTCCTTCGGTTCGAAGAAGAAGTGCCCGATCTGGCGCGAAACCATGGCCAGAATCCAGCCGCAGAAAGCCGCGGCGACCGGGGACTTGAACAGCAATGCATAAGTGGCCAGAAAGCAGCATGCGCTGAACAGGTGCAGCGACTGATTGATGCGATTATGGTGATAATAGCGATGGTCATCCCAACGCTGTTGTTTGAGTTCCTGCAAAAGGCTCATCGAAATTTCACTCCGTGTCTGGACATGATTCGTGTTCAGTTTCTTATATTCCACAAATATTGCGATGTGATGAAAGCAACAAGCGATCAACTGTAACGATAATTCAATAATTGCGTTATATAACAGTCATTTTCTTGTCCGGGATCAGTTTTTTCATGGATATTGTTGTTTTTCTTGCATGCGCGTTCCTGCTTGCCATCGAACGCCTGACTTACTGGTGGGTATGGAACTACCCTGACAGCTTCTCGACCCGGGTTTCCGGAAGGCCAAAGTGCCTGGGCGAGGGCGATCCGGTTGAAGCGCTGAAAAGGCTGTTCCTGGCATTCAAGGGCATCCAGATCGCCGTGATGATCGGCTGGAGCATGTGGTTTGCCCAGACCTGGCTGCCGTGGCCGACGGCACCGACACCGTTGCTGGTCGCCGGATTGGCGGTGTTGCTTGCCGGGCAGGTTCTCAACGCGGCCGTGTTCTGGCGCCTGGGCCGCGAAGGGGTATTTTACGGTACCCGGTTCGGCCGGGAAATTGAATGGCAGACCGGCTTCCCGTTTTCACTGGTTCCGCACCCCCAGTACCTGGGCGCTCTGATTTCGGTATGGGCATTCATGATGATCATGCGCTTCCCAAATCCGGATTGGTGGGCTTTACCGTTATTGATGACCGTGTATTACACAGCCGGGGCCCGGGTGGAGCGGTAAGTCGTAACGCTATCGTGTCAGCCCGCCCGGGCTGGCCGTAAATCAGGTTTGATTTTATGGCTTCATTCTGTCATGGTACGGCGGCTGCTGAACACGAGGATTGGTGGATGAGAAAATGGATGATGGCCGGGCTGCTGGCGTTTGGCGCTTTCGGTTTCGCTTGGGCCGATATCACGGCCTTTATCGGAGCACGGGTGATCCCGGTGGATGGCGCCCAGATCGCCGATGGCGTTTTGATTGTCGAGGACGGAGGGATTCGCGCGGTTGGCGCAAGCGACCAGGTGCGGATTCCACGCGGAGCGGCAGTGGTCCAACTTGAGGCCGGGGCAGTGATCATGCCCGGCATTGTTGACACCCACAGTCACGTCGGCGAGGTCTCCGGGGGTGATCGCTCAGGCCCGATCCAGCCCGAGGCGCGGGCGCTGGACTCCATCAACGTGCGCTCATCGGGCATCAAGCGGGCGCTGGCCGGCGGCATCACTTCAGTCAATGTCATGCCCGGATCAGGGCATCTGATCAGCGGCCAGACGATTTATTTGAAGTTGCGCAAAGGCAACAGCGTGATGGACCTGGCCTACCGCTTCGAAGATGGCGCGCCGGCGGGTGGATTGAAGATGGCTAACGGCACCAACTCCATGCGCGATGCGCCGTTTCCCGGCACTCGCGCCAAGTCCGCTGCGCTGGCACGCGCAAGCTATATCAAGGCCCGGGAATACCAGGCCAAACTCGAACGTGCCGGGGAGGATAAGGACCGTCCGGCGCGCGATCTGGGCATGGAGGCCCTGGTGGAGGTGCTTTCCGGCAAACGCATGGTGCACTTTCACAGCCATCGACACGATGATTTGCTGACCGCGATCCGCCTGCGCGACGAATTCGGATTTCGCATGGTGCTGCATCACACCAGTGAGGCCTGGCGGGTAGCCGACGAGATTGCCGCGGCCGATGTGCCGGTGTCGTTGATCCTGATCGACAGTCCCGGTGGCAAGCTCGAAGCGCTGCATCTGGAGTCCAGGAGCGCGCCGGCGCTGGAACAGGCCGGGGCGAAGGTGGCATTCCATACCGACGACTGGATTACCGATTCGCGCTATTTCCTGCGTATGGCGGCGCTGGGCATTCGAGCCGGCATGTCGCGTAAGGCCGCAATGGTGGCCATGACCCAGGCCGGCGCCGAGATGCTGGATCTGGGCGATCGGGTCGGTTCGCTGAGCCCGGGCAAGGATGCCGATTTTGTGATTCTGTCCGGCGACCCGTTCAGCGTGCGCACACGTGTGCTTCAGACCTGGGTAGAGGGTGTCAAGCGCTTTGATCTTGAAGACCCGGGTGATCGACGAATCGCCGAAGGGGGCTTCAATGCGCTCAGCGACGACGACGGTGCGGGCCATCTGCATGGTCACGGTCCGCATGCGATTCACGGATTCACGGGAGCCTGGCAATGAAACGCTTCATGGTATTGAGTCTCGCGCTGTGGGCCGCCTTCTGCGTCCAGGCCCAGGACATCGCGGTTCGAGCCGGCACCCTGCACACCGGGGCCGGGTCGAGCATCGAAAATGCCTTGGTCGTGGTGCGCGAAGGCCGCATTGCCGCCGTGGGGCCGGCATATGAGGTCTCTGTTCCCGACGGCATCGAGATTGTCGAAGCCTCCGTGGTCACCCCCGGGTTGATCGATGCGCGCTCGACCGTTGGCTTTTCAGGGGCCATGAACCAGCCGCACGATCAGGACCAGTTGGAGCGCTCGTCAGCCATCCAGCCGGATTTGCGCGCCATCGATGCCTACAATCCGCGCGAGCGGCTGGTCGAATGGCTGCGTGAACACGGCATTACCACTGTTCATACCGGACACGGACCGGGCGAGATCATATCCGGACAGACCCTGATCGCCAAGACCTTCGGCGACACCGTCGACGAGGCAGTTATCATCCCTGCTTACGCACTCTCGGCCACGCTGGGTGACGGCGCCACCCGTCATTCGCGCCAGTCACCGGGCAATCGCAGCAAGGCGGTGGCCATGTTGCGCGAACAGTTGATCAAGGCGCGCGAGTATCAGCAAAAGCTCAACCGGATGCAAGACGACAAGCCCGAACCTGACCGCGATCTCTCGCTGGAGCCGCTGGTCGCGCTGCTGGAAGGTGAAATGCCGCTGATCATCGAAGTCAACCGGCACAACGACATCATGACCGCGCTCCGCCTGGCCGAGGAATTCGAATTTCGGCTGATTCTGGCCGGCGCGGCCGACGCGCACCTGCTGATCGACGAAATCCGCGCCGCCGGTGTGGGAGTCATGATCCACCCGAGCATGATCCGCTCCCGGGGCGCTGGTTCGGAGACCGCGAATTTCTCCTTCACCACCGCTGTGAAACTTCTGAAAGCCGGCATTCGGGTCGCCATGCAGTCAGGTTACGAAGGCTATGTGCCGAAAATTCGTGTCGTGCTGTTCGAGGCCGGCCTGCTGCTGGCCTACGGCGCAAGTTTCGACCAGGCGCTGGAGTTGGTCACCATCGCCCCGGCGCGCATGCTCGGAATCGACGATCGTGTCGGCAGCATCGAGGTCGGTAAGGATGGTGATCTGGCGCTGTTCGACGGTGACCCGTTCGAATACACCAGTCATGTCATCGGCACCATCATCGAAGGGCGACAGGTCAGCAACGTCAGGCGTTGACCACCAAGGGTTTCGGCAAGCGCAGATATACGCAGATGATTGAAGGGTGAGGGCAAAGGAGTCGAATATATGGTTTATACAAACTCGCTTCATTGTCTAGTGAATCATTGCCGTGCACTCGAGCAAGCAGGCCGTTTGCAAGCAACAAAAAGCGAATCTTTCGGCTGCGAGCAAGGAGCGAACGGCGGCGAAAAAATTCTACGAATCACCGGGCTTTGTGGCCTCGCACGAGGGCATGAAGTTAAAACTGTGAACGATTCTGCTTCGACATGGGGTTGATTTCAGCTCCGCACCGACGCCCGGATTTCGGGCGTCTGCAACCTGATCTGCAAGGGCCCGGGGGCGTCGAGTTCCTCCTTGATGGCGTGACGCATGAGGTCGCGGAAGTCTGATACGGCCATAAAAAATTCGCGCATGATCAGAATCCAGATGCGCATTCCCCTGCGGGTCAGAACGAGGTGATCGCCCTCATCACGGATCGCACCCATGATCTTCAGTGCAAGGATTTCGGGCGCAAGCTTGCGGAAAAAACCCGGATAGCGGTGCTCGGCCAATTGTTTGTCCAGTTTCAACCCGAACAGATTCATCAGCATGAAGTAACGCAACTGGTCGCGTCCGGTGAGCGGCTGCCGTCTACTGATGCCGAAGCGGCCGGTTTCGATCTGTCGGCTGTAATTGTTGAGCGAGAAGGTGCTTGAATACAGCGTGCCATGAAGATAGCTCAATGATCCGCTACCCAGGCCCAGATATTCCTCGTTTTCAATCACGTATTCATCGATGGTGCTGGTATTGCGGCTGAAGCACCATGCTGAGGAGGGTGTGAAATCCTCGGGCAGCGAATCCAGAATCAGATTATAGAAGCGTGCTTCACGATCAAAGCTTACTTCGCCCATGGTCATGCGCATCTTGCGAGTGGTGCTGGTCGCACTCATCAGCGGATAAAAGGTGACCTGATTGACCGAGGGCTGGCTGGTGATCAACTTGATGTCGCGCAACAGGGATGGTTCATCCTGCTCCGGCAGGTTGAAGATCATGTCGGCATTGAGGGTGTCGAAGTAACCACCGGCCTGTTGCAGCTTCTCCAGCACCTGTTCGGCCGATCCATATTTTTCGTAGCGATCCATCTGCCGAAGGAGACGATTGTCCAGACTCTGGATACCCACCGACATACGTGTCACGCCGGCATCGCGCACTGTTGACAGGATTTGCGGAGTCAGGTGATCGGGGTTGGTTTCGATCGAGACGCTCCCGACTTCGCCATAGGACCGAACCAGTTCCAGCGTCTTGGCGAGTTCATCGGGCATGACTGTGGGCGTGCCACCGCCGACATAAATGTCCGAGAAGCGATAGCCTGCTTCGTGCGCCATCCGGATTTCCCGCCGGAGGTTTTCGAAGTAGCGCAATGCCTTGGTTTGCTCGAAACAAACACGGTGGAAAGAGCAGAACGGACACAGCACCTCGCAGAACGGCACGTGCAGATAGAGCATGTAGGGATGCCGCTGATCTGGTGTTGGCAGTGATTCACTGGGCTGCGGCGCCTTGAAACGAGTCAGGCGTCGGCTGTTGTGGCGAAAGCCCGCGGTCAGAAATCGATCGAACAGCGGCATGGGTGATTTACTCCTGAAACTGCTCCCTTTGTTAAAAATAACAGAAAACTGTCGACTAAACGTGACGGAGCCGGCCAGGGGCCGGCTCCGGATGCGGTTGGGTGAATTGGCCCGGTTTCAGGTGATCTTCACTTCCACCAGTGACTTGCCGTCCTTGTCGGCGACATGCACGGCACAGGCCAGGCAGGGATCGAAGCTGTGAATGGTTCGCAGGATTTCAATCGGCTGAGCCGGGTCGTGCAGATCGTGGCCGACCAGCGAGGCTTCATACGGGCCCTCCTGGCCTTCAGGGTCGCGCGGACCGGCATTCCAGGTCGACGGCACCACCGCCTGATAGTTTGCGATCTTTTTGTCCTTGATCACGATCCAGTGGCCCAGCGCCCCTCGCGGCGCTTCCATGTAGCCGGCGCCCCGGGCCTCCTTCGGCCAGGTATTGGGGTTCCACATTTCATTGTTATGAGTACGCGTGTCGCCGGCGTTGATGTTCGCCATCAGGCTGTCGAACCAGCCCGACATCTGATCGGCAATGATCTTCGATTCCAGCGTTCTGGAGGCCAGCCGGCCACCGGTGGAGAACATCGCCTCAAGCGGAAGATCAAGCTGGCTCAATGCCATCGCTGCAAGCTCGCGGGTAGGCTCGTGGCCGGCGGCATAAAGCGTCAGGACACGGGCGAGCGGGCCCACTTCCATGGGTTTGCCGCGCCAGCGCGGCGATTTCAGCCAGGAATAGTTCGAGTTGCCGTCGAGATGATCGTAAGGTGGTGACGGGCCGTCGTAGGCGAGCTTGGTTTCTCCGTCGTAAGGATGCAGGCCCTGATCCTTGCCACCTTCGTATTCGTACCAGGCGTGGGAGATATATTCCTGGATCTCGTCCTCGGCGTGCAGGTCCACGTCGTGGATCTGCGACACGTCCCGATCCAGAATGATGCCTCGCGGGATCAGCAGGTTGTCGGTGCGCCAGATTCCATCATGTGGAAAATCGCCATAGCAGAGGAAGTTGCCGACGCCTTCTCCGTGGAAAGGCTTGAACCAGTCCTTGTAGAAGCCGCCGATCGCGAGCGTATCCGGAACGTATACCTGGTCGACGAACATCTTCATCTGCTCGATGACGTTCTTGACCTGTTGCAATCCGGTGGTATTGACCGAGGTCTGACCGGAACCGCCTTCGGTCGCGTGTACACTGATACCCACGGGCGCGCCGCCGACCACGAAATTCGGATGCGGGTTCTTGCCGCCGAAGATCGCGTGCAGCTTGGTGACTTCGCGTTGCCACTCCAGCGCTTCGAGATAGTGCGCCACCGCCATCAGGTTGGCTTCCGGGGGCAGCTTGTAGGCCGGATGCCCCCAGTAGCCCTTGGCGAAGATTCCGAGTTGACCGGCTTCGACGAAGTCCTTGAGCCGTTTCCGCACATCGCTGAAATATCCGGGAGAAGATTTCGGATAACCGGAAATTGACTGTGCCAGTTGTGAGGTGGCGGCGGGATCGGCGTTGAGCGCCGAGACCACGTCAACCCAATCGAGCGCATGCAGGTGATAGAAGTGCATGACGTGGTCGTGCACATACTGTGCACCGATCATCAGGTTACGGATCAACTGGGCGTTTGGCGGAATGTCGATCTTGAGCGCGTCTTCCACCGAGCGCACCGATGCAATTGCGTGCACCAGCGTGCATACACCGCAGATGCGTTGCGCGAACACCCAGGCGTCACGTGGATCGCGGTCTTTCAGGATGATTTCAAGACCGCGCACCATCGTGCCCGAACTCAACGCCCGCGTGATCTTGCCCTGTTCGGTTTCTGCTTCGATCCTCAGGTGACCCTCGATACGGGTGACAGGATCGACAACGACGGTCTGACTAGACATGTGTTACTCCTTGATATTGGCCGCGACCAGTTCGATCAGGCTTTCGGTTTTCTTGCCCCAGTTGAAGTGTTCGGCGGCATCATCGAATGCCACACGGCAATCCGAACAACTGGTCATGAACCGGTCGGCGCCGGCCTGATCGATTTCGCGCAGCTTGTTTTCCTGGGTGCGGTAGCGCAGCTTGCGGGCGCTTTCGAGGTCATTGACACCTCCACCTCCACCGCAGCAGAAGCTGAAGCCTTTCTTGTTGCGCATTTCGCGCAGATCCACGCCCATCGCGTCCATCAACGCACGCGGTGCATCCGTGACGCCGCCCTTTCGGACCAACTGACACGGATCGTGGAACGTGTAGCTCTCGCCGTTGACCTTGCCGAGCTTGAGCTTGCCCTCGGCCAGCATATCGCCGAGGTACTCGGTGATATGCCGAACACGGAACGGAAGTTCCTGTTCAAGGATATCGGCGGCCTGCCAGCGAAGCGCGGTGTAGGCGTGACCGCATTCGGGCACGATGACCAGCGAGGCGCCGATCTTCTTGGCCGTATCGGTAATGCGCTGCGTGATGCGCTTCTGCAGCCCGCGACTGCCGGCATAGTAGCCGTAATTTTCGGCAATCAGGGCGTCACTGCGGAAGGTGTAATTCGCGCCCAGTGTGTCCATGATCCTGATCATCGCCGCGACCGATTCGGGATTGCGTTCCAGGTCTGTTCGTGGCAGGCAGACCATGATATCGGCGCGATCCTTGTCGAGCGCGACCTCAAGCTGGTTGTCCTTTGCGATTTCCTTCAGGACCTCGGGATAGGGGCGCTCCGATTCTTCGGGTTGCCCGGTTTCGGCCTGATGGCGTGCGCGATCGGCCAGCGCTTTCGGTGCCAGGCCGGCTTCGGCCATTCCGCGTCGTCCAACCTCGATCATCTCGGCGACTTCGATGCCCATCGGGCAGATCAGGCTGCAGCGGCCACACATGTTGCAGCTATCGAACAGCAACTCCTGCCATTCCGCGAGCTGATCGGCGGTGACCTTCTTTTTCAGGCCGAACAGCTTGAAGAACGGGGCAAACGCACCCGATTCGCGCCGGTACGCCTGCTTGAACGGTTCGGCCTTGAGGATCGGGGTGTACTTCGGATCCTCGGTCGCGATATAGAAGTGACATGCATCGGCGCAAATGCCGCAGTGAATGCAGGATTCGAGGTTGAGCGCAGTGTAGGCGCCAAAGTTCTGGGCGAATGACTGCATCGCTCGTTCTTCCCGTTCACTGGGCGACAGATTGGTGTCGGCAGTGCCGGTTCGATTGACGAATTCGGTGGCAGTGTTCATGATGCTGCTCCCTTTTTCTCGTGCTTGTAGCCGGTAATGAACCGGCTGGGGAAGATGTAGAAGGCGTGCATGAGCTTGCTGAACGGGAACCAGATCAGCAGCACATTGAACGAGATGATGTGCGCGGCCAATACCAGTTCATAGCGACCGCCGATGCCGAATACGGCCATCACACCGGTGACCATCAGTCCGTACAGGATGACCAGTGAGAACCAGTCGTCAAAATTGGAGATGCGGCGGAGTACCGGATGCATGAAGCGGCGAACGGTGGCGATGAACATCAGGAAGATCGTGACCACCGAAAGCACGCTGATGATGCCGCTGGGAAGCGTTGGCCACCAGGGCGCGTTCAGGCCGAACAGGTTCTTCCAGAACGCCACATGCGGCGCGCCGAGGAGAACGATGACGAAAAGCCCGATGTGGTAGCCGTAACCGACCGCTTCGCCGAACGCGGTGCGATCGAGAAACTCGGGATGCGGCCAGGAGCGATTGCCGACCGCGATTGCGCCGCCGGTGACCGCCTTGCCCGAAGAAACCCGGTCTTCGGCGCGACTCTTGCGCCAGCCTAGCAGAATGACCGAAATCAGGCGCCACAGCACGCCGAACACGAATACGATCAACGCGAAGTGCAACATCGGACCGCGTGAAAATTCAAGTACTGTCATGACGATGTCTCCTTGTCGGCCTGGCCGGAAAGTTTCTTCTTGCGCCGGTTGGCGGCGATTGCCGCGGCGGCACCCACCGCCACGCCAGCGGCAGCAGCTCCGGCGACCTGGCCGGAATCCTTGAACAGTTTCGACGTGACCGGCTCATAGAATCCGCCCTGATCCCAGAAGTCGGGTTCAGAGCAGCCCAGGCAGCCATGTCCGGCTTCGACCGGCCAGGACGTGCCGCCGTTCCACTTGATCGTGGCGCACGCGTTGTAGGTGGTCGGACCGCGGCATCCAAGCTCGTACAGGCACCAGCCGTTACGCGCGCCTTCATCGTCGAAGGACTTGGCGAACAGGCCCTTGTCGTAGAAGCGGCGGCGGTAGCAGCGGTCATGAATCGTGTTGCCGAAAAAGACCTTGGGCCGCAGATGCTTGTCCAGTTCCGGAACGCCGGAGGCGAGGAAACTCACCAGCGTGCCGGTCATGACTTCGGGAATCGGCGGACAACCCGGAACGTTGATGATCGGCTTGTCCTTGATGATCTCGGAAATGCCGACCGCTCCGGTCGGATTGGGGTAGGCCGCACCGACACCGCCATAGGAAGCACAAACGCCGACGGCGACAATGGCTGCCGCGCCTTCGGCTGCTTCGTGAAGCTGGTCGAGGAACGAGTGTCCGGCACTGGTGCCGTAGCCGTGGAGCTTGGTCGGGATCGAGCCATCGCAGATCAGGATGTACTCGCCCCAGGCTTCTTTCATGGCCTCATGACGCGCCTCTTCGGCGGCATCACCGGCCGCGGCCTGCAAGGTATGGTTGTAGTCCAGCGAAACGGTATCGAACATCATGCCTTCAATCGACGGCGCGAACGAGCGAGTCAACGATTCCAGGCAGCCGGTGCATTCCTGGAACGGCATGTAAATCACCGTTGGGCGTCTAGCGGCACGCAGTTGCTGGGCAAATGCCCTTGTGGAGCCCGGCGGCATTGCCATCAGGGCCGTAATTCCGGCGCAGTACTTGAGGAAGCGACGTCGACCGACGCCATTTTCATCAAGAATCTGACCGATCGTGGGTTGGCGCTTGCGGTTGCTGTCAGTCATTTGTTGCTCCTTGCAGTCGGGCGCGCATTTGCGTTACGGCCCCTTCGATGTCTTCGGTCGGGGTAACCAGGAAGTCGGGGATGCGTGTGATTTCGATATGCTCGGCCAGAATCCGGCCGGCTTCATTTTCGTGCCGGACCCACCACACTCCCGGATAACCTGTTTCATGGATATGTGTCGGGCCATCCAGGTCCAGGGTGACGTCAATCTCGCCGCGACCGAGCAGGTTCTTGATTTCCTGGAACTCGCCCGGCGCCATGGGCAGGCTCTTGAGATCAATTGCGCTGGTGCGGTCGCTATCACGCAGCTTTTCCAGTGCCGCGAGGATCTCGAATACGATCGCCTGAACGCCGGCGCCGATGGTGTTGCCGCCTGGCACGGTCCCCGGGTTCAGGACGGTCAGGGGAATGGCGTTGTTGCTCATGAGCTTGCTCCGATCAGGTCGATTACCCGAGACGTGGCCTCGTCAATGCCGGCCTGGACCTGTTCGGTCGGTGTGGTCGACCAGTCCAGCGAGGCCGGCTGGATCCCGATCAGCGTGTAGTGCCGCGGCATCCGGCCGCGCAGGCGCGCAGCGGTCAGAACATCCAGCAGGTTGACTTCGTGCACGCTGGGGCGCTGATGGCCGTTAAGATATTCGTCCATCTCGGCGTCTTGAAAAATGCGTACCGTTCCCGGTGCCGCCTGGAACTCGGCGGCATCGATGACAATCAGATGATTCGTGTTCTCGACTTCGTCGAGCAGGGTGAACGACAATGTGCCGCCATCGAGCAGACGAACACCGTCTGCCAGGGGACGGCTGGAAAGTTGATCGACGACGTGAACCCCGGCACCGTCGTCACCGAACAGGCGATTGCCGATACCGATGACGGTAACCAGAGCAGGCTGCATACCGCCATCAACCTTTGGCGTATGAACATTTCCTGAATTCGTATGCAAAGGATTGATTTGCATGGGTTCCGTCCGATGTGCTTCAGGGCAATGGTATAGGCCAGTCCGAGGCCAGACTTTGATCCAGGTCAACTCGGGTGATCTGGTTCGCATTTTTTTTGTGGGCTGATCGGCTGACTTGACCCAGATCATGTATCGTGACGGCGGGTCTGATAATCTGGCCCGGATTTTAATGGATTCGACCGGATGCACGAACTTTCTGTCTGTCAGGCGCTGCTGGACCAGGTGCGCGATGTTGCCCGCTCGCATGCGGCAGAGTCGGTCGAGATGGTGGCGGTGCGGATCGGACCTCTGTCCGGTATCGTACCGGAACTGCTCGAGCATGCCTTCAGCATCGCGCGTGCCGGCGACTATACTGCCGGGAGCAGGCTGGAAATCGAAACGCTTCCGGTCAGAATTCACTGTTCGAATTGCAATCTGGCCGTGGAAACGGCCCCGAACCGGCTCGTTTGCCCCGAATGCGGCAACTGGCGTGTCGACCTGGTCAGTGGAGACGAAATGCTGCTGGCCCGGGTCGAACTGCGCCATCCTTCCGATAGGCCGGCAGAATCCAGTAATGCGAATCAATCCAACGAGGTCTCTCATGTGTGAAACTTGTGGCTGCTCACTTCCCGATCATCACCATCATCCCGAACCGGCCGATACCGAAACGGTGGAAGTTCTCAGGGGATTGATGGATTCCAACGATCAGGCTGCGGCGCACAATCGCGCCCATTTCGACCGTACCGGTACGCTGACGATCAATTTGATGTCATCGCCCGGCGCCGGCAAGACCCGATTGCTGGAAGAGACCGCCAAAGCGCTCGCGGGCAGATGCGAAATCGCCGTGATCGAGGGTGACCTGGAAACCGAAAATGATGCCAATCGCCTGCGAGCAGGTGGAATCCGGGCGCATCAGATCACCACCGGCAGCGCCTGTCACCTTGATGCGCACATGGTTCACCATGCCTTGCACGATTTTCCGCTGGAGCAGGCCGGTCGGCCGGTCGACATCCTGTTCATCGAGAACGTTGGTAATCTGGTCTGCCCGGCCGCTTTCGATCTGGGACAGCATCTGAACGTAGTATTGCTGTCGACCACCGAGGGTGACGACAAGCCGGCCAAGTATCCGGTCATGTTCCGCGCCGCCGACCTGATTGTCGTCAGCAAGGCCGATCTGTTGCCGCTTCTGGACGATTTCAGCATCCAGCGCGCCGAACAGGCGCTGCATCAGATCGGTCTGGAAACCGCGACCGTGTCGACCGCTGCCGGCAAGACAACCGATGTTGCCGCCTGGGTCGACTGGCTGGAGCAACAACTGGAAAGCCACCGCGCGCGCGACGCGGCCTGATTCATCCCGGTCTGGCGATTCCGCATGATCTGTGCCGTGCAGCCAGCGGGCTGGATGCCGGGTCTGGTGTCTTACTCGCCTGACGAGGATGTCCGGTTAACGCTGAATCGCCTGTCGTCGCCAGTTAATCCGTAGTATTCATGCATTGTGTCGACAATTGCCCCAAACTCGGGTAAGGCACGGAACGGGCCGAGAATCTCTGGATAGTAGTGGTGGACAACCATGGCCGGCCATTGCCCCCAGTGCTCGATCTGCCCGAACATTTTCAGCGATTCTTCCTGCCTTCCAAGAGCCGCCAGGACCAGGGCAAATGCGAATCGGTCTCCGGATGATTCGATTTGTGCGAGCATGCTGTTTGCCCGTTTCGGATTGCCGCGCGTGGCCTCGGTGATTGCCAGTGCCGCTTGCGCGCCGCATCCCGTCCATTCCACCTCAAGATCCTCAAGCAGCGCAACGGCGGCATCGAAGCGTCCCAGATGGTGCAAGGCGATCGCCTCGTAGAATTGCGGCGTGGCGTCGTACATGTCCAGTTCCTCGATGCGGCGCGCTTCGCGCAATGCGCGAGCATGATTGCCGCTTGCCATGTTCGAGGACATGACATTATGAATTGACTCAGGAGACAATGGATTGAGATCGATCGAGCGCTGGGCGCTTTTCAATGCGGTTTCGGCATCGCCGAGGAGCTGCAGGATCCAGCTCAGCCAGTTGTGCGCTTCGGCATAGGCGGGTCGGAGCGCCAGCGCGTGTTGCAGCGAACCAACCGCGCGAGGTCCGTCCAGTCCCTCGGCACGCAGCGGCCCCAGATTCGAATGGCACATGTAGTACAGACCTTTCGAGGCGTGCGCTTCGGCCAGTTCCGGCTCGGTTTTCAGCGCCCGGTCCAGTGCCCTGCGGACTTGAAGGCGTACCGGTTCGGCCGGGCCTTCATCGTAATAGTCATAGAGCAGCATCAGCGCGTCGGCGATTCCCACCCAGGCTTGCGCATAGTGCTCGTCATGCTCCAGTGCAGCCCGAAAATACACCAGCGAATGGCGCATGCCTTCCGGGGTGCGAGTGTCCAGAAACGATCGGCCCTGCATATAGCGCGCGTAGGCTTCCAGATCGACTGCCTGAGTCTGTCCGGTAGTTTGCTCCGTGCCGACGGTGGCATTCAGTGAGCGGGCGATGTCTTCCATGATTTCGCCCTGAATGGTGAACAGGTTTTCGGCCGAATACGGTTTGCGGTAGGTCCGGGCCCAGCGGTGGTGGTCCGATGGCGCGTCGATCAACTGGGCATTGACCTGGATCTGGTCGCCGACGTGCTGCACCGATCCTTCGATGATCCAGTTCACTCCAAGCTGACGGGCGATCTCCGGCAGCGCGAGATCGGTGTCGCGATAGCGTCTGACCGAGGTACTGGAGATGACCCTGAGTCTGGCCAGACCGGACAGGCGAGTGAGCAAATCCTGCTGTATGCCATCCGCGATCGACTCGCTCATGCCATTGCCTATTGCCTGGAACGGGAGGACCGCAAGGGCTGTGTCGGTTGGCGCCGGGCCGACCGGGCTTTCCGGGATGGCTTTTGCCGATACCGTTGCCACCAGCCGGTAGCCGCGTTTCGGGATGGTCTGGATGAATTCGGGCTGATCGCCCTGATCTCCGAGTTGACGCCTGAGTTCGGAAATGCAACGGGTCAGTGAATTGTCGGTGACGATGGCGGGACTCCAGACCCGTTCGCTGAAGTCGTCGCGCGTCACGACCTGTCCGGATCTTTCGGCCAGGCAGACCAGCACTTCCATCGTTCGTGGCGCGAGTCGCACTTCCGCATCCGGCCCGACCAGAAGGTTCTGGTCGGGTTGCACTTCCCACTGGCGCAACCTGAAGCCATGTTCCAGAGCCATGCCGCAATTGCTCGGATCTGCCTGAGACTAGTGTACCCCGTCGTGACTTCCTTGGCATTCGGAGTATCGAGCGTCCGCGGCAGGCACTTTCTCAGCCATGATTGCCGGTTCCGCCCGACTTCTGCCGGACTAGGCGATCGACAAGAAGGATGAAAGCGGCGATGGCGAAAGACACCGCAAATACGGCCAGCGCCTGACCGATGTTGCTCATGATCTCCGGCTCGATCACCAGCACCAGTGCCAGAGCGATCATGATCACCCCGCCGACCAGCTTGAGGATGCGTGCCTGTCTTTCCTCGAAACGATCGATGCGCAACTTGACCACTGCAATTCCGAAGATTACCAGCTCGATGAGCAGATAGATCAGCAGGTACAGCAGTACTAGCACGGCAAAGAATGCCGGAGAGATTTCATGCGAAGCGACCAGTCCGCTCCAGATGACCGGGAATCCGGCAGTGCATGGCAGCTCGATCAGGGCGATGCCGGCGGCCATGACCGTGGTTGCGCCGGCCAGCGCTAGCGGTGACCGGCCATTGACCATCAACTCGCGGAATTTTCTGAAGATGCCGGGCTTGTGGCGATCGTCGATGGTAAATGAGATGCCTTTCTGGAACCAGAAGTAGTCCTTGATGTTGACCACACCGAAAGTCAGCGCCAACAGCGCCACGATCCAGTACATCCAGGGCAGGAAGCTTGCATAGGCCAGTACGCTGAAAACTCCGACGATGAAAAGCCCGTAGATCAGCGCGGTCACGAATAGAAAGGTCAGTCCGACCACCATGATGCGCTGGCGCGAACCGGAATGGATGACCAGTGCCAGCAGAATGCTCAGAAGCCAGATCGAGCACGGATTGAATCCATCGACAAAGGCGATGATGGCGGTGCTGAGCAGCAATGGCTGATGACTCAGGTCGACATTGCCAAGCAGCGGGATCGAAATCGTCGCCGGTTCACTCTCTTTTTTCGTCAGCTCGCGCTGATGGTCCAGCGCAACTTCACGCGGATCGATGCATTCGGATTCGAGGCACTGCTCGATCTTGCGCTCGATTTCGGCGCGAATCCGCGGGCTGTCGCCGGTCCAGGTGGAGTCGCCGATGAAGACCATCGGCACCGATCCGGGCCGCACACCATAGGCCTGGGCCAGTGCGCGCAGAAAATCGTGATGCTCGCGCGTAGTGACGATCTCCAGGTACTGGATGTCCAGCCTCGAGTGCTGTTGCTGCAGTTTATCCAGGAATTTACTCTGGGCCTGGCAATGTGGGCAGGTGGCCGATTTGAAGACATAGACCGGAACGATTTCAGCAGCCTGATCGGTTGCCAGAGATGCGGCCGGCGAACCCAGTAGCCCGACAAGCAGCACACCGCCCAGGCTGGCGGCCCGGTGGAAAATTGATGCGAGACGATACACGACAATAATGACTCAACTTTTTGCAGTGCGCAACATGTTCGCTGTTCGGTTGCCCGCGGGCTTGTCCTGGATCAATTTTCTACCGGAATTTGCCCCGGATCGGGTTTTCGGGAATCTCCGCGGTTCAGGCTGCTTCGCGTTTTGCATCGGCCGGGTCGGTGCCGGCGAGTTGACGCAGCACGTAGTGCAGGATGCCGCCGTGCCTGTAGTACTCGACTTCCTTGGGCGTGTCCAGCCGCACGCGTACCCTGAAGCGGGTCTCCTCGCTGTTGTCATCGGTGGCAACGACACTGGCCTCGTTCGAGTTTCCGATATCCAGATCCTCAATGGCGTATTCCTCGAAGCCGGTCAGACCCAGGCTGTCGCGGGTATCGTCACTGGTAAACGTCAGCGGCAGCACACCCATGCCGACCAGGTTGGAGCGGTGAATGCGCTCGAACGACTCGGCGATGACGGCTTTGACTCCCAGCAAAACGGTACCCTTGGCGGCCCAGTCGCGCGATGAGCCGGAGCCGTATTCCTTGCCGGCGATCACGACCAGTGGGGTGTTCTTTTCCTGGTACTTCATTGCCGCGTCGTAGATCGGCATGACCTCGCCGGAAGGCACGTGGGTAGTGAAACCGCCTTCAGTGCCGTCGGCCATTTCGTTCTTGATCCGGACGTTGGCGAACGTGCCGCGCATCATCACTTCGTGATTGCCGCGTCGCGAACCATAGGAATTGAAGTCCGCTGGTGAGATGTCATGGTCCTGCAGATACTGCCCGGCTGGCGAGTCCGGCTTGATCGAACCGGCCGGTGAAATATGGTCGGTGGTCACCGAGTCACCCAGTTTGGCCAGGCAGCGCGCACCCTTGATGTTGCCGATCTCCGGCAGATCCAGAGACATGCCCTCAAAGTAGGGCGGGTTCTGTACATAGGTCGAATCATTGGACCAGTCGAACATCTCGCCGGTCGGCGTGTCCATGGACTTCCAGCGATCGTCGCCTTCGAAGACGCTGGCGTAATTGGTGGCATACATTTCCGAGGTCACGGTGTCGCGGATGAAGTCGTGCAGTTCATGCGCATCAGGCCAGATGTCCTTGAGGAAGATCTCCTTGCCGTTCGGGTCCTCACCCAGGGGTTCGTTGATCAGGTCGATATCCATGCGCCCGGCGATCGCATAGGCAACGACCAGCGGCGGCGAGGCCAGATAGTTGGTGCGCACTTCCGGGTGAATGCGGCCTTCGAAATTGCGATTGCCCGAGAGCACCGAGCAGACCACCAGTTCATGTTCGCGCACCGCCTTGTCAATCGGCTCGGGCAGCGGGCCGGAGTTGCCGATGCAGGTGGTACAGCCGTAGCCGACGGTGAAGAAGCCCAGTGCTTCCAGATCGTCATCCAGACCGGCCTTTTCCAGGTAATCGGTCACGACCTTGGAGCCCGGCGCCAGTGAGGTCTTGACCCAGGGCTTGACCATCAGGCCCTTCTCGCGCGCATTGCGCGCCAGCAGGCCCGCACCCAGCATCACCGCCGGGTTAGAGGTGTTGGTGCACGAGGTGATGGCGGCGATCACCACCGCGCCGTCCTTGAGAATGAAATCCTGGTCCTTGTAGTTGACTTCGGCCACGCCGGGAGCCTGTTTGCCGACCGCGGTGCCGCCGCCCTCGTTGGCGAAACGGCCATCCTCGTTACCGTCGCGATCCCGGGTCATCTCCGCGCAGGTCTTGATGAAAGCATTCTTGGCCCGGCTCAGCGCGATCCGGTCCTGTGGTCGCTTGGGACCAGCCAGCGACGGCTCGACATCGCCCAGATCCAGTTCCAGTACGCTGGTGTATTCGGCATGCGGATCGCCGTCCTCGCGCCACATGCCCTGGGCCCTGGCGTAGGCTTCGACCAGGGCAATCCGGTCCTCAGAGCGCCCCGACAGCTTCAGATAGCGGATGGTTTCGGCGTCAATCGGGAAGATCGCACAGGTCGAGCCAAACTCCGGCGACATGTTGCCGATGGTAGCCCGGTCGGCCAGTGGCAACCGGCTCAGGCCGTCGCCGAAGAACTCGACGAACTTGCCGACAACGCCGTGCTCGCGCAGCATCTGGGTCACGGTCAGCACCAGATCGGTTGCGGTGGCGCCTTCCTTGAGCTTTCCGCTGAGCTTGAAGCCGACCACCTGCGGCAACAGCATCGATATCGGCTGGCCGAGCATCGCGGCCTCGGCCTCGATGCCACCCACGCCCCAGCCCAGAATGCCGAGGCCGTTGATCATGGTGGTGTGCGAGTCGGTGCCGACCAGCGTATCCGGCCAAGCGAAACGCTCACCGTCGATTTCGCGGTCAAATACCACGCGCGAGAGATGTTCCAGGTTGACCTGATGGACGATGCCGGTGCTGGGCGGGACGACCTTGAAATTCTCGAACGCGCCCTGGCCCCAGCGCAGGAAGGCATAGCGTTCCTTGTTGCGCTCGAATTCAATGCGGTTGTTCAGATCCAGCGCATCCGGGCGACCGTAGTTGTCGACCTGCACCGAGTGGTCGATCACCAATTCGGCCGGTGATAGCGGGTTGATCTTGTCCGGTGAGCCGCCGAGATTCTTCATTGCATCGCGCATCGCTGCCAGATCGACGATGGCCGGCACGCCGGTGAAGTCCTGCAGCACCACGCGGGCCGGGGTAAAGGCAATCTCCTGGCTGGGTTCGGCGTTCGGGTCCCATTGCGCGATCGCGGCAATGTCGTCGTTGGTGATGTTTTCACCATCTTCGTGTCGCAGGAGGTTTTCTAGCAGGATCCTGAGCGAAAACGGCAGTTTCGACAGATCATGTTTTTGGCCGAGTTTGGCAAGGCTGTAGAAATGGTATTTCTTGCCGTTGGCTTCGAGGGTGTCACAGCAGTTCAGCGCATCGCGCATGGAGTTCCTCCTGGAGCTTGCATGGTGATTTTGAAATTCCGACGAACCATGGGACCGTCGACCTAGATTTTAGCATGCACCCAATCGGCGTTCATCGGGCCAGGAGCCTGTTGACGAGTCAGTTTGCGAGTTCGGCGGCAATCCGGAACATCTTTCCGCGTTGGAACAGCAGGCGCCAGGGGCGACCGCCCAATTGCAGCCACAGAAAGCCGGCGCGGATTCCAGCCAGCAAAATGGCCCGGATCAGAGATACCTTTTCCTGCTCCTTGAGATGGGCCGGGTTGCCATGCACCTGGATGCGCATCGGCAGAGTGGAGATTTCACTGCGGTAGACATCGGCCAGTTGCGCGATCACGCTGGGGTCCAGCGCGTCGCCGGCGTCACGCCAGGCCGGCTCGACCAGTTGCAGGGCCCGCGACAGCGATTGCTGGCGCGGTTTGTCCTTGCGCAGCAGCATCGCCAGTCGAAGCAGGCCGCCGGCATATCCCATCGCCTGCTGCGAATCGGGGCTGGCTTCAGTGGCCAGCTCGTTGGCCATGGTCAGGCCGAGATTGATCCCGCGCAGACCGCCGAACACTTCTTCGGTCGTTTCAGCGTCCGGCCGGAACAGGCTGTCGAGGCTGGCGCGCGCCGATTGCTGGCTGCATTGACCACCAACGGCGATCTGGCGAACCAGTTCTCCTGATTGCAGGGCGCCGGCGAAGGCGATGGTCTGGTCTTTCATGGATCGCGCCATTGTCAATACTCCGGCAGTCGGCGGTTACTGGATTCGATAATGGCGCCTCCCAGACACTCCGCGCCCCGGTACAGCACCACCGACTGGCCCGGCGTGACGGCTCTTTGCGATGATTCGAATTCCAGTTCGAGATGATTCTGGCCAAGGTCAATGATCCTGACCGGCTGATCGGGCTGACGATAGCGGATTTTCGCATTCATTGCGGTATCGCTTCCAGGTGGGTATCCTGCAACCCAGTTGGGTTCGCGGGCGGTCAGGCGGGTGGATAGCAGGTGCGGATCATGCTCGTCCTGGGTGACAAACAGCCGATTGTGCGCCGGATCCTTGTCCACGACATACCAGGGCAACTCCGGAAAGTCGCGAACGCCGCCGATGCCGAGTCCGCGGCGCTGGCCCAGGGTGTAGTGAATCAGGCCGCGATGCTGGCCGATGACGCGGTTTTCGGTGGTTCGGATTTCACCCGGATCGGCCTTCAGATAGCGATCGATAAAGGCATCGAAGTTGCGCTCGCCGATGAAGCAGATGCCGGTGGAGTCCTTCTTGCGCGCGGTTGGCAAGCCGGCGTCCCTGGCCAGCTTGCGGAGCTCGGGCTTGCGCATCTCGCCGACCGGAAAACGCGCATGCTCAAGCTGTTTCTGGTCGAGCATGTAAAGGAAGTAGCTCTGGTCCTTGTCCGGATCCAGACCCTTGAGCAGCCGTAAACGCCCGTCAATCTCATCGCGCCGGGCGTAGTGCCCGGTCGCCATGCAAGTGGCGCCGAGATCGCGGGCATGCTGCAGGAAAACGTTGAACTTGATCTCGCGGTTGCACAGGACATCGGGGTTGGGCGTGCGCCCGGCTTTCAGTTCATCGAGAAAACGGTCGAATACGTTTTCCCAGTATTCCAGCGCGAAATTGCGTGCGTGAAAGGGGATGTCCAGCAGCTCGGCCACCGCGCGTGCATCGGCGGCATCGGCCTCGGCACTGCAGGCGCCGTCCAGATCGTCTTCTTCCCAGTTCTTCATAAACATGCCAGCGATATCTTCACCGCGCTGCTTGAGCAGCAGCGCGGCGACCGACGAATCGACGCCGCCGGACATCGCCACCATGGTCAGATCATTCATGCCGTTTGAGATGGGGCGTGAATGGCGCGATCGCAAGCGGTTCAGCTCCCGGAACCATGCTTGCGCAGGATGCCGCGGAGCTGGTCGTAGGTCAGGCCCAGACGCCTGGCGGCCTGGCGGCGGTTGCCTTCGCATTGCTTCAGCGCGCGCTCCACGATACGCCCCTCGGCGCGGTCCAGCCAGGCGCGCAGGTCGTCCGGAAGTTCGTTGTCAGCGGCCGGCCCGGGACTGCCTGCCGGGGCTTCGAAGGCGGGGCGCCAGGGCGACTTGAATGGATCGAACACCAGCTTCGAGATCTTCCGGCTCGGGTCGTCGAGCTGGTAGACGGCGCGTTCGACAACGTTCTTGAGTTCGCGCACATTGCCGGGCCAGGCATGTTCGAGCAGGTTGCGTGCGGCAATCGAGGTGAAGCCGGAAAACAGATCTCGTCCAAGTTCGCGGCTCATGCGAATCGCGAAATGTTCGGCCAGTGGCAGGATATCTTCCCGGCGTTGGCGCAGCGGCGGTAGCGTGATTACATCGAACGACAGCCGATCCAGCAGGTCGGCACGAAATCTTCCCGCGGCGGCGAGAGACGGCAGGTCCTCGTTGGTTGCCCCGATCAGGCGAACATCCGCATTCAGTGTTTCCGAGGAGCCCAGGCGTTCGAAATCGCCGTATTCAATCACCCGCAACACCTTTTCCTGAATCTCCGCCGAGGTGGTCGACAGTTCGTCCAGAAACAGCGTCCCGCCTTCAGCCTGTTCAAAGCGGCCGATCCGACGCCGAGTGGCATCGGTGAAGGCGCCGGCCTCGTGGCCGAACAGTTCGGATTCCAGCAGCGCCTGGCTGATGGCCGCGCAGTTCAGGCGCACCAGCGGCTGATCCCAGCGAGGCGATAGAAAGTGCAGGCGTTCGGCGATCAATTCCTTGCCGGTGCCGCGTTCGCCGACCACCAGCACCGGCCGGTTGAGCCCGGCAACATTCGAGACCCGGTCCAGCACCTCAAGAAAGGTCCGGGATTCGCCAATCAACTCCTGGCGTTGGTCGCGGGACTGAATGCGTTGCTGCGGCATCGGCAAATGTTGGTTGATGGGAGAACTGCAAATACTGCAGTGCGATCGCCCAATGGTATAGCGGAATGTGCTTACGTGCGTCGTCCGGTCGGTCGGCAGTCCGCCACCTGGCCAGCGCTTTTCCATTGTTTTCGCTTTTTTCAGGGGCGGGGCATCCCAAGCTGTCACACTGGGCCGATGAAAGTCTTACCATCGCAATCTCCTGTTTGCGGATAGTGTTCGATCGTGTCCAAACCCAGAAGCGTTTTTACCTGCAGTCAGTGCGGTGCGACCCAGAGCAAGTGGTCCGGGCAATGTCCTGACTGCGGCACGTGGAATTCGATGATCCAGGATACGGCCGGGACGCCAGCGGCAGGTTCCAGACGCGGCGGCTGGACCGGCCAGGCGTCGGCACAGGTGGTTCGGCTGGGCTCGGTGCGCGCTGAGGAAACACCACGTTATTCGTCCGGACTGAGCGAGCTGGACCGGGTTCTGGGTGGCGGCCTCGTGCCCGGTTCGGTGATTCTGCTCGGCGGTGATCCCGGCATTGGCAAGTCGACCCTGCTGTTACAGGCCCAGGCCGCGATTGCCGCCGGGCGCAAGGCGTTGTATGTCACCGGCGAGGAATCCGCGGCCCAGGTGGCGATGCGCGCGAATCGTCTCGGGCTTGATCCCGACCGGATCGAGTGCCTGACCGAGACCGGGCTGGAAACGATTCTGGCTACAGCGGCCGCCAATCGACCGGAATTCATGGTCATCGACTCGATCCAGACAGTCTGGAGCGATCAGTTGCAGTCCGCGCCCGGTGCGGTCGCCCAGGTTCGCGAATGCGCTTCCCGGCTGGTACATTACGCCAAGCAGACCGGCTGCAGTGTGGTGCTGGTTGGACATGTCACCAAGGAAGGCGCACTGGCCGGGCCGCGCGTGCTGGAACATATGGTCGACGGTGTGCTGTATTTCGAATCCGATTCCGGCAGCCGTTTCCGATTGATACGCTCGGTCAAGAACCGCTTCGGCGCGGCCAATGAACTGGGCGTATTCGCGATGACCGATGCGGGCCTCAAGGCGGTGGCCAATCCGTCGGCGATCTTTCTGTCCGGCGACAGCGAGCGGGCCGCCGGTTCATGCGTGCTGGTCACGCGCGAGGGGACCCGGCCAATGCTGGTCGAACTGCAGGCGCTGGTGGCCCCGAGTGCGCTTGCCCAGCCCAGGCGGGTTGCGGTCGGAATTGATCCGGGCCGTCTGGCGATGCTGCTGGCGGTCATGAATCGGCACTGCGGAATTCAGATCGCCGACCAGGATGTTTTTGTCAATGTGACCGGTGGAATTCGCATCGGCGAGACCGCCTCCGACCTGGCGGTGGCGCTGGCGATCCAGTCCTCGCTGCGCGAGGCGCCGCTGCCGCGCGATCTGGTGGCGTTCGGCGAAGTTGGCCTGGCCGGAGAACTTCGGCCGGTCTACAACGGTGAGGAGCGCCTGCGCGAGGCGGCTACTCAGGGTTTTGCCCGGGCCCTGGTTGCCCGGGCCAACGTCAAGGGGGTGAAGGCCAAAATGACCCTGCACGGTTGCCGACGGCTGGATGAAGCGCTGGCGCTGGCGCGCGATTGAGCGCAATGGCTTCGTGACCGACAAGAACACTTCGCTTGGCGCAGGCAGGCGGTGGAAAAAACCGGTTGCGAAGTTGACCGATGGCGATGCGCATGGAAGAATCGGGTTACCACAACGACAACAAGCCAGCCGATTCGTGAACGATACCAGCAGCACTTCCAACCGCCAGCCCATCGCCAAGGTCGATACCGCATGGTTGCGGATGGAACAGCCGACCAACCTGATGATGATCACCGGAGTGATCGTTTTGCGCGAGGAGGTCGATTTCGAACAACTCAAGCAGGTGGTCGCTTCGCGCTTTCTGGCTTTCCCGCGCTTTCGCCACAAGGCGGTCCAGACGGCGCGCGGCTGCTGGTGGGAAGAGGACGGGGATTTCGAGATTTCCTCGCATATCCGCCGTACTGCATTGCCGGGCGATGCAGGCAAGGCCGAACTGGAGGAGTTTGTCTCCGAGCTGGCTTCGACGCCGCTGGATAAGTATCGGCCGTTGTGGCAATTCCATTACGTCGAAAACTACGTTGAGGGCCCGGTGCTGGTGACACGCATTCACCACTGCTATGCAGATGGCATGGCGCTGGTCCAGGTGATGCTGTCACTGACCGGCGACGATCGGGAAAAATCGACCAAGCTGGTCGCGCCCGAAAAATGGAAGCGTCGTCGGGTGCGCGAATCCAATGTGTTCAAGCGCCTGCTGGAGCCGGCGCGCGAGGGTGTGGATGCCGTCCAGCATTTGGGTCTGAAGCTGGTCGAGGAGGCGACCGGACTGATCCGGGAGCCGCAAAAGGCGACTGCCTATTTGGACTCGGCGTCTGAAATCATGTCCGAACTGGCGACCATGGTTTTGCTCGGCGACGATCCGGAATCGCGTTTCAAGGGCAAGCTCGGGATACGCAAGCGCGTGGCCTGGACCGAACCGTTGCCGCTACTGGAGGTCAGGGCCATCAGCCAGGCACTGGGTTGCACGGTCAACGATGTGCTGATCGGCATCATGACCGGAGCATTGCACCGCTATCTGCTGGACTACGACGAGGATCCTTCGGAACTGGAAATCCGCGCCACCATTCCGGTCAACCTGCGACCGCTGGAGCATGCGCGCGAGCTGGGCAATCATTTCGGTACGGTGTTTCTCGACCTTCCGATCTGGGAATCCAATCCGCTGGCCCGGGTCTATCGGGTGGCTGAAAACATGCACCATTTGAAGACTTCGAAACAGGCCACAGTGTCGCTGGGATTGCTGGCCACCGTCGGCATGGCGCCGGCGGTGGTGCAGCAGTCCGCGCTGGAAATGTTCAGCAACAAGGCCACCACCGTGCTGACCAATGTGCCCGGCCCGCGTCAGCCGCTGTACCTTGCCGGTGCCGAGATCGGCCAGATGATGTTCTGGGTGCCGCAGTCAGGTTCCATCGGCATGGGCATTTCGATTCTCAGCTACAACGACCAGGTGTTCTGTGGCGTGATTACCGACAACAATCTGGTTCCTGACCCGGAACGTCTGGTTGCAAATTTCGCCATCGAATTCAGAAATCTGCTGCACCTGGTCATGATGCTCGGGCCCGACACCAACCGCAGCCCGGAAGAAGTCGAAAACCAGGTTCAGGCCTGGCTGGACAGCATCGGCGACGGCTGAGCTATTGCGGCTGGGGAAGCAAAAAAGCTTGATATTGTTCTGGAAGAGAAAAGCCTTACCCCAAGTGACACCCGAAGGGCGTCCTTTAGAATCACCCGATTTTAAATGTTCTTGTTTTTATCTTGTTTTTTATCTGCGTTCATCTGCGGTTGAAAATGCCTTCACAAAGCCAGATTTTCCGATAGATCACGCCAGCGAATTGCTCGCATACTCGATATCCAGAGCCTGCATGGCGTCGATGGGCTTCATGGCGGCGGCCCGGGCGTAGGCCTCGTTGGATTCGTCGAGCTTACGTTCGCCATAGAGCAGGTGCAGGCCGTTCCCGTACTCAATCCATGCGATCGGCGCATTGGACAGACGGATGGCTTCCCGAAAATGCTCGATGGCCTTGTCGGCGCTGGCGCCATAGGTCATGGATCCGACCAGTTTGCCGACCTTGGCGATGATTTCTGCGTGGTAGAGGCCGGTGGCCGTGTGCGCTTCGGCGTGATCAGGCTGGCGTTTCAGCGCCCGGTCCAGCGATTGCCTGATTTTTCCCCCGAGACCCTGGCTCAGGGCCTTGGCGACCGAAATGGTCTGGCTGTAGCGGCCCAGATGGTAGGCGTGAAAGTAGTGTGCGTTGGGATTTGCCATATCCTCTTCGATGGCTGCCACGGCACGTTCGATACCGGCCTGATAAATCGCGTGTTTTACATCTTCGCGCTCTTCCAGGTAATCGGCATAGATGCCGGAAGCCTTGTTGATCACGACATGCGCGGACTTTCCGCGTTTTTCGCCGGTCGCCACGGCATCGGCAAAGCGTCCGGCGTGGTAGAGGCGCCAGGCCTGCTGCAATTGCCCATCGTCGGGCCAGGGCTCGCAGTCACCGGTATGCAGACTTTCCCATGCATCTTGCAGCCGATCGCCGGAATAGTCGAAATCGCCACTGTCGGCGCTAAATGGGGCCCAGTCACTGGTGTCCATGGTGCTTTCCTTTCATCAGTCCGGATTCATTCTAGTTTACGAAATAGTGTGACTGCTCTAGATTTTCGGACTAACTTGTTGCTCATACAGGCCCCCTGGGGTTTCCAGCAATCGCCAGATGGAGGAAATAATCATGGCAAAGAAGACCGCGAAGAAAAAGGTTGCCAAGAAGAAGGTAACCAAGAAGACCGCCCGCAAGAGTACTGCGAGCCTGGATCGGGTTCAGGATAACGCGCATGAAATCTGGTTGGCCGGGTTGGGTGCATTTTCGATGGCGCAGGAAGAGGGCGTCAACCTGGTACGCCGCGGCGGCAAGCTGATCAACGAGCAGACCGGGAAAGTCATCAGTGAAAGTTCGAAGCTGTTTGATCGTCTGGTCTCCGAAGGCCGCAAGCTCGAAGGCAGGGGCCGCAAGATGGCCGAAGACGCCGTGGGCCGTGCCGAAGGTGCAGTCGGCGGAGTGCGAAGTGATGTCGAGAGCCGGGTTGGCAAGGCGCGTGAACAGGCCAGAACCAACTGGGACAAGCTCGAAAAAGTATTCGAGGATCGCGTGGCTCGCGCACTGTCGCGGCTGGGCGTACCGACTTCGGATGAAATCCAGGAGTTGAACAAGCGTGTCGCGGAATTGAACAGGCGTGTGCGTGACCTGGCTGAAGCGCAGAAAAGCAAGCCGGCCGCCAAATCCTCGCCGAAACCGGACTCGAAGTCAGCCTCCAGCGCAAGCTGAGTGGTCAAGCCCAGGCGACGCCGCCAGCGACCTCGTTTTTAAGAATGAGGCCGATTATAAATCGGCCGCAGATTGACAGGGTCTACCCCGAAGCAGCCGGAGGCAACTCCGAAACGCTGCTTTTTTACCCGGGCTTCGTGCCCGGGTTTTTTTCCTTCCGGGTTTGGTCACGGAATATACAACCTTACGGGCTTGAGCCCTTCAAAAAATCCAGAACAACGAAATGGCAGAGCTGGCGGCGGAGTCCCATGCGGGCTTGTCGACTGCAGGCCTTGTTCAATCCCGGTAGGAGGATGCAATGGCCTGAAACTGTTGGCGTGCCTCGCCCAGCAGGTACGGGCTGACCAGCATCATGACTTGCCAGGCGGCGTGATCCGGGCGCGGGGGCTGATCCGGTTCCAGGACCTGTTCGAAGGCGATCCAATAGCTAGAAATCAGTACGATGTTGTGAACCAGCGCTTCCCGTTCACGTCGTTCGGCGTCGAACTGGCCGCTACGCTGCAGCCCTTGCAGCAAGCCGTCCGCGGTCTTCATGGAAAGTTTCAGAATCGCGCGAATGCGCTGACGCAGGGCGCGGTCCCGACCGCATAATTCATTCAGATCGCGATACAGGAAGCGATATTCGGCAATCGCTTCGAACACCAGATGCAAAAACAGCCAGGCATCCTCGACGCCGGCTTCGGTAATTTCCTCACCGCCGAGCAATTCCAGCATGCGTTGCTCGTAGCGTGAAAAAAGCGCATTGATCAGGTCGCGCTTGGTCCGGAAATGGTAGTGCAGGTTGCCGGGGCTGATTTCGAGTTCATCGGCGATCCGGTTGGTTGTGACATTGGGTTCGCCGTAAGCATTGAACAGGGTCAGCGCGGTCTCCAGAATCCTTTCCGGTGTTTGGGTTCTTGCCATTCGGGTGCCTGGGAGGGTCGGGCCCGCCCGGTCATTCGGTCAACGAATCGACCAATTCGATGTAGCGTTTCCTGGCTTCGTCCGGATCGGTGCCGTGGAGTTTTTCCCAGGCCTCGTATTTGGCCACCCCGACAAAATCGAAGAATCCCGGACGCTCGCCGCTGACATCCCCTTCCGAGCCCTGCTTGTAGAGCGCATAAAGTTTCAGCAAGGTATCGTTGTCGGGCCGTTCGGGAAGCTCCTTGATGCGTTCGGAGGCTTGTTCGAACTGCTGATTGAGATCACTCACGATTCGTCTTTCCTTTTGCGATTTCCAATGTTCTTATTATCATGTCGCGGGCCGGAACGCAACGACCCCAGGTTGGATTTTTGCCCGCGTGGCGGGCCTGGTTTTTCGAATGATTGGTCGTGATTCACTAGTGTCCGGTTAATAACTGAATAAATTCAATTGGTTAGAAATATCGTC
>CAYVPB010000030.1:0-21141 GCA_964453565.1 uncultured Halomonas sp.
CAAAACACTGAGAAAAGTTTTAGAGCTGTCAATCTATGCAAACGTATGCAGCAATGTATACGATTGCAAAACGTTGTTTGCGCTGCCGGGCAATGACTAGCATTCTGGCCATTACAGCGCGATGACATCACCGTCGCCGCAAAACTCTCATAACAATCACGGTTGGAAGTCATGCAAACACGCCAGACAGCGCAAGCTCTTTTCCCCGAATTCGCCCAGACAAGGCAGTCGGCTGCAGACCAGGCGCACTTGCTTCGCCACTCTCGTCACTCCGCGCTGTTCATCGCGCTGGCGACCTGCCTGGGCAGCATGTCTTACGCCATGGCCCAGGAAGCGCCCCCAACACCGCAGGACCAGGCTTCGGAACTGGCGACAGCCGAAGACGATGAAGAACAAATCGATCCCCGCGAAGAACAAGATTCGGCACCGCTCGATCGCATTTCTTCCGTCGGGTTCCGGCGTGCAGTCGAACGCTCCGTGGAACTCCGGCGCGCCGAAACATCGATCGTAGAGTCCGTGTTCGCCGAAGAAATCGGCAAACTGCCCGACGTCAGCATCGCAGAAGCTCTGGCGCGCTTGCCGGGACTGACCGCGCAGCGAGTCGACGGGCGCGCCCAGACCATTTCGGTTCGCGGGCTTGGTCCCGATTTCTCGACGGCCTTATTCAATGGCCGCGAACAAGTCACCACCGGTGACAACCGCGGGGTGGAATTCGACCAGTTCCCGGCCGAGCTTTTGAATTCTGTCGTGGTCTTCAAGACACCCGAGGCCAACCTGTTCGGTCAGGGCCTGGCCGGAACCGTTGACCTGCGCACGATTCGGCCACTCCAGGCAGACGAACGAATCCTGTCGGTGGTCGCCCGCGGCGAAACGCTCGACGGCGACGCGGACAGTCCGTTTGGCAATGACAACGGCTACCGCTTTAGCGGCATCTATGTTGACCAGTTCCTGGACCAGACCCTTGGCGTGACGCTCGGCGCCTCCGTGCAATCCACGCCTTTCCAGATCGAGGAATCGAACGCCTGGGGCTTCCCCGACATCGGTGATGGGAATCGGGTTCTGGGCGGCGTGAAGCCGTTCACGACATCCAGCGAGCTCGAGCGGATCGGTCTGATCGGAACCATCGAATATGCGCCGAGTGAGAACTTCCGCGCAATCATGGACCTTTCGTATTCCGACTTTGAAGAAGACCAGTTCATGCACGGCATCGAGTTTCCTTTGTTCTGGTCGGCAGCACAGCTCAGGGATGGATTCACGACCGAGAACGGCCTGGTTACCGAGGGGGTTTTCGACGACGTGCATCCGGTGATGCGCAATGATTTCAACAACAGGGATGCCGAGCTCTTCACGTTCGGTTTGAATACGCGCTGGGAGTTTGCGAGTCTGTGGGGTCTTGAGACCGATTGGAGCTGGTCGGCGGCCGATCGCGAAGACTTTCTGCTTGAATCTCTCGGTGGCACCGGCGTGGCGCTGAGCGGCACGCCGGAGACGCTCGGCTTCAGTATCGCGCCCAACGGCCGGTTCCGGCTGGATCCGAGCCTTGACTACACCGACCCGAGCCGGCTGTTCCTGACCGACCCCCAAGGCTGGGGCGCGGGCGCCCAGCCCAACCCCCTTATTCAAGCGGGTTTTCTGAACAATCCGGACACTTCGGACTGGCTCGCACGGGCCCGCCTCGATATCGATCGTACGCTGCTGAACGGACCCTTCAGCCTCGTCTCCGCGGGATTTGCAATCAGCCGGCGCGACAAGGAACGCAGACTCGCGCAAGCGTTTCTTACACCCCCCGGTGGCGCAGAACAGTTACCGATCCCGGATGCTGCGTTGCAGGATTCCACCGTCGACCTCGACTTTGTCGGCATTCCAGGCATGGTTGTATGGGATCCTCGTTATCTATTCAGTAATTTTTACGATCCCGTGGAGCCACAGGTCGGATTTCGCAAACAGCAGGAATGGAGAGTACGGGAGGATGTAATCAATACATATATAAAGCTTGATATTGACACGCTGATCGCCGGAGCCATTCCTCTTCGGGGCAACGTCGGTGCCCAGTGGGTCTATACCGATCAGACTTCTCAGGGCTTCCAGATCGAGCCCGGAGAACCCGAGCTGTTTACGGTACTCGGAGATGGCACCAATTTCTCACGCTTCCTGCCCAGCGCCAACCTGGTGTTTGAATTGCCAAGGGATCAGCAATTTCGCGTGGCCGCCGCCCGTGTGATGGCACGTCCCCGCATGGATCAGCTCAATGCAAGCCGGGCAGTCAATTCAAACTTCACGCAAATCACATCCACTGATCCCAATCAGGCATTCTTCAGCGCCAGCGGCGGCAACCCGACCCTGCGTCCGTTCATGTCCACCACTGTCGATGTAGCGTGGGAGAAATTCTTTGCCAACGGTACCGGTGTTGTAAGCATCAGCGGGTTCTACAAAGACCTGGACGATTTCGTCAACCCGAGTGATTCTTTCATCACGGACTTCTCCGGGTTCATTGATGATTTTCTAAGCCCCGAACAACAGGGGCAACTCGGCACGCCACTGGGCGTGACATCCGGCCCGACCAACCGGGGCGGCGGATGGATTCGAGGTTTCGATTTTGCCGCGACCATCCCGTTCGAGGCTTTCGCCCCATTTCTAAGCGGATTCGGTTATACCGGCGGTGCATCGTTTACCGACAGCAGTGTAAGTCTGGGCGACGATCCCAACGATACTACGGTACCCGGCTTGTCGGAATGGGTGGCTAACAGCACTATCTTCTTTGATCAAGGCGGGTTCCAGGCTCGCGTCTCGCACCGCTATCGCGACGAATTCCTGTCGGAGATCTTCGGCATCGCTGCAAACCGAATCACCCGACAGGCTGAAAGCGAAAGCATTTTTGACGCGCAGATAGGCTATGAATTCAAGCACGGACCGCTGGAAGGGCTAACCTTTACGTTGCAGGCCCTCAATCTCACCGATGAGCCATTCGTCACGACCGATGAAAACGGGCTGATTATCGACCGTCAGAAGTTCGGACGCAACTTCCTGCTGGGCGCTTCGTACCGATTCTGACCGCAACTGCTGAATTTTTGACATGTCCCAGCTTGCCCGCCTCCAACGTCGGAGGCGGGTTTTTCATGCCATCATGCAGCATGATCTACTGATGCGACTCGCGAAATGACTGCATCCCGAATCGACAACATCGTGATCGTCGGCGGCGGAACCGCCGGGTGGATTTCGGCGGCCACGCTGGGCCGGGCGTTCGGCAAGTCCGTCGGTATTACGTTGATCGAGTCCGAACAGATCGGCACGGTGGGCGTGGGCGAGGCGACCATCCCGCAGATCCGGTTGCTGAACCGGTATCTGGGCATCGACGAGAACGAGTTCCTGCGCGAAACGCAAGCCACTTTCAAGCTCGGCATCCGGTTCGACGGCTGGACCCGACCGGGGCATTCCTACATCCACGCCTTTGGCGAAATCGGCCGCGGGCTGGATATCCTGCCGTTTCATCACTACTGGCTGCGCGCGCGCAGCGAAGGCCTGGACCGGCCGCTGTGGGATTTCTCGATCAACGCCGAGGCGGCGAAGAACAACGCATTTGCGCGCATGGAGCCCGGCCAGGGCCCGATCCCCTCCGGAATCAATTACGCCTTTCATTTCGATGCATCGCTGTATGCGGCTTTCTTGCGCAAGTATGCCGAGCAGCGCGGTGTCAAGCGCATCGAGGGCAAGGTCGTCGATATCCAGCTCGACGGTGAAGCCGGCCATGTCCGGCAGTTGCAACTCGAAGACGGCCGGCTCGTGCCCGGCCGGCTGTTTATCGACTGCTCGGGCTTTCGCGGCCTGCTGATCGAGCATGCGCTCAAGACCGGTTACGAGGACTGGACCCACTGGCTGCCGTGCGATCGCGCCGCCGCCGTGCCGTGCAAGCGCACCGAACCGCTGCAACCGTTCACGCGCGCGATCGCCCGCAAGGCCGGCTGGCAATGGCGCATTCCGCTGCAACACCGTACCGGCAACGGCCACGTTTATTGCAGCCGCTTCATCAGCGACGATGAGGCGATCGCCACCCTGCTGGACAATCTCGATGGCGAAGCCGGCGGAGAGCCGCGTCTGCTGCGCTTCACCACCGGGCACCGCAAGCGCTTCTTCAATCGCAACGTACTGGCCATTGGTCTGGCGGCCGGCTTCATGGAGCCTCTGGAATCGACCAGCATTCATCTGATCCAGTCCGGCATCAGCCGGCTGATCACGCTGTTTCCGGATGCCGGTTTCGATCCCGCACTGATCGAGCAATACAACCACCAGACACGGTTTGAATTCGAGCGTGTCCGCGACTTTTTAATCCTGCACTACCATGCCAACGGCAGGGTCGGCGAGCCGTTCTGGGAAGAGCGCTTGGCAATGGAAATCCCGGAGTCACTCAAGCAGCGCATGCACCTTTTCAGAGCTGGCGGGCACATCGTGCGTGAGGCCGAGGAACTGTTTACCGAGCAGTCCTGGCTGCAACTCCTGATCGGCCAGGGCATTGATGCGCAGGGCTTTCACCCGGCAAGCAATCGCATCTCCGCCGAGGAGCTGACCGAATTCATGCGCCAGGGTCGCCGCATCATCAGACGCACCGCCCTGCAACTGCCCGGCCACGACCAATTTCTGCGCAAGCAGCTTGGGTCTGGTTGAACCGTGTTCATCTGTGGTAAAACTGCTTCCGGGAATCAGGCCAGCGCCCCGATCCGGGCGAGGAAGTCGCGGTGGGTGGGCATGGCCTCGGCGGCTTCTTTGGTGACGCGCCGGAGGCTTTCCAGGTAACGCTCATAGTCTACCTGAGGGCGCTGGTCGACCATAGGGTCGTAGCCCTCGGGCTCGCCCAGTTGCCCCATCATCACCGCCAGCCAGCTTGGATTCCGGAACAGTTCCAGCGGCGCGGTAACGATGCGACCGAAGCTCCGGAAATGCTCAATCTTGTAGCGAAGCTCCTCAGGGATCTCCATCACCGCGCAGGCTTTCCAGAATTCGCTGTCATCACGCGCGTTGGCATGGTAGTGCAGAATCAGAAAGTCGCGCAACCGCTCGTATTCGGTGCCGGTCAGACGGTTGAACTCGCGTTCGCTGAGTTCCATGTCAGCGCGTGTCGGGAACAACGCCAGCAGCCGATTGATCGCTGTCTGAACCAGGTGAATGCTGGTCGATTCCAGAGGCTCCATGAAGCCGGCGGCCAGACCAATCGCGACCACGTTGCGGTTCCAGAATTTCTTGCGACGTCCGGTGACGAAACGCAGCGGCCGTGGTTCGGCCAGCGGCTCGCCTTCCAGATTGCCCAGCAGGGTGGCGACCGCCTCGTCTTCGCTGATGAAGCGGCTGCAATAGACATGCCCGTTGCCGATGCGATGCTGCAAGGGAATGCGCCATTGCCAGCCGGCACGATGAGCGGTCGAGCGGGTGTACGGACTCAAGCCTTCGTCGCCCTGCACACACGGCACGGCCACGGCCCGGTCACAGGGCAGCCAGTGGGTCCAGTCGTGGTAGCCGGTCTTGAGCGCCTGCTCGATCAGCAGGCCGCGAAAGCCTGAGCAGTCGACGAACAGATCGGCGTTGAGCACCTGCCCGTCTTCCAGCCGAATGCTTTCGACCCGCCCGGACTGCCCGTCCAGCCCAACATCCACCACCCTGCCCTCGACCCGCCGCGCGCCACGCGCCTCGGCTATGCCGCGCAGATACTGGCCATACAGCGCTGCATCGAAATGATAAGCGTAGTCCAAGGTCGACTGCACCCGTCGCCGATCGGAAATCGGTCGCTCGCAACGCCCGCAACGCGCCGCCGCCCAGGCCATGGAATATTCGCCCAGTTCGCCACCCTTTCCGTTCCTGCGTGCCTTCAACCACCAGTGATGCAGCGGCACGGCATCAAACTCGGCGCCAAAAGTGCCGAACGGATGGAAATAGCGGTGTTCCCGGCGGGTCCAGTCGACGAACTCGATGCCGAGCTTGAAGGTACCGCGAGTCTCTCTGAGAAACTCGGCCTCATCCAGTCCCAACCGCTGGTTGAAAATCTTGATCGGCGGAATGGTCGCCTCGCCGACCCCGACGATGCCAATCTGCTCGGACTCGACCAGCACGATCTCGCAGCCTCGCCCTGCCGCATGCGCCAATGCCGCGGCCGTCATCCAGCCGGCAGTGCCGCCACCCACGATCACTACCCGTCGCAGTGGCCTGTCCGTCTGATTCATCTCAGTCGATCCTGTGCATACCTTGATTCAATTTGCATCAACAAGGGCCGGTAGCGGGTTGAATACGTTTGCATTGGATTGTCTCGGCCCGTTCGGGCTTCTAGCATGGAACAAGTTCTTTAATCGCCGAAACCTGCCATGCTCCAAGCCCCGCGCGCCGGAATCCTTTTCGCACTGCTGCTTTCCAGCCCGCTGTTTGCTACCGAGACCCTGCGCTCGCCCGACGGCAATATCGAAGTCGAGCTCCGACTGAGCGAAAGCGGCCAGCCCCGCTACAACGTGCATTTTCGCGAGCGCGCAGTCCTGCATCCTTCCCTGCTAGGCCTGGTGTTCGAGGGCGCTGAATTCAGCTCGGGTTTCCAGGTCATCGGGGTCGAGCGCACCAGCCAAGACGAGACCTGGGAGCAACCCTGGGGAGAGCAACGCCTGGTCCGCGATCATCACAATGAAATGCGCGTGACGCTGCAGACCGAAGATGGCCGCATGATGCACGTGGTGTTCCGCGCCTTCAACGACGGCATCGGCTTTCGCTACGAACTGCCTGAACAACCCGCGCAGGACGAATTCCGGCTGATCGACGAATTGACCGAATTTTCGTTTGTCGAAAACCTGCGCGCCTGGTGGATCCCGGCCTACCGGGACAACCGTTACGAATATCACCATGCCGCCTCGCCCATCGACATGTTGTACGCGGTGCATACGCCGGTCACGTTCGAGGGCACCGATTTCGTGCTCAGCGTGCACGAGGCCGCGCTGGTCGACTATGCCAGCATGACCTTGCGCCGTCCGACCATGCATGGCCAGACGCTCAAGGCCGACCTGGTGCCCTGGGCCGACGGCACGCGGGTTTACGGCAAGCTGCCATTGAAAACCCCGTGGCGCACAATCCAGATTGCAGACCATGCACACCAACTGGCCAACTCGCGCCTGATCCTGAATTTGAACCAGCCGAACCAGCTCGAAGACACCGACTGGATCAAGCCCGGACGCTACATCGGCATCTGGTGGTGCATGCACATCCGAACCTGCACCTGGGCCACCGGCGACAAGCAGGGTGCGACCACCGAACGGGCCATCGAATACCTGGATTTCGGCGCCGAAAACGGCTTTTCCGGCGTGCTGGTGGAGGGCTGGAATGTCGGCTGGGATGGCGACTGGGTGGCCGACGGTGACCGGTTCGACTTCACCACCCCGGTCGAGCAGTTCGATCTCAAGCGCGTCGTCGATCACGCCCGTAAGCTCGGCGTGCCGCTGATCGGGCATCACGAAACCGGAGCCGCGGTGGGAAACTACGAGAATCAGTTGGAGGAAGCCTTCGCACTGCTTGCCGCCAACGGCAGCAACGCGGTCAAGACCGGTTATGTCGGCACCCGGCTGGAGCCGAAGAAGCCGGGCGGCTCGGAGTGGCACCATGGCCAGTTCATGGTGCGACACTTCGAGAAAGTGCTGGAAGTCGCCGCCCGTCACAAGATCGCAATCAACGCCCATGAGCCGATCAAGGACACCGGACTTCGCCGCACCTGGCCTCACATGATGACACGCGAGGGCGCGAGAGGTGGTGAATACGACGCCTGGGGCCCGCCCGAGGCCGGCAATCATCCCGAGCACGCCGCAGTGCTGCCGTTCACCCGCATGCTGGCCGGCCCGTTCGACTACACCCCGGGCATCGTCAATCTTCGTTTCGGCGAGCAAGGTGACAACAACCAGGGCGTGTCTTCAACCCTGGCCCGGCAACTGGCGCTGATGGTGGTCATCCACAGCCCGCTGCAGATGGCCGCCGACCTGCCGGAAAACTACAAGTCCAGACCGGAAGCCTTCGAATTCATCAAGCAGGTGCCGGCCGACTGGGAACATTCGATTGCACTGGCCGGAAAAATTGGTGACCACTTCGTCATCGCGCGCAAGGATCGCCACTCGAATGACTGGTACCTGGGCGCAGTCAGCGGCGCAAATGCGCGCACGGTCGAAGTCGGCCTGGACTTTCTGGATGACGACGGCGAATGGACCGCCGAGATCTGGCGCGATGCCGACGATGCACACTGGCTTCACAACCCCCAGGCCTGGCAAAAGGAATCACGAACGGTCAGGCCCGATGGTCCACTTGCCCTGAAGATGGCACCGGGCGGAGGAATCGCAGTTCGCTTCAGCAGAAAATGATTGAACCGCAGATGAACGCAGATGGACGCAGATTTCAGAGCTGCTTTAGATGCCTCGAACCACTAAGGGCGCGAAGAGCATGAGGGGAAAAGACAAATAGCGGGTTTTTCGTGTCCTTCGTGGTTTAAACACCTTCTCAGTACGCTTTATGCATTCCTGATTACGTAGTTGACCCATCTGTTGCATAAATTTCCGAGTGCGAGAGCCCGGAGAGTAGTGTTTCCGGGGCGTGCGCGGATATTTTCCAACCGGAACATAGCTCACTCTATGTGAGGATTGGAAAATTGAGCACGCGCCCCGGAAACGCTGCTATACCGGGCAGTGCAACGGTCTCTCGCCGCAAATTTATGCAACAGATGGGTATTACTAATACAATCAGAAGTATTGCCACATTCAGGGCTTCGGACGGATTCGCCTGCAAGGCAAGGTGGCGAAGGCATAGTGGTTCTACGTCGAGTCACCTTAACGCCGCAGGCGGATTCGTCCGGCGCCCCCGCAGGGCTTGCCTCTCGGCGCGTGTGGACGACGTTGTCGTCGCTCGATGTAGGCTGAGCTACAGACTTCGCGCCGCCGCCTTGCCACACGCGCCGAGAGACAAGCTGAATGAGGCAATACTTCTGATTGTATTAGTAAGCGGCAAGTATTCAAGGACCAATCAGATCATGATAAATAAACTCATTTGCATAAAAGCCTTTCCCCATTCAGAACCAGCTGCGGGCCGTCTCTCTGCTCTTCATTTTCCGTTCTTGAATTTGATCTGCGTCCATCTGCGTTCATCTGCGGTTTCAATCAGAAAATTCGCTGTTCATCCGTGTTTATGCGGGTTCATCTGTGGACTGCTCTTCAGCATGCCTGTTTCGGCACACCCCCCTAAAGCCACCGACACCTGGTCCGACAGCGAGTCCCGAGTCCCGAGTTCCGAGTCCCGAACCATAGAAGACGAGATCATCTACTTCGTGATGCCGGACCGCTTTGCCAACGGCGACAGGTCCAACGATCGCGGCGACAATCGCGGCGGCATTGAGGGCGGGCGGTTGCAGCATGGCTTCGACCCGACCCACAAGGGCTTTTATCACGGCGGCGATCTCAAGGGCCTGACGGGAAAACTGGGTTACATCCAGGGTCTGGGCGCGACTGCGATCTGGCTGACACCGGTGTTTGTCAACAAGCCGGTACAGGGCCCGACCGGGGATGAAACCGCCGGCTACCACGGCTACTGGATCCTGGATTTCACCGACATCGACCCGCACCTCGGCACGCGCGAGGAATTCGGCGCGCTGGTCGACGCCGCGCACGCCAGAGGCATGAAGGTGATCATGGATATCGTCGTCAACCACACCGCTGACGTCAATCAGTACCGCGAATGCGCCGACTACAACCCGGAGGCCGACATCTGGTGGTCGGAGTGCAAATACCGTTCGATTGCCGACTACCCCTGGACCACGCGCGGCGGGCCGGATGGCGAGACCATCAACAAGGGGTTTGCCGGAGACGCCGCCGAACACCGGACCACGGAAAACTTCGCCTTGCTCAAAAGCCCCGACTGGGCCTATGAAGTATTCATCCCCGAGCGCGAGCGCCAGGCCAGAACCCCGGCCTGGCTCAACGACCCGCTGGTCTACCACAATCGCGGCAATTCGCACTGGGAAGGTGAGAGTTCGCTGTACGGCGACTTTGCCGGGCTGGACGACGTGTTCACCGAAGACCCGCTGGTCGTCAAGGGCATGCTGGAGATCTACACCGGTTGGATCCGCGATTTCGGCATAGCCGGTTTCCGCGTCGACACCGCAAAGCATGTCAACGACGGCTTCTGGCGGGAATTCAATCCGGTGATTCTGAAAACCGCGCGCGAGCGCGGCATCGCCGATTTCTATCTGTTCGGCGAAGCCTACGAGACCTCACCGGAAGCACTTGCGAAACACGCCCGCGACGCGGCCTGGCCGGCGGTACTGGACTTCGCCTTCGCCCATACGGCCAGGGATGTGATCGCCGGCCAGGCCGCACCCGCCGCACTGGCTCAGGTTTTCGCCAAGGATGATCTCTACCAGGGCGACCCGCGCGGCGCCAACATCCTGCCGACCTTCATCGGCAATCATGATGACGGCCGCATCGGTCATTTCCTGCTCGAAGCACTGGGCCAGGATGCAGATGACGACGAGCTGCTGGCCCGTTCCATCCTCGGACATGCGCTGCTGATCTTCTCCCGGGGCGTGCCGGTAATCTATTACGGCGACGAACAGGGCTTTACCGGCGACGGCCGCGATCAGGACGCGCGCGAGGACATGTTCGAAAGCCAGGTTGCGGTCTACAACGACAATCGCCTGATCGGCACCCAGGCTACCACTGCCGAGGACAACTTCGATCCCGACCATCCCGTGTATCGATCCATTGCCGCCATGGCCGAGGTCTACCGCCAGCATCAACCGCTCCGGCGCGGGCGACAGCAGGTGCTTTTTGCCGACTCGGAACCCGGGCTGCTGATATTCACGCGCGGTGACGCCCCGGATCGCTATCTGATCGCCTTCAATACTTCCAGTCTCCCGGCCGATGCCGGCATCGAGATCGCACCAACCGGGTGGTCACGCCTGATCGGCAGCGCAACGCTGACGCGTGACGGTGCAAACACAAGGCTTTCGATCCCCGCGCTGGGCTGGGCGATCTTCCAGGCGATGGACACCGACCAGCCCGGTGACTGAGCATGTTCGACGTACTGAATCGGCAGTTATTGTTGCGCGGGCCCTTACTCCAGCACCTGCCGATTCTCACGCCAATGCCTTGAAGTCACCATGGGGATGGTAAGCATGGTGCTGAACGTCGCCATCAGCACCAGGGCGGTAAAGGTCTCGGCGGCGATCACGCCGGCATCGAGCAGGATGTTGGCAAAGATGATCATGATCAGCGCCTTGGTCTGCAGCAGCCAGCCAATAAGGCGCGCCTGGCCCGCAGGCCAGGCCAGCAGGCGTGCCGCCAGCGCCACCCCGACCAGGCGCCCGCCTACGGCGGCGGCCAGCATTGCCAGTGCCGCGGCCAGCACCGCGATGCCGCCCATCGCCCATTCGGTTTTCAGCCCGGTGGAAAGAAAGAACACCGGCATCATCACCAGCAGCAGATGGCCGCGCAGTTTATCCATCGAGTTCTGATCGAACCAGCCGGCATCCAGCACCACGCCGGCCAGGAAGGCGCCGACCATGAAATGCAGGCCGGCCCAGTCGGCAGCCAGACCACACAGCGCCAGCCAGACCAGAGCCAGGAACCATCGGTCGCTTTCGACCAGCCGGGGTACCAGGCGCCGCATACCGAAGGCGGCCAGACCGAAACCGGCGAAAAACGATGCTTGTCGCCCCAACCGATCGAAGTCCAGCAGAATCAGCGCCAGCAATGCCCAGATTGCAATGTCCTCGAGGCTGGCATAGCGCAGCACGCGCTGACCCAGCGGGCTGCGCAGCATATGGAGCTTTTCCATGAACAGAATCAGGATCGGCAGCGCGGTCACCGAGCAGGCCATGCCGATGGCGGCGGCGAATTGCCACTCGTGCGCCGTGGGACCGATCCAGCCGGAGCCGTGCCGGAGCATGCCCAGCGCGACCAATGCACCCGCCAGCAGCGGCAGGCTGGTGGCCAGTGCCACCGTGGTCAGGGTGTCGCGCCGCTGGCGCCAGACCTGGTGCAGGTCCAGCTCGATGCCGGCAATCCAGACAAACAGCATCACACCCCAGGTCGCGATCCCGCCCAGCGCGCCGATCACTTCGGGCTCGAACAGCCAGCCGTGGGCATGCGGAAAGACCGCACCCAGCAAGCCCGGTCCCAGCAGGATCCCGGTCAGGATCTGCACCACCACCAGCGGCACCCAGCGCTCGGTCCGGCCCAGGCGCCAGATCAGCCACGGCAGGGCCAGGATAATGGCCATGGCAATCAGCAGTTTCTCGACCATGCTCATGGCCTGAATTCTCGATCAGCCTTCATGCCATTCACCCCTCGATTGCAAGCCATCGGCGCTGAATACGTTTGCAGCTGCTTCCCTGTCGCTGCCCGGCCCCATAGTATCGGCAACGGGTAGAACCTCCACGGCGGGATTGTGGTGGAATCAGACAAAACCATCGACAACAACGAAAACCGGAGCCACCGGATGCAAACCAAGCCAGCGCTTTCCTTCTGGCAGATCTGGAACATGTCATTCGGCTTTCTCGGCATTCAGTTCGGCTGGGGGCTGCAGATGGCCAACATGTCGGCCATTTATCAGATGCTGGGCGCCAGCGAGGCCCAGCTTCCCATTCTGTGGCTGGCAGCCCCCGTGACCGGGCTGCTGGTCCAGCCGGTGGTCGGGTACTTAAGCGACCGCACCTGGAACCGCCTGGGCCGGCGCCGGCCCTTTTTTCTCACCGGCGCCATCCTGGCCTCGATTGCCCTGGTGTTCATGCCCAATTCGCCGACCCTGTGGGTTGCAGCCGGATTGCTGTGGCTGCTTGATGCCTCGGTCAACGTCAGCATGGAGCCATTTCGCGCTTTTGTTGCCGACAAGCTGCCGGTTCGGCAACGCCCGCGCGGCTACGCCGTTCAGGCGCTTCTGATCGGCGCCGGCGCGGTGCTGGCCTCGGCCCTGCCCTGGGTGCTGACCAACGGCTTCGGAATTGCCGGGACCGCACCGGCGGGGCAGATCCCGCCGGCCGTGCACATCGCCTTTTACACCGGCGCGGCGGTGTTTCTGCTCGCGGTAGTCTGGACCGTGGTCACCACACCGGAGTATCCGCCTGAAGACTTGCAGGAATTTGCGCGCAGAAAGGCCGAATCGCGGGGCCTTGCAGGCTTTGTGCGCGGCTTTGCGAGCGAGCTCGTCAGCGGCATAGCCAACATGCCGATGACCATGCGACAACTGGCGCTGGCCCAGTTCTTTACCTGGATGGCGCTGTTTTGCATGTGGATCTACTACTCGCCGGCCATCGCCCGTACGGTGTTCGGCGCCATCCCTGAAACAGCCGGCTACAGGGATCTGGTCGCCCAGGCCGGGCAATGGACCGGCGTGAGCTTTGCCACCTACAACCTGGTCAGTTTCCTGTTTGCGTTTGCATTGCTGAAACTGGCCCAGGTCTATCCGGCGCGCAACATCCACATCATCTGCCTGATCATCGGCAGCATCAGCCTGGCCTCGGTGGCGGCGATTCCGACCCAGACCGGCCTGCTGGTGGCAATGATCGGCATCGGTATCGCCTGGGCCTCCATCCTGTCCATGCCCTACGCCATGCTGTCGAACTGCCTGCCGGCCGAAAAGATGGGCTTCTACATGGGTGTGTTCAACTTTTTCATCGTACTGCCGCAGATCGTGATCGCGGTCGGCCTCGGCCAGGTCATCGCACTGGTGCCGGGCATGAATGCCGTGCATGTGATGCTGTTGGGCGGGGCAGCGATGCTGGTCGCCGCGGCGACCATGTTCCGGGTCGAGGAAACCATTGCCGAGCCGGAAGGCGCCGCCGCATGAACCCCTGTCAAGGCCATGAACTCATGAATACAAGACGAACTTTCATTCTTGCTTCATTGCCCGCTTTGAGCCTGTTAACGATCCTGCTGACAGCCTGCAACGATCCCGAGCCCCAAACCAGGGCCACTGCCGCATATCGGGAGCCACCTGCCGAGTTCTTCGGCACACTGGAGCCATTGGCCGCCGAGGCGATCTACTTTGTCATGACCGACCGCTTCGTCAACGGCGATCCGGACAACGACTATCGTAATCAAGGTAGCGACCAGGGCGATGACTTTAGGACCTTCGATATTGCGCTGCCCGAATGCGACGGCGTGCAGGCCAACATCGGCTATCTGGGTGGCGATTTTCGCGGCCTGCTCGACCAGGCCGACTACATTGCCGGGATGGGCTTTACCGCGGTATGGCTGACACCGATCGCCGACAACCCGGACCAGGCCTTCACCGGCGGCGGCGAAATCACCTGCGACAGCATCCTGACCGACCGCGGCAAGACCGGTTACCACGGCTACTGGGCGAAAAACTTCCATGTCACCGACGAACACCTGAAAAGTCCCGGGCTGGACTTTGCCGAACTGACCGCCGGCCTGCGCAAACACGGATTGAAGACCGTGCTGGACATCGTCGGCAATCACGGCTCGCCCGGCTGGGGCATGGTGCGGCGCCAGCCCGATTTCGGCCAGATCTTTTCAGCCGACGGCGAACTGCTGGCCGATCACGAAAACCTGCATCCTTCCGAACTGGATCCTGACCACAACCCGCTGCATACATGGTTTCGCACCGAGCCCAGTCTCGCCGAGCTTTCCAGCCTGAATCCGGACCACCCCGAAGTCGTCGACTACCTGGTCGAGGCCTACCTCGACTGGATAGCCCAGGGTGCGGCGGCGTTTCGCGTCGATACCATCGCCTACATGCCGCATTCGTTCTGGAAGGAAGTCAGCGATCGCATCCGCGCCAGGCATCCTGGCTTCTACATGGTCGGCGAAGTATTCAGCACCGACCCGGCTGATCTGGTCCCCCATACCCGGCCTGAAAATGGCGCTTACAGCGTGATTGACTTCCCGCTGCGCGAGCGCCTGCAGCAGGTGTTCGAGAACCCCGACAGCGATTACGCGCTGCTGGCCGACCGGCTTTATCTGGACGATTCACCCTACGCCAATGCCTACGAACTGGTGACCTTCTACGACAACCATGACATGGCACGGCTGAACACTTCCGACAGCGGTTTCATCAACGCCCACAACTGGCTGTTCACCGCGCGCGGCATTCCGGCGGTGTACTACGGTTCGGAGATCGGCTTCATGCGCGGCCGGCGCGAGCATGCCGGCAACCGCAATTATTTCGGCATCGAGGGCATCGAAGCCGCGCGCGAACATCCGATCCGCGCCAGTCTTGCCCGGATCGCCCACATCAGGGCCGAATCGATCGCGCTGCAGCGCGGTGTGCAGGTGATGCTGGAACTGTCAGGCCACCGCGCCGCGTTCTATCGCGTCTACCAGCACGACGGTGTCTCGCAGACCGCGCTGGTGCTGTTGAACAAGGGCGCTGAGCCGCAGCGCTTCGAAATCTCCGAAGGGCTGCAGGCCGGAACCTGGCGTTCGGCCGTCGACGGTTCGACGATGCCGATCGCGACCGGCCTGTCGCTTGAAACCACAGTCGCGCCATACGGCGTGGAAGTATGGCTACTCAACGAACCGGTGGAAAATCCCCAGCTTGTCGCCATGCTACCTTGAAAATCCAAAAGCTCTCCACAGATTCCGGAACTCACCTCGCGCCGCAGGAATCTCGCACGATCAGCTTGCCCGGTATTGTCCGGCCCTCGGCCGGCTCGTTGTTGATCAGGTGCAGCAGGCTTTCGACCAGTATGGCGCCGGCGCGGCGCGTATCCTGCTGGATAGTTGTCAGCGGACGACGCGCGTAGGCCGCGGCTGGAATGTCGTCGAAACCGGCAATCGAGACCTGCCCGGGAATGTCATAGCCGGCTTCCAGCAGGGCCTGCATCGCACCGATCGCGATCAGATCGCTGGCGCCGAACACCGCGTCGAATCGGGCATTGGTGTCGATGAGCTGCTTCATTGCGGCATAGCCCGACTCTTCCGTGGTAATGGCGTCGACCTGCAGTTTCGGGTCGATTTGCAGCGCCGATTCCTTCAACGCCCGTACATGGCCGGCGTAACGATCGCGAAACTCGGGATATTGCTTGGTCTGGGTCCCGATGAAGGCAATGCGCCGGCGCCCGAGCGAAATCAGGTGGCGCGTCAACTCGCGGCCACCGCCGACGTTGTCACAGCCGATGACCAGCCCCGGCTGGCCCGGCTGAGCCGAGCCCCAGCGCACGAAGTGCGCGCCATGGCGATTCAGACGATCCAGCTTGCTGCGGTAATCGATGAAATCACCGTAACCCAGCAGGATCAGCCCATCGGCCTTGTGCGTGTTCTCGTAATCGGCTTGCCAATCGTCCGAAAGCTGCTGGAATGAGACCAGCAAATCCTGGCCCACCCGGGCGCAGGCGCGCGTGATGGAGGCCAATATCGAAAGAAAGAACGGATTGATCGCCGGGCCCTCGGCGGTCGGGTCTTCAAACAGCAGCAGCGCCAGCGTGTTTGAGCGCTGGGTTCGCAGGTTGGACGCGCTCTTGTCGACCTTGTAGTTGAGTTCACGCGCGATGGCTTCCACGCGCAAACGCGTCGCTTCGCTGACCAGCGGGCTACCGCGCAACGCGCGCGAAACCGTCGCCTGGGAAACTCCGGCACGGGCGGCGATGTCAAGTGAATTGGGCCGCCCCCGGGGCGACCGCGTATTGCGCGGACTGTTCATTGGCTGAAGTCTAGTGTACCCCGCCACTCATTCTGCAACATTCAGCGAGTCGGAAAGTGCTTAGGGCTCGCAGGGAAGCCTCCGCACCACCCCATACGGGACGTCCTTGCGCGCCCGGGCCGCGATTCAACTGCACACCGCCGGGCGCGGGCCTTGTGCAAAAAACTTGCGGTAGATCTGGAGGTTGCCGGCCGAATCTCCCAGCGCGCGGGAAACGGAGTGCAGACAGCACCGGGACGGTCACATCATCGAGCCGACGCCGCTTTCCTTTGTGGTGCTGTTGCCTACTGACTGAACACTGCGGCAATTCCAGACACTATGGCTCAGGGTCACTGCTCTGGCTCAAAACCATCCCGGAACAGAAGGTCGTCCTCCGCCTGCACCAGAAATGGCCCGGCCAGCAGCCCGGCAGGGGCGGCAATCAGCGTCCGGTAGCCGGTGAAGGAATGCATGTCGCTGCTCGGTACCCGGAAATCCGAACCGTACTGAAACGCGGCAATCTCGATGCCGGATTCGGTCACCACCGGGGCGGACTCAAGCGATCCGGATGTCACGCTCATGTCGCCAAGCTTGATCCAGGCATTCCCGGGAGCAGTGCGATAGTAATCCGCCGAGGATGGTGCAAAATACAGACCTTCCCAATCGATGGTCGCGGCGCACGTGGTCTCTCCAACCCCCAATGGACAGGTTCCAGGCACCGTGAAACGGTCCAGCACTGGCGCGGTCTTGTACACAAGTCCACTGACGCGGCTTCCAGAGCGAAAAACTCCGTTCTGGAAGACATTGTGAACAAATCGCAATTGGAACCGATCGGAAGGCGTCTCGCCCCAGATTCCAAAGTACAGCGGAAATACGGTGTCGTCCGTGCAACCGGTTCCCCATGGCGACAGATCGAACGAGGGGTTGGAGACGCTGAACTGGGTGCCGGTCAACAGGTCCTCGGCGCTGATCTGGTGTTCGAAGAATCCCGCCGGGCAGTCATGTGTCAGCCAGTTCTGGACCAATCGGATCATGCAGCGGTTCGCCGGCTCTCCGGCCAACTCGATGCAGGGAATGGGAAAGACGATAAACTGTTCGTCGGTGACCAGATCGGTGATCTTGTTGACCGTAACCGCGGCCGAGCCCAACCGGTTACCGGCCGAGTCCACCGCCTCGGCAATGATTTCGTGCTGCCCGGGGAACAGCTCGTCCACGGGAATGGTCGCCGTGGTACCCGAAGCCAGCAGTTTATCGCTGGCCCGCCAATTGATCCCGGCCACGGACGCGGCCTGCACGGTATCGGCGGCAAACAGCGTCTGGAACTCGGCCTCGACAAACAAGTCATTGCCCGGAAACACCGGGAAATTTCCGTGGGGTGGATGCGTGATCGCGACATTTACCGAGTCAAATGGGCCGTACAGATCACGCAATTGTTTCTTGTCCTGAAAACTGAGCCCATCACGGCGGCCGGGCGCGGGAAACGCATGGCATCCTGATTGAGAGGGATACATGATATGCGGACCTGCCTCGTTGATATGGCGAAGTCCAAGGGCATGCCCCATTTCATGAAGCAACACTGTTTCAACGTAGTCCCTGAACGAACCACGCTCACAGGCACCTTGATCCCGCCAAGTGAAAAAGGCTTCCAATCGGTTCAGAAAAATATCAGCCTCAACAATGCGGCCCTCAACGCAGATCCCCGAAGGCAACACGTCGCAGGGTTGTCGCGGGAGGAATCTCAAGTCCACAAGACCTAAGGAATCTTCGACGCCCGAAAGAATGGGCGATTTGAAGTGAATCTCATTTTTACCGTTATTACGTGGATCACCCACAGGAAGGCAGGGAAAACCGTCGCCGTCAACGCATCCTTCTACAATGTCATATTGCACATTCGCGGCAACATGATTCCAGAGAAATGCCAGATTCCTGAGAAGCTCGACATCATCTTCAAAAACTTCTCCACCAATTGTGATTGATGGCCCCCGTTGACCGATGACGAATGTCGTTGAACCTGGTTCCCAGCGAATCCATGTACCCTGATCATCGGAAAGCGGCGTGATATCCTCTTTCGGGAACGCTGCCATGGACATAAGTGCTGCAATCAGAATTGCCGTCCCGGAAGACTTGGTCCGGTGTTTTACCTTGTTCATTGCCCCGCATCCTGGAACAGTGACTTCAACGTTGCATAGGTAAGTACGGGCGGCTCGTCGTGCGGGCGAACCCAGTCGTCAAGCCCTACTTCGGTTCTCATCTGCGACAATAACTCGGTGTCGGATTCAACTCGGGTAGCATCGCTGAGGTTGACGAAGACCTCCTGACCGTCGATTTGCCGCGCCAGAAACACTGTCTGAGCCGAACCGGAGGAAAAATACACGTCGTTGAGATCATTGCGCTGAAGATGGACAACGATATCCCAGCCTGTTTGCAGTTCATACGCGTCACTCACCCAGCGCCCTTCATCCTCAAGGACTCCCCCGGGCAAATACAAAAAGAAAGATTCATCCGGATCTTCGCCATACAAAACCTCCTTTCGTTGAAGGCGATACCGGGTGTAGATCAACTCGGACTCTATCTCCCTTCCCGCACCGTCAACATGGCGAAAGGTCTTGCGCATTGCTTCCTTATCCATAACTTCTGCGCGAACCAGCGAATCGGTTACGTTCATCATTTGTCGGAACGTGACCGCACGAAACGAGCCGGCAAAAAGCTCCAAGGTGAGCAAAACAAGGATTAGCAAAACGCATGAGTACACTGCCAGCTTGTTCATGACCGCCTCCTATTGAATTTGATCTCTCATTCCTTTACGCGTCAAACCACATCAAAATATGTCTCCCGGAACATGTCAACCTGCACCCATCAACGCCAACACGATAAATTCGTCCGTGCCAATTAGCCAGCCTTCAGACAGGAGCCTCACTCGCCATCATTGCTCCAGGCCTCGGTACGCTTCCTTGAGCGATTCATAGCTCACCAGTGCCGGTTTCTCAGCTCGCACCCAGTCGTCCAGACCGATATCCGTACGCATCGTCGACAGCGCATCGCAATCCACATCCATTCGGGATACGTCGATCAGTTTTGGGAATTCCGCAACAACTCACGCACATACGGTTCGAGCAATCCGGCCAGCAGCGGCTGGGCGGCTTCGGTGGGGTGGATGCCGTCGTCCATGATCATGCCCGGCTGGTCGAACAGGTCTTGCAGGAAAAACGGAATCAGCGTGATGCCGTGACGTTCGACCAGGCGCGGGTAGATGGTCTCGAAACGCTCGATGTAGACCGGCCCGAGGTTGGGCGGCAGCCGGATCTGCATCAGCGCCACCTCCGCCCCGGCCGCCTTGCCGGCTTCGACGATTATTGCGAGGTTGCGCTCCAGTTGGCCGGGTGGCAGGCCGCGCAAGCCGTCGTTGCCGCCGAGGATGACGATCAGCACTTGCGGTTGTGCCTGATCCAGCAGATCCTGTACCCGGGAAACAGCCCCGGCCGAAGTGTCGCCCGAGATGGCGCCATCGATGACCCGGACATCTTCGCCCAGCCGCTGGTCCAGCAACGCGGGCCATCCCGCTTCACGCGGCATGTTATAGGCATCTGAGAGACTGTCCCCGATCACTACAATAGTCGAAGCCCAAAGACCCGGCGCCGAAAGCAGCAAGATCAGCACCAGGACCGGGCCGCAAATTTTTTTGAATATGGAGTTGCGCATGGCGCGATTGTCACCTGCAAACGGCAAGACCGGATCAAGGCCATTGGAAGCACGCGGGGTCGGATTTTCCGTCGATGCGCCCGGGGGCCGGCTCGAGATCGTAAAGGATATCAGCCTGGCGCTGGAATCCGGGCAAAGCCTGGCGATCGTCGGCGCATCCGGCTCGGGCAAGACCACACTCTTGGGACTGCTGGCCGGGCTGGAACGAGCCACCACGGGCGAAATCTGGCTGGCCGGTCAACGCCTGGGTGAAATGGATGAAGACCAGCGCGCACGACTGCGACGGGCACGGGTCGGCTTTGTGTTTCAGTCCTTTCACCTGCTGCCCAGCCTGACCGCAGTGGAAAACGTGATGCTGGCGCTGGAGATCGGGCGCATTGATCGGCCTCGCGAATGGGCCCTGGAGGCTCTCGGGCAGGTCGGGCTCGGACACCGGCTGGATCATTACCCACGCCAGCTTTCCGGCGGAGAACAGCAGCGTGTAGCAATCGCGCGGGCTTTCGCTGGCAGCCCGGACATCCTGTTTGCCGACGAACCCACCGGCAATCTGGACCGCAAGACCGGTGACGCCGTGGCGGATCTGCTGTTCGAACTCAATCGCAACCACGGCACCGCACTGGTGCTGGTGACCCATGACCCGAGTCTGGCTGAACGCTGTGGCCATGTCGCCACCATTGATGACGGTCGACTGACCTCGGGTGGCCTGGCCGCGGATCAATCGTCCGGAGAAGTTGCCGACGAGATCGTCACCCAACCGGCTCGCGCCAGCAACGCATGAACAGCGTCTCGCTTTCGGGTCGCCTGCTGCTG
>CAYVPB010000030.1:21241-30748 GCA_964453565.1 uncultured Halomonas sp.
CGGCTCGCGCCAGCAACGCATGAACAGCGTCTCGCTTTCGGGTCGCCTGCTGCTGCGGCAGGGCCGCTCCGGCGCGCTCTGGATGCTGGTTGCCGGATTGGCGGTGGCGACCGCGGCGCTATCGGCCGTCAGCCTGTTTACCGACCGTGTCGGCCGTGCGCTGGACCTGCAAGCCGGCGAGGTCCTGGCCGCCGATGCAGTGGTCAGCGACCGCAGCCCGCTGCCGGATCATCTCGAGCAACGCGCAGCGGAGCTGGGTTTGTCAACCAGCCCGATGATCACGCTTTCAACTGTGGTCTTTTCCGATACCGAAAGCGCGCTGTTCGATGTCAAGGCCGTGTCCGACGGATACCCATTGCGTGGCCAACTCAAGATCGCCGACGCAATCGGCGCTCCGGGCCGGGCCACGGACGCCATTCCGGCACCCGGCCGGGCATGGATTGCCGCCTCGGGGCTGCGATCGCTGGATATTCGCCCCGGCGATCCGGTGCTGCTGGGCGAGCGCGAGCTGCGGATTGAACGCGTTCTGACTTACGAACCCGACCAGGGCGATGGGCCCTTCGCGCTCTCGCCGCGTTTGCTGGTTAATCTGGCCGAACTGGAAGGTTCCAGTCTGCTCGGCGCGGGATCCCGGGCCCGCTACCGGTTGCTGGTTGCCGGCGAAGAACGCGCGATGCAGCGTTTTGTCAACCGCACGCGGGCCGAACTGGAAGTCCGTCAGCGATTGCAGACGGTCGAGAACGCCGATGCGCAGACCGACGAAGCGCTGGAACAGGCCCGACGCTTTCTGGCCATTGCCGCGCTGACCTCGGTCATTCTGGCCGCAGTTGCCGTGCTGCTGGCTTCGATCCGATTTTCGCACGCCCAGCGAGATCTGGTCGCGACACTCAAAGTGTTCGGCGCCCAGGGCAACGAGATCATGCGGGCAATCGTGTTGCTGCTGGCCTGGCTAGTGCTGTTCGCGACCATGCTGGGCGCCCTGATCGGTCTGGTCGGCCAGCATTTGATCGCGTCAATTCTGGCCGCACAGATGAGCATCCCCTTGCCCGGCGTGCGCCTGGAACCAATCGCCGGGGGAATTGCCTTTACGGCACTGATGGCGGCCGGCTTCGCCTTGCCGCCACTGCTTGGCCTCAGGCGGGTGCCGCCGATGCGCATTCTCAATCGCTCGCTCGACAGCGGTGGAGCCGGACGCCGCCTGCTATGGTCGTTGCCGGTACTGGCGGCACTGGCCATTCCGGTGTGGCAACTGGGTGATGCGCGTCTGGCGATGCTGATGCTCGGCGGCAGCGCTCTGCTGGCCGGGCTGCTGGCCGTGGCCGCCTGGGGTGCGATGTTGCTGACCCGGAAACTGTCGGCGTACGCCACCGGCGCATGGCGCTTCGGCCTGGCCGGATTGAGCCGGCGCAGCGGTGCCAGCATCATCCAGATCACCGCCCTGGGGCTGGGCCTGATGTCGCTGCTGTTGCTGATGATTGTCCGCGGTGAATTGATCGAGCAGTGGCGCGCCAGCCTGCCGCGGGATACTCCGGACCACTTCATGCTCAACATCCAGCCCGGTGAAGTCGAACGGGTCCGGCGGGCGTTGAGAGAAATGAATGTCGGCCGGCTGCAAATCCAGCCCATGGCGGTCGCCCGACTGGTCGAAATCAGCGGCGGCAGTCCGCCCGAGGATGCGTTTACCGGGCAGGTGCGGCTATCCTGGATCGATCGGCTCCCACCGGCCAACGAGATCATTGAAGGCGAATTCTGGGATCCTGACGCCCAGGGCCAGATTTCAGTCGCCCAGCGCTGGGCCCAGCGGGTCGGAGTAGGCCTGGGTGATCGCATGACCTTCGACAGCGGCGGGCGGGAATTCAGCGCGGTGGTCACCAGCATCCGCAACGTCGAGTGGAACTCGTTCAATGTCAACTTCTTCCTGCTGCTGACCCCCGAGGCCGGCGAATTTCTGCCGCACCAGCACGTGGCCAGTTTCCACGTACCGCCGGACCGGATCGAGGCGCTGGACCGCCTGGCGCGTTCGCTGCCCAGCGTCAGTGTGCTGGATGTCGGCGCGCTGATCGAACGGGTATTCCAGATCATCGATCAGGTCAGCCGCGCCGCCCAGGTGGTATTCGCCTTCACCCTGATTGCCGGGCTGGTGGTGCTGCTGGCGGCACTGGAGGCGACCCGCGACGAGCGCCGGATCGAATCGGCGCTGATCCGCACCCTCGGCGCCGACAATGCCACCGTGCGCAAAGGTCTGCTGGTCGAATACGCGATCATGGCGCTGATTGCCGCCGGCCTTGCCACGCTTGGATCAGCCCTGACCGGCTGGGTGCTGGCCGATGAACTGTTCCAGTTTCGCTATCAACCGGGAATATGGCTGTTCATTGGCGGTTTCGTCGCCTCGGCACTGCTGGTCGTCGGTGCCGGCTGGCTGGGCAATCGCAGTGTGCTCGACACGCCACCGGTCAGGATTCTGCGCGCGGGCTAAGAACTCAGGCAAGCAGTGTTCGAGAGTCAGCCGCTTCGCGGTGGCTCAAGCCGTGGGCGCGTCCAGTACGATCAGTGACACGTTATCGCGGCCCCCGTTGTCCAGTGCGCATGCCATGAGTTTTTCGGCCAGTGCCCGGGGACTGAGGATTGAACCGAACCAGCGAGCAAGTTCGGTGTCGTCGACTTCTCCGCTCAAGCCGTCGGAACACAGAAGAAGACGATCACCAGGCAGCCATTCGAAACTTTCGACTTCAATCGTAGGCGCACCTTCCTGCTGGCCGATGCAGTCAGTCAGCACATGACTCTGGGGGTGCAATCTGGCCTGTTCCTCATTGATCTGACCACGTCGCAGCAACATGGTGGGCACGTTCTGGTCGCGCGTAAGGCACTCAAAAGTGCCATCGTCGGCCCGGTAACGATAGGCCCGGCTGTCGCCGACTGAGACAATGCAGTACTGCTTGCCACATTCATGCACCGCGACCAGCGTCGTCCCCATTCCGGTCAGCGATGAATCTTCCAGCTGAATCGAACGCACCCTGGCATGGGCGACCTCGAATGCATCCTCCAGCGGCATGCCGTGGCCAACCGCCTCGACCACCGCCTCGCAGGCAAGTTGACTGGCACGCGCGCCTCCGACATGCCCACCCATGCCGTCGGCAACGATCCACAATCCCAGTTTTTCGTCGGCGAATATCCGATCCTGATTATTGGAGCGGACTCGTCCGGTATCGCTAATGGCAAAATCTCGCAACGCGGAATTCCTTGTGTCCCGATCCCTTCTCCGGACCTGCTGCTAATGCGATCAGAAGTATTACCTGATTCAGATTGTCTCTTAAGTACGTGTGGCAAGGCGTCTGCGCGAAGTCTGCGCCGGGCCTGTTTCGAGCACCGCGCCTGTCATGACGCCGATCATCACAATCGTCATCACAATCGCAGTCCACAAGCGCTCACGAGGCAAGCCCGAAGCGGGTTCCGGACAAATCCGCCCGCGGCGCTAAGGTGACTCGACGTAGAACAACCGTGCCGTGGCCATCCTGCCTTGCAGGCGAATCCGTCCGGAGCCCAGAATGTGGCAATACTTCTGATTGCATTACTAACCCGTAACCTGACGCCATTGTTACCGATTTTGGACGATTGTTGGTCATGATCTGGATCCTTTGCATTTGCGCTGAATTAACCCGGTTAATATTCCACTCGTTCCCCGAAGAGCCTTTTCGCCATGAATCATGAATCCGGCCCAGCCCGCTCCACGCCTCACGTCGATTGGCGCGTGCTGAAATTCGGCGGCAGTTCGGTCTCCGAGGCCGGCAACTGGCAGCACATTGCTGCACAGGCGCGCGCAACTGTGGAAGACCGACGCCATTGCATCATCGTGGTTTCGGCCCTGGCCGGCGTCACCGATCTGCTGGAAAGCGCCGTCGACCATCCCGGCCAGGCCGATTCACAATCAATCGCCAGTGAAATTCGCCTGCGTCACACGCGACTGGCCGAGGCATTACAAGTCGACAGCGACTGCCTGGAGGAATGCTTCCGGGAACTGGAACAGCACCTGGAGATGCCATCGCCGGCATCCGCATCGCGTGCGGCGCTGATGGCCTGCGGCGAGATGCTTTCCAGCCGGCTGGGCTGCGAGCTCCTCAACCAACTCGGCCTGGAGTGCCAATGGCTGGACAGCCGTGAGCTGCTGCTGACCGTCGAAGACGGGCGAAGAAACGAGAGCGCATGTTACCTGGCCGCCTATTGCGATGCCGAGCCGAACCCGGATCTGCGCAACCGGCTGGCCTCACGTGGTCAACTGTTCATCATGCCCGGGTTCATGGCTCGCAATGCCGCCGGCGAGACCGTACTGCTGGGCCGGGGCGGCTCGGATATCTCGGCTGCCCTGGCCGCAACGCTGCTGGATGCCGACCGGCTCGAAATCTTCTCCGATGTGCCCGGTCTGTTCTCGGCCGATCCCCGAAGGATTCCAGCCGCGCGACTGTTGCGCGAGATCAGCTACCGTGAGGCGCTGGAACTGGCCGCGATGGGCGCCAAAGCTTTGCATCCGCGGGCCCTGCTGCCATTGAGAAAACATCGCGTGCCGCTGTGGCTGCGACAAACCTCGCGGCCGGAGATCGAGGGCACCAGGATCACGCCCGATGCGCGCGAGCACGGCGCCCAGGTCAAGGCGATCTTGGCGCGCAAGCGCATTACGCTGATCTCGCTGGAAGGCATCGACATGTGGCAGCAGGTCGGATTTCTGGCCGACATCTTTGCCGTGTTCCGCGACCACGGCCTGTCGGTGGATCTGGTCTCCACCTCGGAATCCAATGTCACGCTGACCCTGGACCCCGGCGCTAATCCGGTTGATCGCGCCACCCTGGACCGTCTGGCAGCAGATCTTGGCCGACATGCCCAGGTCGAGATCAACACCGACTGCGCAACCGTCAGCCTGGTCGGACTGGGCATTCGCACGATCCTGCACCGGCTCGGTCCGGCACTGGAAGTGTTCGAGCAACGCCGGATCTTTCAGGTCAGCCAGGCTGCCAACGACCTCAATCTGACTTTTGTCGTCGAAGCCCGGCATGCCGATCGCCTGGTGCAGCAGTTGCACCAGCAGATCATCCCGGGTGGGGTCGGCGGCGACGCAGTGTTCGGCCCAAGCTGGGAAGCACTGTTCCGGCGCGAGCAGGGACTCGAGGCGCGGCCGGCTTGGTGGCGACGCGAGCGCGCGCGCGTGCTGGCGGCGCTGGGCAGTCGGGACGCCGCCTACATCTATCACCTCGACAGCGTGCGCGAGGCGGCACAATCGCTGACGGCGCTGACGGCCGTGGACCGGGTGCTATATTCGATGAAGGCCAATCCGCACCCCCGGATCCTGCGCGCCCTGGTCGAATGCGGACTGGGCATCGAATGCGTATCATTGGCCGAGGCCGGGCACGCGTTGGCATCGGTGTCTTCACTGAATCCACGCGATTTACTATTCACGCCCAACTTCGCACCGCGCGAGGAATACCGCCTGGCGCTGGAACGCGGCCTGACCGTAACCCTGGACAATCCCTGGATTCTGGACAACTGGGGCGGCGACTTCGCCGGTCGCGAAGTCTTCCTGCGCCTGGATCCGGGCTCCGGGCTCGGCCATCACAAGATGGTGCGCACGGCCGGTTCCAACGCCAAGTTCGGTGTGCCGCTGGGTGAACTCCAACGTGTCATGCGGCTGGCGCGCGCACACGAAGTAAAAATCACCGGCCTGCATGCGCATACCGGCTCCGGGATCATGCATCCCGACAACTGGTACCGCACCCTGGAGACGCTGGGCGAGGCGGCGCAAGAACTGGCCGATGTCCGGGTCATCGACCTCGGCGGCGGCCTGGGCGTGCCCGACCGCGAAACCGAACTGCCGCTGGACCTGGCGGCGCTGGAAGCCGGCATCGCCGGTCTGAAAAGCAATCTGGCCCGGCCGGTGAAAATCTGGCTGGAACCGGGCCGCTTCCTGGTCTCGGCCGCCGGTGTGCTGGTCGCTCGCGTCACCCAGATCAAGGGCAAGGGTGACATGCGCTATGTCGGCATCGCCACCGGCATGAATTCACTGATCCGCCCGGCGCTGTACGGTGCCTGGCACGAAATCGTCAACCTGAGCCGGCTGGACCAGCCCGGCGACCAGGTCTACAACGTGGTCGGCCCGATCTGTGAGACCGGTGACATCCTCGGCCTCGACCGGCTGCTGCCCGAATGCCGCGAAGGCGAGGTTGTACTGATCGCCAACGCCGGCGCCTACGGCGCGGTCATGGCCTCGCACTACAACCTGCGCGAACCGGCCGAAGAAGTCGTCATCTGAATCTCTCCGGGTTACGAACCCCGACACCGAGACGAACTCTATGCGGAGCGGCCTTGATGCCGCCACTGGCGGAGTTCAGGTACAGGCGTAAATCCATGCCTGCGGTGCCGCAATGCGACTGGCCGATTTCCCTCACTGGTTTCAGCTGCCGTTGCGCAATATTTCGCCATGATTTAGCATACAAGGCATGAACCAGGAACAGATCATCACCATTGAACCCGGCAAGCGCGGCGGGAAACCGTGTATTCGTGGAATGCGGATAACAGTCTACGATATTCTGGAGTACCTCGCCTCAGGCATGACGGAGACGGAAATTCTGAAAGACTTTCCTGATCTGACCGCCGCGGACATCCTTGCCTGCCTGCAGTTTGCAGCCGACCGGGAACGCAAGCTGCGGACTGCCTTGCCCGCGGCGTGAAGCTGCTGCTTGACCACAACCTATCCCCCAGACTGGTATCGAGATTGTCACATCTCTATCCCGGTACGGCTCATGTGCGAGATTTCGAACTGCAATCCGCGCATGATGAGCCCATCTGGAAATTTGCCATTGAGCATGAATTCAGCATCATTTCCAAGGACTCGGATTTTCACCAGTTGGCCTTCGTTGAGGGCCCTCCGCCCAAGGTCATCTGGATTCGGCTGGGCAATTGCAGCACCGGCGCCATTGAGCACCTCCTCATACAATCCCGTGCTGAAGTCAGCCGCTTTATCGAGGACGAAGAATCGGCATTCCTGATTCTCGGGTGATAAACGGAAACCTGATTTTTTATCTCGAATGATCTTCCTTCCACAGTATCGGCGTCCCAAGCCCCAAGCCCCGAGTCCGTCACTCCGCCAGCGTCAGCCGGTCGACCCTGCGGAAGCCCCTGGGCAGCAGGCCGCCGCGCTGGGCGCGCTCGCCCCAGTAGTTCTCGGTGTCGGCCCAGGACAGGCGCAGGTAGCGCTGACCGGCCCAGACCAGGCAGTCCTCGCCCTTAACCAGCGCGATCGCGCCGGCCATGAACTCGCCTTCCTTGCGCGCCTTGGGCGGGATGTTGATCAGCTTGTTGCCCTTGCCGCGGGCCAGTTCGGGCAGTTCTTCCAGATAGCAGGCCAGCAGGTGCCCGGCGCTGGTGGCACAGACAATCACCGCCTCTTCATCCTCGGTGACCGGCACCGGCGGCAGGGCGTCGAAGCCATCCGGTACGCTGAGCAACTGCTTGCCGGCCTTCTGCCGGGTGTGCAGATTCTCCAGCCGGGTGACGAAACCATAGCCGGCGGTGGAGGCGATCAACACGCGGTCTGCAGCCTCACCGATGGTGATGCCCCGGAATGCGGCATCCGCGGGGGGTGAAAAGCGACCGGTCAGCGGCTCACCATTGCTGCGCGCCGAGGGCAGCTCGTGAGCCGGCAGCGAATACGATCGCCCGCTGGAATCCAGCACGCAGGCCAGTTGGTTCGAGCGCCCGCGCGCGGCATGCAGGAACGCATCACCGGACTTGTAGTTCAGCTCGCCCGGATCGATTTCGTGACCCTTGGCGGCCCGCACCCAGCCATTCTCGCTCAACACAACGGTCACCGGCTCGCTCGGGACCAGATCGGTTTCCTTGAGGGCCTGGGCGGCCTCGCGCTCAACCAGCGGCGAGCGTCTATCGTCGCCGAACTTGTCGGCATCTTCGAGCAATTCGTCGCGAATCAGCCGGGTCAACTTCTTCGGTGAGCCCAGAATGGCCTCTAGGGATTTGCGTTCTGCCTCCAGATCATCCTTCTCGCCGCGGATTTTCATCTCCTCGAGCTTGGCCAGGTGGCGCAGCTTGAGTTCGAGGATGGCCTCGGCCTGGGTGCCGGTCAGGTCGAAGCGCTGCATCAACACCGGCTTGGGCTCGTCGTTGTTGCGGATGATCGCGATCACTTCATCGATGTTGAGATAGGCGATCAAAAAGCCTTCGAGCACGTGCAACCGGTCGACCACCTGGTCGAGCCGGTATTCCAGCCGGCGGGTGACAGTGGCGCGGCGAAATGCGATCCATTCGGTCAACAGCTCGCGCAGATTCTTCACCCCCGGCTTGCCATCGTTGCCGATCACATTGAGGTTGACGCGATAACTTTTTTCAAGGTCAGTGGTGGCAAACAGGTGCGCCATCAGCCCCTCGATATCGACCCGGTTGGATCGGGGGATGATCAGCAGCCGGGTCGGATGCTCGTGGTCGGATTCGTCGCGGATGTCGGTGACCATCGGCAGCTTCCTGGCCTGCATCTGGGCGGCAATCTGCTCCAGCACCTTCGCCGGCGAAACCTGGTACGGCAGCGCGGTGATCACGACAACCTCATCCTCGCTCTCGTAGACCGCACGCTGCTTGACGCTGCCGTGGCCAGTCTCGTACATCGCCAGAACCTCATCACGCGGCGTGACGATTTCGGCGGCGGTGGCGAAATCCGGACCCTGGATGTGCTCGCACAGATCGGCAAGCGTGGATTTCGGTTTCTCCAGCAATCGGATCGTGGCCGCCACGACCTCGCACAGGTTGTGCGGCGGGATGTCGGTGGCCATGCCCACGGCGATACCCTGACCGCCGTTCAACAGGATGTTCGGCACCCTTGCCGGCAGCAGCTTGGGCTCCTTCATGGTGCCGTCGAAATTCGGCACCCAGGCCACCGTGCCCTGCCCCAGTTCCTGCAATAACAGCTTCGCGTACGGCGCCAGGCGCGACTCGGTATAGCGCATCGCGGCGAACGACTTCGGATCGTCGGGCGAGCCGAAGTTGCCCTGGCCGTCGATCAGCGGGTAGCGATACGAAAACGGTTGGGCCATCAGCACCATGGCCTCGTAGCAGGCCGAATCGCCGTGCGGGTGGAACTTGCCGATTACATCCCCGACCGTGCGCGCGGACTTCTTGTGCTTGGAAGCCGCCGACAGCCCCAGCTCGCTCATGGCGTAGACGATCCTGCGCTGCACGGGCTTGAGCCCGTCGCCGACATGCGGCAACGCGCGGTCCAGGATCACGTACATCGAATAGTCCAGATACGCGCGCTCGGCGTAGTCCTTGAGCGGCATATGTTCGAACGGGAGGTTTGCGGTTTGATTGCTCATGGGCTGTATTGTCGCCCAGCGCCTGATAATCGGCGGCGCTATTTTTTCGCCATTGGGTTGATTATTGCCAGGTGCCGGGTCTCGGAACCGGGAACCGCACGAAGGTTGACGCGCTGGCCGAACGCTCCTAATGGTATACTTT
>CAYVPB010000031.1:0-22821 GCA_964453565.1 uncultured Halomonas sp.
TCTGCGGTTCCAGGGTTTTCTGTCTTGGCATGGCTGAGTCAACTACGTAATCAGGCTCTTTTTTATGAACTGGTGAGGATCTCTGCGGATCTCCTGGATATTCGGATGTCGGGCGGATCTCGGGGACATGCGTAAACGGCAGAATTCGGAGCCGGAGAGCGCGGAGGTCAGCGCGGCCACCTGTACCTGCGCCCGACAGGACGAGCGGTCGGAGTGGTCCTCGTGGGTGAGTTCCAGAATCGCTCACCGGACAGGCAAAAAAATGCAAGGCTAGTGGTCCTTCAACTTGATAATTTAGGATTCAGCGTTGCTGTGGCGCATCGCTGCAAGGCGCCGTGCGCAGGGAATGGCCGTTCCCCTTTCCAAGCACGGGAACGCCGCAGATGAGCGCTTTCCGGATCGCCCTTCGGGAGTGCCTCTGAGTCGACATTGCTGCGTTCCGCCCCTTGTAAAGGGCTTGCCATTCACTGCCGGTCGCGCCTTGCACTGTCGACTCCGTCCCACTCTGAATGTTGCAGGATCAGTGACGGGGTATACTAGGAAATTGCCGCGGCCCGACCATCATCGACATGGGTCTGCCGTTATAATTTCCGACTGGCCAGCAACCTTCGGCAGCCCAGGCATTTTTCATGAGCAGTAATCTGGAACGCAAATACCGGACCTCACACCTGTCCGGCCTGAATGCTGCATTCGTCGAGCAGCTATACGAGGAATACCTTGAAGATCCGGACGCGGTCGCCGACCACTGGCAGCAGGCCTTTGCCCAGTTGCTCGATGGTGCCGGCGACGATACCCGGCACCGCTCGATCGCGGCGCGCTTCGAGATCCTGGCAAGACAGCGCGAGCAGGCGCCCTCTCCCGTCGCGGCCGAGGATTTCAAGCAGGCCGGCGTATTGCGCCTGATCAATTCCTACCGGGTTCGCGGCCACCAGCGCGCCCGGCTGGATCCGCTGAATCTGAGTGAGCGGCCGCGGGTACCCGATCTGGATCCGGGCTTCCACAATCTCGAAGACTCCGATCTGGATCGCGAGTTTCACACTGGCAGTCTGGCCGCACCCGATCACCTGAAACTGTCCGAGATCATCGACATCTGCCGCGATACCTACTGCGGCACGATCGGCGTGGAGTACATGCATATCGCCGATACCGACCAGCGACGCTGGCTGCAACAGCGCCTGGAACGCACCGCCGGCCGGTTCGAACCGCCCAGCGACGACCGCAGGCGACTGCTGGAGAAACTGGGCGCCGCCGAAGGGCTGGAGAAATACCTGCATTCGCGCTATGTCGGCCAGAAACGGTTTTCGCTGGAAGGTGGCGAGAGCCTGATTCCGCTGCTCGACACCCTGATCCGCCACTCCGGCAGCCAGGGCATCCGCGAGATGGTCATCGGCATGGCCCACCGCGGACGGCTCAATGTGCTGGTCAACATCCTGGGCAAGAGCCCTAGAGACCTGTTCGCCGAGTTCGAAGGCAAGATCAAGCATGATGATCCGGCCCGTTCCGGCGATGTCAAGTACCACCTCGGCTTTTCGTCCGACGTGCGCACGCCCGGTGGGATCATGCATCTGGCGCTGGCGTTCAATCCATCGCATCTCGAAATCGTCAACCCGGTGGTGGCCGGCTCGGCGCGTGCGCGCCAGAATCGCCTCGGTGACTGGGCCCATGAGCAGGTATTGCCGGTACTGGTGCACGGGGATGCCGCACTGGCCGGACAGGGCGTGGGCATGGAGCTGTTCAACATGTCGCAGGCCCGCGGATTCAAGGTCGGCGGTACATTTCACGTCGTGATCAACAATCAGATTGGCTTTACCACTTCCAATCCGCTTGACTCGCGCTCGACACTGTATTGCACCGAAATCGCCAAGATGGTTCAGGCGCCGGTATTCCACGTCAATGCCGACGACCCCGAGGCGGTGCTTTTCGCGACCCGGGTCGCGGCCGATTTCCGGCGCGAGTTCAAGAAGGATGTGATGATCGATCTGGTCTGCTATCGCCGACTGGGCCATAACGAGGCCGACGAGCCGGCCGCGACCCAGCCGCGCATGTACCAGGCGATCCGCGAGCTGGATTCAGTCTACAAACAATACACCGAAAAGCTGATCGAGCAGAAACTGACCTCGAGCAAGCAGCTTGAGGAATGGCAGAAAAATTTCCGCGACCGGCTGGACCAGGGCGAGACAGTGGTCGAACTGGTCGAGCCCGAGGATGCCCTGGCCACGGTCGACTGGCAGCCTTATCTGGATCGCGAGTGGCGCCAGCAGGTCGACACCAGCATGCCGGTCGACAGAATCCGCGAACTATCGGAAAGGCTGACCACGCTGCCCGACGATTTCGAGTTGCACAAGCAGGTCAAGCGGCTGCTGTCGCAGCGGCGCAAGATGGCCGCCGGGGAGACCCCGCTGGATTGGGGCTTTGCCGAAACCATGGCCTATGCCGGACTGATCGAGGAGGGCCACGGGCTGCGCCTGGTCGGTCAGGACTCCGGCCGCGGCACCTTCTTTCATCGCCATGCGGTGCTGTACAACCAGGCCGACGGACGCTACATCACACCGCTGGCCGAAGTGGCGCGCGAGCGCCATCAGGTCGCGATCATCGACTCTCTGCTCAGCGAGGAAGCGGTGCTGGGTTTCGAATACGGCTATGCCACCGCCGACCCGAACTCGCTGGCGATCTGGGAGGCGCAGTTCGGCGATTTCGTCAACGGCGCCCAGGTCGTGATCGATCAATTCATCGCTTCCGGCGAAACCAAGTGGGGCCGGCTGTGCGGCCTGGTGATGTATCTGCCGCACGGCTACGAGGGCCAGGGTCCGGAACATTCCTCGGCACGTCTGGAACGCTTCATGCAGATGTGTTCGGACAACAACATCCAGGTGTGCGTGCCCTCCCTGCCAGCACAGTGGTTCCACCTGATCCGGCGCCAGATGCTGCGCGCCTACCGCAAGCCGCTGGTGGTGTTGACGCCCAAGAGCCTGCTGCGCCATCGCGAATCGGTTTCCAGCCTGGAGGATCTTGCCAATGGCAAGTTCCAGGTGGTCATCGACGACCCTTCCACACCCGAACCGGACAAGGTCGGGCGACTGGTGCTGTGCGCCGGCAAGGTGTATTTCGACTTGAGCAAGCAGCGTGCAGACAACGATGGCCAGCCCGACGATGTCGCGATCGTGCGCATCGAACAGCTCTATCCCTTTCCGCGCGAGGAGGTGGCTGAAATCGTCGAGCGCTACGTCAATGCCGAAGACATCGTCTGGTGCCAGGAAGAGCCGATGAACCAGGGCGCCTGGTTCCAGATTCGCCACCACCTGCAGGCCTGCATCGGTGAGCGGCAGACGCTGGACTACTCCGGCAGAAAGCCTTCTGCCTCGCCCGCGGTCGGCTACTACCGGGTCCATGTCGAGCAACAGCAGAGGCTGGTGCGCGATGCACTGGGCCTTGAACCGGATTTCGACAACTGAACCACGAGTCATATTCAAGGATTCACGCATGAGCACTGAAATCAAGGTCCCCAACCTGCCCGAATCGGTTTCCGACGCCACCATCGCCAAATGGCACAAGAAGCCGGGCGACAAGATCAAGCGCGACGAGAACCTGGTCGATCTGGAAACCGACAAGGTGGTACTGGAAGTCCCGGCCCCGGCCGACGGTGTGCTTGAGGCGATCGGCGCCGACGAGGGCGATACGGTCGAGGAAGGCGCCGTTCTGGGCCGGATCGCCGAGGGCGAGGCCGGTGGCGACGACGGTGACGGGGAAGAATCCGAAGCGCAAGCGGAGGATGACCCGGAATCCGATCAGGATGACGATTCCGAACAGCGCGACGAAGAAAAATCGTCCGGAAAAGAGGACAAGGACAAGGGCAAAAAGAGCGAAACCAGATCCCAGGACGAATTGCGCGACCGGTCCGACGATGCCGAAACGGAAGCCGACAGCAGTGGTCTGGCGCCCTCGGTGCGCCGGCTGGTTGAGGAAAACAGGCTGGATCCCGGCGATATCCAGGGCACCGGTCGAGGTGGTCGCATCACCAAGGGTGACGTGCTCAGCCAAATGTCCGCCGATGGCCGCGGCACCCGGCCGGAAGAGCGGGTCAAGATGTCGCGCCTGAGAAGCCGCATTGCCGAGCGCATGAAGGAAGCTCAGAACACCGCGGCCATCCTGACTTCATTCAATGAAGTCGACCTGCATGAAGTCTCGCAGCTTCGCGCGCGCTACAAGGACGAATTCCGGAAACGTCACGGCGTCAAGCTGGGATTCATGTCATTTTTCGTCAAGGCCTGCTGCGAGGCGCTGGACAAGCACCCAGTGGTCAATGCCTCCATCGACGGTGAGGAAATCGTCTATCACGGCTATCACGACATCGGCATCGCCGTTTCCACCGAGCGCGGTTTGATGGTACCGATCCTGCGCGACGCCAGCCGCCTGGGCCTGGCCGAAATCGAACGCCAGATCTCTGATTACGCCGAGCAGGCGCGCGCCGGCAAGATCCAGCTCGAGGATCTCCAGGGTGGCACCTTCTCGATCACAAACGGCGGCGTGTTCGGTTCGCTGCTGTCAACCCCGCTGCTGAACCCGCCACAAAGTGCGATCCTCGGCATGCACACCATCAAACAGCGTCCGGTAGCCATCAACGGCGAGATCAAGGTCCGGCCGATGATGTACATCGCGCTTTCCTACGACCATCGCATCATCGACGGCAAGGATGCCGTGCAGTTCCTGATCGCGGTCAAGGAAGCGCTGGAGGACCCGGCCAGGATGCTGCTGGGGCTTTGACGGGAGTAATTCAAATTCAAAGGCGGGAACCGCAGATTACGCAGATATACGCAGATTAAAGACGAATGCGGAGGGGGCCAGGATCGCTTGTGTTTCGTTCTGATAACGCTGGCCGGGAACTCCGCACGTGATCGAACGACGAGTATCTGGCATCACTTGCACGGTTGGTAGCGCCAGAATCGCGGTGTCTCGGCGGAGTTTCCGGGGCACATGTCCGAAAATTCACTAATCTGCGAGAATCTGCGTAATCTGCGGTTCCACGGACTTTGGTCTCGGTACGGTCGAATCAACGATGTAATCAGCAATCCAATAATCTGTGTTCATCTGTGTAATCTGTGGACCGCTTTTCAAATCAACGCTTTTCAAATCAACGATCGGGATCGAAAATGGCAGACAACGAGTTTGAAGTAATCTTCATCGGTGGCGGACCCGGCGGGTATGCCGGAGCGATCCGGGCGGCCCAGTTGGGCCTGAAGACCATGCTGATCGATGATCGGCAGGACAACAACGGCAAACCGGCACCGGGCGGCACATGCCTGAATGTCGGATGCATTCCTTCCAAGGCGCTGCTGGACTCATCCAAACACTTCCATCATATCCAGCACGACTACACCGATCACGGCATCGAAACAGAAGGCGTCAGGATCGATGTCGGCAAGATGCTGGACCGCAAGCGCAAAGCGGTACGACAGCTCAACAGCGGTCTGATGCAATTGTTCAAGGCCAACAGGATCGAATTCACCAACGGCCGCGGCAAGCTGTTTTCCGATCGTCAGGTCGAAGTCTCGCCCAACGACGGCGACAAGTACATCGTCACCGGTAAACACGTGGTACTGGCAGCCGGCTCGGAGCCATTCTCCATTCCCGGCATCGAGATCGACAATGAACACATTCTCGACAATGTCGGCGCGCTGGAAATTCCCGAAGTACCCGAGCGCCTGGGCATCATCGGCGCCGGAGTGATCGGCCTGGAGATGGGCAGCGTCTGGGGCCGACTCGGCTCGGAAGTCGTGATTCTGGAGGCGATGGAGGAGTTCCTGCCGGCAATCGATCGCGACATGGCGAAGATTGCCCAACGCGAGTTCAAGAAACAAAAGCTTGACATCCGTATGGGCTGCCGGGTCGCCGGCGCTGAAATCGCCGACGGCAAGGTCAAGGTCAGCTATACCGCCGGCGACGACGGACACTCAGAAGCTTTCGACAAGCTGCTGGTCGCGATCGGTCGCCGGCCGGCCAGCGAAGGCCTGCTGTCCGACGACGCAGGCGTGGACCTGACCGATCGCGGCGTGGTCGAAGTCGACGAGCACTGCCACACCTCGGCCGAGAACATCTGGGCCATCGGCGACCTGGTGCGCGGGCCGATGCTGGCCCACAAGGCCAGCGAGGAAGGCATCGCCGTGGCCGAAACGATCGCCGGTCATGCCGGTCACATCAATCTCGACACAATCCCCTGGGTAATCTATACCGATCCCGAGATCGCCTGGGTCGGAAAGACCGAGGTCGAGCTGAAACAGGCCGGAACCGAATACCGCATCGGGACCTTCCCGTTTGCCGCCACCGGCCGCGGCCTGGCCATGGGCAACGCCGCCGGCCAGGTCAAGATCATCGCCGATGCCGATAGCGATGCCCTGCTCGGCTGTCAGATCATCGGCCCGCAGGCTTCGGAATTCATTGGCGAGGTGGTCGTGGCCATGGAATTCCACGGCTCGGCCGAGGATCTGGCCCGCATCGTCCACGCCCACCCAACCCTGTCGGAAGCCGTCCATGAAGCCGCCCTGGCGGTCGACAAACGCGCGATACACAAGGCGAATTGATGTTTTCGGGGTGGCTTCGATGCAGGGTCGAAGCCGCTTCTGACAATTTGCCTTTAGCGGTTTTCCGTGAATCGTGAATGGTAAATCGTAAATGGAGAAGTCAAAATCGGCGCCAATCGATGATTTGGGTGGTTTTCGATTTACCATTTACGATTCACGAAACATGTAACGAAAGCACCAACCAATAGGTCACCCCCATGACTCAACAGATCCCCCAGAATTTCAAAGCCTTGCGCATCTTCGATGACGAGGACGGTTATCGCGCGGAGATTGTCGAGCAGTCAATCGATGAGCAGTCCGAGGGTGATGTGGTGATTCAGGTGGCCTGGTCCAGCGTCAATTACAAGGACGCGCTGGCCGGCACCGGCAAGGGCAAGATCCTGCGCTCGTTCCCGTTGAACGGCGGCATCGATGCGGCCGGCACCGTGGTCAGTTCGTCATCCGACCGCTTTGCCGAAGGTGATCAGGTCGTGATCACCGGTTGCGGGCTTTCCGAGAACCGCGACGGCGGCTACAGTCAGTACCTGCGGGTGCCGTCGAAATGGCTGGTGCCGCTGCCAGAAGGTCTGAAGCTGCGCGAGGCCATGGTTCTGGGAACGGCCGGATTTACCGCGGCTCTGAGCCTGTGGCGCATGCTCAGCGTCGGGCAGCAGCCCGAATGGGGACCGATCGTTGTCACCGGCGCGACCGGCGGCGTCGGCTCGCTGGCGATCGACATCCTGACCCGGGCCGGATTCGAGGCCCAGGCCATCTCCGGAAAACTCGACCGTTTCGACTGGCTGCATGAGCTGGGCGCGACCCAGTGCATCAGCCGAGAGGATCTCTATTGGGGGGAAAACCCGCTGGAATCGGCCCACTGGGCGGGGGCCATCGACAGTGTCGGTGGCGACATGCTGGCCGGCCTGACGCGCGTGATCAAGCCCTGGGGCGCCATTGCCTCGTGCGGCATGGCCGGCGGCATCGGCGTTCGCACCACGGTCATGCCGTTCATCATTCGCGGCATCAGCCTGCTGGGTATCAATTCGGCCGGCTGTCCCTACGAAATTCGCGAGCAGATCTGGAAGCGCCTTGCCGAAGACTGGAAACCCGCGCATCTGGCCGAAATCGAACATGCTGAAATCGGGCTGGAAGAACTGGCCGGGGTGTTCGACAATGCGCTGGCCGGGGGATCGACAGGCCGCACCCTGGTGCGGCTGGAGGCCTGAATGCTGCAATACTTCTGATTGCATCAGCAAATCCCGGCGCGTGACAATAACTGGACACCCGCCCCGGACCGAGGCGGCGCTTTTGTAGTATTATTTTTGTCCGGAGCGCCAATTACAAAAAGGGAACCATCATGGCCAAAGTGCTGATCGTCGACGACTCCGAGTCGCACCTGTATGCGATCTCCAAGCTGGTGAAGGACCAGGGTCACGAAACCATTACCGCCAGCGGCGGCGCCGAGGGTGTGCGGAAGGCAAGCGATGAGCAGCCGGATCTGATTCTTATGGATATCGTGATGCCCGACGTCAACGGTTTCCAGGCCACCCGCAAGATTCAGAAAAATGAATCCACCGCCAGTATCCCGATCATCTTCGTGACTACCAAGGACCAGGAAACAGATCGGATCTGGGGCATGCGTCAGGGCGCCAAGGCCTACATCACCAAGCCGGTTGACAAAAAAACCCTGATCAAGGCCATCAAGGACGCACTGGGAGCATGACATGACCATTTCCAAAGGCGATCGCATCCCACAGACCCAATTGACCGTCATGGGCGAAAATGGCCCGTCGCCGGTCGATTCCGTTGAGCTCATGGGCGAAGGCACGACGGTCTTGTTCGCCGTGCCCGGCGCGTTCACGCCGACCTGCTCGGCCCAGCATCTACCCGGCTTTGTCGAGCATGCCGACGAAATCCTGGGTCGAAACGCCGATCGCATCATCTGCATGGCAGTCAATGACGTATTCGTGATGGACGCCTGGGGCAAAAGCGCCGGTTGCGGCGGCAAGATCATTATGGCAGCCGACGGCAACGGCGATTTCACCCGCGCGCTGGGGCTGGAAATGGATGGCCGCGCCTTCGGCATGGGTCAGCGCTCGCAGCGCTTCGCCCTGATCCTTCGCGACGGCATTGTCGACGAGGTCCTGGTCGAGGCGCCCGGAGAATTCCGGCTATCGAGTGCCGAAAACGTCCTGTCCAAACTGAGCTGAACGACACCGGGCGTGCCGGCGGCAGTAAATCGACAACAGGTCAGCGTTAAATCCGCCAGGCGCTCAGGCCCGACACGTGCGCAGAACGCTGGCTGAGTCAACCAGATAACCTCGAAATCCTTATGGTTGCTGCGTCTGCAAAGGATAATTTACCGGGTTGACGCCATTCGGCTCGATCAGTCCGAGCTTGAAACCGCCAAACAGCAACGCCACCAGTAAAAGAGAAAGCCCGACACGCCAGCTCAGGCGACGCACGGTACGCTCACCTTCACCTTTGTCGTGGACAAGAAAATAGAAACTGGACGCGAGGCTGTAGAGTATTACAGCCATGAACGCGACCACCAGAATTTTCGTCAGCACCTTGAATTCCAATATTGCAGTTTTCTGAATCGTAACGGATCGACGTCAATCCCGTGAATGCATTGCGAAAAATCACGCCCCATCTGGCCGCGCTGGCGGTCATCGCCGGATGTATCTGGCTGGCCACATGGCAGATCGATCGCGCCGAATTCAAACGCGCGTTAATCGACAGACACGAATCCATGCCGGCCGTGAGACTGGACCAGGCCACATCGCCCGACACTTTGCCGGTCCGGATCTCGGCGACCGGGAAGTGGGATGAGACGCGTCAGGTGCTGCTCGACAATCAGATGCTGGACGGCCAAACCGGGGTGTTCGTGTTGACCCCTTTCGAGCTCTCGGACGGGCGGGTCTTTCTGGTCAATCGCGGCTGGGCCGCCTGGCCTTCCCGCCAGGATGATCTGCCGGATCCTCCAGTCGTCGGTCAAACCGCGACTGTGACCGGTGTTTTGAACGAGCCGCCCCGGGTCGGGCGGGCGCCGGGCGGTCGCGACGCGCTGGCTGGAGATTCCTGGCCGTTGCTGGCAACATGGTATGAGCACCCCGAACTGGTGCGCCATCTGGGCCCGCAACTGCGCCGGCCGGTCATACAGTTGGCCCCGGAACATTCGGCACACCTGACCGGCCGGGCCTGGGTCGTCACCAGTTTCGGTCCCAAGCGCCACCTCGGCTATGCCCTGACCTGGGCCACCATGGCGGTCACGGTGTTCATCATCTGGCTGGCGCTGAGCGTGCGCAGTCGCCGGGACAAAAACCGTAAAACCAAACCGGATCTCCACACATGAACAACCGCTTGGTCCTGATACTCCTGTTCGCGCTTTTTCTGGCGCCGGTGCTGGCGGCGGTGTTGCTGCAGTCGAGCTGGCTGGACTGGCAACCCGAGCCGGAACGGGCCCACGGCACCCTGATCGAACCGGTCGTTGCGCTGGAGGATTTCGAACTCAGCGATGCCGGCGGTTCGCTGCGCACCATTCGCGATCTGGAAAATCGCTGGTGGCTGGTCCGAATTGTCGACGGTTCGTGCGATGACAACTGCCTTGAGCGGCTCGACCTTCTGCATCGCGTCCGGCTGACCCAGGATCGACACGTGGGCGATATCGGATTGCTGCTGTTGACACCATCGACGCTGGTTGCCGAATTACGCACGGCCATCCATGCCATGGATCCGGCCTGGACGGTATTTGACGGCCCGGCCGGCGCGTCGCTGCGGGCACGATTCCCCGATGCGCAGGACGGGTCTACATTCATCGTTGATCCGGAAGCCAATATAATGGAGCGTTTTGAGCCGGACGCCGATCCGAACGGGATCCGCAAAGATCTCCGCAAGCTGCTGACCTGGACATTACGTGAATAAATCACCGTGAACGGATCGCGATTCCGCAAACTGGCCTGGGCCACCACCGGCCTGGCGCTGATCGTCATTGTTATCGGTGCATGGGTTCGTCTGACCCATGCCGGCCTGGGCTGCCCGGACTGGCCGGGCTGTTACGGCATGATCACCTGGCCGACCGCACCGGACGCCATCGACCAGGCCAACCAGGCCTGGGGCCACCTGCGCGAGGTCGAGGGCGGCAAGGCATTCCGCGAAATGCTGCATCGCTACCTGGCCGGAATTCTGGGCTTGATGATCCTCGCCCTGGCCGTCATAGCCTGGCGCCGCCGCGGCCAGCCCGGCCAGCCGCTGCTGCTACCCGGCATTCTCTTGCTGCTGGTCACCTTCCAGGCCGCGCTGGGCATGTGGACCGTGACTCTGCTGCTCAAACCGGCCATCGTCACGGCCCACCTGATCGGCGGCATGACCACCTTCGCGTTATTGTTATGGCTGGCGCTGCGCGTGACTCCGCGGCGGCATCCACCGACATTGCCGGCGCGCGCCCAGTTCCGGACGGTGGTGCTGGCGATGATCGTGATCGGGATCCAGATCATCCTCGGAGGCTGGGTCAGCACCAACTACGCAGCACTGGCCTGCAGCGGCTTCCCGACCTGCAATGGCCAGTGGCTACCGGCAGTCGACCTGTCCGAAGCTTTCAGGGTCTGGCGCGGCATCGGCGTGGATTACGAAGGCGGCGTTCTCGATCACGAGGCGCGGGCGGCAATCCAGCTTGCCCATCGGGTCTGGGCGATTGTCGTGGTCGCCGTCACGACATGGCTGCTGGCTCGCCTGTGGCGGGCCGAGGATCTTCGCCGCACGGCTTTGGTGCTGGGCGGCCTGCTGCTGGCCCAGCTTGCGGTCGGCGTGTGGAATGTCATCGGCGGTCTTCCTCTGGCCAATGCAGTGGCGCACAGCGGGTTGGCCGCTCTTTTACTGGGCACGCTGGTCATCGCGCTGGACAAGACCTCGCTGCGGCGGCACGAATGACTGCCGCGGTGATGCAAATGAAAGTGTCGGCATTTGTCGGCCTGTGCAAGCTGCGTGTGGTGGCGTTGATCGTGTTCACCGCGATGGTCGGCATGGCGCTGTCCACGCCCGGCCTGGTGCCGCTGGCACCTTTCGTGTTCGGCACGCTCGGCATCGCCCTGGCCGCATCCAGCGCCGCGGCGCTCAATCACGTCATCGACCGGCGCATCGATGCACGCATGATCCGCACACGCCATCGGCCGCTGCCTACGGGTGCACTGAAAGAGCGCGAGGCGATCGGCTTTGCGCTGGTGCTGGCATTGAGTTCGATGCTGGTGCTGGCGGTGCTGGTCAATCCATTGACCGCATTGCTGACGTTTTTCAGCCTGATCGGATATGCCGTGATCTATACCGTCTGGCTCAAGCGCGCAACACCGCAGAATATCGTCATCGGCGGCGCCGCCGGTGCGGCGCCGCCGGTGCTGGGCTGGGCCGCGATCACCGGCGAAGTGCATGCCTACGCGCTGATCCTGTTCCTGATCATCTTTGCCTGGACGCCGCCGCATTTCTGGGCCCTGGCAATCTACCGCAAGGACGACTATGCCGGCGTCGACCTGCCGATGCTGCCGGTCACCCACGGCAACGAATTCACACGCTGGCAGATCCTGTTCTACAGCATCGTGCTGGTCCTGGTCACGTTGCTTCCCTGGCTGACCGGAATGAGCGGCCTGATCTATCTGACCGGCGTGATGGTTCTCAATCTCGGCTTTCTCGGCTACGCCGTGGCATTGCTTGCGCGCCGTGACGAAAGATTGCCAATGGCCATGTTTCACTACTCCGTCCTCTACCTGATGGCACTTTTCGCCATTCTGCTGGTAGACCACTACCTGAACATTCAGGGGCTTTCATGACAACGACTTCCGATCTCAAGCTCAAGGCGCTGGAAGACCGCGCCGAATTCATCGGTCGACATATCGGCCCGCGCGATCACGAATTCGATCAGATGCTTCGCGAGGTCGGGCAGACCTCGCTCGAGGCACTGGTCGAGCAGGCCACGCCGCGTGCCATCCGCAGCGAGCGTCCACTGGACCTGGCCGCGGCCCGCAACGAGGCCCAGGTGCTGGCGCGGCTGCGGCGCATGGCCGATCACAACACCGTCAATCACAGCCTGATCGGGCTTGGTTATCACCCGACGCACGTGCCGCCGGTGATCCTGCGCAATGTGCTGGAAAACCCCGGCTGGTACACAGCCTACACGCCCTATCAGGCCGAGATCTCGCAGGGTCGTCTCGAAGGCATGCTGAATTTCCAGCAGATGGTCATGGACCTGACCGGGATGGAGCTCGCCGGCGCATCGTTGCTGGATGAAGCCACCGCCGCGGCCGAGGCGATGGCGATGTGCCGCCGGATTGCGCGCAAGAACAAGTCAAAACGGTTCCTGGTCGACTCGGGCTGTCTGCCTCAGACCATCGACGTGCTCAAGAATCGTGCCCAGCCCATGGACATCGAGGTGCGGGTGGCCGACGACCTCGAAACCGAGCTTGACAACGGTAACTACTTCGGCGTTCTGCTGCAATATCCGCGTGCCGACGGCCAGGTATACGATCCGGAATCACTGATCGAGACCGCCCACCAGCACGATGCACTCGTGGTGGCGGCAGTCGACCTTCTGTCGCTGGCGCTGCTGAAACCCCCGGGTGAAATGGGCGCCGATGCGGTCGTGGGCTCATCCCAGCGTTTTGGCGTGCCAATGGGCTACGGCGGGCCGCATGCCGCTTTCCTGGCCACCCATGAAGCGCACCGGCGCAACATGCCGGGCCGCATCATCGGCGTGTCGCGCGACCGCCACGGCAACCCGGCAATGCGCATGGCGCTGCAGACCCGCGAGCAGCACATCCGACGCGAAAAGGCCATGAGCAACATCTGCACGTCCCAGGCCCTGCTGGCCGTGATGGCCGGGATGTTTGCGGTATGGCATGGCCCGGAAGGCATTCGCATGATCGCCGCCCGCGTCCATCGCTTGACCCGCCTGGTGGCCCGCGCCCTGACCGATGCCGGCATGCAGCCGATTCACGACCGGTTCTTCGACACCCTGACCATCGCGGTCGACGAGGACCGCAAAATGCTCTTGCTACAGCGCGCCCAGCGGACCGGCTACAATCTGCGAGCCGATCTTCAAGGGCACATCGGCCTGTCGGTCAATGAAGTCACCACCCTGGAACAGGCCGCTGAACTGGCCGAAGTACTGACCGGAAAAGAAGTCGACCTGCATGCTCTGGATGCGGCATCGCAAAAGGACCTCGGCGGCATTCCGCAAGCGCTGCGGCGCCGGAGCGCCTATCTGACCCACGAACTTTTCCAGCGCTATCGCTCCGAGACCGAGATGCTGCGCTATCTCAAGCGGCTGGAGAATCGCGACCTGAGTCTGACCCACGCGATGATCCCGCTGGGCTCATGCACCATGAAGCTCAATGCCAGTGCTGAAATGATCCCGGTCACCTGGCCGGAGTTCGGCGAGCTGCATCCATTCTGTCCTCACGATCAGGCACGCGGCTATCACGAACTGATCGACGACCTTGAGCGCATGCTCGGAGAGATCACCGGCTTCCACGCCGTCTCGCTGCAGCCCAACGCCGGATCGCAGGGCGAGTATGCCGGGCTGCTGACCATCCGCCGCTGGCAGGAAGCACGCGGCCAGGGCCATCGTGATGTGTGCCTGATTCCGTCCTCGGCGCATGGCACCAACCCGGCCAGCGCCTCGATGGTCGGCTATCGAATCGTCGTGGTCGGCTGCGACCAGCAGGGCAACATCGACCGCCGCGATCTCGACGACAAGATCCGGACCCATCACGACAATCTTGCAGCGCTGATGATCACCTACCCTTCCACCCACGGGGTGTTCGAACAGGACGTGATCGAGATCTGCAATCAGGTGCGCGCGGCCGGCGGTCAGGTCTACCTCGACGGCGCCAACATGAACGCACTGGTCGGAGTCTCGCGAATCGCCGACTACGCCGATGTCTGTCACCTCAACCTGCACAAGACCTTCTGCATCCCGCACGGCGGCGGCGGACCGGGTGTTGGCCCGATCGGCGTTCGCGAACATCTGAGTCCGCACCTGCCGGGCCACGTCAGCGGCATCCTCGGCGCTGGAGGAAATGCCGCAGTCGCCGCCGCGCCCTGGGGCTCGGCTTCCATCCTGCCGATCTCGTGGGCCTACATCGCGCTGATGGGCCGCGACGGTCTGCTCCGGGCCACCCAGGTCGCCATCCTCAACGCCAACTACATCGCGCACGGGCTCGAAGGCCACTACGACATCCTCTACACCGGCAAGAACGGCCTGATCGCGCACGAATGCATCATCGACCTCAGGCCGTTCAAGGAATCGGCCGGGGTCACCGAGGAAGATGTCGCCAAGCGCCTGATCGACTATGGCTTCCACGCCCCGACCATGAGCTGGCCGGTGCCCGGAACCTTGATGATCGAGCCCACCGAAAGCGAATCGAAGCAGGAGCTGGACCGTTTCATCGAGGCAATGATCGAGATTCGCGGGGAAATCGACAAGGTCGCCGCCGGCGAATTCGACAGCGAGGACAACCCGCTGAAGATGGCACCGCATACGATTGCCGAACTGAGCGCCGATAAATGGATCCACCCGTATTCGCGCGAACAGGCCGGCTGGCCGGTCGCCTCGCTCAGGCTGGGCAAGTTCTTCGCCTCGGTCGCGCGCGTCGACAACGTCTACGGCGACCGCAATCTGGTCTGCGCCTGCCCGCCGATGGAGGACTGGCTGGAAGCGGGCTGATTTTCGGACAGAGCTACTTGATCCTCTCTTCTGATCGCAGCAACCTGGCGCATCAGATCCTCGATCCGGCTGACCGCAAATCGTATGCGCCGCTGGCCATCGAGAACAAAATACTGTGGCGTTGCCCAGCTTCCAAACGCGTTCTTGGCTTCGTTGGAACGATCGAACAGGACCCGGACTTCCAGATTCTGTTGTCGAAGAAAGCTCAATGCCGCGTCTTCCGGGTCTGAGGTAATAGCCAGCAGCGGGATCTTTCGCGACGAAAGCAACGCCGAGAGTTCGGCAACGCGGGGCATCGACACAACAGACGGTCCGCAATAGCGCGACCAGAAAACCACCACCGCCCCATCGCTGCCAACCAATTGATCGAGCACCACTGGCAACCCATTTTCTTCTACGAGCCGAATTGCGGAAAGCTTGGCACCATGGACCGATTCGGCGAGCGTACGCTCCACCATCTCGGCCTCGACCCGCGCAATGATTTCGCTCCAGCCTGGCTTGTAGTCCGCCAACCAATCGGGCAATCGGCCCACATCTTCCCGGCCCGGATCGACACTTGCCGCCGCAAACGCGCGCGCCGCTGCATCATGATCTCCAATGAGCCTGTAGGCCGCAGCCAGCGCCTCGAAATGCTCGGTTTTCCAGCCGGCAAGAGCAGCACGTTCCAGATTTTTCAGTGCTTTGCCGAAATCGCCCTGTTCAATCTGGGCGTTGCCCAAGGCCATGAGCATGTCAGACACGCGCTGTTCGAAATCCCGGGAGAACTGCTCCCGGCTCACTCCCAGCGGCCTGAACTCATCTTTGCGTGCCTCAAGCTCATCGATCAATGAAGTCAGCCACTCGATGCCGGCCCCTATGGTCTGAGCAGTTCTCACAAGCACTTGTCCGACCATACCCCGTGTTTCAATCGACGAGAATTCACCCAGTCGCTTCGACCACCGGAGAATTGCTTCTGGCTCCCCGGACCGACGCGCCAGCATAAAACCGCCATCGGCGATATCTCGCTTTGCCTCGGCCGCCTCGACCTCGTCCCAGAGCGTCTCTAGCGTCCCCAACGCTTCACCCGTCGGGATCGATTTGTCTTCGAAAAGATTGTTGACGCGTATGTTGACAACGGACGGATGGCCGGAGTCGATCGCTTCCAAACGAGAGAACCACGCGCGCGCCAACTCCCCGTGGCCCGAATCTCGCGCATACCAGAGCATGCCATAGGCCTGCTCGAGATCAGCTTCCAAGGCTTCGGAAAGTTTCCTGTCGAATTCCTCGAGCCTCACGCGATGGTCCCGGATTCGCGCCGACCGCCCCTCCCTTCCAAACACCAGATCCTCCGCGAACGCTAGCAGGTACCAGCCAAGTACGCGGTTCGGGTAGTACTCGACCATCTCCCGCGCCGCAACCAGCACCTCGCGTGCATCGCGGCCCATCCAGTCCCGGCGGCGCTGTTCAATCGCCTCGAACAGCGGACGACCATCCTGATCATGAACCGTCAGCCACCACAGCTTACCTTCGTCATAATCGATTAGGACTCCGGCTTCGTCTTCGACCGCGAAAACGCCATAAACTGCTTCATCCGGCAGCTGGAACGAGCCTGCATACCGGCCATCAGAGACGGGAAACAAGACTCCCATTTCACGAATTTCCTCCCAAGCGTGGAACGAGGGATCGGTGCGTGATCTCAGCCGGGCACGAAGCACCAAAGTGTCGGCATTGGAAAGCGCCTGCGACGGCACATACTTTACATTGACCGTCTCACCCGGGCCGGGATGGGCGGGATGAAATTTCAGTTCGCCTATGGTGTTCGAATGCGCGTCCGTGGCCAGAGTCGGCGAAACTTCTGAAAACGTACACGCGGTCTGACCGCATGACGCCACAACAAGCAGCATAAAAAGCCAAGCTCTAAGGATCGTTAAATTCACGGCCACTCCATCCTGCCATAAAAAGGCCGGAACCAAAAGCCCCGGTTCCGGCCATTCACCTGTTGACTAACTGACTTCAGCCCTCCCAGCATCGTGATGGGCTGCAATAAAGACCAGCCCTTCCTTGGCACGATCTCATAGCTGTATTACAGTACGCGTTGGCGATCCAGTCATCGTCACAAATTGTTTCCATTGAACCATCCGAGCACTGTATCGCCGCAGCCGCGCCATAAAGTTTCTTTGTCAACTGTCCCAGCCCAAACAGTCCCAGCACTTCGAACGCCTGATCAGCCGACAATTCCGCACGCACGATTTCCGCATCGAACGAAGCCAGCCCGCGGCTTCGCCAACAACCGCGTAAGGGCCGGCACGGTCCTCGTCCAGGGCGGCAAAGTTATCGTAGTGTGCGACAACAAAATAATCCGGTTCGGTGCTGTCGGCACCGATCACCTGATACCAGCCCCCCAGGTGCTCGTACTCGGCCTCCTTCATGATGGCCGTGATTGCGCCGACGGCACCACGGAACTGTTCGCCGTCATCAACCCGGAACTGGTGCAGGCGCACTACCGTATAACCCTCGGCGTCGCGGCTCCACTCCGGCATTGGACGGGCAAAGCGCGTAGAAGCCGACTTGACATGTGCCGCCATGTTTTCCCCATGACTGGCCCAACAGGCCTGGCCGGCTTCGTTCGGGGCATCCATTTCGGCCCAGTTGGCCATGGTCGAAACAAAGTGGTAGGTCGGACCGTCGCCGCCGACGTTGCGCCAGGCGCTCCTGCGGCGGTGTCAGATTTGTCCGGATTCTGTGGAGTTCTTTTAGTGGTGGCCGCGCACCCTGAATGCAGGTTTGGACAAGCTTGTTCCGCTTGATCCGCTTGAGCCGCGGCCGGTTTTTGATCGGTTGCTCAGTCGCTTCTCGCCGGCGCGACCTCCATCGCCTGCAGGCGCCGGTCGTCGGCGGCGGTGACCTTGAACCGCCAGCCGCCAATTTCCACGGTCTCGTCGGCTTCCGGCACGTAGCCGAATTCCGAGACCACCAGTCCGCCGAGGGTGTCGAATTCCTCGTCGGAGAACTCGGTACCGAAGCGTTCGTTGAAATCCTCGATCAGGGTCAGGGCCTGGACCATGTAACGGTTTTCGCCCAGTTCCTGGACGTCCTCGACCGTTTCGGCATCGTGCTCGTCGTCGATGTCACCGACGATTTCTTCGAGCACGTCCTCGATCGTGATCAGGCCGGCCACGCCGCCGTATTCGTCGACCACGATCGCCATGTGGTTGCGACTGAGACGGAATTCCTTGAGCAGGATGTTCAGGCGCTTGGATTCGTGGATGATGATCGGCTCGCGCACCAGGTCAGAAAGCTTAACATCGTTGTCCTTGGTCACCAGCCTCAGCAGGTCCTTGGCCAGCAGAATGCCCTGGATCTCGTCCTTATCCTCGCCGACCACGGGAAAGCGCGAGTGACCGGACTCGATGATGATCTCCAGCACCTCGTCGAGCGTGTCGCCCTTGTGGATCACGACCATCTGTGAGCGCGGAATCATGGCGTCACTCACCTCAAGGCGGTCAACCTCCAGCGCGCCCTCGATCATGGTCAGCGTCTCAGCTTCGATCAGGCCGCCTTGTCCGGCCTCACGCAGAAGATCGAGCAAATCCTCGCGCGTTCGCGGGTCGGCGCCGAAAGCCCGTCCCAGACGCTCCAGCCACGTGGTCTTACCAACGGCGCCTTTGCCGTTGGTGCCGGTACTGTCACTACTGTCGGATTCTTCGTTCATCAGGGTTATCGAAAAAATGAAGTCATTCGGCGGCGGACTGTGAATGATCAGCGGATTGTGACTGATCACAATACGGATCGTCGATACCGAGCCCGGTCAGAATCTCACGTTCAAGCTGCTCCATGGCCGCCGCCTGTTCAGCCTTCGTATGGTCGAAACCGCGCAAGTGCAAGACACCGTGCACCACCAGGTGGGCCCAGTGATCGGCCGGGCGCTTGCCCTGCGCGGCCGCCTCGCGTGCAACCACCGGCGCGCACAACACGATATCGCCGGTCAGGGTCGGCAGTCCGCCGGCCGGCAGACCCGGCGGAATACTGCCGGGAAAACTCAACACATTGGTCGCATAGTCCTTGCCGCGCCACTGGAGGTTCAGGGCCCGGCCCTCGGCCTCGTCGACGATCCGGATGCAGATCGCGGCTGCGTCCCGATTGTCCATCGCCGCCTCGGCCCAGCGCATCAGGCCGGGGTCGTCCGGCAAATCATCGGCGATCAACTTGCGCTGGACTTCAACGGGCATGGTGGTCGCTATCATCCGCACCCTCGGCACGCTCATAGGCCTCGACAATCGCCCGGACAATGGGATGGCGCACTACATCACGGGCGTCGAAAAACGTCATGCCCACACCCTCGACCCCGCGCAGCAATCCGATCGCCTGCTTCAGCCCCGAAAGCGACTTGGGCGGCAGATCGATCTGGGTCAGGTCACCGGTGATGACCGCGCGTGAGCCGAAGCCGATCCGGGTCAGGAACATCTTCATCTGCTCCGGCGTGGTGTTCTGCGCCTCATCCAGGATCACGTATGCGTCGTTGAGCGTGCGCCCGCGCATGTAGGCCAGCGGCGCGACCTCGATGACATTGCGCTCGATCAACCGGCCGACCTTCTCAAAGCCCATCATCTCGAACAGCGCATCGTAGAGCGGGCGCAGATAAGGATCGACCTTCTGCGCCAGATCCCCGGGCAAAAAGCCCAGCCGCTCACCGGCCTCGACCGCCGGGCGCACCAGCACGATGCGCTGGACGCGATCGGACTCCAGCGCATCGACCGCGCAGGCCACAGCCAGGAAAGTCTTGCCGGTGCCGGCCGGGCCGACGCCGAAGTTGACGTCATGGGTCCTGATCCGCTCCAGATAGCGTTTCTGGTTTGGCCCGCGCGCCCGGATCAGGCCTCTACGGGTCCGGATCGAAACCTCGGTCTCGCCCTCATCGGGCTCATCCAGGCCCGCCGCCTGCAGGCTCAGATTGACCAGCGCCGGGGTCAGCACCTCGCGCTCGGTCTGGCGAAACAGCTTTCGCAGCACCCGGCGGGCATTGCGGCCGGCATCCGGATCGCCCTCGATGGCGAAGATGTTGCCACGCGAGTTGATCGACACACCCAGGCGTTTCTCGATCAGCTTCAGATGTTCGTCGAACGGACCGCACAGGTTGGCCAGCCGCTGATTGTCGGCCGGTTCGAGTTCGATCGTGACGGGATTGAGGGTTTCGTTCATCCGGGATCAGGCAGCATCGCGGGCGGCGATGCGCCCGCGCAGCGAATTGGACATCGCCTGGGTGATCTGCAACTCGGCGAAATGCCCGATCAGGGTTTCCGGGCCGGTGAAATTCACCACCCGGTTGTTTTCGGTCCGGCCGGCGAGTTCGGCCGGATTCTTGCGGCTGGGGCCTTCAACCAGCACCCGCTCGACGTTGCCGACCATGGCCTCGGAAATGGCCCGTGCCTGCTGGTTGAGTTGCGCCTGCAGACGTTGCAGGCGGCCCTTCTTTTCATCCATGCCGACATTATCCGGCAGCCCGGCCGCCGGCGTTCCGGGGCGGGCGGAATAGATGAAGCTGAAGCTCTGGTCGAAGTTCAGCTCGCGGATCAGCATCAAGGTCTGTTCGAAGTCGGTCCCGGTTTCGCCGGGAAATCCGACGATGAAATCCGACGATAGCGAAATATCGGGCCGCACCTCGCGCAGTTTGCGGATCCTGTCCTTGTATTCCAGCACGGTATGGCCGCGCTTCATCAGAGTCAGAATCCGGTCCGAGCCCGACTGCACCGGCAGATGCAGGTAATCGGCCAGCTTGGGCACATCGGCGAAAGCCTCGATCAGGCGGTCGGAAAACTCCACCGGATGAGAAGTCGTGAACCGGATCCGCTCGATGCCGTCGAAGGCCGCGACATACCGGATCAGCATCGCCAGATCGGCCGTGGCGCCATCGTGCATCGGACCGAAATAGGCATTGACGTTCTGCCCCAGCAGATTGATCTCGCGCACGCCCTGGGCTTCGAGCTGGGCGACTTCGGCGATCACATCATCCAGCGGCCGGCTGACCTCCTCGCCGCGGGTGTAGGGCACGACACAGAAACTGCAATACTTCGAGCAGCCCTCCATCACCGAAACGAATGCCGTTGGCCCGCGCGCGCCCGGCGGCGGCAGATGGTCGAACTTCTCGATTTCCGGAAAACTGATATCGACCGCCGGCCTGCCGGTCTCGCGCACGCCGTCGACCATGGCCGGAAGACGGTGAATGGTCTGCGGGCCGAACACCAGATCGACGAACGGCGCGCGCTTCAGGATCCCCTCGCCTTCCTGACTGGCCACGCATCCGGCCACGCCAATCACGATTTCCGGCCGCTTTTCCTTCAGCGGCCGCCAGCGGCCCAGTTGCGAAAACACCTTTTCCTGCGCCTTCTCGCGAATCGAGCAGGTATTGACCAGGATCACATCGGCCTCGCCCGCATCGTCGGTCAACTCCAGCCCGTGCGAAGCCGCCAGGACCTCGGCCATGCGGTCGGAGTCGTACTCGTTCATCTGGCAACCGTGAGTCTTGATATACAGCTTGCCGGGCATGCCCTGGGAATCTTGATAAAAGGACTCATAATTCTATCAGAACAACTGCCCCGCTCCGCCATCGCAGCCGGCATCAATTGCCATCCGGGAGCAAGCAAAACTCGCCGGAACGTTTCCCGTCTCAAGGAATTCATTGCCATCACCTGCACACGGTCGAAGGCATATTTGTCCTCCACCTCCCGGAGACCGGACATGAAAGCGCTAAGCCTTGCAATGCTTTTTCTGGCCGGTCATGCCCTGGCCGCCGACCCGGACTGGCGCCAGGTTCAGCCAGGCACCCTGACAAGGGTCCTGACCGATATCGCGGGTCACGGCTACGTCACCGGCGCTACTACCAACCAGGCGCGCTTCGTTGCGGATTTCCTGTTCGCGCTGGCCGACACTCCGGAACTGACGCAGCATCCCTTCCGCATTGATCCATCCGACTTTTTCAATGCCTGGACCGAAGTCACCGGCACCGAACCGGATCAGGCCCCGGTCGCGATCGGCAACGTGCTTGAATTCAAACAGCAATTTCACGTCACTCCCGGACCCGATCAACTCATCGAGCCTGCGCCACGTCGCGCCCTCCAGGTCCGGGTCGAGTGGCCCGACAGAGATGGCCTGCCAGAGCGCTACGAATACCGCGACCGGTTATCGGACCCGGAAGTACGCATGCGCCACGAACGCCGCATCGACTACCTGCTGCTCGACTATGGCGACTTCATCGCCTATGAAAACATCCGCGGTGTCGCCGGCCGGCCGGACACCGGCGGCCTGGGTGCGCTGTTCAGCGTGCTCGGCATGGCGCGCATCGAATCGACCCGCTTCACCGTTGCCGACGACGGCACGCAGATCAATCTTGCCCGGGTGCGCAAGCTGTTCTCTTTCACCGCAATGGCCACCATCGACCGCCACGGCAATGCCGAACGCGGCCTGCCCGAAGGTCGCGACGATCTGCAGCGGTTGGCCGAACGACTGCAGCTCGACATCGTCATCCAACCGGGCACCCCGCCTTCGCCCTGAACGCCCCCGCCGCCGACTCACCCCCGT
>CAYVPB010000031.1:22921-26764 GCA_964453565.1 uncultured Halomonas sp.
TCCGGCGCAGCCGGACATAAAACCCTGGATGCCCGGGCCGGCCGGGCATGGCAAAAGAGTCCCGGGCCGACTTCACTTATAACGGCTGGCTGCGGCGGAACACCATTCAACCGGGCGGCCAGCCCATCTGGCGGCCGCCGAGGAGGTGCAGGTGGATGTGCCAGACCGACTGGCCGCCGGCCGGATTGCAATTGAAGTTCAGCCGATAGCCATCATCGGCAACGCCTTCGGATTTCGCGATATCGCGCGCGGCCAGCACCATCCGCCCGATCAGGCCGGCGTGGTCGTGTTCAAGGTCGTTGAGCGTGCGGATCTTGCGCTTGGGGATGATCAGCACATGCACCGGCGCTTTCGGATCGATATCCCGAAAAGCCAGCAACTCGTCGTTTTCCCAGACGATATCGGCCGGAATCTCGCGCTGGACAATCTTCTCGAACAGGTCTTCGGACATGTCAAATCTCGCGGGCGGGTTCAGGTGTGATCGTAGCGTTTTTGCCGCGGCAAAACTCAATGCGATTCAGGCCTTCAGGTCACCGGCTGCGCGCATTTCGCGGATTACGGCAGCATAGTCGTCCGCGCCGAAGATGGCCGACCCGGCGACCAGGGTGTCGGCGCCGGCAGCGATGATTTCGGGGGCGTTGTCGGGCTTGACGCCACCGTCGATCTCCAGCCGGATGTCGTAGCCGGATTCATCGATGATCTGCCTGGCGCGCCTGAGCTTTTCCAGCGCCTGGCCGATGAATTTCTGGCCGCCGAATCCGGGGTTGACCGACATCACCAGCACCAGATCGACCTTGTCGATCACCCACTCGAGGATTTCCAGCGGCGTGGCCGGGTTGAACACCAGCCCGGCCCGGCAGCCCTGTTCGCGGATCAGCGCCAGGGTGCGATCGACATGATCGCTGGCCTCGGGATGAAAGCTGATCACGCTGGCCCCGGCGGCGGCGAAATCGGGAATGATCCGATCGACCGGCTTGACCATCAGATGGACGTCGACCGGCGCCTCGATACCGTGATCGCGCAGTGCCTTGCACACCATCGGCCCGATGGTCAGGTTGGGCACGTAATGGTTGTCCATCACATCGAAATGCACCCAGTCGGCCCCGGCATCGAGCACCGCGCGCACGTCCTCGCCCAGACGGGCAAAATCGGCCGACAGGATGGAAGGTGCGATCACCAGCGGGTTTTTCATCATCGGGTTTCCGGCGGATCCAGGTTGCAAGAATAGCGGCTACCACGCCGCCCCGCTATACTGCGGCCACGGACACGCGAGCCGAAACCGAATCCATCGCCGACTTTGTTCGCCGGCAGCCGGACCTGCGCATCGGAATCATCTACGGCTCCGTGGCCGCCGGGCGCGCCGGGCCGGCCACCGACTGCCGAACGGCGCCCGCGCAGTCCAGCTTGCCGTCGACATTGGCAATGTCTGGAAGCCGACGGCTGACTGGGAGACCGGTCGAGCATCCGCTGCCCGTACTAATACAATCAGAAGTATTAGTATAATTCCCGTCAGCCCTTCCTCCCGGAATGCCATGACCGACGACCCTTCGATACCCCTTGAGCGTGTCCACCAGGGCAAGGTGCGCGACATCTACCGGGTTGACGACGAACGCCTGCTGATTGTCGCTTCGGATCGCCTGAGCGCCTTCGACGTCATGCTGCCCCAACCCATTCCGGGCAAGGGCGAGATTCTCACGCGCATCTCGAAATTCTGGTTCGACCAGTTCGACGACCTGGTGCAAAACCACCTGCTGGAAGGCGACCTGGCCGAAGTGCTCGGCGATCCGGGGCTGGCCACGGCCATCGAGCCGCGCGCGATGCTGGTGCGCGCGTTGAGGCCTCTGCCGGTCGAAGCCATCGTGCGCGGCTACCTGACCGGCTCGGGCTGGAAGGATTACCGGCAGACCGGCTCGGTTTCCGGCATCAAGCTGCCGCGCGGGCTGGCACAGGCCGCACGCCTGCCCGAACCGGTTTTCACGCCCTCGACCAAGGAACAGGTCGGCGATCACGACCAGAACATCGACTTCGCCCGGATGAAGGAAATCATCGGCCCGGACCTGGCCATTCGCATCCGCGACATCAGTGTGGCGATCTACCTGCGTGCCGGCGCCTGGGCACGCGAGCGCGGCATCATCATCGCCGACACCAAGTTCGAGTTTGGAATCGACGACGACGGCCACCTGTATCTGATCGATGAATTGCTCACCCCGGACTCCTCCCGCTTCTGGCCCGAGGACCAATGGCGCCTGGGCATCAGCCCGCCAAGCTTCGACAAGCAATTCGTGCGCGACTGGCTGGAAACCCGGAACTGGGACAAGACCCCGCCCGGTCCGACCCTGCCGCCGGAAATCATCGAGCAAACCATGGCCCGCTACCGCCAGGCCGAGCGCTACCTGGTCGAATCCTGAGCTTCAGCCGGGCATGACGAATATGGCACCTTCGTCATTCGCCCCCAGCCATCACCCCCGCAACAACTTCAGCACCTCCTCGGCCGCGGGCGCCGAGGAGGCCGGGTTCTGGCCGGTGATCAGATAACCGTCGACTTCCACATGCGCGGCCCAGTCCTCGGCCCGCCGGAACTGACCGCCGCGGGTCTTGAGTCGATTTTCGAGCAGGAAAGGCACTTCATCGGCTAGCCCCACTGCCTGTTCCTCGCTGTTGGTAAAACCCGTCACGCGCCGCCCGGCGACCAGGTAACCGCCGTTATCGCGCCGGACCTCGCTCAGCACCGCCGGGGCATGACAAACCGCCGCGACCGGCTTGCCGGCCTCGAACATGGTCCGGATCAGCGCAATCGAATCGGCGTTACCGGTCAGATCCCACAACGGCCCGTGGCCGCCGGGGTAGAACACCGCATCGAAATCGTCCGGATCGACCTCGGCCAGCGGCACCGTCGCGGCAAGCCGGCTTTTGGCGTCCTGGTCAGCCCGAAAGCGTCGGGTCGAATTTGTCTGATGGTCCGCCTCGGTGCTGGTCGGATCCAGCGGCGGCCGGCCGCCGGCAGGCGAAGCCAGCGTCACCTCGACTCCGGCATCGATGAACGCGTAGTACGGCGCGGCAAACTCCTCCAGCCAGAAGCCCGTCTTCGCCCCGGTCTCGCCCAGCCGGTCATGCGAAGTCAGCACCATCAGGACGCGTGGCGAAGTGTTTCCGAAATTGGTCATGGTCTGAAATCCTCGGTGAAAGTGACCCTTTACAAAGTGGTCACGACCCGCCGCCGAATCAACCGCCCGGCGCCGCCGGACACAAGACCCTGGACACCCGGGCCCTCGCCGAGAATTAAGTATACTGTCCCCGGAAAACACCTGTCCCCGGAAAACACCGGCATGGAAACCACCTTCGTGCTCTTCGTGTCCTGCTCTCCAGCATTGCAGCCTTGGCACTGCACTTGCATTTTATTGTCGGTGTCAGGCACTTCCGGTTGCCGTCCACGGCACGAAAGCATCAATCAAAGGGGTATTCACAGCGCACTGCCGACGGCGTGCGCCGGGCGAATTTTTGCCCGGGGGCGGCAGAAGGTGACGATTTTTGTCAGTTGCGGTAAAAATCCGGAACGCCGGGACTGTACAAACCGCGGGTTTGCGGCCATAATTGTACCTTGCCAGTGGAACTGTCCGACGCCGGATTCCAAATTGGCATGAAAGCTGCATCTACATTGGCAGCGAGGGAGCTTGCAGTGTTCCCGGATTCGCTGGACCTTAAACTTGAACCTGAAACCAGGAGCATCACATGAATATCCAATCTCGTCACCAGGGCGGCTTCACCCTCATCGAACTGATGATCGTGATCGCCATTATCGGTATCCTGGCCGCCATCGCGCTGCCGGCTTACCAGAACTACATC
>CAYVPB010000031.1:26864-30717 GCA_964453565.1 uncultured Halomonas sp.
CGCCCCGGTAGCTGCCAGGGCTGATCACCCCCAGGTCTTATTGCCCGACCGGCCTTCCGCGACGGCACGCAAGTCCATCAACCCCCGCGTCCTCGCGGGGGTTTTTGTTTCCGGACACACTGTCTCAACCGCTGACATAACCCAAACCGCAAGCCACAACGACATCCACCCGGCCCGCCTGAACCGGCTGGGGCATAATGCAGCGGCGTTGTAATTTGCCCGTGCGCTGTACCAAGGAGCCGCTCGCATGCTGTATCGCCTGGCCTATCTGTTTGTCCTGATCACAGGCTTCACCGGGCTGGTCTACCAGGTTACCTGGCACCAGTACCTGTCGTTCTATCTCGGTAGCCATGCCATGGCCGCGGCCCTGGTGCTGGCGGTGTTCTTCCTGTTCCTGTCGCTGGGCTATGCGGTGCTGGGGCGCAACATCCACCGCATCCCGATCAGGAACAAGTTATTCGTCTACGGCATCATCGAGGCGCTGATCGGCTTCTATGCCCTGCTCAGTCCGCCGCTGTTTCACCTGCTGGTGCAGTTCCTGCCGGCCGGCGGCCAGTCGCAGGCCGGCGACTTCGTGCTCGGCTTTTTCTTCACCACTGCCTATATCGGCATCCCGACCTTCCTGATGGGCACCACCATCCCGGTGCTGACCCAGGCGCTGTCGCGCGATTACGAATCCAGCCACGGCACCCATGCCGCCGTCTATGGCCTCAACACACTGGGCGCGGTGTTCGGCGCGCTGCTGACCGGCTTCGTGCTGATCGAGGCCTGGGGCCTGCCGTTGACGCTGCTCAACACCGGCCTGTTGAATATCGTGATCGGCTTTGCCACCTGGGGCATCTGGAAGGCCCGGCCGCAGGCCTTTGCCGGGATTGCACCGGAGCCTGCGCCGGAAACCGATCGCGATGCCGCACAAGCCGAACACGCGAAGTCATCCAGGGCCTGGGTGTTGCTGCTGCTGGCCGTCTCGTTTGCCTCGGGCTTTTACGTGTTTTCGCTGGAAAACCTGATGATCCGCGTGGCCGGGCTGGTTATCGGTTCTTCGAACTACACCTTCGCCATGATCGTGGCCGCATTCATCCTCGGCATTGCGCTGGGCAGCCTGTGGGTGGGGCGCAGACGTGTGCGCGGACCCGGCTTTTTCCTGGGCGTGCAACTCGCGCTGCTGGTGACCACCATCGGCCTGTATCTGCTGGTGCCGGTGTTGCCGGAGTGGTTCGCCCGCATCCGCGTGCTGATCGCACCGGCCTATCTGAACATCCCGTATTACTGGGCCGTGGTATTCAGCCTGTTTGCATTGATCCTGCTGGTGCCGGTGGCGCTGATGGGCATGAACCTGCCGCTGATCTTCAATTACCTTCGATCCAGGGGCCTGTTCCTGTCGCAGACGGTCGGGCGCATCTATGCCGTCAACACGCTGGGCAGCGTGCTCGGTTCGCTGATCGGCGGTTACCTGCTGTTCTACTGGCTGACCTGGGACGGCGTGTTCCGCTTCAACCTGGTGTTGATTGCACTGACCCTGCCGTTCATCGTCGCGCTGGCCGGCCGCGGCCGAAGCCTGGCGGCGGTTGCCGGCGTGCTGCCGCTGGTGGTGGTGCTGGCCCTGCCGCGCTGGGATGACCATGCATTCCTGCCCGCCGCGGTCAATATCAACCGCACCGCGCCCACCGACACCAGCCTGCAACCCAGTCTCGAAAACCTGCGTCAGGGGGCAACGCTGGACTTCACCTATCATGGACCCTCGGCTCATATCGGCGTGGTCCGGCGTGACGGCGCGCCGTCGCTGCACATCAACGGCAACCCCAACACCGGCGAGCAGGACTGGGAACTGCGCGCGATGAACGCCATCTATCCCCTGGCTTTCGTGCCTGGGGCACGCAACGCGTTCGTGGTGGGCCTGGGCGGCGGACTGTCGGCCTCGATCTTTGCCGAAATGCCGGCAATGGAGCGGGTGCTGGTCTCGGAAATTGCCATAGGCGCGATCAAGGCATTGCCTTATTTCGACGAGCAGAACGCCGACTTCACCACCCAGCCCTACTACGACAAGGCCGAGTTCGTCGCCGCCGACGCGATCAAGGTGCTGCGCTCGACCGAAGAGCGCTTCGACATCATCGTCTCCGAACCCAATCACCCCTGGGTGGCAGGCGTCGAGAACCTTTTTACTGTCGAGTTCCTGAGCCTGGTACGGGACAGTCTTGCCGACGACGGCGTCTATTGCCAGTGGTTCCCGCTGTTTGTCTCCGAGCCCGGCATTGTGTTGACCATCCTCAACACCTTCGAGCAGGTGTTTCCGCATGTCCGCGCATTCTCCACCGGCGGCGGCACATTTTCCATCGTCGCCTCCAGAAAGCCGCTGCAGGTTGACATGCAGCACATTGAAAGCACACTGACCCGGCTCGGCCACCGCCTGACGCCGCGTGAAAGCGACTTCACCGATCCCCACTTTCTGCTCGCCACCGAGATCCTGAGCGACTGGGCGCTGGCCACCGTAGTCGAGGACTTTCCGGCCACCCACACGTTCGAGTTCCCGGTCGTCGCGGCCTCCGCCTCGCGCGCGCGCTTTGCCGGCATCGGCTCGAACATGAGCGCTCACGTCATGGACCGGCTGCACCGCCTGCCGCCCCAGGACCCGGACGGCCGCATGCTGCTGGAACGCCCGGGCGCCGAATTGCAGGCCGAGGACTTCGACCGGCTCCAGCAGAAGATCGCACGCCGTGGAGAGATCGCACAGCTCATCCTGCCCCGGCTCTGGTACCAGCGCAGCACCCGGTTCCAAAGCCAGCCCGACTGGCCACCGGAAAATCAGCGCCGGCTTCTAGCTTATGTCAGCGGCCTGAGCGACGAGTTTCCGGAGAATCTCACACAACAGGACGCAGCCGCCGCACCTGAAGCCGCTACCGATGCCGCCATTCCCTCCGCCGGCGCCAGCGCCGAACCGCCCCCGGCGAGCCCTGCCACCGGAATCGCTACCGGGCAGCCCCAGGCACAAACCGAAAGACAGCGCCTGCAACCGGCCCTGGCCCTGTTCAACATCTACCGCCAACTCATCCGCGCCCACGTCCCCGCCCGCCTGGACCGGGTAATCCGCGAAGTCCCCGAAGACTGCCAGGACATCCACTGCGCCACCCTGCAACGCGCCATCGTCCATACTGCGCTGCAGGACCGAGAACAGGCGAAGGAATTGAACGAACTGGATCTCAACGAGCCGGAAAACCGGGATCGGATCCAAGTGCTATTCGAGCGGCTGCGAGCGACCCTGACGGCGCCCGCGGCCGGCTGAGCCTGGCGGACTCGTTTGCAGCGGCCGTCGAGCCTGCGAAACGCACCGCCGCCACCCAACGTTACCCCCAACATCGTCGTTGACAAAACCACTCCTTGGCCGTACATTAGCCGGACAGTCACCGTACCGGCCCGCCATCATGTCCACCCGCACCCGCCAGGAACGAATCGAATTTCGGACCACCGCAGCCGTCCGCGAGCTGGTCGAGAAAGCCGCCCGGGAAGCCGGCGGCAGCCTCACTGAATTTGCCGAGGCCAGCTTGACCGAGGCCGCGCGGCGTGTGCTGGCCGACCGGAATCGATTCGCGCTTTCAGCCGAAGCGATCTCGGCCTGGGAGCAGATCAATGCGCGTCCAGCGCGCGAACTTCCCGGCGTCAAGCGACTGATGGAACGCGCTTCGCCATTCGCAGAGTGAACTACCGCTCGCCTCGCCTGCTCGAACCCCGGCACGAACTGGCAAATTTCTCCTGCGCTTCGACAGAGCAGACCGAATGGGTGCGTCGCCACGCCCGCCAGTCCATGGCTTCGGGGATCACAAAGGTGTTCGTCGTCACACCGACCGGAAGCGACCAG
>CAYVPB010000032.1:0-30385 GCA_964453565.1 uncultured Halomonas sp.
CTGTCGACTCAGTCACACTCTGAATGTTGCAGGATTAGTGACGGGGTACACTAGGTGAAACTTGTGGCTGGAATTGACGAAGCGGGACGAGGGCCACTGGCCGGCCCGGTGGTTGCCGCCGCGGTGGTGCTGGACCCGGCGGGCATCATCGAGGGTCTGGATGATTCGAAAAAACTGGCGCCAACGAGACGCGAACGGCTGGCCCGGCAGATCGCCGACCAGGCACTGGCGCTTGCAATCGGCATTTGTCATGTCGACGAAATCGAGCGCCTGAACATCCTGGGCGCGACACTGCTGGCCATGCGCAAGGCATTCTCCGGCCTGACCGCGCAGGTTTCGACGGTGCTGGTCGATGGCAACTGCAACCCCGGAATTGAAGGCGTCGAAACGCGCCTGATCGTCGGTGGCGATGGTCTGGAGCCGGTCATTTCCGCCGCCAGCATCATCGCCAAGGTGCACCGCGATGGCCTGATGCAGGAGCTGGATCAATGCTATCCGGGCTATGGCTTCCGCCGCCACAAGGGTTATGGCACCCGTGAGCATCTTGCTGCGCTGCGGGAACTGGGCCCCTGTCCTGCCCACCGCCGGTCGTTTCGACCCGTGGTGCAGAGCGAGTTGTTGCGTTCGTCGCGTATTTGCCAATAAGACCGGCGAACCGGACGCGAGCAATTCGCATCAGCCGATGGTGAATCCGGTCGGGATATCGCTGGTTTCGACATCGTCTAATTCGACCGGATCGACCCGCTCGACCCGCGCCCCGGGCGGGCCCTGGTGCAGCCAGCGCTCCAGTTGCGCCAGCTCCCCCGGCCCGCCGCAGGCAAGTACTTCAACCCGGCCGTCGTCAAGATTGATCGCGTGACCGCTCAGCCCCAGTTGACTTGCCTGGTGCTGGGTGGAGGCGCGGAAGAAGACGCCCTGGACGCGGCCCGAGATCAGCAGGCGTCGGCACTTCATCACGCTTCCCGGTCAACCCGCGCGATAATTTCCTTGCTGGTGATGGGGCCGATCCACGTTTCCACCAGCGCGCCTTCGGGGTTGACCAGAAAGGTCGTCGGCAGTCCCCTCGGTGCACCCAGTGCGACCGGCGGTTCGTAGACATCGACCAGCAGGATCGGGTAACTGGCCGGGTATTCAGTCAGGAATTGCTCGAAAGTCTCGATATCAGTGTCCTCGAAGGCAAGTCCCAGCACTGTGATGTCGTCGCGCGCGTCGTGCATCTGTGAAAAATCGGGAATCTCCTTGCGACACGGCGCGCACCAGGTGGCCCAGTAGTTGACCACCACCCACTGACCGCGCCAATCGCTCAGCAAGACCTCATCGCCGCCGAGCATGGGCAGCCGGAATTCGATCGTTTCGGCGTCGCCAGCGGCTCGCGCCTCGGGCACGGCCGAATCACCACAGGCGATCAGCAGCAGGCCGGCGACAAGCACTGCAAATAGATTGGGATTGAAATCGGTCAAAGGGCTTCTCCTTGCCTGGCCGGCGCGGACGTCTGCTGGTCCGACCGGGAGTTATTGTCATTGCCGTCTGGGACAGCGGGATCGAGAAAAGATTTGATTGAGCGTTTGAGTTGTGGACCGGCGCGCGACTCGATTTCATGCAACGCGCCCAGAAGCGCTCGGTCGGGAAGGGTGCCCTCGGGGAAGGACTCCAGTTCGCCAATCGGCCACACCAGGGGCATGGCCCGATACAGATCGGCCAGTGTCACCTCGTCCAGGTCGGCACTGAGAAACCACTGCCCCTGGTCATCGCGCTGGAGCAGCCCGGCATTGTCCATCTGTCCCAGCAGCATCTGGAGTTCGCCGTCGGTGGCCGCCGTTTCTAGTTCCAGCAGTCGTGGCGAGGAACAACCCCGGCCCCGGCGTTGCGCCTGGCGCAGATGGCCGAGAAGGCGCATGGTCAGCAGCAGGTGATGGCGAGGGTTCCAGCGCCAGTCGGCACGCCGGTAGTTGAATGTAGTCAGTGAGGCGGCCACGCTGGCGCCGAGCAGGATGACCACCCATGAGACATAGATCCAGACCAGAAAGATGGGAATCGTGGCGAGTGCCCCATAGAGCCGCTCGTAGGTCGGGAAATTGCTGATATACAGGACGAAGCCGCGCTTGGACAACTCGAACGTGAGCGCCGAGAATGCCGCGCCGGTCAGCGCGTGACGCCACAGCACCCGGCGGTTGGGCACGACCATGAAAATCAGGGTAAACGCCGCCAGCGCGACCAGAAACGGCGTCGTAACCAGCAGCAGGGACTGCAGCGGCCCGCGCACCATTTCCGGCGCCAGCAGCGGCAGAGCTGCCAGATACGAAGTCAGCCCCAGACTCGCGCCCAGCAGCAGCGGCCCGAGCGTGAGCACGGCCCAGTACACGATCAGTCGCCCGGCCGGCCGGCGCGGACGGTCGACGCGCCAGATCCGGTTCAGGGTCTTTTCGATCGTCGACATCAGGATGATTGCGGTCGCCACCAGAAACAGCGTGCCGGTGCCGGTGAGTCCGGCCGAACGGGCGATGAACTGGTCGAGATACTCGCGCACCACGTCGCCGGCGGCAGGCACGAAATTGGAAAAGATGAAGTCCTGAAGCTGTTCGACGCCGTAGTCGAACACCGGAAATGCCGACAGCACGCCCAGCACGACCGCCATCAGCGGTACCAGGGCCAGCAGGCTGGTGTAGGAAAGCGCGGCCGCGGCCTCGAAGCATCGATCCTCGCCGAAGTGTTGCCACAGGTGGCGGCCGAAGGCGCGCAGCCAGCGCGGGTCCATAAGTGCGCCCAGTGTGCCGGGATGCTCATGGGTCGAGCCCGATGAGTCAGAAAGTCGGTCCTGCGAGACTGATTTCGGAGTATCCATGGGAGCCATTATCCATCACAATCCGTGCTGTTCCAGAAGTCGTACGATAGTGGAGCCAGGAACCGCAAATGAACGCAAATTTTTCTGCAACCACCAAGTGAGCGATCCGAGTCATCCAGGCCATGGGCTGGTAGAAAACAATTCTGATCCGATCGGGTATTCAGGTTTTATTTTCGTTCATTTGCGGTTTCAACAGTTTCTTCCAGGAATCCATGTAATCTGTGGCTCGTTTCCAGGGACGATACAAGCAATGCGCGAAATTCTGGTTCTGACCTATTCTTCCGGCGGCAACACCCTGGTGCTGGCGCGCGAGGTTGCCAGGGGGGTCGAGCGCGTCGAGGGCTGCGCCGCGCGACTGCGCACGGTGCCACCGGTGACCTCCGCGGTCAAGCCGCACAAGGTGTCGTTGCCCGATGACGGGCCGGCGCTGGTCGAGCGCACCGATCTGGCCGAGTGTTCCGGACTGGTGTTGGGCAGCCCGACCCGGTTCGGCAACATGGCCGCGGCGCTCAAGTATTTCATCGATTCGACCAGCAGCGAGTGGTTTTCCGGCACGTTGACCGGCAAACCGGCAGGTGTGTTCACGTCCACCTCCAGCCTGCATGGCGGTCAGGAATCGACGCTGCTGTCGATGATGCTGCCGCTGATGCATCATGGCATGTTGATCGTCGGCATCCCCTATACCGAACGCAGGCTGGCGACCACGCGTGGCGGCGGCACACCTTACGGTGCCAGCCACTGGTCCGGGGAGGAATCGGATCGCGCCCTGGACGAGGATGAAATCCGGCTGGCGCGCGCGCTGGGCCGCCGGGTGGCGGAGCTGGCGATGAAACTGTGAGCGAGACCCTGGGAGTCATTGTGCGCTGGTTGTGGCTCGTGCTGATCGCGCTGCACCTGTTCTGGTTCGGCATCCTGACTCCGGCCGACTCGCTTGGCCGGGCCGGTACCGCAATCCTGGTCACCTCGCCGCTGCTGGTCATGCTGGCCTGGATGTGGCCGCCGGGCCCAAAGGTGCGGGTGATTGGCGGCATGTTGTTGCTGCTGTATTTCTGCCTCGGAGTGGCCGAGGCCTGGGCCACCTCGCTGGCGCCGGTGCGGCTTGTGGCGCTGATCCAGATTGCGCTGATTGCGGCCTATTACGTGGTCTTGTTCAAAGGCTGGCGGCGCGCGCGCGGCGCGCGCTGAGCACTCAGCCCGCTTTGTTGAACACCCACCCTGCGTCAATCCGCGAATGCCTGATTTTGCTGTCCCAGTGCGGCCATTGATGGCCATTTTTGAATCAGTCGGGCCGGGACCGCGAACGCGCTTCGGCCAGATATACTAGTTTTATGGACAATGAACTCTCATTCATTCAGTCAGCGCCGGAACTCGGCAACCAATTCGAGAATGACTGGCTGCTGCGTACCTGGTTGCGCTACGCGCTGCCCGAAGATCTGCTGCAGGCCGAACTTGCGACCCTGCGTGAGCTGGGTCAGCGCTCCGGCGGCGAGTGGTTTGGTTTTCAGCGTGACGATCGGCTCAACGAACCGTGCCTGACCCAGTGGAGCCCTTGGGGCGAGCGCATCGATGCGATTGAGCTGACCCCGCTGTGGCAAAAGGCCAGGTACTGGGCCGCCGAATACGGGCTGATCGCAACCGGGTACGATGATTCGCTGGCGGAGTACGCCCGCACGATTCAGTTCGCCCGGGCCTGGTTGTTCATCCCGTCGACCGATTTCTACGGCTGCCCGCTGGCCATGACCGATGGCGCGGCGCGCATCCTCAACGATGCCGGCAACAAGGAGCTGGCCGAGCGTGCCCTGCCGCATCTGCTGGCCCGGGATGGTGATCGATTCTGGACTTCAGGTCAGTGGATGACCGAAACCATCGGCGGCTCCGATGTCAGTGGCACCGAAACAGTGGCCCTGCGTGACGACGATGGACAGTGGCGCCTGACTGGCCGCAAATGGTTCACTTCGGCGGCCACCTCCGAAATGGCACTGACATTGGGTCGCCCGCAAGGCAATCCGGAAGGCTCACGCGGGCTGGCGCTGTTCTACGTCAAACCGCACGACGACCACGGCCGGCTGCGCAATATCGAGATCCTGCGGCTCAAGGACAAGCTGGGCACGCGCAAGCTGCCGACCGCCGAGCTGTGGCTGGATGGCACACCGGCTGAACCAGTGGCCGGCCTGGAGCGCGGCGTGGCGGCGATTGCGCCGATGCTCAACCTGACCCGGACCTGGAATTCCATCACCGCCTGCACCCTGATGCGTCGCGGCATCGCACTGGCGACAAGCTACGCGCACAAGCGCCGTGCATTCGGCAAGCTGTTGATCGACCAGCCGTTGCATCGCCAGACGCTGGCGGCCCTGGAAACCGATTTCGCCGCCGCGGCCTGTACGACGCTGGCCATGGTGGCCGAACTGGGTCGGGTCGAGCACGGCCACGCCGAAGCCAGTCGGGCGCTTTTGCGCATCCTCACGCCAATGGTCAAGCTGGGCACCGCCCGTGATGCGGTGGCCTGCGCCTCGGAGACGCTGGAGTGTTTCGGCGGTGCCGGCTATATCGAGGACACCGGCTTGCCGCAGTTGCTGCGCGATGTGCAGGTGCTGTCGATCTGGGAGGGCACGACCAATGTGCTGGCGCTGGATCTGCTGCGGGCGCTGGCGGCCAGCGGCATCGAACCGTGGCTGGACGCGATGCGTTCCCGGATTGCGGTGCTGGACGGCAAGCAAACCCGGGAACTGCACGCGATCGCTGCCGACGCGCTCAAGCAGGTCCCCGCGTGGCTGGATCATCCGGCCGACATGCTCGAGGCCAACGCCCGAACAATCGCAATCAACCTGTACCAGATCACAGCCCTGGTCGAGCTTTCCGGGCTGGCCCATCGCAGCCTTGCGCGCAGTGACGGGGAGCAGGAAAACAAGCCGTTGATCGCGGCCCTGCACTACGCGCGCAACCGCTTCTCGCTGGGTGCCATCGACACGCAAGGCACCGGCTGGCCGTTGACCGGCGACTGAGTTTTCGCGCAAGACTTTTCCGCCGGTTCCTGATCGGTAAACAACTATCTGATTACGCATGTATCTCAGCTATGGTCCGAACCATATGGTCCAAACCAGATTTACCGCAGATGAACGCAGATGATTGAATTGGTGCCGGTTGCAGAATAAGTAAGATTCGATCGCTGGAGTCCTCGATTTCTTGATGACAAGTTTTTCCAGCCAAGTCCGTAAGAAAATCCGCCGACAACGATGCGGGTTTTCCCCCTTCCTGACGGGATTTGACTTTATCTGCGTTCATCTGCGGTAAAAAGCCTTTCAGGCACTGGCTGAATCAACTACGTAATCAGGGAAAACCAAGGGACCATGCTTTGAAACTGCTTCAGATCATCACAACCGGCGGGACGATCGACAAGATCTACTACGACGAAAAGTCCGACTACAAGATCGGCGAGCCTGAGATTGCGCGAATCCTTGATGACATGGAGGTCGCTTTTCGCTGGCACGTCCAGCCGCTATTGCGCAAGGACTCGCTTGAGCTCACGAATGCCGATCGCGAACTGGTACGCAAAGCGGTCGAGGCTTCCGAATCGCGACACTTCCTGATCACCCACGGCACCGACACCATGGTCGAGACCGCGCGGATACTGCAAGGGCTCGAAGGTCGTACCATCGTGCTGACCGGGGCGCTCAATCCGGCACGGTTCATTGGCTCCGACGCGGTATTCAACATCGGCTGCGCGGTCGGTGCCGTGCAGAGCCTGCCGCCGGGTGTGTGGATCACGATGAACGGGCGGGTCTGGGATCCAAAAACGGTACGCAAGAACCGCGATGCCAACCGTTTCGAGGCAGTTGTCGAAAGCTGACGGACCGGGCGCGGGAGGCGGAGCTGATCAACAGTTCGCTGGGCATGCACCCGACCCGCGCACAGTTGATGCCGAATTCCCGGCCTTCGATCAGCACCACGCTTTCGGTCCTGGATTAGGCCTGGCGATAAGCCACCATGTCAGCGGTTCCGGCACCGATGATGGCCACGTCAACTTGTCGTTTGCCCATGACTGCTCCAGAGTTGCGTATCAAAAGCGATCTTCGGAAAGCGGTTTCACGGCGATTCGAAACCATCGGTAAACAGTAGCTCAAGGTTGCCGTTGAACCTCAGCAGGCTTTGTCCGGATAGCAGATACAATTGTCCTTCCTCATCTTCGCCCAGCGAGCGTACGTTGCCGCCGGCCAAGCCGAAGACTTCTTCGCTCCAGCCGCCGTTGTCGGGCTCAGCGAACCAGATGCGCCCGGAGCAGAAATCGGAATAGATATACCGCCCGCGCAGACTGGTGACCGGGCCGCGGTAGCGGTAGCCGCCCGTGACCGAGCAGTTGCCGTTCTGGCCGGTGCGGTATTCGAGTACCGGTAGAACAGTGGAGGGATCGTCACATGCGTCTTCGGCGTCGAAACTCCCGCGCAAAAAACTGCCCTCGCAGATCTTCCAGCCAAGGTTGTCGCCACTGGCCAGCGACCATGGCAGCAGGTCGACTTCCTCCCAGGTGTTCTGGCCGACATCGCCAATCCACATGTCCATGGTCTGGCGGTCGAAGCTCCAGCGCCACGGATTGCGCAGCCCGTACAGAAGCACTTCGCCGCAGCGGTCGGCCTGACCGAAGAACGGGTTGTCCGAAGGAATTGCATAGTTGGCCGAACCGTCCGGGTCTGCCGCGCACAGATTGTTGGCGCCGAACGGTGTAGGGTTGTCGACGTCCACGCGCAGCATCTTGCCCAGCAAGGCCAGTGAATCGTCCAGGGATGCGGAACTAGTGCAACTGGCCGGGTCGACCAGATCAGCCGGGTTCAGGGTCTGGGCGCGATTGCACGGGTCGTTGCCGCTGCCGCCGTCGCCGAGGCCAAGATACAGATAACCATCCGGGTCGAAGCGCATCTGCCCGCCATTGTGATTGCCGAAGTCCTGGGTCACGGTCAGAATGATTCGATCCGGCACATTGTTGGCGACGTTGGGATCGTCGGTGATGGTGAATTCGCCGACGATGGTATCGCCCGGACTGGTGCCGGCCGGCCGCTCGCTGCCGGCCGAGTAGTGCAGGTAGAAACGGCCGTTGAGCGCGAATTGGGGATGGAAGGCGATATCCAGCAGACCCTGCTCGAAACCGGCGTTGGTCACCAGATTGCCAAGTTCAACCAGCGGCGTCGATAATAACGCGTCGTCCTTTAGTACGCGAATTCTGCCGCTTTGCTCAACAATGAACAACCGCCCGGAGCCGTCGCCGGCATGTTTGATGCCCAGTGGGTCGATCAGACCGGAAATGCCGGGTATCGGATCAAGCGTCACATCCGGTGGAATTTCGGCGTGCAGGCCGGCACTGAACAGTAAAAGCAGACCGAATCGGCGGATCTTGTGCATCGTGTCGAAGAGCAAGCCGATTGGCATGGCGATTGGCATGGCGACTTTCATGGCAACTTTGATCATCGAGGTTACGCGAACAGTATATCCCCGGGACATTGCCCGGCCATGGATGACCGGCATTTTTCGAGCTGATGCCGCGGGTGTAACGCTCCGACCACCGCAAACCCGATCCGCGGAAATCAGCAACCCCTTGAAGGGCTTCGAATGCGGCAGAATCCGGGTCATGGAAAATTCGGTTGCCAGGGTCGCCAGCGGGCATGCAGAGACCACGCATGCGGCTGCCGAAGTGCTGCGCGACGGCGGCAATGCCGTTGATGCGTTGATCGCGGCGGTGTGGACGGCGTGCGTGGTCGAGCCGGTGTTCTGCTCGCCCGGGGGCGGCGGGCATGCATTGCTGCGAATGCGCGGTCGCGCGCCGGTGCTGCTGGACTGCTTCGTTCATACGCCGCGGGCTCGGCGTATCAGCGGAATCGAGTTCTATCCGATCCATGGCAACTTCGGCACCACACAGCAGGAATTCCACGTCGGGCTCGGTTCGGCCGCGGTGCCGGGCCTGGTGGCCGGGCTGGAGGCACTGCATCGGCGTTTCGCAACCCGGCCGATGACCGAACTGGCCGGGCATGCGATCCGCCTGGCGCGCGCGGGCTGGGAGTTGAATGCAGTCCAGGTCGAGGCCATAACGATCCTCGAACCGATCGTGCGCGCCACCGCGGGGGCAGCGAAGATGTTCGGTCTGTCCGGACCGGTTGCACCGTTACCCGAACCGGGGCGGCGCGTGAACAATCCCGATCTCGGCGTCCTGATCGAGTGGGTCGCGCGCGAGGGTGGCGGAGCCTTTTATTCCGATGCAATCGCGAACAAGATCGCCGGGGTGAGCGCGCATGGCGGCGGCCACCTGACCCTGGCCGACCTGTCTGGTTATCGCGTGCGCTGGCGACGGCCGATGCAGTGGATGCTGGGCCGCGGAACGCGGATCTGGTCCAATCCGCCACCGGCCTTCGGCGGCATGATGGTCGCCCTCATGACCCAGGCGCTGGAGCGATTTCTGACGCCGGACGCGACCTTTGGATCGGCGGCGCATCTGGATGCACTGATCGCGGCCATGCGCAGCAGCGAACAGCAGCGTCTCGAGCTTGAGCGACCGGAATGCATAGGCAACCGGCAAACCCTGTTTCGGGCATTCGAATCCATCAGCACGGCTTCGTTGCGGGTCTCGCGCGGGACCAGTCATATCAGCATCCGCGATGGTTCGGGTAATCTGGTCGGGATGACGCTATCCAATGGCGAAGGTTGCGGTGAGGTCGTGCCGGAGCTGGGTTTCATGCTCAACAACATGCTCGGAGAGCAGGATCTCAACCGGGCCGGGTTTGGCCAGTGGCCGACCGGCCATCGGATGTCTTCAATGATGGCGCCGACGTTGGTCGAACACCACGAAAAACGCATCCTGCTGGGCAGTGGCGGCTCGAATCGGATTCGTACCGCGATCGCGCAGGTGTTGTGCAACCTGATGCACTTCGACATGCCACTGGGCCGGGCGGTAAGTGCGCCGCGCATGCACCTGGAATTCGACGAGCTGGCAATCGAGTCGTTTCCGCATGACTGGCCGCAGGCTGCGCTGAACTGGCTGGAGCAACGCATGCCCAATGCCCGCCGCTGGCCCGGTCTCAGCCTGTATTTCGGCGGCACCCACGCCGTGGCCGACGATGATCAGGCTGCCGATCCAAGGCGCCTGGGAACGAGCTGGTCGAGCGGCTACGGCACCCGCTGATATTGTGCTGAGGCAGTTTCCCTCCCGGCGCAGGCAGGCTGCTGGAGTAGGTTGTGGGTGCTGCAGTGGGGAATCCGTCCGCGATTCGGTGCCGGGTGATGCCGCGAATCGAAGTTCGCTCCCGCGGCACGCAGTCTCTGGCTTCGGAGCCTGCTCGCAAGCTACAGCTCCAGCGGATCCACATCGATGTGCCAGCGCAGGGTCCGGGCTGCGGGTATTTGCTCGATTGCCGGGATGAGGTGTTCCAGGGTATGCGATAGCCGTGGCCGGTTGCGGCTGATCAGCCAGAGTTGGTAGCGCCAGTAACCGGCGCGTCGCTGCAGGATGGCTTCGAGCGGGCCGGCGGTTTCGATACGGGTGTCCGTGACCTGATTTCTGACGTGTTCCAGAAAGCTTCGCGCCTGCTCCGGTTTCGGTGCTTCGGCCCGGATCATCGCCAGGTGCAGCGCCGGCGGCAGGGCGGCTTCGAAGCGGCGATCCAGCAGGGTACTGGCCGCTTTGAGGTAGTGGCCGCCGGCCAACAGCTCGATCAGCGGATGTTCCGGATGGCGGGTCAGCAGGATGAAGCGCCCGGGCTGTTCGCGCCCGGCCCGTCCGGCGACCTGGATGCTGTCCTGGGCCAGCCGTTCCGGGGCGCGGAAATCGGCGCTGAACAGCATGGCGTCGATATCGAGCATGACCGCCAGACCAATCCTCGGCAGATGATGACCCTTGGCCAGCATGCGGGTGCCGACCAGGATGCACGGTCGGCCGGTGGCGACTTCGGCCATGCGGCGATCAAATTCTTCACGGCCGCGGACCGTGTCGCGATCGAAGCGCAGCAGCGGAAACTCTGGCAGGTGATCGGCAAGCGTCGCCTCGATGCGTTCGGTCCCGCTGCCAATGGCGGTCAATCGCGGCGACTCGCATTCGGGGCAGCGCGCCGGAACCGGTTGCCGAAATCCGCAGTGATGGCAGATCAGCCTGCCGGCACGCCGATGCAGGGTCAGGTGGGCCGAGCATTGACTGCAGTCGGCCTGCCAGCCGCATTCATCACAGATCAGCAGGGGTGCAAAACCGCGTCGGTTGCGATAGACCAGCACCTGGTCCCCGGCCTCCAGGGTGGCCCGGATGCGCTCGATCAGGCCTGAAGTCAGGCCGTCGACGATCTGCTGGCCGCGCAAATCCTCGACCTGCCAGTGCGGCAATACGGCGTTGCCGACACGTTCAGGCAACTCCAGCAAGCGGTAACGCCCGGCGCGGACATTGGCCAGGGTTTCCAGCGACGGCGTCGCCGAGCCCAGCACCACCGGTATGCCGAGCCGGCTGGCGCGCATGACCGCGACGTCGCGGGCATGGTAGCGAAGCCCGTCGAACTGCTTGAACGAGCTGTCGTGTTCTTCGTCGACCACGATCATCCCCGGCCGGCGCAGCGGCAGGAACACGGCCGAGCGGGTGCCGACGATCAGCTCGGCATCACCCGCGGCGGCGGCCTGCCAGGTATCGAAGCGTTCGCGCGGACTCAGGCCCGAGTGATAGATCCAGGCCGCGCGGCCCAGGCGCGACTCCAGCCGCCGCACGAATTGCGCGGTCAGACCGATTTCGGGCACCAATACCAGCACCTGGCGCCTTTGCCGCAGTTTCCGACGCGCCGCCTGAAGGTACACCTCGGTCTTGCCGCTGCCAGTCACGCCGGCAAGCGCCAGCACCTGAAAACGTCTGCGCGCCGCCAGAATCGCAGCCAGCGCGCGGCGCTGATCGGGGTTGAGGGAGGGTCCTGGGTTGGGTCGGACCACAGCCGGAAGCGTGGCTTCGATCAGGCCGCGATCGAGCATCTTGCGCAGGATTTCCGGGGGCACGCCTGCCTCGATCAATTGCTCGCGCCGGCGCGGACCGTTTTGCAGATGGATAGCGATATCGCGCTGGCGGGGGGCGCGCTCGAGGTGTTCCGGCGCGGTATCGTTGGCCAGTTTCAGCCAGTTCAGTCGCGGCTCGGGCCGGGTCACTGTCCTGCGCAGCACGGTAGGCAAGGCATGCTTGATGATTTCGCCCGGAGGCGCGGCGTAGTAGGCGACCGTCCAGCGCAGCAGCGCCAGCAATTCGGGCGGCACCAGCGCCGGATCGAGCAGTTTCTTCAGCGGCTTGAGCCGCTCCGGCGCGAGCGTGCTGCTGTCGGCGTGTTCCAGCACCAGTCCGACCATCTGCCGGTTGCCGAACGGCGCGGCCACGCGCGAGCCGATTTCCGGCATTGGCCCGGATTCGATCCGGTAGTCGAACAGGCGATACAGCGGCACGTCCAGCGCGACGCGGACGATGCGTTCGGTCATGGCTCCGGGGTCAATCGCCGCATCGACCGTCCGTGTTTCAGTGGACCGGAGTGGCGCTTTCCGGTGCTTCGACCTGGGCCTGGACCAGACGATACTGGCCGCGGTCGAGCTCGATCAGATCGGCCAGCACGCGCGCGGATTCCTCGAGCAGGATATCCGGTTCGTCGCCGGCGGATTCTTCATCCGAATCGTCACCTTCATCTTCGGCGTCATCGCTTTCCGGCACATCGCCGGCGTGGCCAAGGCGGGCAGTGCGGCGCGCTTCGGATTCCTCACGCTCGCTTCGCCGCTCGCTTTCCAGCAACGAGACCCGGGTGCGTTGGCTGAGTTGCCGGAACCGTTCGAAGTCCTCAATCAGCGTTTTAAGTTCCGGATTGGACTGGCGACGCGCCAGATGACGTTCGCGGGCCTGCGGAAGCAGCGGCGACAAATCCGCCAGCGGCTGGTATTCGACGCCCTCGATGCTGCTCCAGTCCATCGCGAAGTCGAGTGCGCTCTCGCCGTAGTCCTCGGGCGAACCGTAACTTGGTAGCTCGATGTCCGGAGTCACCCCGAGGAGCTGAGTCGAGCCGCCGTCGATGCGGAAGAACTTGGCCATGGTCAGCTTGATCTGGCCCAGCTTGTTGTCGGCATTGGTCAGGTAGTTATCCAGATTGAACAGGTTCTGGACCGTGCCCTTGCCAAACGTCGATTCGCCGAGGATGATGCCGCGCCCGTAATCCTGAATTGCAGCGGCGAAAATCTCTGAAGCCGAGGCGCTGGAGCGATTGACCAGCACGGCCAGCGGGCCGTCCCAGGCCATCCCGGGCTCGCGATCCTGTTCAATGCTGACGCGGCCGTTCGAGTCGCGCACCTGCACCACCGGGCCCTGATCGATGAACAACCCGGTCATGGTGGTGGCCTCGACCAGTGCACCGCCACCGTTGTTGCGCAAGTCGATCACCAGCCCGTCGATTTCCTCGGCCCGCAGCTCATTGATCAGGCGGCGCACATCGCGTGTGCTGGAGCGGTAATTCGGCTCATTGCGTGCCCGGCCGGCAAAATCGACGTAGAACACCGGAACATCGATGATTCCGATCTTCACCACTCCCAGATCGGTTTCCACGGTCTCGACCGAGGCCTGCGCGGCCTGTTCTTCCAGCTTGACCTCGTTTCTGACCAGGTCGATGATCTCCGGCGGACCCTTGAGACCGGACTCGCCGGGCAGGATTTCCAGCCGCACCAGGGTTTCACGCTCGCCCCGGATCAGATCCACGACGTCATCCAGACGCCAGCCAACCACGTCGATGATCTGCTCATCGGCCTGGGCCACACCGATGATGCGATCGCCCGATTGCAGTCTGCCGTCAAGGTCGGCCGGGCCACCGGGAACGACCTCGGCGACCTCGACGTATTCATCCTGAGAGCTGAGCAGCGCACCGATGCCGTCCAGCGAAAGTTTCATGGAGATCTCGAAATTTTCCGCCAGCCGCGGCGACATGTAGGAAGAATGCGGCTCGACCGCGCTGGCGTAGGCGTTCATGAAGAACTGGAACACATCGACTTCGTTGTATTCGGCGATACGCTTGCCGATGTTGCGATAGCGACGGGTCAGGGTCTCGCGGATGTCATCGATTTCACGTTCGGCCAGCATCAGCCCGAGCCAGTCGTTCTTGACCCGTTTGCGCCACATTTCGCGCAATTCTCCAGCGTCGTTGGGCCATGCGCTGTCGGTGCGGTCGAACTGGTAGTCTTCGTCGATGCTGAAGTCGAAATCGCTGCCCAACAGCTCGAGCGCGAGTTCGACCCGCTCGGCCACGCGTTCGCGATACAGATTGAAGATTTCGTAGGCCGGTTCGATCTCGGCGGTGCGCAGGGCCTTGTCGAGATTGTTGCGATAGCTTTCAAGGCGATCGATGTCGCTAGCCAGAAAATACATGCGGTTGGGGTCGAGCGCGCGCAGATAACGATCGAAGATCCGGCTCGAAAGTTCTTCGTCGAGCTCGGTGCCCGCATAGTGATAAGTGGTCAGGAAGCGCGAAGCCAGGCGGGTGGTGATGCGCTGTTCCGTGGTGGGTTTCAGCGTCGCTGCCGTGGTGGCATGATCAGGTGCGGCCGTAGCCGTTGCCGGGAGCAGAAACGCCGCGAAGAGGAGCAGTGTCGGGATTTTGAGTCGCATGACCATTACAGACCTGTTTTCGCGCTACAAGTTTTCATCGCAAGCCCGATCTCTTGCCGCGAGCCGGTTCGGAGAGTTCATCATCGGCGCATGCGGCACTGGCGTCAAGTCCCAGCGCCGTCGCCAGCAGCCCGGCCAGGCGGTTTCCGGCGGTTTCTGTCGAGACTGAAATCCCGAGCTGCTGCAATGATGTCATGGCCTGTCCCGCAAATCCACATGGATTGATATTCGCGAACGGCTCCAACTCCATGTCAATGTTGAACGCAAGACCGTGAAAGCTGCGTCCGCGCCGGATCTTGAGCCCGATCGAGGCGATCTTGGCGGCGCCGACGAATACGCCCGGCGCCCCGGTTTTGCGCGCCGCGGTGATCGAATGATCGCGCAGAAATTCGATCACGCATGCCTCCAGGGTAGTGACCAACGTGCGCACGCCCAGTCCCAGCCGTTCCAGATCCAGCAACGGATACGCGACCAGTTGGCCCGGGCCGTGATAGGTGATCTGACCGCCGCGGTCGGTCTGGATGACTGGAATGTCGCCCGGGGCCAGCAAGTGTTCCGGCTTGCCGGCCAGGCCCTGGGTGTAAACTGGAAAGTGTTCCAGGAGCCAGAGTTCGTCGGCGCTGTCGGAATCGCGCCGGTCGGTGAATTCGCGCATTGCCCGCCAGGTTTCAAGATAATCGACCCGGCCCAGCCGACGGACCCGCAGCGGCTGGCTCATAACATCATCACCACGCCGTCCAGTGCGCGCAAACGCGCGTACGCGGCCTCCAGACTGGCGCGCGATTCGACATCGACCTCGACCGTGATCGCCTGAAAGCGGCCGTTGCGGCTGGGCCGGATGCTCAGCCGTTTCGGCTCCGGGTCGAATCCTTCCTCGCTCAGCAGTTCCAGAATCTCTTCCGGTATTGCCGCACTGGCGCGCGTCATGGCCTTGATCGGATAGCGGCATGGAAACTCCAGCCGCCCGTTGTGGTCGAGGCGAAGCATCAGGGCATCGCGCTCAGTCGCCGCCGAACAGGCCGCCGAACCACAGGCTGATCGAATCGCTGGTGCGCCCCCACCAGCCGGCCAGCGCCACTTCTTCGACCACCGTGAGCGGTGCCTCCAGGCGAGTCTCATCCTCGAAGCTGATGAGCAGCGCGCCCAGCTCCTGACCGGCAGCCAGTGGCGCCATCAGTTTCGGCGGCACGTGCGAGGCCGCCTTGAGTCCGTCGTGGCGGCCGCGCGGCACGGTGATGAAGATGTCGCGGTCGACGGCCAGGCGGACGCTGTCGGCCTGGCCTTTCCAGACCGGCGAAGTGGTGATGACGTCACCTTGTTGATACAGGCGAAAGGTCTCGAAGAAGCGAAAGCCGTAGTTGAGCAGCGCCTGGCTGGCCTGCGCGCGCGCTTGTTCACTGGCAGTTCCCATCACCACGCTGATCAGGCGCATGCCGTCGCGTTCGGCCGAGGTCGCAAGGCAATACCCGGCGGCCTCGGTGTGGCCGGTCTTGAGGCCGTCGACGCTGGCATCACGCCACAGCAGGCGGTTACGATTCTGCTGGGTGATTTCGTTCCAGGTGAATTCGCGTTCGGAATACCAGGCGTAGAAGTCCGGAAAATCGCGGATCAGCGCCTGCGCCAGCAGGGCCACGTCGCCGGCGGTGGTATACAGGTTGTCATCCGGCAGACCGGTGGCATTGGCGTATCGGGTATTGCGCATTCCCAGGCGTTCAGCTTCGGCGGTCATCATCTGGGCGAACACTTCCTCGGAACCGGCCACATGCTCGGCCAGTGCCACCGATGCGTCGTTACCCGACTGTATGATCACGCCCTTGAGCAGGTCGCGCACGCTGATTTCACTGCCGACGTCGATGAACATCCGCGAGCCCCCGGTGCGCCAGGCCTTTTCGCTGACTCGAACCTGCTCATCCAGCCTCAGGCGCCCGGCCTGGATTTCGCGAAATACCACGTAGCTGGTCATCAGCTTGGTAATGCTTGCCGGGTCCAGGCGCAGGTCCGGCTCGCGCGCGGCGATGAGTTCTCCGGAGTGGAAGTCCATCAGCACCAGGCTGCTCGCGCCGACCGGCGGTGGCGCTGGAATCTGTGCCGCCACCGGGGCGGCCAGCAACACGGTCAGTGCGATCCAAAAACGGCACAACGGGAATGCGGGGCATCGGAAATATTTTTTCATCAAAGTGTTTATGTTGTGAATCAGTGATCCGGCCAAAGGGTTGCGGCTGGTGAGCTCAAGGGTAAACGAATACCGGCGCCTCCAGTCCCAGCGAAAGGATTCGTTCCACCAGCCGCTCGGCATGTCCGGCATCCTGGAATGGCCCCAGTCGAACCCGCCAGACACGCTGGCGACCGGCCGAGCCGCTGCGAACGCGCACTTTTTCGAGCCCGGCCGAACGCAGCCGGTTGGCAAGCTGTTCGGCACTGTCTTGCCGGCTGAACGCGCCGGCCTGAATCTCCACCGGCACCGAGCTTGGCCTGAGCACCACCGGATCCTGTTCCGCGCCGAAGTCTATGGAGCGCACCTCGACCCGGGCGGTGCCGGCATCGAGCATGTCCAGCCGGATTGCCGCGGCATACGACAGGTCAATGATCCGGCCGTCCTTGAACGGACCGCGATCGTTGACACGCACGGTCAGCTTGCGACCATTGTCGAGATTGGTGATTTCGACCCAGCTCGGCAACGGCAGGGTCTTGTGCGCGGCAGAAACCCGATACATGTCAAAAGGCTCTCCCGACGACGTCAGCCGGCCGTGAAACTTGCTGCCGTACCAGGAGGCCTCGCCGCGCTCACGGTAGCCGCGTGCGCTGGGCAATACCCGGTAGGTCTTGCCCAGCACGGTGTAGGGAGAATGATTCCCGTAGCGCGCGCGCGGCTCGGCCCGCGGCTCGGGGACATCGATGCTTCCCGGATCGATCGGCCGTCCGGTGCCGTCGCGAACCTCGCGTCCACCGCAGGCCACCAGCAGCGGCAGCAGCACCAAAGCGGCCAGGCCGGGCTTCATGGCACGGTCAGGCCGGACTCCGGCACTCTGGCGGCAATTTCGGCGGCCAGATCGGTGACCGCCATGGCATACAGCGGCGAACGGTTGTAGCGCGTGATGACGTAGAAATTGTTCAGCCCGATCCAGTGCACGGGGCCGTGTTCACCCTCGAGTTCGATCAGGGTTGCCGGTGTGTCGCCGGGCATTCCGGGCGGGTCGAATACCACGCCCATGGCGGCCAGTTCATCGAGGCTGTGACGCGGGCGAATTGGAAAGTCCTGCTCCAGGCTGTCGGGTACTTGCACCACCGGCAGCACGGTGGGTTGCCCCTGCTGCCAGCCATGGACCTTGAGATAATGGGCCACCGAGGCCAGGGCATCGGGCAGCGAACGCCACAGGTCACGAGCGCCGGAGCCGTCAAAATCGACCGCATAGGCGCGATAGCTTGAGGGAATGAACTGGCCGATGCCCATGGCGCCGGCATAGGAGCCGAGCACTTCATCCATCGGCAATTGTTCCTCCTGGCTCAGACGGAAAAATTCGGACAGTTCGCGACTGAAGAACGCGCCGCGCCTGGGGTAGTAAAAACCCAGCGTGACCAGTGCGTCGAGTACCCGGTAACTGCCGGTATTGCCGCCGTAGTTGGTTTCGACACCGACAATGGCCAGAATGAATTCCGGCGCAACGCCGAATTCGCTTGCCACCTGCTCGATCAGTTCATGATGGACGCCCCAGAATTCGACACCGCCTGCAATGCGGGGTTCGCGAATGAATATCCCGCGGTATTGGTGCCAGGGTTTGGCTTCGGCCGGTCGCGTAATGGCGTCGATGATGGCCTGCTGGTAACGGGCTCCGGCCAGAACGTCAAGTACTTTGCCGCGATCCATGCCCTGCTCCTCGGCCAGGACCGTGGCGAATTCCTCGACGCCGGGATGGGAGGCGTGCCCGGGCCCGCACATCAGGCCCGGTAACAGCAGGACTAGCCACCTGAAGGAGATTGTTCGCATCGGATTCTGGTTCACGGATCTCGCCGGTTTATGGACCACGGGCTGTCGGTCGGGTTCAATCGGAAATCAATGGTTGCGGTCAATACTGCTTGATCATTTTACGGCGACTGTACAGGCTCATGATGATTCCGAAGCCGGCCAGCAGCGTGACCGCGGAAGTGCCGCCATAACTGACCAGCGGCAACGGCACGCCGACCACCGGGATCAGTCCGCTGATCATTGCCGCGTTGACCAGCAGGTAGGTGAAAAACAGAAACACCAGGCTGGCGCCCAGCATGCGACCGAAAGGCTCACGTGCCTGTGACGCCAGAAACACTGCCCGCAGCAGAATCGCGCCGTAGAGCACGAACAGCGCGGCAACGCCGACAAAGCCGAATTCCTCGGCCAGCACCGCCAGAATGAAGTCGGTATGCGGTTCGGGCAGGAACTCCAGTCGCGATTGGGTGCTGTCGAGCCAGCCGCGCCCGGCCAGACCACCGGTGCCGACCGCGATCTTGGACTGGATGATATTCCAGCCCTGGCCGAGGGGATCGGATTCCGGGTCGAGAAAGGTGATGATGCGATTGCGCTGGTAGGCATGCAGGTTCTGCCACAAAAGTGGCGACATGGCGGCGATCGCGCCGACGCCCAGCAGGATCCAGCGCCAGCGCACTCCGGACAGGAACAGAATCAGACCGCCACTGGAGGCCACCAGAAGCGAGGTCCCCAGATCGGGCTGAATGGTGATCAGCGTGGCTGGAACCACGATCAGGGCGATGCCGAAGAAAAAGTCGAGCGAGCCGGGCGGAAGCGACTTGCGGTGCAGCCAGGCTGCAACCGCCAGCGGCACTGCAATCTTCATGACTTCCGAGGGCTGAAAGCGCACCACTCCCAAGTCCAGCCAGCGCGCGGCGCCGCGGCCGACACCAAACAGCAATACCGCCACTAGCATGCCAAGCCCGGCCAGATAAAGCCACGGTGCCCAGCGGCGCAGGCTGGCCGGCGGAATCTGGCACATGCCAATCATCACGGCCAGGCCAAGACCCAGACGCACCCCCTGGCGCCATACGGTCCCGGGATCGGCATCCGAGGCGCTGTAGAGCACCATCAGGCCGAACAGCATCAACAGCAGCAGCAGGCCGAAAAGCAGCGGATCCAGCCGGAATGACTGGATGTGAAATCGGTGGCCGGGCCAGGTTCGCATCATGGCTCGGCCCGGTCCGGTTCGAATTCAAGCAGGGCCAGCGCCGGTTCGATCAGGGCTGCGGCAACCGGTGCTGCCACCGATGCTCCGCCGCCGCCGTGTTCGGCAACCACGATGATTGCGATCCGTGGTGATTCCAACGGAGCAAAGGCGGTAAACAAGGCGTGATTGCGCAGAAACCAGGGCAATTCCTCGGGCTCGATCTCGCTGTCGTCGTCGGGACGCCCGAAAACCTGTGAAGTGCCGGTCTTGCCGGCGATTTCCACTGGAAGCTGCCGTGCAATCGTGCGGGCGGTGCCGCGGCTGCCGTGCACCACGGCGCGCAGGCCCTCGAATATGGCGTCGAAGTGTTGGTCCGGATGCGTGACCCGTCGAACCGGTGCCAGCGTTTCGGCCAGCCGGGGCGGCGGCGCGATGCCGCGACCGGCAAGGATTGCCGTGGCATGAACCAGTTGCAGCGGCGTCGCGACGATATAGCCCTGGCCGATCCCGGTAATCACGGTCTCGCCCGGGTACCAGGGCTCGTTGAGCGCACGCCGCTTCCAGCCCCGGCCAGGCAGCACGCCTTCGAATTCGCCGTTCAGGTCGATGCCGGTGGGCTGGCCGAAGCCGAACAGCGCCAGTTCGCGCGAAATCCGGTCGATTCCGAGATCGTGGGCCAGGTCATAAAAATATGTGTTGACCGACTGCTCCAGCGCGGTTTTGAGGTCGACCCAGCCGTGCCCGCCCTTGCGCCAGTCGCGATATTCGCGTGAATGTCCCGGCAGTCGAAAGTTGCCGCTGGAAAAAATCCGGGTCTCGGGAGTGATGCGGCCACTGTCGAGCCCGGCCAGCGCAATCAGGGGCTTGACTGTCGACCCGGGTTCGTAGCCGCCGGAGAGAAAGCGATTGAAAAGCGGTCGATACGGCGATTCCAGCAATGCCCGGTAATCGCGTGACGAAATGCCGTGGACGAAGGCATTGGGATCAAAACCGGGCTTGCTGACCAGCGTCAGCAGCCCGCCGGTGGCCAGGTCCATGACCACCACCGCGCCCGTGTGCTCGCCGAGTGCCTCGATTGCGGCCAGTTGCAAGTCGAGATCCAGGGTCAGCATCAGATCTTGACCGGGAACCGGATCGGTGCGTTCCAGGACCGAGATGGTGCGGCCCTGGGCGTTGGTTTCGACTCGCTCGACACCGCTGGTCCCGTGCAGACGATCTTCATGAAAGCGTTCGAGGCCGTTCTTGCCGGTGTGGGTGCTGGCGCGATAGTTGTCGCTATTCAGGCGTCGAAGGTCCGACTCGTCCAGGCGTCCCACGTAACCCAGCACATGCACCAGTGCCGGCCCGTAGGGATAGTGCCGGGTCAGATAAGGCTCGATTTCCAGTCCCTCCAGCCGATGACGTTCCAGCGCCAGGGTCGCGACCTGGCGTTCATCGAGGTTGCCCTTGAGAGTCACCGGCTGGAAGCGGCGCGAGCGCTGCATCCGGAGTGAGATCTGTTCACGCTCGTCGCCGGTCAGGCCGACCAGGCGGTCGACTTCGTGCAGGCTTTGTTCGATGTCTCCGGAGCGTTCGGGCACCATGACCAGACGGTAGGCGGGACGGTTTTCGGCCAGCACCCGTCCATTTCGGTCCAGAATCAGACCCCGGTTGGGTGCGATCGCGCGCAACCTGACCCGGTTGCTCTCTGCCCGGGTGGCGTAGGTGCCGTGTTCAATGATCTGCAATTGCGCGAAGCGGCCGCCCAGCGCCAGCAGCATCATCAGCATCAGTACTGTTACCAGCCAGATTCTCCTGCTGACGATCGACCTGGCTTCTTCACCGCTTTGATGGAGCAGCAGGGTGTTCATGTCGCCGACCGGCTTTTCAGGCGCAGTGCATCCAGCAGCAGAAACAGCCATGGCCACAGCAGCACCCCGATCATCGGTGGCAGCCACCAGTCCCAGCCCGGCCAGCCGCGCTCCATTACACCGATGATCCACAACTGCACGATGCGCTCGTTGAGCAGCAGCGCGCCGACTGCAAGCGCCTGCTGCCAGGGTGGAAAGAACCGGACTCGATTGCGGAAGCGTTGCACCAGGAAATTGACGATCAGCAGTCCCAGCGCGTTCTGACCCAGCAGCGCGCCGGTCATCAGATCCAGCGCCAGTCCCAGAGCGAAGGCCGCACCGAGCGTGCGCAGGTGGTCGGTTTCCAGATGCCAGTACAGCATGATCAGCGCCAGCCAGTGCGGTCGCCATGCCGCCAGCGCCTCGGGTAGCGGCAAGATCGCAAGCAGCAGCGCAAGCGTCACCGAAAGCACAACAGGAGTGAGGCGCCCGCTTCTCAACGGGTTTCTCCGTCAGCGCGTTCCGGCTCCGGCGGCTCGGTCTCGCGCTCGGGAGAGGTCGTGTCCTGGCGCGCCGGGCGCGTCAGCAGCAGCACGATCCGGTTGCGGTCCATGCGTGCCAGCGGAATGGCTTCGGCGTTGGCAAACGGCTGGCCGGCCGGGCGCTGAACCGAGACAATCCGCGCTACCGGCAGGCCGGCCGGGAAACGGCCCCCGATGCCTGAAGTGACGACCAGGCTGCCGGGGGCGATCTCGCTGTTCATCGGCAGGTCGGTCAGGCGTAAACGATCCAGTGAGCCGCTGCCGTAGGCGATAGTGCGTTCTCCGGCCGGCAGAATCTGTACCGGAAGCGCGTGATCGGGATCCGAAATCAGGATCAGGCTGGCGTGCGCGATGAATACCCGCTCGACCTGGCCGAGGACGCCGCGATCGTCGATCACCGGCATTCCGGGTCGCACGCCATGAATATGCCCACGGCGAATCATGACCCGATGGGCGAATGGATCGAGATCGATGCTGGCAAGTTCCGCGGTAATCGGCCGGTGTTCGAGCCGTTCGGCGGTCTGCAGCGCCATGCGCAATCGATCATTCTCGATTCTCAGGTCGGCCAGCGGCAGCAACCGGCCGCGCAGGTTGGCAATTTCCTTTTCCAGGGCATCGATTCGGCGTTGCGATTCAAGTCTTTGGCGAAACATGTCGCGCAGCCTGTGGGCACTGACGAAGGGAAGGTCGACCAGCCAGAATACGGGTTCAGTCAGCTGTTCTGCCGCGCCGCGTGTGCGCTCGACGTACTGGCCCCGATCATCCAGCGCCATCAGACTGATGGCCAGTAGCGCATAGAACATCAAGCGGGCGGTATTGCCATCGCCCGTCAGCGTACGCGAACGTTCAGGGCTGCCGCCGGAATTCATCATCAGGCCACTGATACTAATCCAACCAGAAGTATTGCCTCAATCAGTTTGTCTCTCGGCGCGCGTGGCAAGGCGTCGGCACGAAGTCTGCAGCCGGGCCTGCATCGAGCGTCGATAACGCAGTCCACGCGCTCGCTCGCTGCGGTCCGTCGACTCGACGCAGGCCCACGATGCCTTCGCCGACGCGTCTTGCGAGCGAACGCGTCCGATGCTCTGAATGTGGCGGGACTTCTGGTTGCATTAGTAGCTCCCGTTTTCCGGGCACGGGCATCATGCCGCGGTTCAGGTCACGGAGAAGAAATCACCGCGATTCTCATCCATCATTTCCAGTGCGCGGCCGCCGCCGCGCGCCACGCAGGTCAGCGGGTCTTCGGCAATGATGACCGGCAGTCCGGTTTCTTCCATCAGAAGCTTGTCGAGTTGCTTGAGCAGCGCTCCGCCTCCGGTCAGCACGATGCCGGTCTCGGCGACGTCGGCGCACAGTTCCGGCGGTGTCTGTTCGAGTGCGTTCTTGACCGCGCTGGTGATGCCTGACAGCGGCTCGGACAATGCTTCGAGCACTTCGTTGGAGTTGAGCTTGACCATCTTCGGAACACCTTCGGCCAGATTGCGGCCCGAGACTTCGATCTCGCGCACTTCCGGGAGAGGATGGGCGCAGGCGATCTCCAGTTTGATCCGTTCTGCCGTGGCCTCGCCAATCAGCGTTCCGTAGGAGCGTCGCACGTAGTTGATGATGGCTTCGTCGAAATGATCCCCGCCGACGCGCACCGAAGCCGAATAGACGATGCCGTTGAGTGACAGCACCGCGACTTCCGAGGTGCCGCCGCCGATATCGAGTACCATCGAGCCGCGTGCTTCGTGGATCGGGATGCCGGCGCCGATGGCTGCGGCCATCGGTTCCTCGATAAGAAACACCTCGCGCGCGCCCGCGCCCTCGGCCGACTCGCGGATGGCGCGCCGTTCGACCTGGGTCGACGAACAGGGTACGCACACCAGAACTCTCGGGCTGGGCCGGAGAAAGCGGGATGCGTGCACTTTCCTGATGAAGTGCTGCAGCATCTGTTCGGTCATGTCGAAGTCGGCGATCACGCCGTCCTTCATTGGCCGCACCGTGCGGATGTTGCCGGGTGTGCGGCCAAGCATCTGCTTGGCTTCGAGGCCGACCGAGGCGACGTTCTGCGGTCCTCCCGGGCCACGGTCCATGCGCACCGCGACGACCGAGGGCTCGTTGAGGACGATGCCTTGGCCACGCACGAAAATCAGGGTGTTGGCTGTACCCAGGTCGATCGAGAGATCGTTGGAAAAAATGCCGCGAAGACGTTTGAACATGCGTTGAAGACTGGAACCTTGAGAATGGGATCAATGATCAAGCCGGGCCGCGTGGGCCGGTTCGGGGTCGAATCGGCACGATGGATGCAAGCGGGGCCGGGCTCCATGCAATTGGCGATAGTGTAGTACGAAAGTCCACCGATGACAGCGATTTGACAACGGACGAATGGATCAGGTCGCGGCCGAAATTCTCCAGGCCAGCCAGGTCAATGCAAAGATCGCAAGAAAAGCCAGGCCGGCCCAGCTCAGCATGCGCATGCCCGGGCCCGGTCTTGCGCATGCCGGCGTATGAATGCTGGTCAACAGCCGGAAGTTCAGCCAGGCGATGAGTGGTGCGGCGAGAAACGCGACCGTAGTGGTGAAATCGATCAGCAGCCTGAACTGGCCGTCCAGCAGCCAGATCACCAGCCAGGCCCCGGTCACGACCAGCAGCAGGCCGCCGAGGTAGATGCGTCTGTGATGCACGCTTTCAAGCCGGCGTTCGGCCAGTGCCCGTAACACCCGGGGATAGGCGTCGGCCACGGTCAGCGTGGTCGACATCATGGTCGCCAGTGCGGCGAATGCGATCAGCCCCCTGGACCAGTTGCCGAGACTCGCGGCATACATCTCCAGCAGCGCGGTGGTAAATGGCACAGCGGAATCGGGCAGGATGCGGCCGCTGCCGTAAAGGGTCAGCGCGCCCAGCAGCAGAAAGGCCACCGCCAGCAGTGTCGCGCCGATGTAGCCCACGCCAAAGTCGATGCGGGCATGGTGTGTGCTGGGATTGCGGCCGGTGCCCCGGGCCCGTTCAAGCGTCCATAGCGAGTGCCAGGCGGCCGCGTCGAGAGGGATCGGCATCCAGCCCAGCAAGGCCAGGATGAATGCCAGACTGGCGCCGGAGTAAAGCTTCGGTTCGCGCCAGTCCGGCGCCAGTCGTGACCAGTCGGCTTCCTGTCCGATGGCCAGCATGACGCAGGCCAGCGTCGCCAGGGTCAGGAATGCCATGATGAACTTCATGATCAGGTCCAGCCCGCGGTAGTGTCCCGCCACCAGGATGAACGCGCAAAGCGCGAGTACGGCCAGGGCCAGCGCGGCGATCGGAAGGTCCAGGCCGAACAGCACGCCCACCAGCCCGGCCGTGACCAGCGTGACGCTGGCCAGAACGATAAACATGGTCGCAAACGTAATTGCGGCAAACAGCGCAAGTGGCCAGCGACCGAGTCGGCGATAGCCGGCAATCAGGTGTTCGCCGGTTGCCGCGGCATAGCGCGGACCAAATTCGAGAAACGGAAATTTGGCAATGCAGCCCAACAGAACAAGCACCAGCAGGGCAAGCCCGTACTCGGCGCCGGCACGGGTGGATTGCACCAGATGAGATACGCCGACCGCGGCACCTGCCATCAGCAGGCCGGGACCCAGTGCCGCACGCAGTGTCGAGCGGTCGCTGTTCGTGCCTTGCCGGGATGACTGACTGCTGGTGGAGGAATTCAAGATTCTAGGAGCCTGTCGGATTTTCGCAGATTGAGACCGCAAATGAACGCGAATTTCTGATGAGCCAGGAGAGCGATCTGATTGGCCCTGACCGTGAGCTTTTGCGTCACTCAATGGAAATCTGATTCGATCTTCAGGCATTTGTTCGCGTTTATTTGCGGTTCGAAACGATTTTTGGACTGTCCGGCGACAGTCACCGAAAGTTGGCTGAAACATCCATCAAATCGGGAAAGACTTTATATCCGGTTGCAGTTGAGCGGGCAGATTGCAATGGTGCATTGCAAAATTTCAATGAAACCTTCTTGAAGCGGATCAATTTGCGTTAGTCTTGCGACACGGATTAAAAAAACAACGCGCTGAATGTGCATCAATGCTTGCATTCGATAGCCACATGTTCATATCATAGCTGCGATCGCCGAGTGCGGCAAAACCAACGATAACCACCGAATAGCTCAGCTTCGGGGAGACAAACTGATGAAGTACCGATTTATTCCGGCGTTCGCGCTGGTCGTGACAATCCTTGCCGGTTGCGGTGGAAGTTCCAGTACCGACAGATCGGTTCCAACGCCGCCGACCACCAATCCCGGCGGCGATCCCACCACAGATGTGATCACTGCCGAGTTCGATCCGGCTACCGGCGTCATTCCTTTTCCAAATAATCTTCTGCTCTCGGGAAGTGGTGATCTGACGCTGAACATCCCGGTCGAGGATCCGACCGATTTCGGCGATCCGCAGGTGGCGCTGAATGCGTTGGACGGATTCGGAACGGTCAGCCCCTGGACATTCACGTTTTCCGATCCGGTCGATCCTGCCAGCATCGTGCCGGGCAGTTCGGTGCGCCTGTTCCAGGTCCAGTTCCAATTCGGCACCATCGCAGTACAGCAAATCGTGCGCGAGCTCGTCCCGGGGCAGGATTACGTCGCCACCGTAGCCGGTACCGATCCCAGCGGTCGCACAGTGGCAATCGTGCCGCTGCAACCGCTGTCCGAGATTACCGGCTACATGGCCGTAGTCACCAACGGTGCGCGCGATGCCGCCGGCAATGTCGCGACGCCGTCGCAGACCTATTTTCTGGCCAAGCGCACCGACCCGCTGGTGACCGAAGCCGGGGTCAGTACCGACCCGTTGCTGGACAATGCCACGGCCCAGGCGCTGGAACCGGTGCGTCAACTGGTCAACGCCCAGGAATCGGCCGCCGAATCGGCCGGCGTCAATCGCGATGACATCGTGTTGTCCTGGACGGCGACGACTCAGGCGGTCACGCCGGTGCTGAGCGTCGTTCATTCCACGCTTTCAGCCACTTCCTCAACGATTGCCCCGACTGGATTGACCACGGCCGACGTGCTGCCGCCGGGTGCTTCGCCGGGGATTGCCGACCTGTTCATTGGTGTGGTTGAGCTGCCCTATTTTCTGGGCGTGCCGACGGCGGAAAATCCGACCGCCCCGGTGAACGAATTCTGGCAGGCCGCGCCGGGCAACTACGTTCCGCCATTCGACGAACTCGGCCTGGACCCGACCTCGACCAATGTCACGGTCGCCAACCCGCTGCCGGTTGAAACGGATCGCCAGACGGTCCCGATCCTGGTCACGGTACCCAATCAGTTCTCGGGTCAGGTGCGCCCGCCGGGTGGCTGGCCAGTGGTGATCTTCCAGCACGGCATCACCGGCGACCGGGCCCAGGCGCTGGCCCTGGCCGACACCATGGCCTCGATCGGTTTCGCGGTCGTTTCCATGGATCTGCCGCTGCACGGCATTACCCAGACCAATCCGCTGGACCCCGGTCAGCCGTTGGCCGCGCTGTATGTCGGCAATACGCCGTTTGCGCCGATCGCCAACGAGCGTACCTTTGATCTGGACTTGCAGGACAACCAGACCGGTGCGCCGGGTCCCGATGGCGAGATTGATCCCTCGGGCACCTTCTTCATCAACCTGCAAAGCCTGCTGACCAGTCGCGACAACAATCGCCAGGGCAATGTGGATCTGTCGACCCTTGCACTGAATATTCCGTTCATGGATATCAGCGGCGACGGGCTGCCGGATTTCGACGGCTCCAACATCAACTTTGTCGGCCTGTCCCTGGGCGCGATGATCGCTACACCCTTCCTCGCGGTCGAGCCGACGGTCAGCAATGCGCTGCTGTCGGTGCCGGGCGGAGGGATTGCCAATCTGCTCAGTGGTTCGCAGACATTTGGCCCGGTCATTCGCGCCGGTTTGCAGGCCGCAGGGGTCGAGCCCGATTCAGCGGACTTCTTCCAGTTCCTGGGTGCGGCCCAGACGGTTGTCGACTCATCCGATCCGATCAACTGGGCTACCGCGGCGGTCCAGAACAACAGCATCCTGCTGCATCAGGTGGCCGGTGATACCGTGATCCCGAACAGCGTGCCGGGAGCACCCCTGTCGGGCACCGAGCCCATGATTCGCGTCATGCAGCTCGATCCGATTACCGCAACCGTGCAGGCTGCAGACGGCATTCGCGGTGCGACCCGTTTCATTCAGGGCTCGCACGGTTCGCTGCTGGATCCGAGCGCCAATCCTGCCGTCACCGCCGAAATGCAGGGTCAGGCAGCCAGCCTGATCCTAAGTGGCGGTACTACGGTGGTGGTCAATAACTCATCCGTGATCCAGACCGACTGAGCGAGGGGAAACAGACTCATGAAAAACATCAATATCAACCCTGCTGTCCTCACGCCCCGGCATTCATTGCTGGCGGCCGCCATTGGCCTGGCTCTTGTGACAGGGCCGGTTGCCGCGGTGGATCTTTCCGTCGGCGAGCTCAGCATCAATCTTGACACCACAGTTTCTTATGCCACCGGCGTTCGTGTCGCCGATCGGGATGATGACCTGGTGGCCAAGTCGCACTTCAATCCATTTGTCTCGGCCCTGCCGATCGAGCAGCAGATTGCCGCTCCGGGTCGTTTTTCGGCCAACTCCGATGACGGCAACCTGAACTTCGACAGCGGTGACCCGGTATTCAACCAGTTCCGGATCACGTCCGAAGTGGATATCCGGTACCGGAGAATCGGCGCATTCGTTCGCGGCAATTACTTCAAGGACTTCACCCTCGACAACAAGGATGCCATTCCTCGTCGTGCCAAGGATTTCGTCGGCCAGCGCGCGCGCCTGCTCGACGCTTACGTGTACGGTGATTTCGATGTCGGCGACCGATTCGTCCAGGTGCGCATCGGGCGCCAGGTCGTGAGCTGGGGCGAAAGCACGTTTCTTCCGGGTGGATTGAGTGTCATCAACCCGGTTGACGTTTCGGCACTTCGTACCGCGGGAGCCGAGTTGCGCGATGCCTTCCAGCCGCTGGGCATGGCGTGGGCCTCGATCGGCCTGACCCGTAATCTGTCGGCCGAGCTGATGGTTGGATTCGAGTGGGATCGGGTTGAACCCGAACCCAGCGGAACCTTCTTTTCGACCAATGACTTTGCGGCACGCGGCGGCCAGTTCGCCATGCTCGGCTTCGGTCTGTTTCCGGATACGCCGCTGAGTGCACCGGGTTGCAACATCGACCCGTTACCGATGGCGTGTTTCCCGGCCGGCAACCTGCCGCGAGTTCCGAATGACGAAAAAGCCGATGATCTCGGCCAGTTCGGCATCGCGCTGCGCTATTTTGCACCATCGCTGAATGACACCGAATTCGGTCTGTTCTGGTTGCGCTATCACAGCAAACTTCCGCTTTTGAACGGGGTTGCGGTAACCAGTGCCGATACGTCCACCGGTCGGGTGCAGGTGGTATTCCCCGAAGATATCGATACCATCGCGGCTTCGTTCAACACAACGGTCGGCACCTGGGCGTGGCAGGGCGAGATCAGTTATCGGCCCAATCTGCCGTTGCAGATCGATGATGTCGAGTTGCTGTTCGCCGGCCTTTCGCCGCTCAACGCGGTGCTTCCGCAGCCGGCGCTGCATTTCCGCAGCCAGTTGGGTAACTTCGCGCCGGGTGAAGAAATCCAGGGCTTCCTCGAGCGTGAGGTCTCGCAGATCCAGACCACGCTGACCAAGTTGTATGGACCAAACAACTTCCTCCAGGCCGACCAGGTCGCAGTGGTCGGCGAAGTCGGTGCGACTCATGTCTGGGATCTGCCGGATCGCAGCGAGTTGCGTTTCGAGGGGCCGGGGACCGATACCAGCGGTTCGGTTGGCAACCAGCTCAACGGTGGCGATTTGCGCAATCCGATCACCACCCGGGACGGTTTTGCCACCGCATTCAGCTGGGGATACCGGGTTGCCGTCGTGCCGACTTACAACTCGGTCATCGGCTCGTGGAACATGACACTGCCTGTGGCGTTCAACCATGATGTTACGGGCACATCTCCCGGACCGGGTGGTAACTTCATCGAAGGTCGCAAGTCGATCACGCTGGGGCTGGGCTTTGATTACCAGTCCCGATGGCGCTTGAATTTCAGCTACACCAACTTTTTTGGCGCTGGCACCAATAATCTGCTGAAGGACCGGGACTTCGTCTCCGGCGTTCTCAGCTACTCGTTCTGATCGGAGGTCGTCGATGTCTCTCGAAAACCCAAAACTTTTAACAAAAGTTGCAGCAGTGCTGATCTTTGCACTGACCCTGGCCGCATGCGAAACACCTGTGGCCTTGACCGAGGAGCCGGCGGCCGATCGCGCTGCCGAGCAAGAGGCCGCGCGCGCCGAAGCCGAACGTGAGGCGGCCGAGGAAGCGGCGCGTGCCGAAGCCGAGCGTGAGGCGGCCGAGGAAGCGGCGCGTGC
>CAYVPB010000033.1:0-29844 GCA_964453565.1 uncultured Halomonas sp.
GCCCCCGGCAACTTCCATCTTCTCAAATTCCACGACTGGAAACATACAAGGTTAGATCGTGCGAGCGCAGCGAGCCACGATCTTAACCGGTAGTTGAACAAGCCCGGTCGTGATGGTCCCGTCTTTTCCACCACCCTGCCTACTGCGGCGCCGCCACGACCTGCGTCTGCGACGTTTTGCTCGGTCGCAAGTCCTCAACGTAGCTACGGCTACGCGTGCGGCTTGCTCGGTCGCGAAACCCCACAGCCACAGGCCCTGGCGACCCCTCGTTACGGAAGGATGTTAAAAAAGGCGGGATATCGGGTTCTTTATAAAGCAAACAAGCCGCTTTGCTTTTTTGCGGGTAACCGCGTTGCGTGACGCGGGGCGTTTCTCCTGGCCGAGCGGGGCTGTCGACTTTATCGCAAAGCCGGTGGCATCAGCCAGGTTGTTTCATAAGCGGTACAGCATCCTCCATGTCAGGCGGGCCACGGGTTTAGTGGCGCCTGGGATCTATCCGGGTTGCCAGTGACCGCGGACGATTGATGCGACTCGCACGGGTTCGCCACAGCCGCGACAGGCGGGCGTGGACCGTTTTGATTCCCCCGGGAACGCAAGCGTAACCTGCAGGATCAACTGCACCAGCCCGAGCAGTCTTTTGGCGTTGCCATGCAGGAAACCGTAGTCACGAACACGTCGGAAGATTTGGCCACCTGATTTACTGCCGCGTCGTAGCGAGACGCTGTCAGGTGCTGTAGCTGGGGCGTTTCGCGACCGAGTGCACCGGAGGCGTACTCGCCTGTCCGGTGAGGATGCACGACCGAGTCAAACGCCCCAGATGCGGGGGCTGACGGTGTCGCAGTAGGAGGGATGGTGAATACGCCGGGCTTGACCCCGTTCGAGCAGATGCGTGGCGAAGGAATGGCGCAGGGTGTGAATGGAGGCTTTTTTTAATGCCGCAGTCGGCCAGCATCTTCTTCATCGCCGTCTGCACACCGCCGCGGTCCATGTGTGAGGATGCTTGACGGACAGTCTCCATCGAACCGCTGGCGTTGGGGAACAGCAAGCGCGGATGGCGGTGCCGGGACCACAAGGCGCGCAGTGCCTGGCAGGTCAGATCCGGCAACGGTACCAGCCGATCCTTGTGGCCCTTTCCGCGACGGATGTGGAATTGGTGCCGGTCCGCGTCGATATCCCCGACCTGCAGCGCCAGCGTCTCGCCCAGGCGCAAGCCCATCGAGTAAGTGGTCAGGATAAACACCCGGTAGCGCAGCTTGCGCGCCGCGCCGATCAGGCGCTCGATCTCCATGACACTCAGAATGTCAGGCAGCGACCGGATCTTCGACGCCCGGATCATCTCCACCCACTGCCAGTCGCGATCCAGCACGTGTTTGTAGAAAAACTGCAGCAGCGCCCCGCAGAGCGGCCCGAGCCCCCACAGAGCCAGCCATGCGACGCAAAGTGCAATGCCGCGGCACAAGCGGTGAGTCTCGACATTGTCGTTCTTGAATGCTTCCCCTTTTTATACAAATCAGTCCACGGCCCAATAGAAAAGACGGTGTCTCCAGGGTAGAAAGCGGGCTCAGGGAGGCCGGTAGGCCCAAGGTTGGCGCCGAGTGCGAAATGGATGCTCTCCGCTGTGGCAGACCAAGGCAGTGTAAACCCATCTGTTGCATAAATTTGCGGCGAGAGACCGTTGCACTGCCCGGTATAGCAGCGTTTCCGGGGCGCGTGCTCAATTTTCCAATCCTCACATAGAGTGAGCTATGTTCCGGTTGGAAAATATCCGCGCACGCCCCGGAAACACTACTCTCCGGGCTCTCGCACTCGGAAATTTATGCAACTGATGGGTAAACCAGCAAAAACAAAAAGAACCAATCGCCGCGGTCTGGCCCTTGAGAAAGGATTTATCGAAGCCGCACCAAGCGGCTGAACAGAACTGGCCCGGCGAGGATGACCAGTATGAGCGCCGACCAGATCCATATTGAATTCATCGGCGAGCTGTTGCGTGGGTTCGGTGCGGTCGAGTACACGGATGTTTGAATCCATTGAGGAAACTTGCGCCGTTGGGATCAAGCCGGCAGGTGTGGATAAGGCTGCGGGCCGGGCGCTTGCCCGAGCTTCGCGGGGTTCATGCATTACCCGGATGATCGTGAAGACATCTTGTCGAGCAAGGCCTGGCGCTGCCGCCAGTCGGGAAGAAAGCGATCGATGAAATTCCGGAATCGCCGGTTGTGGTAGCGTTCCAGCAGGTGCACCATCTCGTGGACAACGATGTATTCCAGACATGCAACCGGCCATCGCGCCAGCGCAAGATTGAGCCAGATTCTGTGCGCTGCGATGTTGCAGCTTCCCCAGCGGGTCTTCATTCTTTTGACCCGAACCTCGGCCACCCTCACGCCGATCCGCGGTTCCCACTGTTGAACCAGCCCCGGCAACAGCGCTTTCAATTGCGCCCGGTACCAGTGTTCCAGGACGGCCAGCCGGGCGCCACGGTTGGAACCCGGCCGAACCTGCAGTTGTAATGTTTGCCTGTCGTCCAGACTTGCCCTCGGCGCGCCTTCAAACTCGATCACCTCCAGTCGGCAGGCCTTGCCGAAGTAAAAGTGGGATTCGCCGCTGATCATTTGCGCAGGCGGGCGCTGCTGTCGGCCCCGTATTTTCTTCCGTTGGCGCCGGATCCAGTCGAGCTTGCTGGCGACGGCACGTTGGACGTCGGCATCGCGAAGTCCGCGCGGCACTCGTACCTGTACAGCGCTGTCGTCGGGGAATACGCGCAGGTAAAGATGCCTGATGTCGCGGCGAACCACTTCGATCTCGATGTCGTCGATTTTCATGCCCGGTTGCTTCCAATGACTGGTTGGCAAAATCACCCAGTGAGGCCTGCAATGCTGGACTGTATATGCCTCGTCACCAGGGATTGGAGGGTGATCGCTCCACCGATGAGGGAATGGGCAGGAAAATTCGCTGCAGCGCCGGGACAAGGGTGCGCAACACGTTGCCGGTCAGCAGCAGGATGCCGACAAGGATCAGCGCCAGACCGGCTTGTTCCGCGGTTATTTCCATTTCTTCCGGTTCATGCCCATTTCGTCGACACTGCCGACTATAGCCACTTTGTCAGAATCACGGTTCCGGCTGGAAGGATTGCATGAACGGGTTGTTTTCGACCCGCCGGATGCGGATGGCTTCATAACCGGTCGCCGTATGGCAGGCGTTGCAGGCCTCGATCAGATCGTCCAGCCGGGTATCGGACTGCTTCCAGTCTCCGGTCTCGATCGCCTGTTCCAGCCTTTCGAAGGCGGGCACCAGCATGCCGGTGACCAGATCTCCGATCGGCTTGTCGTGATAACTGGGGATGGTCTCGGCGGCCTCGATGGTTTCTTCGACCTCGTGGGCGTAGAAATCTGATAGCTTGTCATTGCGCGCGTCGATGGAAAGGCTCAACTTGTGTACGAAATACTGCATCTGCATCATGTTCTCGATCAGGTCTGGTGGCGTTTCGGCATCGGCTGCCTGCGCCGACGGAAGGATCAGGCCGAGGCCGAGGGCAAGCAGAGTCGTCTTGACGGTGATCATGGGTGGCGCTCCTTTGAAATGCGGTGCTACTAATATACCTGCCGCCGCAGGCGCCCGGTGGAGTGCCCGGCTTAAGAAGAATGTCGGGGTCCAGCCGGGCGGGTCTTGAAAACCATCTGAAATCCGGCGCTTTCTCGGGGCTCAGGTCCAAGCCGTCTTCCAACATCTCCAGGTCGCACCGAATGCATAATGCAAGGCAAAACCCGGGAATGATCAGGCATCATGAAAAATTTCGTCGAACTCCTCGCGGCCTGGGCGCTGATTCATGAGAGCGCCGATGAGGCTTGGAAGACCGCGGTTGCACGCGGTCGCGAACAGACTCCGGGCGCCATGCGCGACGGCCCCGATGCTTTCGTCGAAGGCCTGGCCGCGCTTGTAAATGAAGAAAAGGAGCGGCTCAGGAAACGCCTGGCCGAGGGTGACGACCCAGCATCCAGTGCCTCGTCTGTTGATCTGGGTGAACGCCTCGATCAGCTTGGTTTCGAAATCGCCGAATTGCGTGGGCGACTTGAGTCATTGCAGGCGTCGATCGATGGCCTCGCAAAACGCCAGCGCGACTGAGCCGTTGCCTGGCCGCGGCCGACGCATCTTCCTGGGTGCGATCGGTCTGCTGTCGAGAATCCTCTGGCGCTGTCGCTTTGGCCTGCTTCGCGGCCGCCGCCGGCGCGAGGTGATTGCCCGCGAGCTGCGGGTTTTCTGCGAACGCATGGGGCCGGCCTTTGCCAAGCTGGGGCAGCTCGCATCGGTGCGGCCGGATATTTTCGCTCCCGAAACGGTGTTTGAACTGGAGCGGCTTCAGGATCGAATCCCGCCGGTGCCCAGCGCCGCAATGCGCGGGTTGATCGTGCACGAGCTTGGTGCACAACCGGAAAGCCTGTTTGATGACTTCGAGTCTGCACCGCTGGCCGCCGCCTCGGTGGCGCAGGTGCATCGGGCCCGGCTCAGGCAGGACTATCGCCCTGTGACCGGGGAATTGCTGCCGGCCGGGACCGAGGTTGCGATCAAGGTTCTGCGCCCCGGAATCGAGCCGGAAATCGCCGCTGACTTCGCGATTGCCCGGTGCTGGGCGCGCCGATTGCAGCGTTTTCGGCGAATGAAGCGCTGGAGCCCGGTCGAGCTGCTGGACGAATTTTCCGCAATGCTGGAGCGCGAACTGGACCTGCGCAACGAAGGTCGGACCGCCGATCGATTCGGACGTGATTTTGCCGACGATCCTCGCGTCATCGTGCCGCGGGTAATCTGGCGGCATACGACCCGCCGCGTGCTGGTGACCGAATACATCGACGGCTGGCGGCTCAATGAACTCGGCTCAGCCGAACGTGCCGGCATTGATGCGCGGGCCCTGGCGGCTCATGGGGCCAATGTGTTCATGCGCCAGGTGCTGGTGCTGGGCTATTACCACGGTGATCTGCATCCGGCCAATCTTTTTGTCACCCCGGACGGCCGGATCTGTTACCTCGATTTCGGCATTGTCGGGACCACCACGCCCGAACAGCGCGAGGCGATCGCCCAGGTGCTGATCGGGCTGGTATACGGTGATGCCGCGCGGGCGCTGCGTTATTCGCGCCTGCTCGGGCTGGAGATTCCGGACAAACAGGTCGCCGAGGTGCGCGAGCGGGTTGAGACATTGGTGCGAAGCCACCTGCTTGATCCGGCGCGTGCCGATGTGCGCGCTTTTGCCCTGGGTTTTCTCTCCATGCTGGCCGATTTCAGGATCCGCATTCCGTCCGGATATGGCTTGCTGATCAAGGCCCTGGTCACGGTAGAAGGCGTTGCCCGCGCAATCTACCCCGACCTTGATCTGATGCAGGCCGCAAGACCATTCGCCACCCGCCTCATCGCCACCCAACTGATGCAGCCCGGGCGGCTGCGCCGGCGGCTGGGAGCTGCGCGCGATGCCGCCCTGAAAGAGCTGCTTGCATGACTGAGGGCGCTCAGCGAGGGTGGGCACAGAATCGCCTGAACAGGCCGTGGGCCATGAAGGACTCGGGATCGATGCGGAAGCCGGCTTGTTCGACAAGCTGGTGGGTATGCCGATTGGGGCGGCAGCCTCCGGCGACTCGGGTCCACAGCGGCTGCAGCGTGTCCAGTGCCCATTGGCCGGCGCGCGACCCGGCCTGCACATGTTCCAGCATGATTAACTTCCCTTGGGGCTTGAGCACCCGACGAATCTCGGCCAGACCACGCAGCGGATGATCAACGCTGCAGAACACCAGACTGGAAACGACCAGGTCGAAACTCGCCTCATCGAATGGCAGCGACTCGGCCGTACCATTGATCAGTGCCACGCCGGGGACGCGTCGCCGCGCCCTTGCCAGCGAGTCTACCGCTGGCTCGAGACCGATCAGTTCAGTGCTTTCGGGGTAATGCCGCAGTGTCAGGCCGGTTCCGCGGCCCACCTCCAGCACACGTCCGCTTGCGCCGGCGACCATTTCGCGGCGCCATCGATCAATCCGCGGCATCAGGAGCATCATGCCGTCGTAGAGCCAGGGGATTTGTTCGAGACCTCGCATAAGCGCCCCATGCTACAGTGGACAGAGCCAGACGACCGAAAAATTACTTCCCTTCAAACGCCAGCGCCGAGATCCAATGACCGGCCGCTTTCACTGGACTCCGGCATCTCTGTGGGTGGAAAAGCCTTTTATCTTCCCGCATCGCATCGAGTTACTGATATAATTCGCGGGCTTCGCGGCTCGGATTGTTTTGAGCCGTTTGTTTTTAGCGCTCCGGGGAGTTTTGACCGCTCGTGCCGACGGATTCCTCAAGTGCTGAGCTCAACCCGCCTGGGGTGACAGCCGGGGCTTTCGCCCGCACTATTGCATGGCTGCTTCGAACCCAGGCGCTGCTGGTTGCCGGCGCCGCGGCCTTGGCGCTTTCACTGGCCGGGTCGGGATGGGCCCTGGCAGTGATCGGCGGCGGCGCGGCCGGGATTGCGCTGACTGCGTTCGCCGCGCTGCGCGCAGGTGCGGCGACGGCGTCGCCGGAAGCGATTGCAGGCGCGTTCTTTCGTGCTATGGCGCTGAAATTGATGCTTGCGGTGGCGATCTTCGTCGCTGTCGCAATATGGTTCCCGGCATGGTTCGGTGCAATTCTGACCGGCTATGTGGTGACTCTGTTGGCCTATTGGCTGGCGCTTTGGCGCCTGGCGAGATTGCCGGGGCCGGACAAACGCAAATGAATTGCAGCGGTGCCGACTTTGTCGGCATCTGACCAAAAACCCTTGAATACGGACTAGATACTTGACATGGCTGCCGGCGAACCGACACCAAACGAGTACGTAAAACATCACATCACCAACCTCAATATCGGGGACGGGTTCTGGTCGGTCAATATCGATACCCTGGTGGTTTCCTGGATTCTCGGGATCTTCTTCCTGTTCTTTTTCGTGCTTGTCGCGCGCCGAGCCTCCGCCGGCGTGCCCGGCAAGCTGCAAAATTTCGTCGAAATGCTGGTGGATTTCGTCGACAACTCGGTCCGGGAATCTTTTCATGGGCCGCGTCAGTTCATTGCGCCGCTGGCGCTGACTATTTTCGTCTGGGTGCTGCTCTGGAATCTGATGGACCTGGTGCCGGTTGACTACGTGCCGTATCTGACCTGGAAGCTGTTTGGCCTGGAATACACCCGCATCGTCCCTTCGGCCGATATCAATGCGCCGTTCGGGCTTTCGATTACGGTGCTGGTCATCATCCTTGTCTACAGCGTCAAGGGCAAGGGTTTCGGCGGGTTCGGACGGGAAATGCTGTTCCATCCGTTTGGCAGAAATCCGGCCCTGTGGATTCCCAATATTTTGTTGAATCTGGTCGAACTTATCGCCAAGCCGGTGTCGCTGGCGCTGCGACTGTTCGGTAACCTGTATGCGGCCGAATTGATTTTCGTGCTGATCGCGCTGCTGCCGTGGTGGATACAGTTCATCCCCGGCGGTGCGTGGGCGGCTTTCCACATTCTGGTCGTGCCGCTGCAGGCCTTCATTTTCATGACGCTGACGATTGTGTACGTATCGCTGGCCTATGAAGAACATTGATCTTTAGTAATCCGTCATACAACCCTTTGAACCAAGCACTACTGCAGGAGAAACAAACGTGGAAGCACTGATTGCTCAAATCCAGGCCAATACCGCAATCGCGGTCGGCATGATCTTCGCCTTCGCCGCCCTTGGCACCGGCATCGGTTTCGGCCTGCTCGGCGGCAAGTTCCTCGAAGGCGCCAGTCGCCAGCCCGAACTGGCCGGTATGCTGCAGGTCCGCATGTTCATCATTGCCGGTCTGCTCGACGCGCTGTCGATCATTGGCGTGGCCTTCGCTGCCCTGCTGATGTTCGCCAATCCGCTGCTCGGCGCGATCGGTTGATCAGCGGGCTGATCAATTCTGATCGCTCCAGTAATCTGAAATCCTCGGGAAACCGATATGGAAATTAGTTTCGGCACACTGATCGGCCAGGCCGGCACCTTCCTGGTCTTCATCTGGGTGACGATGAAATTCGTCTGGCCGCCGCTGGTTCAGGCCATGGAAGAACGCAGGCAGAAGATCGCCGAGGGTCTGGCCCAGTCCGACGAGGCTGAAAAAGCCCTGGAAAAGGCGCAGATCGAGGCCGATCAGATTATTCGCGAGGCGCGCGCCAAGTCCAGTGAAATCATCGAACAGGCCGGCAAGCGCGGTAATGAACTGGTCGAGCAGGCCAAACATGACGCGATCGCCGAGCGTGATCGTCAGGTCGCAGCGGCCGAGGCCGACATCAAGCTGGCGGCCAATCAGGCGCGCGAGGTCCTGCGTGGAAAGCTCGCCGAGTTGACCATTGCCGGCGCGCAGCGTGTGATCGAGCAGGAGCTGGATACCGATCGGCATCGCAAACTGATCGACAAGCTGGCCGCGGAGTTGTAACGGGATGCTGGCAGAAACCACGCTGGCCCGGCCGTACGCACGCGCCGCTTTCGACCTGGCCGAAAAAGGCGCTACGGTGAAAGGCTGGAGCGATGCATTGACAATTGCTGCCGAAGCGGCAGCGACACCGGAGTTCAGTCGGCTGATTGGCCATCCCCGGGTGGAAGACAATCGCTTGCTGGGGCTGTTCGAAGAAGTGCTGGGTGAGCATTCCGAACCGGCGATCAAGGGTTTTTTGAAGGTCCTGATGCATTATCGACGTTTGCCGCTTTTGCCCGAAATCGCGGCCCAGTTCGAAAAGCTCAAGCGTGCGCGCGATCAGCGGCTGAAGGTCAATGTGATCTCGGCGGTGGAAATGCAGTCTGATCAGCTCAAGCACCTTGCAGACCGGCTGCGCGAGAAATTCGGCAGCGATATTGAAATGGAAACCGAAGTTGATGACGCCCTGATTGGCGGCATCGTGGTACGTGCCGGGGACAAGGTGATCGATGCCAGTGTTCGCGGCCGGCTGGAACGGCTTGGCCGTCAGCTGGTGCGATAGATGCGGCCGTAGTCGGCCAATCGAATCCTTGGGTCAACGCAAACGAAATCAAGAGAAGACAAGTCATGCAGCAGACTCTCAATCCGACCGAAATCAGCGAGCTGATCCGCAAACGCGTCGAGCAGTTCGATGTTGTTTCAGAAGCCCGCAACGAAGGCACCATTGTCAGCGTGTCCGACGGCATCTGCCGGATTCACGGCCTCGCCGACGCCCTGCAGGGTGAGATGATCGAATTTCCCGGCGACACCTATGGCCTGGCACTCAATCTGGAGCGCGATTCGGTCGGTGTCGTGATCATCGGCGATTACCTGCATCTGCGTGAAGGGGATACCGCGCGCTGTACCGGCAAGATCCTGCAGGTACCGGTTGGCGAAGGCCTGCTGGGCCGGGTCGTCAATGCCCTGGGCGAGCCGATCGACGGCGCCGGACCGATCGAGGCGGCCGGTTCCGAGCCGATCGAGAAGATTGCTCCCGGCGTGATCACGCGCCAGTCGGTCGACCAGCCGGTTCAGACCGGTCTGAAATCGATCGACGCGATGGTGCCGATCGGCCGGGGCCAGCGCGAACTGATTATCGGGGACAGGCAGACCGGCAAAACCGCGGTAGCCATCGATGCGATCATCAATCAGAAGGGCACGGGAATCAAGTGCATCTACGTCGCCGTGGGCCAGAAAGCCTCTTCGGTGGCCAATGTGGTGGCCAAGCTGGAAGAGCATGGCGCCATGGAACACACCATCGTGATTGCGGCCAATGCCGCCGATTCCGCGGCGATGCAGTACATCGCTCCTTATGCCGGTTGTGCCATGGGCGAGTATTTTAGAGACCGTGGCGAGGATGCGCTGATTGTCTATGATGATCTGACCAAGCAGGCCTGGGCGTATCGCCAGGTCTCGCTGTTGCTCAAGCGCCCGCCGGGACGCGAGGCTTATCCGGGTGATGTTTTCTATCTGCATTCACGTCTGCTGGAACGTGCGGCCCGGGTCAATGCCGATTATGTGGAAAAGCACACCAATGGCGAGGTCACGGGCAAGACCGGATCACTAACCGCGTTGCCGATCATTGAAACCCAGGCCGGCGATGTCTCGGCGTTTGTCCCCACCAACGTGATTTCGATTACCGACGGCCAGATTTTTCTCGAGACCGATCTGTTCAATGCCGGTATCCGTCCGGCCATCAACGCCGGCCTTTCAGTGTCGCGCGTCGGTGGTGCGGCGCAGACAAAAATCATCAAGAAGCTCGGCGGCGGCGTGCGCCTGGCGCTGGCCCAGTATCGCGAACTGGCAGCGTTTTCGCAGTTTGCATCGGACCTGGACGAAGCCACACGCCAGCAGCTCGAACGTGGGCAGCGTGTCACCGAACTGATGAAGCAGGCCCAGTATTCGCCCCTGAGTGTGGCCGAAATGGCGGTCAGCCTGTATGCCGCAAACGAAGGCTTTCTTGACGATCTGTCGCTGGATCAGGTGGTTCCGTTCGAAAACGCCTTGCGCGATCACATGAACAACTCACACACTGAGTTGATGGACAAAATCAACCAGACCGGTGACTGGAATGACGAACTTGCCGGTGAGATGAACAAGGCAATCGATGAGTTCAAGAAGACCGGATCCTGGTAATCCATGATCACGTTGGATATTCAATGCTTGACGATGAGGCTGAAATGAGTATCGAGTCCCGAGTCCCGAGTCCCGAGTCCCGAGGTGTGCGGTGAGCAGTTCCAAGGAAATTGTCGGCCAGATCAAGAGCATCAAGAACACGCGCAAGGTCACGCGTGCCCTGGAAATGGTGTCGGCATCGAAGATCCGGAAAGCCCAGGAACGGATGCAGGCTTCGCGCCCGTATGCGCGCATGGTCCGTCAGGTGATCGGGCATCTTGCTCACGCCAATCCCGAGTACAAGCATCCATTCACGCAAACGCGCGATCAGGTCAGAAAAGTCGGCTACATCGTGATTTCCAGCGATCGCGGCCTTTGCGGTGGCTTGAACAACAACATGTTTCGTCAGTTGCTCAAGCGTTTTCGCGAGCATCAGGAGGCCGGGCAGGAAGTCAGCCTGGTGCTGATCGGCAAGAAAGGCCAGCAATTCTTCCGCCGCATCAAGATCGGGATTGCCGCCACCGTGCAGGATATGGGCGAGCAGCCGCAACTGGAAAGCCTGATCGGCGCGATCAAGATCATGCTGGATGGTTATCGCGAAGGCACGGTCGATGAACTGTATCTTTGCTACAACGATTTCATCAACACCATGACCCAGCGGGTCACCATCGACCCTTTGCTGCCGCTGCCGCCGGCGGCCGACGAGCCGATGCTGGAATACTGGGACTATCTGTACGAACCGGATCCGGAATCACTGCTGGATGACCTGCTTGTGCGTTATATCGAATCACTGGTGTACAACGCCGTGCTGGAGAACCTCGCCAGTGAGCACGCCGCGCGCATGGTGGCGATGAAGAGTGCATCCGACAACGCCAACAACCTGATCGACGAGTTGAACCTGGTCTATAACAAGGCCCGTCAGGCGGCGATTACACAAGAGATATCCGAGATTGTCGGCGGCGCAGCCGCGGTCTAGTTGTGTCGATAGGCCTTGTGCCGAGAGGTCGTGCGGGGCTGTTGATTGACGGATGGAGTTGAGTTTGGATTTTCAAAAAATGGTGAATCCTGAATCGTAAATGGAAGCGCCAATAGGTCGTCTGCAAGGGTTGGTTTTTCCATTCACGATCCGCGATTCACGAACACAGAATTGAAACCCGAAAACCTGAAGGCTTCGATGAACTTTCCGAAGCCGCATGAAGGAAACGAGGAAGCAAATGAACCAAGGAAAGATTGTCCAGATTATCGGCGCCGTGGTTGACGTGGAGTTTCCGCGCGGCGAGGTCCCGCGGGTTTATGACGCGCTGGTGATCGAACAGGGCGAGGTCATGCTGGAAGTCCAGCAGCAGCTCGGCGATGGCGTGGTGCGCACGATTGCACTGGGCTCTACCGATGGCCTGAAACGTGGCCTCGATGTACGCAATACCCGCGAAGCGATTACCGTACCGGTCGGCAAGGAAACCCTGGGCCGCATCATGGATGTGATGGGCAATCCGGTCGACGAGGCGGGTCCGATCGGAGAACAGGAACGCATGCCGATCCACCGCAAGGCCCCGTCATTCGAGGAGCAGGCGGCGAGCAGTGAAATTCTCGAGACCGGGATCAAGGTCATCGATCTTGTCTGCCCGTTCAACAAGGGTGGCAAGGTTGGATTGTTCGGCGGCGCAGGTGTCGGCAAGACCGTCAACATGATGGAGTTGATCCGCAACATCGCCATCGAGCATGAAGGCTACTCAGTATTTGCCGGCGTGGGTGAACGCACGCGTGAGGGCAACGACTTCTATCACGAGATGAAGGACTCCAACGTTCTCGACAAGGTCTCGCTGGTCTATGGTCAGATGAACGAGCCGCCCGGCAACCGGCTGCGCGTGGCGCTGACCGGCCTGACCATCGCCGAGAAGTTCCGCGACGAGGGCCGCGACGTACTGATGTTCATCGACAACATCTACCGCTACACGCTGGCCGGGGTGGAAGTCTCGGCCCTGCTGGGGCGCATGCCTTCGGCGGTGGGCTATCAGCCGACCCTGGCGGCTGAAATGGGTGCGCTGCAGGAGCGCATTACCTCGACCAAGACCGGCTCGATCACTTCGATCCAGGCCGTGTACGTGCCGGCCGATGACCTGACCGACCCGTCACCGGCGACCACCTTCGCTCACCTGGACGCCACCGTGGTGTTATCCCGCCAGATCGCCGAGCTGGGCATCTACCCCGCCGTGGATCCGCTGGATTCGACTTCGCGCCAGCTCGATCCACTGGTGGTCGGACAGGAACACTACGATGTCGCGCGCAAGGTCCAGGGAACGCTGCAGCGTTACAAGGAGCTCAAGGACATCATCGCAATTCTCGGGATGGATGAATTGAGCGAGGAAGACAAGCAGACCGTGGCACGCGCCCGCAAGGTCGAGCGTTTCTTCAGCCAGCCGTTCTTCGTGGCCGAGGTCTTCACCGGTTCCCCTGGTGTTTACGTTTCGCTGAAAGAAACCATCCGCGGATTCAAGGGCATTGTCGACGGAGAATACGACCATCTGCCCGAGCAGGCCTTTTACATGGTCGGCACGATCGAGCAGGCAGTGGAGAAGGGCGAGAAGATGCTTGAAAAGAAAGCGGCTTGAGCCGCTTTCTGGATTGAAAATCCACCAGCGTCAGCATCGAATCCATCCAAGTCTGAAGTAGCACCAGATCGCGAACCAGGGCAACCCAATGAGCACAATCCAGGTCGATATCGTCAGCGCCGAGGCCGAGATCTTTTCCGGTGAGGCGTCCATGGTCGTCGTCTCCGGCGAGGAAGGAGAGCTGGGTATTGCACCTCGGCATGCACCGTTGCTGACCCGGATCAAGCCGGGCCAGGTGCGTGTTGTTTCCTCTGATGGCGACGAGGAGTTCTACTACGTCTCCGGCGGCATGCTGGAAATCCAGCCGCATGTAGTGACGGTTCTGGCCGACACCGCGGCGCGTGCCAGCGATCTCGACGAAGCGGCGGCCGTGCATGCCAAGGAACAGGCCGAGCGCGCGCTGGCCGATCGCAGTGCCGAAATGGGCATGGCCGAGGCTCAGGCGCAGCTTGCCGAGGCCGTGGCCCAGCTTGCCGCGCTGGAGCGCCTGCGCAAGAAACTCAAGCGCTGATCCTGATCGCTCCGGAGGCGGACTCCGTTCCCCGCCGGGCCCCGGCAACCGGCCACCCTGCCTGATCACGGCGCCTTGCCGCGAAACGCCACAGGAACGCTGAATCCCAAGTTATCAGATTGAAGAACCGGTAGTGCTTCTGACGCCAGCAATTGGCCGCCGCGCTGGAATCTGATATGCTTGATGAAGTTCACATGTCAGGTGATTTATATGCGAGTTATCAATGTATTGGTGATCTCGTGGATGACACTGGCAGTGGGGGGGTGTGGCGGTGGCCAGGCGCCGATTTCGAATGATCGTCTGATCGAAAGCTTCGAGCAGGGACGAACCGGGATCTGGGTCAGCGTCGAGGCGCCCGTTACAGGGATTCTGGGCGATGAAACCATCGGCGGTAATCTGCATCAGCGCTTTTCCGTCGCGCCGAACCAGAAAATTACCGTACAGGTCAGACATTCCGTAGTCGACTCCGAACGCATTCCCGTTCGGGTCGGCGAAACCGTGCGTGTGCAGGGCTATTATCAGTGGGATGCGCGCGGCGGCTTCATTTCACGTACATTTCAGGACCCATCGCAACCGGGGGGTGGAGGTTGGGTCGAATTCGGCGGCCAGCGCTACGATTGACTCGAACAATAAAGATGAACATTTGGACCCGGTCAGGGTGTGGCTTGTTCGAAGATTTCGGGCTCGGCGCCGCTAATCTTTCCGGTCCTTGCGCTGGCGTGCATGCGCAGCACCACCGGTCGGTCGAAAATCAGCTCTCCTTCGACAATCACATTCTCGTGAATCGTGATCGTCGGCGGCGATCCCAGTCGACCCGTCGGGCGCTTTACGCGCAAATCCCCTTCGACGCGAGTTCCGGCAAGAAGCTTCATGCCGCCATTGACATTGCTGATCGAACCGATCCGCGCACCATCAATCCTGAGTTGGCCATTGACGGCACTGACGCTGCCGTCGACGCGCGTGTCACGCCCGATTTCGATATTGCCGTTGACCGACTGGACAGGTCCGTTGATATTGGCCTGCTCGCCGATCCGGATGCGTCCGTTGACGGTCTTGACCGATCCGCTGGTAACCGAATGCGCAAGTGCGATTGATCCGTTGACGGTCTCGGCCGATCCCACCTGACTCTCCTCGCCGACCTCGATCGAGCCGTTGACGGTTTTCAGTCCGCCGCCGACCTCGGCCTGCTTGCCCACCGTTACCTTGCCGTTAACCGTCGAAAGTGATCCGGAAAGACGGTCGCCGTCACCGACCGAGATACTGGAATTGACCCCGCCACAGCCGACCAGCAATAAAGTCAGCACCAGCGCAAGAAACCGAATGTGAATCAAGGACATCATTTTTTCGCTCCCGAAATACATCAATGCTGCGTTGCCCGATTTTGAGTCGGGTTCCATTGTTGCCGCGATTCCCCGGCCCTGCCAGTCCCGAAAGTCACTCTGTCGAAAGTCATGCCACATCCGAACCGGTCGCTCGCCCGGGCATCAGCCAGTCACGCGCATCCGGACCCGACGGGTTCAGGGCCGAGAAGTCGTAAAGTCCGCGATCCAGCAGTTGCGACGGCGCGACATTACCCAGTGCGGCAAAAATGGTCTCGCTGCGGCCGGGCTGGCGCCGATCCCATTCAGCCAGCATCCTCTTGATGGCCTGGCGCTGCAGGTTGGGCTGCGAGCCGCAAAGATTGCAGGGGATGATGGGATAGCCACGGATTTCAGCCAGGCGTTGAAGATCCGCCTCGGCGCAGTAGGCCAGCGGGCGGATGACCACGTTGTCGCCGTCGTCGCTCAGGAGTTTGGGCGGCATGGCCTTGAGCGTGCCGCCGTAGATCAGGTTGAGAAAGAAAGTTTCGACAATGTCGTCGCGATGGTGGCCCAGGGCAATTCGGGTCATGCCGTGTTCGCGCGCAAAGCGGTACAGAATTCCGCGTCGCAGGCGTGAGCACAGGCCGCAGGTGGTTTTGCCTTCGGGAATGACCCGCTTGACTACCGAAAACGTATCCTGCTCAATGATGTGATACTCGATTCCCAGCGATTCGAGATATTCCGGTAGCACATGGGCCGGGAATCCGGGCTGTTTCTGGTCCAGATTCACAGCCGCAAGCTCGAACCTGACAGGAGCCCGTCGCTGCAGGCTGATCAGCAGGTCCAGCATCACGTAGCTGTCCTTGCCGCCGGACAGGCAGACCATGATGCGATCATCCTGCTCAATCATGCCGAAATCGCCGATCGCCTGTCCGGCAAGTTTCCGCAGCCGCTTGAACAGCTTGTCGTTGTTGTATTTTTCTCGTTTCGCGGTCGCGTTCATCGGTTCGGTCAGTGGGTCGCGCAAAAGCTGCCATGATAGCGGCCACACACCAGCTTCGCAGCTCCCGATTTGTGTCCGCCCGGCGCCTCCTGCTAAACTTGGATGAGACCATCCGTAATATCGCGGATTGTCCAGGAGGGTGCTGAAAATGACCGAGTCGCAAGCTGCGGTGGCCGAGATTGTGGCCGATTTGCGCAGCCAGCACCGGGACCTGGATGACGCGATCGCGCGGCTTTCGGAATCCGCCACCATGGATCAGTTGCAGCTCACCCGGTTGAAGAAACGAAAATTGCGATTAAAAGACCAGATCGCTTGGTGGGAGTCAAAACTGATTCCTGATCTTGACGCCTGATCGATGCCCGGTCTGGCACTCTGGCGGCTGGTTTGACCGAATATTGACGGGGACGTTTTTCGGCCCCATACTGTAGCGTATGGAAGCGATCAGAAGCCTGAACAAACATGAAATCCGGCGTCGCCAGATCTGGACCGATGACGGTGTCAGGATTGACGTGCGCTATCTCGGCCACGAGCGGGCCCCCTGCGTGCTGCTCGCGCATGGTTTCGGCCAGACCCAGTTCGCATGGGCTGAAACCGCACGCAATCTGGCAGCCGGTGGCTGGCAAGCGGTCAGTTACGATGCCCGCGGCCATGGTTATTCCGACCGTTCGCCATCGGGAAGGTACGTTTTTGAACAGTTCGTCGAGGATTTCCGCCGCGTATGTTCATCGTTGCCGCACGCGCCGTTGCTGGTTGGCGCGTCCATGGGCGGTTTGACTGCGCTGCTGGCCCATTCCGAGAAGCCGATCGTCGATCTGCGTGCCCTGGTGCTGGTCGATATCGCGCCGCGCTGGGATGACAAGGGTGTCGAGGCGATGCTGGGGTTCATGAAACAGCATCCAAAAGGGTTTGCGGATTTGGACGAGGCGCGCGAGGCCGTCAGGTCGTTTCTGCCCCATCGCCGTTCGGCAGGTTCCGCCGAAGGTCTGAAGCGCAACCTGCGCCAGGGCTCCGATGGCCGCTGGTACTGGCACTGGGACCCGGCCATGCTTGCGCTGGCCGAAAAGAGCAAGAACCTGCAAAGCAGACTCAAGTCGGCGGCCCGCAAGCTGAAAAAGCCAACTCTGCTGGTCTCGGCCGGCCGCTCGGAGCTGATTTCCGACGAACACGTTGAGGAATTTATGAAGCTCGCGCCTCATGCCGAGCATGTTTCCGTTGCCGATTCCGGTCATATGGTGGCCGGTGACGTCAATGATCGCTTTTTGCACGCCGCGGTGCCTTTTCTTGAAAGAAATACCGCCGATGGAGATTTGAAATGACCATGATTCTTTTTCTGTTTGTCCTCCTGGCAGTCAGCCTTGGCTGCAGTTTCCTGAAGCTTTCCCTGCGCGCCTGCACGGCTGCGTTTGCCGTGACGCTGTTGGCCTTCACCTTCGCCGGCCAGCCCGGCTGGCTGTCGCTGAGCATAGTCTGGCTGCTGTTTCTGGCCGTCGCGGTACCAGTGAATCACCTACCATGGCGCCGCGCCTTCATTTCCGCGCCGGCGCTCAAGGTGTTTGCAAAGATGACGCCCCAGATTTCGGAAACCGAGCAGGTGGCGCTGGACGCCGGTACGGTCGGGTTCGAGGGTGAACTCTTCAGCGGCCGCCCGAACTGGAAGAGACTGATCGAAAAACCTCTACCCGAGCTGACCGTTGAAGAGCAGGCGTTCATTGACGGCCCATGCGAGGAACTGTGCGATGTGATCGACGAATGGAAATTCACCCACTACCGCATCGATCTGTCAGATGAGGCCTGGAAGCTGATCAAGGACAAGGGCTTTCTCGGCATGATCATCCCCAAGAAATACGGTGGGCTGGGTTTTTCGGCCATCGCCCACCGCGCGGTTCTGGAAAAGGTCGGCGGCATGAGTGCTACCGTCGGTTCGGTGGTGGCGGTACCCAACTCACTCGGCCCGGCCGAGTTGCTGTTGCACTACGGGACTGAAAAGCAGAAAGACCACTATCTGCCAAGACTGGCTTCCGGCGAGGATATCCCCTGTTTCGGCCTGACTTCCACCACCGCAGGTTCGGACGCCACCTCGATTTCGGATTATGGTGTGGTCTGCAAGGGTCAGTGGAACGGCAGCGAAGTGCTGGGCATGCGCATGACGTTTGACAAGCGCTATATCACCCTGGCACCGGTAGCCACCGTGGTCGGTCTCGCGTTCCGGCTGTATGATCCGGATCACCTGCTTGGTGACCAGGACGATATCGGGATTTCACTGGCGCTGCTGCCGGCAGATACCCCGGGCCTGGAAATCGGACGGCGTCATTTTCCTCTCAATAATCCGTTTCCCAATGGACCAATCCGTGGCAAGGACGTATTCGTGCCGCTCGACACTTTGCTGGGTGGCACCGAGTACGCCGGCAAGGGCTGGCGCATGCTGGTCGAGTCCCTCTCGGTCGGTCGAGCCATTTCGCTTCCATCCTCGACCACCGGCGGGGCCAAGCTGGCCTGTCTGGCGACCGGCGCCTACGCCCGCATCCGCAAGCAGTTCAATCTGCCGATCGGCCGCTTCGAGGGGGTCGAGGAAGCACTGGCCCGAATTGGATCGTACACCTATGCCATCAGCGCGCTTTCGCGCCAGACCGCATCCGAGGTCGATGCCGGAGAAAAGCCGGCCGTGCCTGGTGCGCTGGCCAAGTATCACTGTACCGAGCTATCAAGAGAAATTCTCAAGGACGCGATGGACATCCATGGCGGCAAGGGCATCATTCTCGGCCCGCGCAACTATCTGGGTCGTGGCTGGCAGGGTGCGCCGATCTGGATCACTGTCGAGGGTGCCAACATTCTGACCCGATCGATGATGATCTTCGGCCAGGGTGCGATCCGCTGCCATCCTTTCGTGCTCAAGGAGCTGGAGGCATTGCAGATCGAGGACGAGGAGCAGCAACTGCGTGAATTCGACAAGTTGCTGTTCCGGCACATCGGACACAGCATTTCCTGCGCCTCGCGCTCGCTTGTCCTGGGCCTGAGTTTTGCCCGCTTTGCCGCGGTGCCGGGCGACCGCCAGACCAGAAAGTACTACCGCAAGCTCAGCCGCTACACGGCTTCGTTCTCGCTGATGGCCGATATCGCCATGCTGACCTATGGCGGCAAACTGAAGATGAAGGAAAAGATCTCCGGCCGGCTCGGTGACGCGCTGAGCTGGCTGTATATCTCGGCGGCCATGCTGCGTCGATTCGAGTACGAGGGTCGACCCGCCGCTGACCAGCCGATCTTGGCCTGGGCCTTTCACGATGGCATCTATCGGATTCAGGAAGCGCTCAAGGGCGTGATCGACAATTATCCGATTGCCGTTGCCAGGCCATTCCTGCGCCGCATCGTATTTCCGCTGGGGGCCAACGAGCGCCGTCCCAACGACCGGCTCGGGCACAAGGTGGCGGCGCTGATGCTGTCGCCGTCGGAGACGCGTGACCGGCTCACGCGCGGTTGCTACCGCAGGGATCGTCCGGGCCACGTACCGGGCAACATGGAAAGTCTGTTGCCCGACGTGATCGCGACTGAGCCGCTGGAACGGCGGCTGCTCAAGGCACTCAAGTCGGGCAAGGTTTCCGGATATACCTTTGACGAGCAGGTTGATTCGGCTGAAGAGTCCGGCGTGTTCTCCGAACAGGAGGCTAGCCTGATGCGCTCGGTTCGCGAGCGTGCCATGGAAATCATCGCTGTTGACGACTTCGACCTTCGGGAATTGCAGGCCGGCCTGACCGAAACCGGCGAGTCCATTCGCGAAGCGGCCTGAAAGCACGTGCAAGCCGGTGGAAGGTTTTTTGGCGATTGTGTGGCTTTACTGATGTAATAGTGCTGATTGCATCAATCACCGGCGTTATACTCACCGTGGTCCCGGAGCGAATCCGGGACGTGGATGCTTGACGGTGCCTCGAATCGAAGCGAGGTGAAACGGGAAGCCGGTGCTGCCTTCATGGCAAAGTCCGGCGCTGCCCCCGCAACTGTAACTGGAAGCGCACGAGCTCAACGCGTGTGCCGGGTCTGATTGAAGTCCACTGCGCGACGGCGCGGGAAGGAAATCGGCCCGGGGACGAATCGTCCTGTCCGGAAGCCAGGAGACCGGCCTTCAAGCGTGTTTGTATGCCGCGGTGGGCGGTTGCAGGCAGCGTTGCCGGTTGTTCCTGATCTGCGAGCTCGCAGATCCCTGCCGCCATCCCTGCTTGTCTCCCGAACCGTGGCCCGAGGGCGCGGGCGTGCGCCGGGAGTCAAAACATGCAACAGCGATTCACCTTGCCGGCACTGGCCGGCGGTTTTCTTTCACTTTTGTGCCCTTTCCAGGTGCTGGCCGAGCCCGATTGGATCGGAGATCCGATCATTGTGACCGCCAGCAGGACCGCACAGTCCACTGACCGGGTTCCGGCCCGGGTTTCGGTCATCGATCGGGCCGACATCGAGCGCAGCCAGGCTCCGGATCTGCTTGAGCTCCTGCGCCTCCAGGCCGGCGTCGATTTGTCGCGCGCCGGCGGCCCCGGGGCACAGACGAGCCTGTTCATGCGAGGGGCCAACAGCAACCAGGTGCTGGTGCTGATCGACGGCGTGCGGGTCGCGGCCAGCGGCACCGGTGCATTTACCTGGGAGACGCTGGATCCGGCCCTGATTGAGCGCATTGAAATCGTCCGGGGTCCACGTGCGGCGCGCTGGGGCTCCGACGCGGTTGGCGGCGTGATCCAGATCTTCACTCGCCGCGGCCCCGGCGCCCAGGCTTCCGTTGCTTACGGTTCCGACCGCGAGCGCGCGGCCAGTGTTGCCGCCGGGCTGGAACACGCAAGCCTCGCCGCCGACGCGGCGCTGGCATGGCGCAAGGTGGGCGGCTTCTCGGCCCAGAACGAGCGCGGATTCGCGTTCGACCCGGATGACGATGGTTTCGAGAACCTGTCGCTGGCCACCGGCGGCCAGTGGGCGCACGAGCGTGGCGAGCTGCGCTGGCGCGGACGCCTGGCCACGGGCGATATCGAGTTTGACCAGGGCGAAAGTGACTTCGAGAACTGGTCCTGGCGGTTTGACTATCTGCGCGAGACCGCCGGGCCGTGGCGCTGGCAGGCCGGGCTGGCAACGCTGCGCGATGAACTGGATACCGAAACCGCCTTCGGCGTCTCGGAAGTCCGCACCCGCAGACTGCAGGGCGACTGGCTGGCCGAGCGAGCTATTGGAGGCGGACAATCATTGCTGATCGGCATCGACGGCTGGCGTGAGTCGGGCGTGAGCCGCAACCAGTGGAGCGACAGCCGATACAACTTTGGAGCATTTGTCGGCCTCGACGGATCGACCGGCGCCTGGGCGTGGGAAGCCAGCGTCCGGCTGGACGAGAATGAAAACTTCGGCACCGAACCGACCGGCAGTGCCGGACTCCAGTACCGGCCGGCAGAGGCATGGCGGGTCTTCGCCAATGCCGGACGTGCTTTTCGAGCGCCTTCATTCAGCCAGTTGTTTTCACCCGGCTTCGGTGGGCTTTTCGCCGGAAATCCGGATCTTGATCCGGAACGGTCGTGGTCGGCTGAAATGGGCGCTGATTTCAACCCGACGCCGGGCCAGCGTTTCACCTTCAGCCTGTTTTCCAACTGGATCGATGATCTGATCGACTTCAGTGGCGAAAACTTCCAGGCCGTCAACGTCAGGCAATCGCGCATCCGCGGGCTTGAATTCACCCACGATCTGGCCGCCGGACCCTGGTCCAGCCGTTTCAACCTGACCTGGCAGGATCCGGAAGATCGTGACCTCAATCGCGACCTGCTGCGCCGGGCCGAGTTCAAGGGTAGCTGGGTACTCGGATATCAGTCCGGGCAACGCTGGAACCTCGATGCCGAGCTGGTTCATGTCGGCGACCGGCTTGATGTTGGCGCCGCGCGCCTGTCGTCGTATACTCTGGTCAACCTGCGCGCCGCCTGGCGCTGGACCCAGCCATGGGAAATCGAAATCCGCGTCGACAACCTCGCTGACCGGAAATACGAGCCGCTGTTCGGCTTCAATGCCGCCGACCGCCGGGTGTTTGTGCGGCTGGTCTGGGGCAACTGAACGCCTCGTCCTGCTCACAAGCATGATTCTGCTCGCCGCCTGCGGCGGGCAGCCTGATGCGCTTCGGGTTTGCCAAGCCCTTCGGTTCAGGGCTTCCCATCCGTTCGTGCCGGGATGTTGTCAGGCCCGGTCAGCGCTGGCAGTGGCCACACCAGACCGTGGCACGTTGGCCAATGGTGGCGGTTTTGAGGGCTCTGCCGCATTTGCGGCAGGGTTGCCCCGCCTTGCCGTAGACCTGGAGTTTCTGACCGAAATAGCCGGGCGTGCCGTCGCCGACGGTGAAGTCCCGCAGGCTGGTGCCGCCGACTTCGATGGCGCGTGCGAGAGTGTCGCGAATCGCATCTGCAAGGCGATCGTAGCGCGCCAGGCTGATCGCGCCGGCGGCTCTTTTGGGATGAATGCCGGCCATGAACAGTGCCTCGGCGGCATAGATGTTGCCCACGCCGACCACGATATGTGCATCCATGATGAACTGCTTGACGCTTGCGCGGCGTCCACGACTGGCGCGCCACAGCCAATCGCCGTCGAATTCGGCCTCCAGCGGTTCGGGCCCCAGACGAGCCAGGCGGGGGTGTGCCAGTGGATCGGCCCCGCGCTGCCACAGAACCGCGCCGAAGCGGCGCGGGTCTGTGAAGCGGATCGTGCAACCTCCGGCCATGACCAGATCGATATGGTCGTGGCGGCCGGGTGAGGGCGCCTGATCCCAGCCGCGGAACGATCCGGACATGCCCAGATGCCACAGCAGTGCGCCGTGTTCGAAGCGCCAGATCAGCCATTTGGCGCGGCGCTGCAGTTCGAGCACGCTGTGACCGGCCAGCGCGTCCAGTTGCCCGGCCACTGGCCAGCGCAGGTGTCGCCTGCGAACCACGACGCGCTCGATTGACCGGCCTTCGACCAATGGCGCGAGTCCGCGGCGCGTGGTTTCGACTTCGGGCAGCTCAGGCATGGGGGTGGTTTAATTCCGCCCGCATCGACCGAATGTTTAAGTGAGAAGGGGGCTGATTCATTCCGTTAAAACAACAGGAGTACCGCAAATGAGTATTGCGAAAATCACCGAAATCAGCGCGACATCCAGCTCCAGTTTCGAAGACGCCATTCGCAGCGGCCTGGAAAGAGCCTCACGAACCCTGAAGAACATCCAGGGTGCCTGGGTGAAGGAACAGAAAGTCACCTGCGGCGAGAACGGTACGGTCAAGGAATACCGCGTGGACCTGAAGGTCACGTTCGTGCTTGAAGACTGATTCTGAGGAATGATTCTGGCTCAGGCTCCGGGGGCCGGTTCCGAGTTCGTCTGGCAGTCCTGAAAAACCTGCTCTTCGATTCGGAACCGGGCCTGCTGGCCCTGATTCCAGAATTCCACATCCGCATCGGAAAAGCGCGTGCCTGATGCTGCAGTGACCTGTGGCAGTGCGAACACGCGCTGGCCGTGATGCAGCGCTGCGAGGCCCGGCACGCTGCGGGTGCGCATTTCCTGCTCGCCGCAATCCCAGAGCTGTTCCAGCGGTTCAGGCGCGTGTTCGCCGGCCAGCAGCGTCCGGAATGGGTCCAGGCTGCCGTCGGTTGCAGCGGGGGTCACGTTGAGCAGTTCCGCCATCAGCGAGTACAGGTCCACCGAGCGAACAGCGGGCAAGCGGACTCCGGGAGGGAATGCGGGTCCGTGCGCGATGAAGATGCCGTGCATGGTGTGCCAGGCTGGATCCCAGCCGTGCATGCCGTTAAGTACGCCGCGCTGCATGCCGGCGTAATAGGGCTTGTTCGAGATCATCCAGCCGAGTTTTGCCTCGACGGTGACGTCGGGAATGCGCTGATGGTCGTCGAAGCGATACCGGCGCGGGCCCTCGCCCTTTTTCCAGACCCGCAGGATGGCCTCGTGCGCGCCATCCAGGGCCGATACGATCTCATCGGCATCGGGGCCACCCTCGACCGTCCAGATCTGGGCGGCCGGTCCCCAGTCGGAGACGTTGACCCGGCCGAGATCAAGAAAATCGTCGAGCAGTACGTAGCGGTCCAGGTCAATCTGCTGCATGCCGTGGTCGGAGGTGATCAGGATGTGCATGCGGCCCAGCAGGTCGCGCGCCTCAAGCCCGTCCAGTAACCGGCCAAGGGCACGATCCACGTCTTCCATCGCCTCGATCACACGCGGATGGCCGGGGCCATTGGCATGACCGGCCGAGTCCACGGCCGAAAAATAAAGCGTCAGGAAGTCCGGTCGTTCTGCCGACGGCAGATCCAGCCACGCCAGCACCTGGTCCACGCGCGCCTGATGTGGCGTCTCGCCGGCATAGGGCTTCCAGTAGGTCGGGCGAATGCCGCCGATCTGGGCCTCCGAGCCCGGCCAGAAATAGGTTGCCGCGGTTTTGCCGGCACGCTCCACGGTGTTCCAGATCGGTTCGCCGTCGTACCAGTAGCCATCCATGACCGCATCGCGATTGCCCAGCGAGAAACGCGCCTGGCGCTTGGGATCCCACATGCTGTTGGCGACCACCCCGGTATTTTCGGCATACAGTCCGGTCACGGTCGCGTAATGGGTCGGGAAGGTCTTGGTCGGGAAAACATGCATCAGCGAGTCGGCTTTGATGCCGCCCTCGATCAATCGCTGCAGTGCCGGCAGTTGGGTCAGCTCGAAATAGTCGTGACGGAAGCCGTCGATCGAGATCAGCAGCAGCGGCGGAGTGCGTCCGGAGTCCGCCGGTTCCGGACTGCTGCATCCGGTGAGTGTGAACGTCAGGCTGATCCCGACAAGGATTGCTCGAAAGTTCATAAGGTGTGCCATCAGAAGGATTTTTCTGGCCTGCGAAAACTTTCAGGCCCCCAGAGTCTCTTCGGTGGGTTGATGAATGAAGTTGCCTTGGATCAGGTCGACATTCATCTGCCAGAATCGGGATACGGATTCGGCGTCTTCGAGCATCGGTACAATCACCTGCCTGCCAGCCTTGCGAGCCTGGTCGGCGAAATCGTTGAAACGTCCGGACAGGGCTTTGTCTTCCAGCACCCGCTGTGCGAAATTCGATTTCATTTTCAGATAATCGGCAGGCAGATGGCGTAACAGAACGGCATCCGGAACCTTTTCGTCAATGCCGGAGATTGAAATTCTGGTCCCAAGTTCTTTCAGTTGCATGAAAGTGCGGCGTGCCTCACGAATGCGGGGTTTGAGTTCCAGAATGCTGAATTCCAGCACCAGCAGGCGCTGGTCGGGTTCGAGCTCCTGAAGTTTGTCGCGCAGTTGGCTAAGCATGCGCGAGTCTTCAATCAGGGCCGTGGATTGAGACAGAAAAAGCCGTGGCAGTTCCTGACCGGCCTTGACCCTTTTGACGAGCAGATCGACTGCATAGCGGACCATCCAGTGATCAAGCGCTGGCAATGCTCCCCTTTCGGCTGCAATCGGGACAAACCGCGCAGCCGGAATCAGCGAACCATCCGCGGCCACCAGCCGGGGAAAGAGCTGATAGCGTTCGCGCGCAGGATTGGTGGTGGACATGAACGGCTGCGATACGACCCTGATTGTATTGTCGCGAATCGCCCGGGTCAATTGACCGAGAAGCGCTCCGGGCGCATCGGCTTCCGTCACCTCGCGATGTCCAAGCTCGAAGCGGTTTCCGCCCTGATCGGAAATCAGTTCGGCCGCCGCTGCCGCGCGAACGAGGTTGGCCTCGGCCGGTTTGAGTGCTTCGCGCACCGGACGAATGGCCATGCTCACTGTTGCCGCGATCGAGAGCTCGCCAATTTCGAACAGGTTGCTGTTGATTGCCTTGATGACATCGCGAGCCGTGCGTTCCAGATCGCGTTCGCCTCTGGCCGGATCGAGCATCACGGCGATTGCGTCGAGTCCGAAACGGGCGCTCAGATCGCCGGTATCGAGCTGCATTCGGCAACGCTCGTGGATGGACTGCATGAGCTGCTCCAGCCCGGAAAAACCGATCTGTGAGCGTTGATCCCTGACTTCGTCCAGTGCAATCCAACCCAGCGCCGGAGGAAACGCGCTGCCGCCGCTTTGCCACGCCTTGCGGCAGCGTTCATTCAGCTTCTCGATCAAGTCGGAAGCGCTGATCGCCCGGGCCATGGTTTCGCTTGAGACCGTTTCCGGCGGAGCTTCAAGCATGTCGTTCATCCGCTCACCTGCTGTCTTGCCGGGATGGCCATGCGATGGAATCCTGTTACCTCGATTTGCCGGCGCCGACGGGTGGCGCCGACGGGTGGCGCCGACGGGTCTCGAAGTCTACATGCCACAATACCCTTGATGGGATGAGTATAACTCACCTGATTCAACACCCTGTCTGCTGCGAAGCCTTGCGTCCCCTCGCAATGCACAAGGGGTGAATCAGGCACGCATGACGTGATTGCGGTATTGGGCGAAAGCGGCGGGGACATTGCGCGGTCTGACATCTGCGGCATGCCGGAAACGGCCAAACTCATACCGGGAAATGGAATGTACATCCAATCGTTTTCGATCAAAGCGGCTCTCATCCTGCTGGTGACATTGCCGTTTTCAGCCGCTTTCGCTGATACTTATGGACCGGATGCCGGCGGCAGCGTCGCCGGGATTTTCCAGCCCTTCCAGCAACTGCTGCAACGCCATGTGACCGAGCACAGACTGTCCAGTGGTGGCCTGCTCAGCAGTTTCGACTATCGATCGGCCCTGGACGATGCGGGAGCTTCCGGGCTGCTGGAAGCGCAGCACGCCAGGCTGGCCGAATTCGACCCGCAAAGGATCGGCAGTCGCGCGGGCGCACTGGCGTTCTGGATCAATGCCTACAACTATTTCATGATCGCCTGGATTCTTGAAAATCCGCAGGATGGTGCACTGGTGGAAAGCGTGCGTGACTATGGCCACTTTCTCAACCCGTATCGGGTGTTCCAGCGCGATCTGTTTGACATCGGCGGGCAGAAATATTCGCTCAGCGGGATCGAACTGGAAATTCTGCTCGGTGATGAGTTCCGTGAACGCGGCTGGTGGGATGCGCGGGTGCACTTCATGGTCAACTGCGCCTCGCTTGGATGTCCGCCGCTGCGACGGCAGGTCTATACCGCCGCCAATGTCGAGCAATTCATGCTCGACAACACGCGCGCCGCGCTGGATACCCCGCTGCATCTGCAACAGCATGGCGATACTTTGCGACTGACCAGCCTGTTCGACTGGTACCAGCAGGATTTCGTCGACCAGAGTGGATCAGTGGAGCAATTCATTCGCGAATTCGGTAGTCGCGAAGCCGTCGACAAGCTGGAATCGACCTCGAATCTCGAATTTATCGACTACGACTGGGCCCTGAACTCGCCGGAGAACTTCCGCTCGCTGCTGCGGCGTGACGTGCAGCCCTGACCCGAATCACCGCCGCGGGTAAAACAAGGCCGGCCCGGGGGTTGTGGGGCCGGCCGGTGAGAGGTCGCGCAATCGGGATTCCGTCGAGGCTGGAGCGTCCCTCTCTCTGGACGGAATACACCGCTTGCGCGGGCCGGAACCGGGAGCGGAATCCGGTTCCGGAGGAATCGCGGCAGCCAGGTGGGCGGCCGTCCGCGCATTCCAGCGGCCCGGGGCATCGGCGATCCAGCGATGCCGGGGGCCATGGGGTGATCAGAGCACCGCTTCGTCGCAATGCACGCCGGCGAACACGGTGTCGCTGAGCCCGTCCGGCGTGGTGATCGTGACCGAAACCAGCCCGGAGCCGACCGGCTCGCGGCACTGGATGCGCTGAGTCGGACCTTTGCCGGTCTGCGGCAGGTTGATGTCGGAGCCCGGCAGAATTTCCAGGTGCGAAGATACCGGCTCAGCGGATCGGGACATGTCGCCCATATTCATGCGCAGAGCTCCGCCCATGCCAGGCTGAATCTGCCGCACGGGCTCGACCAGTTCCAGGCGTTCTGAAACCGCCCAGTCGAAGTCCAGATCGCCCTGGGGCCAGGCGGTGCAGATTGCATCCCCGGACCCGGACTGCCGGCAATCGATCCAGGCCGGGGTCGGGGGTTCCATGGAGCCGTGGGTGACGCAGGTGGTGGAATCGGGTTCGGTTTTCTTTGCGTCGCACATTTCAATATCGGTGCCGGAAAGCACCCGGTACGAGCCATCCGGGCAGCTTGGTGCCGGAGTCTTCAGGATGGCTTCCTCGCAGTTTACGAAGGCCATTGCATTGTTGATGGCACCGAAGGTCAGAAGGCCGACGGCAGCCAGTTGTGGCAGTGAGATGGAAGTTGAATTCGAAGCGTTTTTCATGACAGTCACCTTGGGTTGGGTAAAGGATGGTGTCGGCCCTGAACATCCCTCGCCGTTCGGTCCGGCGCTCTTTATTCGAATTACGCGCCGGCACGCCGGCCGGAGATGCCGCGAGGACCGGTCTGCCAACGTTACTCGCAACTTCGGCGAAAATCCAATCGTGGAAGCAGTGACGGGCCAGACGGGGATGCTTTTCGGGGGCGGCCCGGTGGGTGGTGTCGTATTCCGGACTACAGCAGTTTGTGTCCGCGACCGCGGACGGTTTGATCGGCTGGGTCCTGCATCGAGTTGAGGATGACGGGTGGGGGCTCAGGATGACATGTGGGGATTCAGCAAAACGGCGCCCGGCTTATTCCTGCATCAGGGCGCGGGCACGGGCGCAGTTGAGGGCCAGCGCCCGGTCCAGCGCCGGATGGCCGCAGCCATGCGACCCCCGGTAGCGCTCGAATGCCTGCTGCCAGCGGGGAGAATCCATGATCTGGCGGCGCGAGACCGGAGGGTCGCCCAGCAGTGCGCGAAAGGCATCCGCTTCGCCGCGGTTCCGCTCGACACTGCGGGCCAGCCATGATCGCGCTGTCAGGAGAATCGGAGCATCGGGATCGGCGATGGCGCGGATAATGTCCAAGGCCTCGTGATACAGCGCCTCGGCCTCGGCTGCGGTCGCCGGATCGACCTCCAGCATGCCGGCCAGGTTCAGCGTCATGCGCATTTCCTCATTGCTGTTCGGCCCCAGCACCTGGCGAAACACCTGCCGGGCACGGCGCCGGTATACGATGCTCAGTTCCAGGTTGCCCTGGTCAAATGCCAGTCGACCCAGCGCGGAAAGCAGATGGCCGGTGAAAGGGCTGCTGGCATGATCCAGCCGCACATGCGTGCGGATTTCATCAGCGTGCTCGCCTGCTGCGGCCAGGTCGCCGCCCGAGATCAGCGTGCTGATGGCGTTGAAGCGGAACATCATCACCGCATGCTCATTGGGCTGGAAGTGCGCCGGAAGCCAGGCGGCCGTTTCAGCCGTCAGCGCCCGGGCCCGTTCATGCTGTCCAGTAAAAGCGAGCGCTCGCCCGAGAATGCCGCGGATGGAAAGCTCCAGCCGGTGACTGCCAGACTGTTGCGATACTGTTGCCAGCGCCCGCTCCAGGTACGGAATGGCTTCCGTGGGCCGGTTCTCCCAGATCAGCCGACGCGCCATGGCCTCCATCCAGTCGGCACGCTGTCCACCACCATCCGTTTCCAGAACCCTCTCCAGAATGGGATCCACGGGAAGATTCGTGCCTTCCCGTGCCCGGACCTGCAGCAGCAACAACTTGCGTAGAAGTTCGTTGTCGACCTCGGCACGTTCGGCGGCGACCACGCCGCGCTCGATGATCTCACGCGCCTGGGGGATCATGATCAGGTCCATCGCGATCTGCCCCAACGATGCGGACATGGTGGCGTAGAGGTCAGGGCGCGTGTCGTAAAAGGCTTCCATGGCCTCCCTGGCATTGGTCAGCACGCGCTCGGCGGTCATTTCTTCCGGGTCCAGATAGGCCGAATCGACCCCGGCAATGGCGCCGTGCAGGGTTTCCAGGGCGAATTCGGCGCGTTCGAATT
>CAYVPB010000034.1:0-29689 GCA_964453565.1 uncultured Halomonas sp.
GCCGCAAGCTGGGCCTGGTGTTCACCGTCCTGCTACTGGTGACCTTCGGTCTGGCGTTCGTCGCGCTGCAGTCTTTCGTCGCCTCTTCTTCGCTAAAAGAGGCCTTCGGTATCCCCGAACTGGCAACCGGCGTGGCGCTGACAATACTGATCGGACTGACCATATTCGGCGGCGTGCAGCGGATCTCAAGGGTTACCGAAATCATCGTGCCGATGATGGCCATACTCTACATCCTGGTCGCGCTGGGCGTCACCGCGTTCAACATCGAGCAGGTCCCGGTCGTGCTGTCGCTGATCGTCAAGAGCGCCTTCGGCCTCGAGCAGGCCGCCGGCGGCGGCGTCGGGGCGGCCATCGTGTGGGGCGTGCGACGCGGTCTGTTTTCCAATGAAGCGGGTCTGGGCAGCGCACCCAACGTCGCGGCAGTCGCCGCGGTGCCGCATCCGGTCAACCAGGGTATCGTGCAGGCCTTCAGCGTCTTGATCGACACGATTATCATCTGCACGGCTACGGCGTTTCTGATCCTCAGCGTCGGTATGGATGGGCTGATCGGCGATCTGGTCATAACCGCAATTCACGCCACGGCCGGTGATGCCTCTTTGATTGCGCCGCATACGCCGATTCTTGCCGCAGCCACCGAACTGGCCGCAATATCCGACAAGGGCGTCGTGCTCACCCAACTGGCGCTGGCACACCACGTCGGAGACTGGGGCGAGCCGCTGGTCAGCATCGTGTTGCTGCTGTTCGTATTCAGCTCCATCCTGTACAACTTCTATCTTGGCGAAAATGCGACTTACTGGATCAAACCGACCGACCGGATCACGTTTATCGTCTTCCGCGTCCTGATGCTGCTGCTCATTCTGTGGGGCTCGACCCAGGACCTCAGTACGGTCTTCGCATTCGCTGATCTGACCATGGCCCTGCTGGCACTGGTCAACCTGGTGGCACTGGTATTGCTGACGCGTCCGGTACTGCGGTTACTGGAGGATTACAGGATCAAGGCCCGGTCTGGCGAGGTTGCGGTATTCGACTCGCAGCAGTTTGCGGATCTCGACATCGATCATGATGCCTGGAAAGAAGCGGCCAGCAGCGTGGTCTCCAGGTAACCTGACGACCTGGCCGGTGACGATTCCGGTATTACATATTGCGGCGGTACTCGCCGCCGATCTGGTACAGCGCATGGCTGATCTGGCCCAGCGAGTGGTACTTGACCGCCTCCATCAGCGCCTCGAAGGTGTTGGCGCGCTTGCGGGCGCGCTCGCGGAGCTTTGACAACGCCTCCGGGCCGCGCGGGTTGCGGGCGGCCTGGAAGCGGCGCAGGTGCTTGATCTGGTTGTCTTTCTCGGCCTCTGTGGAGCGGATGAGCTCGATTTCCGGCAGGTCTTCCTCGGCGCCCGTGTTCGGCTTGTAGGTATTGACGCCAATGATCGGCAGACTGCCGTCGTGCTTGCGGCTTTCATAGTACATCGACTCTTCCTGGATCTTGCCGCGCTGGTACATCGAGTCCATTGCGCCCAGCACGCCGCCGCGCTCGGAAATCGCCTCGAACTCCTGGTAGACGGCTTCCTCGACCATGTCGGTGAGGTGCTCGATGATAAAGCTGCCCGACCACGGGTTCTCGCACATGTTCAGCCCCAGTTCGCGCGCAATGATCAACTGGATCGCCACGGCCCTGCGTACCGATTCCTCGGTCGGCGTGGTGATGGCCTCATCGTAGGCGTTGGTGTGCAGGCTGTTGCAGTTGTCGAACAGCGCGTATAGCGCCTGCAGCGTGGTGCGGATATCGTTGAACTGGATTTCCTGGGCATGCAGCGACCGGCCCGAGGTCTGGATGTGGTATTTGAGCATCTGCGAGCGCTGGTTGGCGCGATAGCGCTCACGCATCGCGCGCGCCCAGATGCGTCGCGCGACGCGGCCGATGACGGCGTATTCCGGGTCCATGCCGTTGGAGAAGAAAAACGACAGATTGGGCGCGAATGCGTCGATGTCCATGCCGCGTGCCAGGTAATACTCGACAATCGTGAACCCGTTGGCCAGCGTGAAGGCAAGCTGGCTGATCGGATTGGCGCCGGCCTCGGCGATGTGATAGCCCGAGATCGAGACCGAATAGAAGTTGCGCACGTCATGATCGATGAAGTACTGTTGAATATCACCCATCATGTGCAACGCGAACTCGGTGGAGAAGATGCAGGTATTCTGCGCCTGGTCTTCTTTCAGGATGTCGGCCTGCACGGTGCCGCGCACGACGTTGATCGTGTCGGCCTTGATCCTCTCGTAGGTCTCGCGGTCGAGCAGCTCGTCACCGCTGATACCGAGCATCTTCAGACCGAGCCCGTCGTTGCCCGCCGGAAGTTCGCCCTCGTAACGCGGCGGTTCGGCATCGGCGAAGCGCTCGGCCTTGAGCTTGTCGATCTCGTCGAGCCGCCCATTTTCGGCGAGATACTTCTCGACCTGCTGGTCGATCGCGGTATTCATGAACATCGCCAGGATCATTGGTGCCGGCCCGTTGATGGTCATCGACACCGATGTCGTCGGCGCACAAAGATCGAAGCCCGAATACAGCTTCTTCATGTCGTCGAGCGTGGCGATTGATACACCGGAATTGCCGACCTTGCCGTAGATGTCGGGCCGCTCGTCTGGATCTTCGCCGTAAAGCGTGACCGAATCGAAGGCTGTCGACAGCCGGGCCGCGCCCTGGCCGTGCGACAGATAGTGGAAACGGCGGTTGGTGCGCTCCGGCGTGCCCTCACCGGCGAACATCCGGGTCGGATCCTCGCCGATGCGGCGGTACGGATAGACGCCGCCGGTGTAGGGATATTCGCCGGGCAGATTTTCGCGACCCAGATAACGCAGCAGGTCGCCCCAGTCGCGGTACCCGGCCGCGGCCAGCTTCGGAATCCGGTTGCCCGACAGCGACTTGCGGTAATTCTCGCCGGTAATCTCGCGACCGCGTACGGTGTAGCTGTAGTCCTCGGCGGTAATGCCTTCCAGCCGCTTTGGCCATTCACGCAGCAGCCTCAGGTTGTCGCCGGTCAGCGATTCCAGCTTTTCGTTGTAGGCGCGTCTGAGCTCGGTGATTGCCGCGGCCATGGCCTCGGGCAGGTCGTCGACCGAGTCCGGAGCATCGAACGACGCCAGCGCTTCCGGGAGCGCCGGATCGTCGAGTTCGCACAGCGCCTGGTACAGGCTCCGGGCCTGCGAGGCCAGTTCGGCCTGTTGATCGATCGCCTGGTTGACTGCCCGGCCCTGTTCGGCAATTTCGGCCAGGTAGCGCTGTCGATTACCGGGGATCAGCGCGGTGGCACGCGGCTGTTTTTCGTCGACGGCCAGATCCGGTGTCCAGGAGTCGGGATCGAGTTCCAGCGTTTCGCGCAGCAGGCGACACAGCTCGGAAAACATCCAGGTCACCCCCGGGTCGTTGAACTGGCTGGCAATGGTCGGGTAGACGGGGACTTCGTTGTCAGCCAGGTCGAACTTGAGCCGGTTGCGCTTCCATTGTTTTCGGACATCGCGCAGCGCGTCCTCGGCTCCGCGTTTTTCGAACTTGTTGAGGATGACCATTTCGGCAAAATCGAGCATGTCAATTTTCTCGAGCTGGCTGGCCGCGCCGTAATCGGAGGTCATCACGTAGACCGGGAAGTCGACCAGGTCGACAATCTCGGTATCGGCCTGCCCGATGCCTGCGGTTTCGACCAGGACCAGACCGAAGCCGCAGCCACGCAGGTAGGCAATGCACTGCTTGAGCACCTCGCTGGTCGCCAGGTGCTCGCGGCGCGTGGCCATCGAGCGCATGAAGACCCGTTGCGAACGCAACGAATTGACCCGGATGCGATCCCCCAGCAACGCCCCGCCGGTGCGTCTGCGGGTCGGGTCGACGGCCAGCACCGCGATCCTGATGTACGGAAAATACTGCAGGAAACGATTGATCAGCTCGTCGGTCACCGAGGACTTGCCCGCCCCTCCGGTGCCGGTCAGGCCGATCACAGGAGCGGGGCTCGAAACCAGGGACTCGGGACTCGAGGGCCGGGCGAGCTTTTGCAACCTGGCCAGCTCGTGCTTGGACAGTGTGCCGTTCTCGATCGCGCTGAGGTAGCGGGCAATAACGCCAAAGTCGAGTGCCGCCTTCGACTCCGCGGCCGCAGGAGCGGTTTCCAAACCGCGATCACCATGAACCCGACCATAGTCCTGATCCGATCGCTCCTCCCGCGCCCGCCTGGTGCGCGCCACCAGATCGTCGATCATCTCCTTCAAGCCCATCTCCATCCCGTCGTCGGGATGATAGATGCGCTCGACCCCGTATTCATGCAGCGCACGGATTTCATCCGGGGTAATCGTGCCACCACCGCCGCCAAACACGCAAATATTTCCGGCCCCGCGCTCGTCAAGGATGTCGACCATGTAACGGAAGAATTCGTTGTGGCCACCCTGGTAAGAGCTGACCGCGATCCCGTCGGCATCCTCCTGGATCGCGGCATCGACGATATCCCGGACTGCACGATTGTGACCCAGATGGATCACCTCGCAACCAGCGCCCTGGATCAGTCGACGCATGATATTGATGGCCGCGTCATGGCCATCGAAGAGGCTGGCCGCCGTGACGAAACGAAGCGGGTGATCGCCAGCCGGTTGATCGCCGGACATCTGCTCTGCGGTCTGACTCATCTGGACTTCACCTTGGCGGACCTGAAACGACTCTCCATTCTACCCGGTTGGCCTGTTCGTCGCTTTTTGCCTGGTAGACCGCCGCGCTCCTTGAAAGAACCTCAAACACTGGAAATCGAACCTTCAAGCGTGGATAATAAGTGTCATGCAACAATTAAGTCCTCAACTGTCATCAAAACCGGATCCAGAGACCATGACCCTGGATGAAATGGCGCGCCATGCCGGGGACGCGGCCCATTTCCTCAAGCTGATGGCCAATCCCCATCGGCTGATGGTGTTGTGCCATCTGCTCGACAGCGAAATGTCGGTCTCGGAAATCAACCGTCACGTGCCGCTGTCGCAGTCGGCGCTTTCACAGCACCTGGCGGTGTTGCGCAACAGCGGCATGGTAAGCACCCGGCGCGATCAGCAAACGATTTACTACAGCCTGGCCAACCGGGGCGTGGAAGCGATCATCGCCGAGCTGTACGAGCAGTTCTGCAAACCACGGGACTGTTGAAAAGGCGGCGCACGCGCAAGATCGTGTCATCGGCTATCGTACCGATCCCCAGGAATCGACCATTGCCATACATTCGGACTGTGTCGCACGCCGCCTGATCGGTCCGCACTGCCCGCCCCTGGCAAATGTCCGCGGTCGCGACCGGGTCCAGATGCAGTTCCGGGAATGCCGCAAGCGCCCGATCAGCCGGCAACAGCAGCCTGCGCGCCGAATCGGCATCCATTTCCTCCAGCCGCTCCAGCGCAATCGCATCCACCAGCCGGAACGGCCCGCTGGTTTCGCGTTCAAGCGCGCTCAGATAGGCGCCGCAACCCAGCTCCCGGCCGATGTCCATGGCCAGCGAGCGGATATAGGTACCCTTGCTGCACTTTACGCGCAGCACCAGCCGGGGTGGATCGAATTGCAGCAGTTGCAGTTGATCAATCGTGATCCGGCGCGGCTTGCGCTCGACTTCAATCCCGGCGCGCGCCAGTTCATGCAGCCTGCGACCCTTGTACTTGAGTGCCGAATACATCGGCGGCACCTGCTCGATCGCGCCGGTGAACTTCTCAAGCGCACACTCAATGTCCCGGCTCGAAAGCGCCGGCACTTCCGAGCGCACGATGATCTCACCCTCGCCATCGCCCGATGCCGTTACCGCCCCCAGTGTCAGCTCGGCCAGGTACTGCTTGTCGGCATCCAGCAGAAATGCCGACACTTTGGTCGCCTCGCCAAAGCACAGCGGCAACAACCCCGTTGCCAACGGATCCAACGCCCCGGTATGCCCGGCCTTGCGAATGCCCAGCACCCGCTTGGCACGCGTCAACGCCGCGTTGGACGTGATCCCGAGAGGTTTGTCGAGCAGCAGAATGCCGGATTGCATGAAAATACCTAAAAAAACCTTACCGCAGATTACGCAGATGAACGCAGATTATTGATTTTGCAGGATCTACCCTCTTGCCTATTCTCGATGATTCGCCTTTATCTGCTTCCATCTGCGTTCATCTGCGGTTCCAGCTTTTATGCTTTCATAAATGACTGAGCGAGACACGTAATCAGGAAATTCCTGATCGGCGCGAATCTGCGTAATCTGCGGTTTCACGGTTTTCGCTTTTTCGCCGCGGCGAGGAGCTGCTCGATGCGCTGGCCGGATTCGCTGGCGGTGTCGTGAATGAATTTCAGCTCCGGCACGATGCGCAGGCGGACGCGCCCGGCCAGTTGATGGCGGATGCCGCCGACGGCACCATTCAGCTCACGAAGGACCTCGGCGGCTTTTTCAATCTCCAGCACCGAGATGAATACCCGGGCATGCGCCAGGTCGCGCGATACCTCGACGTCGGTCAGGCTCATCAGGGACGGCAGCTCCGGCTGGACCTCGCGATGAAGAATATCGGCCAGCTCTCGCCGAAGCAGCCCAGCGACGCGCTCGTGACGCTCGCTCATGATTCCAGGGTACGGGCGACCTCAAAGCGCTCGAAGCACTCGATCTGATCGCCTTCCTTGACATCGTTGTACTGCTTGACGCCGATCCCGCACTCGGTCCCAGCCTGGACTTCCTTGACATCATCCTTGAACCGCCTGAGCGATTCGAGCTCGCCTTCGAACACAACGACGTTGTCGCGCAGCACACGAATCGGATTGGAACGCCGAACTACCCCCTCAACCACCAGACAGCCGGCGATCGCGCCGAGTTTCGACGAACGGAAAACGTCCTTGACTTCGGCCAGACCGACAATCTCTTCCCGGGTTTCAGTGCCCAGCAGGCCGGAAATGGCCTTCTTCACATCATCGATCGCCTCGTAGATGATCGAGTAATAGTTCAGACCCAGCCCGGCCTCGCTGATGATCCTGCGCGCACTGGCATCGGCGCGAACGTTGAAACCGATGATGATGGCATCGGAGGCCTGGGCAAGCGAGGCATCGGACCCGGTAATGCCGCCGACGCCGGCGGTAATCACGTTGACCTTGACCTCGTCGGTAGACAGCTTGGCCAGGGAATCGCGCAACGCCTCGGCCGAACCCTGCACATCAGCCTTGATGACCAGATTCACCGCCTGCTGATCTCCGACGGACGCACCTTCGCCCATCTGGTCAAACAGGTTCTGCAGCTTTGCCGCCTGGCGCTCGGCCAGCCGTCCTTCGCGCGCTGCTGACTTGCGCTGATCGGACGCTTCCCTGGCCTTGCGCTCATCAGCCACCACCAGCACATCGTCACCGGCATTGGGCACGCCCGACAGGCCCAGCACCTCGGCTGGAATGGAAGGCCCGGCAGCTTCGATCGGATTGCCGGTTTCGTCGAACATTGCACGTACACGGCCGAATTCCTCTCCGGCCAGAAGCATGTCGCCCTTCCTCAACGTGCCATCCTGAACCAGAATGGTTGCCACCGGCCCGCGGCCCCGATCGAGCGAGGATTCGACCACCACCCCGCGGCAGCGCCGCTCGGGGGCAGCCTTGAGTTCCAGCACTTCGGCCTGCAGCAACACCGATTCCAGCAGACTGTCGATGCCTTCGCCCGTAATTGCCGAGACCGGCACGAAAATCTCGTTGCCGCCCCACTCCTCGGGGACAACCTCTTCGGCGGCCAGCTCGTTCTTGACCCGGTCCGGATCGGCCTCGGGACGGTCGATCTTGTTGACTGCAACGATCAGCGGCACGCCAGCGGCGCGCGCGTGCTGGATCGCTTCCTTGGTCTGCGGCATAACGCCATCGTCCGCGGCAACCACCAGAATCACAATATCGGTCGCCTGGGCTCCCCGCGCCCGCATCGCGGTAAACGCGGCATGACCGGGAGTGTCCAGGAAAGTCACCACGCCGTTGTCGGTCTTGACGTGGTAAGCGCCGATGTGCTGGGTAATCCCGCCACTTTCGCCTTCGGTGACCTTGGTCCGCCTGATGTAGTCGAGCAACGAGGTCTTGCCATGATCGACATGCCCCATCACGGTCACCACCGGCGGACGCTGTACATTTGTGGCACCATCCTCGGTTTCGGCGACCAGCTCCTGCTCGATATCCTGCGCCTGCGCCGGTCGCGCCTCATGGCCGATTTCCTGGGCCACCAGGATTGCCGTCTCCTGATCCAGCGCCTGGTTGATGGTGACCATGGAGCCCATGTTCATCAGGGCCTTGATCAACTCGCCGGCCTTGACCGCCATAAGTTTCGCCAGATCACCGACGGTGATTGACTCGGGAATCTCGATTTCGCGCTTGACCGGCTGGGTCGGCATCTGAAACCCATGCTCGCCGCCGACACTTGTGGACTTGCCCTTGCGCTTGGGCTTGCGCCGCTTGCTCTTGGCGGCCACGTGCAGCTCTTCGCGCCCGTAGCGCGTCTTGCCCGGACGTTCCGCCTTGGCCGGCTTGGCGCGCCGGCTTTCTTCATCTCGCTTGCGACGTGTCTCGCGTTCGGCTTCCAACCGCGCGGCTTCCGCTTCGGCCTTGGCGCGGGCTTCGGCTTCCTGGCGCGCGGCTTCCTCGGCCTCGCGCATCTTCTCCTCTTCGGCGCGCTTGCGTTCGATTTCGGCCTGTTCGATTTCGCGCGCTTCGGTCTCGGCCTGGCGCTGCGCTTCCTGTTCGGCCTGACGCTTCTCCTCGCGCTCGCGCTCGGCGGCTTCAGCCTGTTCGCGCTGGCTCCGCGATTCTTCCAGTGCCTTGATGGCGGCTTCGCGCTCAGCATCGGTCTCGGTGGCTTCCTGGATCTCGCCGCGCTTGACATAGGTGCGCCGCTTGCGCACCTCGACATTGACGGTTCTCGACGGCGCCGGCCCGCGTCCCCGCGCCCGTCCAGCTCCGGCGGTCGGGACCTTGAGTTCGCTGACGGTCTTGCGCTTGAGCGTGACCTTGCGAGGCGTCTCGGTGGTATCGCGTTCGGCTTGCTTGCCGTGCGAGCTTCTCAGCCATGCCAGAAGCTTCTTCTTGTCGTCATTGGTCACCGCCGCATCAGCCGACGCGATCTCGATACCGGCGTTCTTGAGCTGCGCCAGCAGGCGATCGGTCGTCATACCGAGCACTTCCGCCAATTGTTTAACCGTGACCTGCGACATTCAAACTCCTTGGATGATGCGTTTCGTGCGCTTGCTCGCCAGTTCGACCCGGGTCCGGCTCAGCTTTCCTCGCTGAACCAGTGCGCCCGGGCTTCCATGATCAGCTCGGCGGCCTTTTCCGGCTCAAGCTCCTTGATATCCTCGAGCTCATCGACCGCGCACTCGGCCAGATCATCGCGCGTGCGAATCCCCTGCTCGGCCAGCCGGAATGCAATCGACTCGGTCATTCCCTTCAAATCGAGCAGATCGCGGGCGGGTCGATTCTCTTCGAGCTGCTCTTCCGAGGCAATCATCTGGGTCAGCAAAGCATCGCGGGCGCGCCGGCGAAGTTCTTCGACAATCCCTTCATCGAACTCCTCGACCGCCAGCAATTCGGATTCGGGCACATAGGCGACTTCCTCGATGTTGGTGAAGCCTTCCTGCACCAGAATACCGGCCAACTCCTCATCCACATCAAGTTTCTCGGTGAACATTTCGAGGATACCGCGAGATTCTTCCTCACCCTTGGCCTCGGCATCCTCAAGCGTCATGACATTGAGATTCCAGCCGGTCAATTCCGACGCCAGTCTTACGTTCTGACCGCCGCGACCAATGGCCTGGGACAGGTTTTCCTCTTCTACCGCCACATCCATGGAGCCGGAATCCTCGTCGACGATGATCGAGCTGACCTCGGCAGGCGCCATCGCATTGATCACGAACTGGGCCGGGTTTTCATCCCACAGAATGATGTCGATGCGCTCGCCGGCCAGTTCATTGGAGACCGCCTGTACGCGCGATCCGCGCATGCCGACACAGGCGCCGATCGGGTCGGTACGCGCATCCAGCGACCGCACTGCGATCTTGGCCCGGCGGCCCGGATCGCGCGCCGCGCCCCGGAGTTCGATCAGTTCCTGCGAAATCTCCGGCACTTCGATCCTGAACAACTCGATCAGCAATTCCGGCATCGTCCGACTGACGAAAAGCTGGGGTCCGCGCTGCTCGGCACGCACCTCGTAGAGATAGCCGCGGATCCGATCGTTGACGCGCACGTTTTCACCTGGAATCGTGTGGCGCGAAGGCACAAAAGCCTCTGCGTTATCCCCCAGATCCAGATAAATGCCGCCTCGTTCCAGCCGCCTGACCGTTCCGGTCACCAGTTCACCGACACGCTGCTCGAAAGCCTCGACGACCTGGGCCCGCTCGGCCTGGCGCACTCGCTGGACAATCACCTGCTTGGCGGCCTGGGCCGCGATGCGGCCGAATTCCGGCGGCTCCATGGGTTCTTCGATGAAATCGCCGACTTGCAATTCGGGATTGATCTCATGCGCCGCGGTCAGCCGGATCTGATGATCTTCGGATTCCAGCTCGGCTTCTTCCGGATCATCCGCAATCACCTCCCAGCGGCGAAATGCCTGGTAATCACCGGTCTTGCGATCGATCTCGACCCGGGTGTCGATCTCTTCGGCATGCCGGCGCCGGGCCGCCTGGGCCAGCGCTGCCTCGATGGCTTCGAAGATGATGTCGTGGGACAATCCCTTCTCATTCGACACCGCCTCGGCGACCTGCAGGATTTCCTTGCCTTTCTTCACTGTACTCATGCTTGTCCACTCATTCGGAACTGTTTTTTCCGGAACCGGCGACCAGTGCGGCCAGATCGGGTTTCAGATGAGCCCGACGAATCTCTCCGTAGGCCACCTCCACAACACCACCATCGAATTCAATCTGGACGTGGCAATCATCCGCATCGATCAGGCGGCCGGAAAATCGCGCGCGATCTTCCACCGGCACGCTGAGTTGCAGCGCAATGTTCTCGCCGATAAAGCGCCTGAAATGCGCCGGCTCGAACAATGGCCGCTCAATGCCCGGCGAAGACACTTCGAGGCTGTAATGCCCCGACACCGGCTCTTCCACATCCAGCAATGCCGAGATCTCCCGGCTGACATCGGCGCAATCATCGACGTCGATCCCGTTCGGATCGCGGTCGATATATATGCGCACCAGTCTGTTTTTCGGATTGGACCTGTAGTCCAGCCCGACAAACTCGTAGCCCAGCGCTTCGACCGTCGGCCTGATCAGCCGCGACAAATCGTCTTGCACCGACATCCAACCACTCCTTGGCGTGGTCAGCCGCCGACAGCCGGTGTCCTGACCATCCGGACTCCGGCAACCAACCCGTGAAAACAGAAAAGCCCCTGAAAACCAGGGGCTTTTCTGCACCAATAACCTGGTAGCGGGGGCAGGATTCGAACCTGCGACCTTCGGGTTATGAGCCCGACGAGCTGCCAGACTGCTCCACCCCGCAATCGAGCCAACTATAGTATCAGAATCATAAATTACGTGCAAGCTTAATCAGGCCCATACATCACGATGCAAGCAGTCGATTGACCCGTTTCACGAACCCGGCCGGATCGGCAAGCTCCCCGCCATCGATCAGCAGCGCCTGGTCCAGCAGCAGGTTGGCATATTCGGCGATCCGATCCTCATCCTCCACATCGCCAAGGCCGGCGACCAGTGGATGGTCGGGATTGATCTCCAGGTCCGGCTTGAATGTCGGCAATTCCTGACCGGCGTGGCGCAGCATCCGACGCATCTGCATGTTCATGCCACCGGCATCCTCGGCAATGCAGCTCGCCGACTCGGTCAGGCGTTTACTGATGCGAACGTTGCCCACACGATCGGCCAGCGCCTTCTTGATTCGGCCGCACAGCTGATCACGCCGGTCGCGCTCCTGCTCATCAGGAGTTTCGCCGGAATCTTCCGACGGCGCGGAAAACTCGCCGCTGGCCGCGGATTTAAGCGGCTTGCCTTCAAACTCATCGAGATGGTTGACCAACCAGACATCAATCGGTTCATCGAGCAGCAGAACTTCGACGCCGGCCTTTTCAAATGCCTCCAGATGCGGACTGTCCCGAAGCTGCTTGAGGTTGTCACCGGTCAGATACCAGATTGCATCCTGGCTTGCATCGGCGCGATTCAGATATTCGTTAAGCGGCACCGCATGCGGCGCCGGATCACGACTGGAGGAGAAACGCAACAGCCTTGCAATCTGTTCGCGATTTTCCGGATCCTCGACTATGCCTTCCTTGAGAGCGCTGCCGAACTCACGGCAAAAGGTGGTCCAATCGTCTCCGCCGGCGTCTGCCAGCTTTTCAATCATGTTCAGGGTGCGCTTGACCAGCGCGGCGCGGATCTTGTCCAGTAGCGGGCTTTGCTGCAGGATCTCGCGCGAAACGTTAAGGGGCAGGTCGGCCGAGTCGACCACGCCGCGAACAAAGCGCAGATAGCGCGGTATCAGTTGCTCGGCGGCATCCATGATGAATACCCGCTGGATATACAGTTTCAGGCCCCGTCGTTGGTCCCGGTTCCAGGCCAGATCAAAAGGCGCCTGGCCGGGCAGGAACAGCAGCATGGAGTAGCTCTGGCTGCCCTCCACATGATGATGTGCCCACTGCACAGGATCGCGCGTATCGCCGCTGATGCTCTGATAGAACTCACGATATTCATCCGCCCCGACCTCGCCTTTCGGACGGGTCCACAATGCTCCGGTATCGTTGATGGGTTCCTCGGGAGCTTCACCGGCAGCGGCAACCCGAATCGGAAATGAAATATGATTCGAGTAATGCCGCACCAGGTCCTTGATCCGCGCCACCTCGAGCAGGTCGCGATGATCCTGGGCAATCTCCAGCGTCACCCGGGTTCCCACCCGATCCAGCGTGACCGGTTCCAGGGTGTATTCACCGTGGCCATCGGAGCTCCAGCGCACGGCCTGGTCCGGGGACTGACCCGCTCGTCGGGATTCGACCGTCACCCGATCCGACACAATGAAGGCCGAATAAAACCCGACTCCAAACTGGCCGATCAGCCTGGCGTCATCCCCGGAATCACGTTGCTTGAGCGCTTCGAGGAAGCGTGCGGTCCCGGAGCGCGCGATGGTACCGAGATTCTCGATGATCTCGTCGCGACTCATGCCAACCCCGTTATCGCTGACGCTCAGGCGATGCTTTTCTCGATCCACTTCGATCAGAACCTCCGGATCCTGGTCCAGACCATGCAACGCATCGTCGGTGAGGGCCTCGAAACGAAGCTTGTCCAGTGCGTCGGAAGCATTCGAGATCAGTTCCCGCAGGAAAATCTCACGGTTGGAATACAACGCATTGACCATCAGCTTGAGGAGCTGTTCGACTTCGGCATCAAAGCGTCGAGTCTCGGCGTTTTCGGCTACCTTGTGATTCATCTCATCTCTACCCGTGCAGGCATTCTTGACCAATCGAAGAGATAGGCCTGCTCAAGGCTTTTTTCAAGCACAGCAGCCACTGTGTCACCGATTTGCATCGGAGCAGCAGCTTGGAGATAATGCTTCGGCTGAACCGGGCGAACACCCCCGCCCGGCGAGAACTGGATCACAAAAAAGACTCCTGAATATGCGTCATCACTACCAGATCACGATCAGTAACTGCCATGGCGCACGCCATTACACCCTGACGCAACTGATGCGGCGCATTGCGCTTGCGACTGGATTGCTCGCCACAACTCTATTTCTTGGCTGTCTGCTGGTCATCTATTTCCTGTCCAGCCAGGTCGAGCGACTGGATGACCGGTTGACAGAACTCAACCATCTGAATCAGGCGGTACAGTCGGAAAACGAGGGCTTGCTGGCTCGTCAACGACAGCTCAATGAGCAAATTGACCAGCGCGCGGCCGAACTGATCGCTCTGACCGATGACCTGGAACAGCTCGAGACCATCATCGGCATCAATCCGCCCGCCTCACTGCCAGTGGCCGAACGCATATCCGTGGCCAGTCATACCGCGTTTGAGAAACAATTGCTGCTGGCCTCGATTCCGAGCGGCTATCCACTGCACGAAGCCGTCGTCACAAGCAGCTTCGGCATGCGCGAACACCCGGTGATCGAAAAAACCCGGTTGCATGGAGGCGTGGATCTGCGCGCCGGCGTCGGCACGCCAGTGGTGGCGACTGCCGACGGCGTCGTAGAATACGCCGGCAACAACGCCAACAGCGGCATGGGCAAGATGATCAAGATCGTGCACAACTATGGCTTTTCCACCATTTATGCTCATCTTGACCAGTTCGATGTATCCGTGGGTCAGTACGTGACCAAGGGAGAGGCAATCGGTCGCTCGGGCAATACCGGCTTGACGCAAGCGCCGCATCTGCATTATGAAGTGCGTTATCTCGGACGAAGGCTGAATCCAGCATCGTTCATGGACTGGTCATTCGACCAATATCAGACGGTTTTCGAACAGGAGGAGCGTGTTCAATGGCAATCTTTGGCAAGGAACGTACGCGACAAGCTCAGGGTCATGGAGCAACCATCATCGCGGCAGGCTCCAAGTTTGTCGGTAATCTCACCCTGACAGATAATCTGCATATCGATGGCAGCACCGAAGGCGACATCGCTTCGGAAGCGACGGTGATTATCGGCTCTGAAGGCCGCACCGAAGGACGGATCAAGGCCTGCCACGTGATCGTAAGCGGTCGGCTGAATGGCTCGATCGAAACCGAGCGACTGGAAATCATCGCCGGCGGAAGCGTCGAGGGAGAGGTCCGCACTGTCGATCTGGTGATTGAACCCGGCGGCCGCTTCAACGGTTCCAGCGAGATCCTGGACAAGGCGCAGCAGCAACTGCCAGCGCCGGTGATCAGTGCGCCTGACAAAAACATCCCTGGCGAAAAACAAGACGGCAGGAAAAACCCTAAAAAGGACGAAACTGCCCGGGTCGGGGCTGCATCCTCGACCTGATTCAGTGATTTTGGGATCCAACCAGATCTTGCGACGGAGTCTTAAGACTCCAGCCTCAATAGTGCATCCTGAGAGGGTCGAAGCCGATCGAAGTTCGAGAACACGCCGAAGTGACCGCCGGGAAAGCGCCGCGGCACGCACCGGCGGTGCAACCACAAAGCTTCGCTGACTCAGGCGCGGGCGCGTCCGGAGCTGACCAGCTTTTCGCGAATTCTGGCCGCCTTGCCCTGCAAATTGCGCAAGTAGAAAAGCTTGGCCCTGCGAACCCGACCCTTGCGCTTGACCACGATCGAATCAATCAGCGGGCTGTAGGTCTGAAACACACGCTCTACACCGGTGCCATGGGATACCTTGCGAACGGTAAAAGCGGAATTGACACCGCGGTTGCGGCGCGCAATCACCACGCCTTCGAACGCCTGCAGTCGCTGGCGATCTCCTTCGCGCACCCACAGGTTGACGACAACCGTGTCGCCGGGGGCGAAATCCGGAATTTCGCGCCCGGTCTGTTCGGCATTGATCTGGTCGATTAACTTACTCATTGATCTCGATCCCGTGCTGCGGCCAAATGCACCAGGCATTCAGCAGTGAAATTCAGGCAAGCTGCGTATTATAGCGTTTGAACTGGCTCCAAAGCAAGATCATGAAGCGGTTTTCGTATGCAAAAAATGGCGTCATTATTTTTCAGGCTTTGCCTGCCAGGTCCGCAACAAGTCCCGCTCGTCTTGACCAGGCTCGGCTGTGCGCAGCAGATCCGGGCGCCGTTCGGCCGTGCGCTTCAGTGCCTGCTGACGCCTCCAGCGCTCGATTTCGCCGTGATCGCCGCTCAGAAGCACTTCGGGTACGCGCCGACCGCGCCAGGTCGCCGGGCGCGTGTAGTGCGGGCAGTCAAGCAATCCGCTGCTGAAAGAATCCTGGGCCGCGGACTGCTCATGTCCGAGCACGCCCGGCTGCAGGCGAATCACCGCATCGATCAATGCCGCGGCCGCATATTCGCCACCGGAAAGCACGAAATCGCCCAGCGACCATTCTTCATCGACCAGGGCCTCGTTGACACGCTCGTCAATCCCCTCGTATCGGCCACAGACCAGAATCAGACGCTCGCGGCCAGCCAGCATTTGGACCCATTGCTGAGCCAGCGGCCTGCCCTGAGGCGATAAGCCGGAGACCGGGGTCTCGCTATCGCCACGCGCAGCCTCGATCGCACGCGCCAGTGGCTCCGGACGCATGACCATTCCAGGCCCGCCGCCGTAAGGCCGGTCATCGACGCTTCTGTACATGCCTTGTGCATGGTCGCGGGGATTGAAACAGCGCAGTGCGATGCGCCCGTCCTCGATCGCCCGACCGGTCAGCCCCGTGTGCCGGAAGTTCCCGAACCAGTCGGGAAACAGGGTCACGATGTGGATTTCACGAAGCATCGGAATCGACTCTACTCCCAGTCCGGATCCCAGTCGACCCGGACAAGACCGGCATCGAGGTCGACCGACTTGACGAACCGATCCGGCACAAAAGGAATCAGCAACTCCGGAGCATCGAGCGCCTGGCGAACCTCCAGCACATCATGCGCACCGGCATCGATCAGGCCCGAAACTCGCCCGAGCCGGACGTTTTGAAGATTCACGACCTCCACACCAAGCAGATCCCGCCAATACCATGTCCCCGGATCGGGTTCAGGCAGGCGGCCGCGGCTGGTGTAAAGACGGGTCCCCTTCAGAGCTTCGGCAGCCGAGCGGTCATCGACCCGGTCGAGCCTGGCGACCAGCCGTGCTCCCAACCTTCGCCATTGCACGAATCGCAGCGGCGCGGAAGGCTTGTCGGTATGCCAGGGCTGATAGTCGAAAATGTTTTCCGACGGGTCGGTATGAGAATGAATGCGCACCCAGCCGGCCACCCCCCAGGGACCGGTAATCCAGCCCAGTTCGATACGGCTATCGTCGCAAGACATCGAAGCGCCGGAGAAGTTGCCGGCGGATTTGTCCGCAAATGACTCAGGCGGCAGGCTTGTCGCCTGTTCTGGCCGCTTCTACAAGCAAGTGAGAAACGCGTTCGGAAAGCTGCGCACCCTGCCCCACCCAATGATCGATGCGTTCCCGATCCAGGCGCAGGCGTTCGTCATTGCCGCGCGCAACCGGATTGAAAAATCCGACACGCTCGATGTTGCGTCCATCACGGCGATTACGGCTATCGGTCACTACGATGTGATAAAACGGCTGCCTTTTCGCACCACCGCGAGCCAGTCTGATCTTGACCATTCAATACTCCTGAAATTCCTTTACCCGGCACCATGCCGACAATTCCCACAAACTTAGCCGCGCGATTCTACCTGTAAACCACGCCAATTGGAAGTCGGAGCGGCGAAATCCGCCGCCCCAGGCTCACTCTTCTGCATCGTCCGCCACATCAGTCCTGGTCGGCACCGTCTCTTCCTCCCGCCCTTCGGCATCCGATGCGCGCAACAGTGCGCCCAGTTCTGCCTCCGACTCACGCAGCATGTCAGACTCATCGCGCAGACCTGCATGTGTGACCCGACCGGTTCCGGCGGGAATCAAGCGGCCGACGATGACATTCTCCTTGAGCCCACGCAGATGGTCGATGGTGCCGCGTACCGCGGCATCGGTCAGCACCCGCGTAGTTTCCTGAAAGGAAGCAGCGGAAATGAACGACTCCGTGGCAAGCGAGGCCTTGGTAATCCCCAGCAGCACCCGCTGGAAACTGGCCGCACGCAGACCGTCCTTCTCAAGTTTGCGATTGTCCTCGATCACGTGTATGGCATCGAGCTGTTCACCCTGCAGGAACTTGCTGTCACCGGAATCCGTAATCTCGATCTTGCGCAGCATCTGACGGATGATCACCTCGATGTGCTTGTCATTGATCTTCACGCCCTGAAGCCGATACACATCCTGAATTTCCTGGACCAGGTAATTCGCCAGCTCTTCGACTCCAAGCAGGCGCAGGATGTCGTGTGGATCGAGTTCGCCATCCACCACGGTTTCACCTTTTTGCACATGCTCGCCTTCGAAAACCTGAATCTGGCGCCATTTCGGAATCAGGGTCTCATGGGTGTCGCCGCTCTCATCAGTGATGACCAGGCGCTGCTTGCCCTTGGTTTCCTTGCCATAGCTAATGGTGCCCGAAGCCTCGGCAAGAATTGCAGCCTCTTTCGGCCGACGCGCCTCGAACAGGTCAGCCACACGCGGCAGACCGCCGGTAATATCACGCGTCTTCGACGATTCCTGCGGAATTCGGGCCAGGATATCGCCGACCTGGACCTCCTGACCGTCGTGGCAATTGATGACCGCGCCGGAAGGCAGAAAATTCTGCGCCGGCTGGCTGGTTCCGGGAATTTTCAGCGCCTTGCCCTTGGCATCGACCAGGCGGATCGTCGGCCTGAGATCCCTGCCTTCCGAGCCACGCTTTTTCGGGTCGATCACGACCATGCTGGACAGACCCGTGATCTCGTCGCTCTGCTCGGCAATCGTCACCCCTTCGATGAAGTCCTGGAATGCAGTCTTACCGGCAACCTCGGCGACCACCGGGTGCGTATGCGGATCCCAGTTGGCAACCACCTGACCGGACTTGACTTCATCATCTTCGCGCACGCTCAGAATCGCCCCGTAGGGGATCTTGTAGCGTTCGCGCTCACGACCATGCCTGTCGATCAATGACAGTTCGCCGGAACGGGAAATCGCAACCAGTTTTCCTTCGCTGTTCTCGACCGACTTCAGATTGAACAGGCGCACCGTACCCGCGGTCTTGATCTCAATCTGATCAACCGCGACGGCGCGTGAGGCAGCACCGCCGATGTGGAAGGTCCGCATGGTCAGCTGGGTCCCCGGCTCACCAATCGACTGGGCAGCAATAACGCCAACCGCTTCGCCAAGATTGACCTCGGAACCGCGTGCCAGATCGCGGCCGTAGCACCGCCCGCAAATACCGTAACGAGTCTCGCAGGTAATCGGCGAGCGGACAAGCACCCGGTCGATTGCATTTTCTTCCAGGGTCGCGACCCATTTCTCGTTCAGCAAGGTACCGCGCGGACACAACACCTCATCGCTGTCAACTGGATAAACATCCTCGGCAAGTACCCGACCAAGAATCCGCTCGCCCAGCGGCTCAACGACATCGCCACCTTCGACAATCGGCAGCATTTCAAGACCGTTCTCGGTGCCGCAGTCGTCTTCGATCACCACCAGGTCCTGCGCCACGTCCACCAGACGACGGGTGAGATAACCGGAGTTTGCGGTCTTGAGCGCGGTATCCGCCAGACCCTTGCGCGCTCCGTGAGTCGAGATGAAGTACTGAAGTACATTCAGGCCTTCGCGGAAATTAGCGGTAATCGGCGTTTCAATGATCGACCCGTCCGGCTTTGCCATCAGCCCGCGCATGCCGGCAAGCTGGCGGATCTGGGCAGCTGAACCCCGGGCACCCGAATCGGCCATGATATAGATCGAGTTCATTGAATCCTGTTCGATCTCTTTGCCCTCGATATCGGTACGCGTTTCCTTGCCGATTCGGTTCATCATCGCCCTGGCCACAGCCTCGTTGCAGCGCGACCAGATATCCACGACCTTGTTGTACCGCTCACCGGCAGTCACAACACCGGAGGAGTACTGCTCCTGGATATCGACAACCTCCTGCTCCGCCTTGTCCAGAATCGCCGCCTTTTCCGGTGGAATCAGAAGGTCATCCAGACAGATCGAGACCCCGGCCCGGGTCGAATTCGCAAAACCGGCATACATCAACTGATCCGCGAACACGACCGTGTGCTTGAGGCCCAGTTCGCGGTAGCTTTCATCAATCAGTTTCGAGATCTGCTTCTTCTTCAAAGTCTGATTGAACAACTCGAAGCGCATGCCCCTGGGTGCGATATCAAACAGCAATGCACGCCCGACCGTAGTGTCTTGGAGCTGCACATGCGGCTGCATCCTGCCATCCCCGTCGGCTCGATATTCCGTGATCCGGACCTTGATCGCCGCCTGCAGATCGACCTGATGATTAAGACGCGCACGCAGGACCTCGGCGGTGCTGGCAAAAAACATGCCTTCACCCCTGGCCCCGGCCAGTTCACGGGTCATGTAGTAAAGACCCAGCACAACGTCCTGGGTCGGCACGATGATCGGCTCGCCATTGGCCGGAGACAGGATGTTGTTGGTCGACATCATCAAGGCCCTGGCCTCGAGCTGCGCCTCCAGGCTCAGCGGCACATGGACGGCCATCTGGTCGCCGTCGAAGTCGGCATTGAAAGCGGTACAGACCAATGGATGCAGTTGAATGGCCTTGCCTTCGATCAGCACCGGCTCGAATGCCTGAATCCCTAGCCGGTGGAGCGTGGGTGCGCGGTTGAGCAGCACCGGATGCTCGCGAATCACTTCTTCGAGGATATCCCAGACTTCGCCTTCTTCCTTTTCCACCAGCTTCTTGGCAGCCTTGATGGTCGTGGCCATGCCGCGCCGCTGCAGCTTGGAAAAAATGAACGGCTTGAACAACTCCAGCGCCATCTTCTTGGGCAGACCGCACTCATGCAGCTTCAGGGTTGGACCGACCACAATCACTGAACGGCCGGAATAGTCGACTCGCTTGCCTAGCAGGTTCTGACGAAACCGGCCCTGCTTGCCCTTGATCATGTCGGCCAGAGATTTCAATGGCCGCTTGTTGGTACCGGTGATCGCGCGCCCACGACGGCCATTATCCAGCAACGCATCGACCGCTTCCTGCAACATGCGTTTTTCATTGCGCACGATGATGTCGGGTGCCGACAGCTCCAGCAAGCGACGCAGGCGATTATTGCGATTGATGACGCGGCGGTAGAGATCGTTCAGATCCGAAGTCGCGAACCGACCGCCATCCAGCGGCACCAATGGCCGCAGATCAGGCGGCAATACCGGCAATACGGTCAGGATCATGTACTCCGGGCGGTTGCCCGACTCCAGAAATGCCTCGACCAGCTTGATCCGCTTGGCCAGGCGCTTGATCTTGGTTTCCGAATTGGTTGCGCGGATTTCCTCGCGCAACCTGGTCAGCTCGGAAGCCAGATCGACATTCTTGAGAAGATCGTAAACGGCCTCGGCGCCCATCTTGGCGTCAAACTCATCGCCATAGGTTTCCATTGCCTCCAGGTATTGCTCATCGGTAAGCAGCTGGCCGCGCTCCAGCGGCGTCATGCCCGGATCGAGCACCAGATAGGACTCGAAATACAAGATCCGCTCGATATCGCGCAGGGTCATGTCCAGCATCAAACCGATCCGGCTGGGCAATGACTTCAGAAACCAGATATGCGCAACCGGAGAGGCCAGATCGATATGACCCATGCGCTCACGCCGGACCTTGGTCAACGTGACCTCAGTCCCGCACTTCTCGCACTTGACACCGCGGTGCTTCATGCGCTTGTACTTGCCGCACAGGCATTCGTAGTCCTTGACCGGACCGAAAATGGCGGCACAGAAAAGACCTTCACGCTCGGGCTTGAAGGTTCTGTAGTTGATCGTCTCCGGCTTGCGCACCTCGCCAAAAGACCAGGAGCGGATCATTTCCGGCTGCGCCAGCCCGATCCGGATCGCATTGAATTCGGTAATCTGATTCTGGCGCTTGTAGAAGTTCAGCAAATCACGCACTTTCTTGATCCTCCTCCTGACTGATCAGGAATTTTCAAGGTCGACATTGATGCCGAGCGAACGAATTTCCTTCACCAGAACATTGAAGGACTCGGGCATTCCGGCAACCATGCGGTGGTTGCCATCGACAATCGATTTGTACATCTGGTTGCGGCCCTGAACGTCGTCGGACTTGACCGTGAGCATTTCCTGCAGGGTGTAAGCGGCCCCATAGGCTTCCAGTGCCCAGACCTCCATTTCGCCGAAGCGCTGGCCGCCGAACTGGGCCTTGCCGCCAAGCGGCTGCTGTGTCACCAGACTGTAGGGGCCGGTGGAACGCGCATGCATCTTGTCATCGACCAGGTGGTTGAGCTTGAGCATGTACATGTAACCCACTGTCACCGGGCGCTCGAATGAATCGCCACTGCGGCCGTCATACAAGATCATCTGTCCGGTAACCGGAAGATCGGCCATCTCGAGCAGCTTGACAATATCCTCATGACTGGCGCCGTCGAACACCGGGGTCGCCATCGGTACACCGCCACGAAGATTTCCGGCCATCTCCATGACTTCCTCGTCACTGAACGGCTTGAGATCGACCCGACCCGGCTGATCGGAGTTGTAGATTTCCTCAAGGAACTTGCGAACCTTCGCCGGCTTGGCCTGGGCCTCCAGCATCGCCTCGATCTTGGTGCCCAAACCACGCGCGGCCAGGCCAAGATGAGTTTCCAGCACCTGGCCGATATTCATTCGCGAGGGCACACCCAGGGGGTTGAGGACGATGTCCACTGGCTCCCCGGTCTCGTCGAACGGCATGTCCTCGACCGGCACGATGGTCGAGATCACACCCTTGTTGCCATGACGTCCGGCCATCTTGTCGCCCGGCTGCATGCGCCGCTTGACCGCCAGATAGACCTTGACCATCTTGAGCACACCCGGCGCCAGATCATCACCGCGAGTGATCTTGTCCTTTTTCTCCTCGAACCGTTCATCGGCCAGTTTGCGCTGCTTTTCGATCTGCCGTTGTGCACGCTCAAGAAGATCCTGGGCCTCGTCGTTACGCATCCGCAGCTTGAACCATTCATCGCGCTTCAGGTCGGCCAGATAGTCCGGAGTCAATTTGCCACCCTTCTTGATGCCGGCCGGACCCTTCTCCACGACCTTCCCGGTCAATACGGCCTCAAGCCTGTTGAAAATGGCATCCTCCATGATGCGGAGCTGGTCGTCCAGATCCTTGCGGACATGACGGACCTGATCCTTTTCGATTGCAATCGCGCGCGCATCCTTGTCCACGCCCTCGCGCGTGAATACCTGGACATCGATCACAGTGCCATCCATGCCGCTGGGCACTCGCAAGGACGTATCCTTGACGTCAGAGGCCTTTTCTCCGAAGATCGCCCGCAGCAGCTTCTCTTCGGGCGTCAACTGGCTTTCACCCTTGGGCGTAACCTTGCCGACCAGAATGTCGCCGGTACGCACCTCGGCACCGACATAGACAATGCCGGCCTCGTCGAGCTTCGCCAGGGTCGATTCGCCGACATTCGGGATATCACCGCTGATCTCCTCGGAACCGAGCTTGGTATCGCGCGCGACACAGGTCATTTCCTCGATGTGGATGGAGGTAAACCGATCCTCCTGCACCACACGCTCGGAGATCAGGATCGAGTCCTCGAAGTTGTAACCGTTCCATGGCATAAACGCGACCCGCATGTTCTGGCCCAGGGCCAGCTCTCCCAGGTCGGTGGATGGTCCATCAGCCAGCACGTCTTTGGGCCGGACCACATCGCCCACCTTGACCAGCGGGCGCTGGTTCATGCAGGTATTCTGGTTGGAGCGCTGATACTTGGTCAGGTTGTAGATGTCGACTCCGGGATCATCCTCGCCGACTTCATCCTCGTTTGCCCGCACAACAATCCTGCCGGCATCCACCTGGTCGACCACACCGCCGCGCAGGGCAACCGTGGTCACACCCGAATCGGTTGCCACAAGGCGCTCCAGCCCGGTACCGACGAGCGGCTTGTCAACCCGCAGCGTCGGCACCGCCTGACGCTGCATGTTCGAACCCATCAGGGCGCGGTTGGCATCATCATGCTCCAGAAACGGAACCATCGCGGCAGCCACTGAGACAATTTGGCGCGGCGAAACATCGATCAAGTCGATTTCTCCGGCTTTCTTGAGCGTGAATTCACCCTGATGACGACAAGGAATCAACTCGGCGGTGAACTTACGATTCTTGTCCAGCACGGCATTGGCCTGCGCAATGACGTAGTCACCCTCCTCGATCGCCGAAAGATACAGGACCTCGTCGGAAACCTTACCGTTGTTGACCTTGCAATAAGCGGTTTCCAGAAATCCGTAACTGTTGGTGCGGGCAAACACGGCCAGCGAATTGATCAGGCCGATATTGGGCCCTTCCGGCGTCTCGATCGGGCACAGCCGGCCATAGTGGGTCGGATGCACATCGCGCACCTCGAAACCAGCCCGCTCGCGAGTCAACCCGCCCGGGCCCAGTGCCGAAACGCGACGCTTGTGAGTCACTTCCGACAACGGGTTGTTCTGGTCCATGAACTGCGAAAGCTGAGACGAGCCAAAGAACTCCTTGATCGCCGCGGCCACCGGCTTGGCGTTGATCAGATCCTGCGGCCCGAGACCCTCGCTCTCGGCCATGCTCAGTCGCTCGCGCACTGCACGTTCGACACGCACCAGGCCGATACGGAATTGGTTCTCGGCCATTTCACCAACCGATCTTACGCGGCGGTTGCCGAGGTGGTCGATATCATCGACCGTGCCATTGCCGTTACGGATGTCGATCAGCACCCTGAGCACGGCCAGGATGTCATCCCGGTCCAGCGTGCCCGAGCCTTCCAGCTCTTCGCGCTTCACACGCCGGTTGAATTTCATCCGACCCACCGCTGAAAGATCGTAGCGGTCCGCGCTGAAAAACAGATTCTTGAACAGGTTCTGCGCGGCATCCTTGGTCGGCGGCTCGCCGGGGCGCATCATCTTGTAGATTTCCCAAAGCGCTTCAAGCTCACTGGAAGTCGGATCGATACGCAGGGTATTGGAAATATACGGGCCCTGATCGAGATCGTTGACATGGAGAATGTCAAAACTCTTGACCTTGACTTCACGGAGTTTTTGCAAAAGCTCCGAGGTGATCTCATCATTACATCGGGCCAGCAGCTCACCGGAGTCCGAATCCACGATGTTGTGCGCCAGAATTCTGCCGATCAGATAGTCATCGGAGACTTCCAGTGTCTTGACGCCGGCTTCCTCGATCTGTTTTACGTGGCGCGCCGTAATCCGGCGATCCCGGGCAACAATGACATTGCCTTTCTTGTCGGTAATGTCAGCAAGCGCGGTTTCACCACGCAGCCGCGCCGGCACCAGGTCCAGCTTGGCATCATTTTTGCGTAGCGTGACATGCGACATTTCGAAAAATGTCGCAAGAATTTCCTCGTCTTCCATGCCCAGCGCACGCAGCAGGATAGTCACCGGCAACTTGCGTCTGCGGTCGATGCGTGTGAAAACACAGTCCTTGGGATCGAATTCGAAGTCCAGCCAGCTTCCGCGATAAGGAATCACTCGCGCCTTGTATAAGAGCTTGCCGGACGAATGGGTCTTGCCCCGATCATGATCGAAGAAAACGCCCGGTGAACGATGCATCTGATTGACGATGACCCGCTCGGTCCCGTTGATGATGAACGTGCCGGTCTCGGTCATCAGCGGCAGATCGCCCATGTAGACGTCCTGCTCCTTGACCTCCTTGACCTTCTTGTTCTTGGCCGGAGAATCCTTGTCATAAATCACGAGCCGGACCGTGACCCGTAATGGCGCTGCATAAGTCATGCCGCGAAGCTTGCATTCGACCACGTCGAATTCAGGCTTCCCCAGGACATAGCTGACATACTCGAGCGCGGCATTGCCCGAGTAACTGGAAATCGGAAAAACCGACGACAGGGCGCCGTGCAGACCCTTGAGGTCAAGGTCGTCACCGGCAGTGCCGTCCTGCAGAAATTCCCGATAGGAATCGACCTGGGTAGACAGCAGGAAAGGTGCTTCAATCACCTGCTGATGCTTGCCGAAATCCTTGCGGATCCGCTTCTTCTCGGTAAACGAATAATTCATCAACTTTTCACCTGCGCGCTGGTGCAAATGATCCGGGGCTTTGATACGATCGGTTCTGATGCAACACCCGGAACGGGTCGCATCAACCGCAAATCGCGAAAACAGGAACGGGCCGGGCGCCTCACGGCACCCAGCCCAACCTGCACTTCACTGCAACGGCGAGGTAATTACTTGACCTCGACCGTCGCGCCAGCTTCTTCCAGCTGCTTCTTGATATCTTCGGCTTCTTCCTTGTTGACGCCTTCCTTGACCGCCGACGGGGCACCCTCGACCAGGTCCTTGGCTTCCTTCAGACCCAGGCCGGTGATGCTGCGAACCGTCTTGATCACGTTCACCTTCTTCTCGCCGAAGCTGGCAAGGATGACATCGAATTCGGTCTGTTCTTCAGCCGCCGCGGCTTCGCCACCGGCAGCCGGACCGGCTGCGACGGCAGCCACCGGAGCGGCGGCGGAAACTCCGAATTTTTCTTCCATTGCCTCGATCAGGTCAACAACCTCGACAACGCTCATGTTGGAAATGGTTTCCAGAATATCTTCTTTCGAAACGGCCATTTTTACTACTCCACAAAGTATTGATCAAATGATTTTTCTAGCAGCCACGTCCCGTTTCGGGGCTTCGCTGACGCTTTCGTGAATCGTGAATCGTGACTCGAAAATCGGAAATCGAGTGCTGGCCAAAGCCTGCTTTCCATGTACGATTTTCCATTCACGATTTACCATTTACCATTTACGAAAATTCCGCCAAGGTCCCGAATTCATTCCCGGCACCCCGGCGACTCGAAGTCCGCCGTCATCAGGATCGGCCTCAAGCTGCCTGCTTGCTGTCGCGCACCGCGGCAATGGTTCGAACCAGCTTGGTATGCGGCTCGGCGAGCGTACGTACGAATTTTTCGATTGGCGCCTTCACGACACCCATCAGCATGGCGATGGCTTGATCGCGGGTCGGCAGGCTTGCCAGACGCTCGAGTTCCGAGGCCTGGTAGAGCTTTGCGCCCATGGCAACCAGCCGGACGACAATTTTGTCTTCGCCCTTGGAAAAGTCCTTGATCAGCCGTGCCGCCGCGCCCGGATCTTCCACCGAGAACGCAAACAGCAACGGCCCGGTCAATTCACCGGCCATGCATTCAAATTCGGTACCCTCGACGGCACGCTTGACCAGCGTGTTCTTGGCTACCTTGAGAAAGACGCCTTCCTTGCGCGCTCGCGCGCGAAGTTCGGTCATCTTTTCGACGGTAATGCCGCGATATTCGGCAGCGATGGCGGAATGGGCAGAGCCGGCCACTTCGGCCACTTCTGCGACAACCGCCTTTTTTTGCTCAAGCGTGAGAGCCATTTGCTACCTCCGTCAAGTCGGTCAACCGATGACAAACCTGCTTTCATCAGTCTTCCAGCCACACCGGGTCAATCTGCAACCCGGCACCTCTTTACGGTGGCCGTTCCCCGGAATCCGGGTCGGGCGACACCATCTGCGCAGGCGGGCTTGCGCCCATTACCCGTCAGCCCTTGAACTGACGGACCTGCGGTCTTGGACGGGCGCGGAACGAATTCAATCCGCGAAACGCCCGTTCAAAGCCGGGAAATCCCGGCAACTCCTGTCACTAATCCCGACTCAAAGTTCCAGCGAAGCACTGTCCAGCGTCAGCCCCGGACCCATTGTGGTCGAAACCGCAACCTTTTTCAGATACTGACCCTTGGCGGCGGCCGGTTTGGCCTTGACCAGCTCCTGCATCAATGCTTTCAAATTGCCCTTGAGCGCATCAACCTCGAAATCGGCCTTGCCGATGATCGAATGCACGATGCCGGCCTTGTCGGCACGAAACTGCACCTGACCGGCCTTGGCGTTGCTGACCGCCTGCTCGACGTCGGTCGTCACGGTACCCACCTTGGGGTTGGGCATCAGGCCGCGCGGGCCAAGCACCTGACCCAGGCGGCCAACCACGCGCATCGCATCGGGCGTGGCAATACAGACATCAAAATCGATGCTGCCGCCCTTGATGGTTTCGGCAAGATCCTCGAAGCCGACAATGTCGGCGCCGGCGGCCCTGGCCTTGTCCGCATTCTCGCCCTGGGCGAATACCGCAACGCGCACGCTCTTGCCGGTTCCGTGCGGCAATACCGTGGAGCCACGCACAACCTGATCGGACTTGCGCGGATCAATTCCGAGGCGAACCGCCACCTCGACACTCTCAGTGAACTTGACCTTGCTCAACTGCTTGAGCAACGCAAGTGCTTCATCCACCGGATACTGGCGAGTGCGGTCAATGGCTTCCCGAATCGACTTGTTTCTCTTCGTCTGCGCAACCATCACTCCACCCCCTCGACGTTGAGTCCCATGCTGCGCGCACTGCCGGCAATGGTGCGAACCGCCGCGTCCATGTCTGCCGCGGTCAGATCAGGCTCTTTCATTTTTGCGATTTCCTCCAGTTGCTGCCGGGTCACCGTACCGATCTTCTTCGTATTCGGTTCTCCGGAACCCTTCTGGATCTTGGCCGCCTTTCGCAGCAACACGGCCGCCGGCGGGGTCTTGGTGATGAAGGTAAAGCTTCGATCGGAATAAACCGTGATCACCACCGGCGTCGGCAAACCCGGCTCTATGCTCTGGGTATGCGCATTGAACGCCTTGCAGAATTCCATGATATTGACGCCATGCTGACCCAGCGCAGGACCGACTGGCGGACTCGGGTTGGCCTGTCCGGCCGGCACCTGCAATTTGATGTAGGCGCTGATTTTCTTTGCCATGCTTCATCTCCTTCGGGTTCTGTCGCCGGGCCACTTTGGGCCGCGGCTCCCCGTCATTACACTCGATCCGGCCAAACGGCCGGCATTTCATTCTGCAGGAGCGGCTTGCGCGCCGCGAATCGTTTTTGTGAACGATATGCTCGCGGCTTGGAAGCCGCTCCTACGGTTTTTAAAGCTTTTCCACCTGCTGGAAATCCAGCTCCACCGGCGTTGAACGGCCGAAAATCGAAACCGCCACGCGCAGCCGGCTCTTTTCGTAATTGATTTCCTCTACCGTGCCGTTGAAATCGTTGAACGGCCCTTCGATCACGCGTACCACTTCGCCAGGTTCGAACAGCACCTTGGGTCGCGGCTTGTCCACACCCTCGGCCACGCGATTCAGAATCATGTCAGACTCGCGCTGACTGATCGGCGCCGGCTTATCCTGCTTACCGCCAATGAACCCCATGACTTTGGGTACATCCTTGACCAGGTGCCAGGTGTCCTCGTTCATTTCCATTTCGACCAGAACGTAGCCGGGAAAGAACTTGCGCTCGCTTCTGCGCTTGACGCCCTTCTTCATTTCCACGACTTCCTCGGTCGGCACCAGCACTTCACCGAACATATCCTGCATTCCGGAGCGCTCGATACGCTCTTTCAGTGAGCGCTGCACCTGCTTCTCGAAACCAGAGTAAGCATGGACCACGTACCAGCGTCTGGCCATCAGGCGCCTCCACCCATGCCGATCAGCCAGCGCACGGAACCACCGAAAACAAAATCCATGATGGCCAGAATGATCGCCGCGATAATCGTGATCACCAGAACAATCAACGTGGTCTGGAAAGTCTCCTGGCGAGTCGGCCATACCACCTTGCGCCTCTCGACATCGGTCTCGCGCACGTAGCTGATGAACTCCCGGCCCTTGATGGTTCGCGCCGCGACCGCGAAGGCCGCTCCGGCCAATACCAACAGGCCGACGACACGAAGCAAGAGCATCAGCTCACCCTCGAAGTGGGCAAACCCATAGATGCCCGCACCCAGGATCAAGGCTGCAACGATCCATAGCACGATGTCGCCGGCTGCGTTTTTCTCTGCTGCCATGTGGATTTTCACTTTTCCGGTTGGCAGGCGAGGAGGGACTCGAACCCCCAACCTGCGGTTTTGGAGACCGCTGCTCTGCCAGTTGAGCTACTCGCCTGTAAAAAAACCCGATGGGCCTGGGGAACAGGGGGCCAGGGCTGGTGCTTGATTCCCTAGCCCCTGGCCCCTAATCCCTGGCCCCTCACTCGTGAATCTTCGCCACCACGCCGGCACCCACCGTGCGGCCGCCTTCGCGG
>CAYVPB010000035.1:0-29687 GCA_964453565.1 uncultured Halomonas sp.
AGCCGGTCGAAGCGCCGGGACTCCAGGCCGACCAGCCCGCACTCGTCCAGCAGCTCGCCGATCGTCGCCGCTGCGGGGTAGAAGCTGGCAAACATTTCGATCAATTCGCGCACGGTCAGGTTGTGCTGGACACCGGATTGCTGCACCATCACGCCGATCCGGGCCCGGGCCTTTGGATGACCCGGCGCCAGATTGCCGAACATGTGAATGTCGCCTTGCCGGCAAGGCAGCAGCCCCAGCAACAGGTGGATCAGCGTGGTTTTGCCGGCGCCGTTGGGCCCCAACAGCGCTGTGACCTGACCGGCTGCGAGTTCAAAATTGACCTCCGACAGGGCCTGGGTAGCGGCATAGGAGTGGCTGACCCGATGGCATTCGACAATGGTGGATCCGGCGCGCATGGAAATCTCGATATTTGACGTTGCGCATAGTCTGTCCGCGCACCAAAGTCGGCACCAGTGTGCCGAATCAGCAAATCATGGTGACAAATGTCATGCCGCCTCTCGGAGTCTATCGCTACGATCGGTTAAATCCGACAGGCTCCCAGGTCGGTCGCGCAATCCGCCGGCAGATATATGCTGAAGCTCAAGCGCCAGCGAGCTGAAACCAAGCACAAACGCGGAAAGCCGGGTCTGGAGGATTGACCCATCGCGTTGATGGTCCGTAGAAAACAAGGATTGGCAAGAAAGTTCGCCCAGATCTGCTTAGTGGGCCATACGGTAATCAGCCGTATGGCCCACTGGGGCTTCGTGGATGGGACCTACTCCGGGGTGTAACCCACTTCGCGCTGATGCCGGATTGCAAGAATCAAAACGGTGTCATGCTGTTCTTCGTAGTCATACAACGCGACGTATCCCGTGCGACCCCGTGAAATGATCAACTCTCTCAAGTCATGCTCCGCGGGGCGACCCAGCAACGGATGATTTTCCAAAACCTGTACCGCTTCGAAAATCAGCGCGGTGGTTTCCTGCGCCGCGACCGGCTCGTTGTCCAACAGGAAATCTACAAGTCGCTCCAGATCCGCGAGGGCCTGCGAAGAATAAATCAGCGGCGCCAAGACTTGGCCGTTGGTTTTGCGACCTTTCGTCCCGCCGCTCGCTCCCGGATGTAGGCGTGAACTTCCGTCGCCTCATGGCCCGTGCCCGAGGCATGAGTCTCGACTCTTGAAGCCATTGCATCAGAAATAAACGCGGCGCGCTTTTCCGCCGCTACCGCGGCAGCCCGGATCGCACCGACCATGAAGGCGTGAGGCGAAATTCCCTGATGTTCGGCGGCGGCAGCCGCAAGTTGTTTTACCTCGTCGGGAAGTTTCAATGAAGTGGTGGGCATGCTGGCACTCTTTCATTGGGTGTCATCATGGTAACACCTGCAGCAGGTGTGCCGCAATCTCTTCTGACCGCACATCGTTCGCTCGCCGGTTCTGGAACTGCTAACGCAGCCAGAAGTAGACCTGTCTTGCTTTGCGATTGCGGTGACATATGGCGTCGCAGTCTGGCGGCGGCGGGATGGGAAACTGGACATCGGGAGTTGGTTCGTGACTGACGCAGCAAAACGAAAAGCCGGCTACGACGACCTCCGCGCGCTGGCGCAGATCTCGCATGCTGACGCTGCCCGAAACCGCATGGTTCGAGCTGGCGCCGGACTGGGTCTGCGAAATCCTGTCGCATTCGACCGCCAACGCCGATCGGGCCGTCAAGATGCCGATCTACGCGCGCGAAGGCGTCGAACATCTGTGGCCGGTCGACCCGGATGCCCGAAACCCGGGGGTCTATCACCGGCAGATCGACGGCCGCTGGCTGTTGCTGGAAAACCCTCAAGGATGACGACGGCATGCGCCAGCCACCGTTCGCCGCCATCGAATTAATACTGTCGGATCTGTGGGCCGACCCGCCAACCCAATCGCAACCCGAGCCCGAGGATAATTGAACCATGCGCTATCGGCACACCACGCTCCGAATTACCCACCTGGAAGAGTCTCTGGAGTTTTTCATCAACAAGTTCCGTCTGGTCGAAGTCAGCCACAACATCTACTGCCAGGACATGCGCTAAAAGACCATCACGACAAGAGCGGGTAACATGGAAGCTCCGTCATCCCGATCATGACCCAGGCTGCTGCGACGGCCGGGCCATGAATCATCCGCATTCATCACGGGATGGCGGCATTGATGAATTCGACCAGGTCGTCGCGGTACTTTTTCATCGAAGGCTGGTGCAGATACATCATGTGCCCGGCCGGATACATATCGTAGCGGATCCGCTCGCGCGCCTCGACCGGAATGTCGAGATGGCGGATGTAGTAGTTGGTCGCGGCGTATGGTGTTGCCAGATCGTAATAGCCCTGCTGGATGTGCAGCTGCAGGCCCGGGTTCATGGTCATCGCGCGCGACAGGTCGGGCAGCAGATTCACGGCAACCTGGCGGCGACCGTCGGGATCCCGGTGGCTCCAGTCCCAGTCCAGCGGCCAGGCCGTGGTCTTGTATTCCTCGTCTTTACCGAACTTGAGCTCGTTGTGCAGGTAGTCGAAGAACGCCGCGGTGTAGGCGGGGCCAACCGCCGGGAAGAATGGGTCGTAGTTCATGGATTCGGCAAGCGGATTGACCGCCGGGCCGATGAAGCGCGAATCGATACGCCCGGCGATCAGACGATCGTTACGCTTGAGCTCCTGCAGGAACTGCTGGTGGTCCACGCGCAGGTCTGCCTTGATCCAATAGTCGGCCGTGGTGCCGGTATACGCGGCGGCCTGTTCAGCAATGTCGCGCTTGCGCGCGGGGTCGATGGTGTAGCCGGCGGTCAGCGCGGGCAGGTATTCTTCGAGCGCAAACTGCTCGACCTTGGCCAGGAACAGCTGCAGGTCTTCGGGCTTGTCGACCAGCGCGTCGTGGTACCAGGCCGTAGCCGCAAACGAGGGCAGGAACAATGCATGCGGCAGGTCCAGACCGTCGCCGTCGCGCCCGGCGGCGGTGTTGATGAACGGCGAGACCAGGATCAGCCCGTTAAGATTCATGCCGTGGCGGCTCTGCAGATGATGGGCCAGGCCCGCGCCGCGAATGCCGCCGTAGCTCTCACCGAGCACGAACTTCGGCGCCGCCCACAGGCCGTGCTCGTTGATGTATTGCTTGATGAACGCGGCCACCGATTCGATATCCTGGTCGACACCCCAGAACTTCTTGCCCTCAGTCTCGCCGAGCGGTTTACTGAAGCCGGTGCCCACAGGGTCGATCATCACCAGGTCGGCGACGTCAATGATCGAGAATTCGTTTTCGACGCGCTTGGCCGGCGGCGGCGCGGCATAGCCGGCATCGTTGACCACCACGCGCTCGGGCCCCAGGATGCCCATGTGCAGCCACAGCGACGATGAGCCGGGGCCGCCGTTGAACGCGAACACAATCGGACGTTCGCCGGGGCCGTAATCACCTTTGCGATGATAGGCCGTGTATCCGAAACGTGCGATCGGCTTGTCTTCCTCTTCCATGATCAGCCAGCCGACGGTAGCGGTGTAGTCGACACGCTCGCCGTCGATTCTGATGCTGTGCTCGGTCACCGATTGCCTAGCCTCTGAAACCGGCGCCGTAATAGTGGATTCGTGATCGTCGGCCTGCGATGCGCCCGAGATGGCAAGTGCAGCGGCGATGATCAAAAGACGGATGTTGTTCATGCAGAATCCTTGACCTAAAACATGCATGGTAGACCATTCAGATCACCGCCTGCGGCCGGGCTCGCTTGACGGCTTTCCTATTGCCGGGGATACTTCCCATTCTGCCGCTACCGATTCGCACATGACCGATTCCTCGATCACGATGCTGCTGGCCCAGGCCGCCAGGGGCGACCGGGCCTCCGACGAGCGCCTGATCGAAGCGGTCGTCGGCCAGCTCGAGCAGATTGCCCGGCGCGAAATGGCGGCCGGCAACCGCGGCGGTCTCGACGGCCTGACCATGGAACCGCGCATGGTCGCGCACGACGCGATCCTGAAGATCTTCGAACAACCGGTGGAATTCGAGAACCGGCGCCACTTCTACGCCTATGCGACCCAGGTCATGGCTCGCGCGATCATCGACTACCAGCGCAAGCGCTCTGCCCAGAAGCGCGGCGGCGACCAACAGCGCCTGGGTCTGTCGCTGCTCACGGCAGGCGTGGAGATGGACCTGTTCGAGATCCCGGAAGTACTCGAGGAGCTTCGCGAGCTCGATTCGCGCAAGGCCGAACTGGTCGGTCTGCGGGTATTCTTCGGTGCCGACATGGCCGAAATCGCCGAAATGCTCGGCGTTTCACTTTCGACCGCTGAACGCGACTGGCGATTCGCCCGACGCTGGCTGGCGCAGCGGCTGGTTCGCGACGACAGCGAATGAACCTTACCCTCAGCCCTCGAAGCCGTCGCCGAACACCCGGTCGAGGTCGATGCGGTAGATGTCGCTGGAATCATTGAGCATGTCGGGCACGAGGTTGCCAGCCGGGCTGACCAGATAGAGCATCCGGCCGTTGGCGCTCAATCCGGCGGAGAAGACCTCGGCATTGGGCGGCTGGCCGTCGATGGTACGCGGCTCGATCCGGACGTTCTGCTGCAGGTCGATTCGCACCAGGTAGACCTCGGGCACATCCGCGCCGGGCGTCGGCAGGTCGCCGCCCGGATCGATGGTGCGCGCGAACGTCAGCGCCTGCCCGGCGGCGGCCAGATAGAGGTTGCTGATCAGGCTGTCGGCCAGCGGCTGCTGGTTCTCGTCCAGGCTGACCAGCCGGGTGGTGCCCGACTGGCGATCGTGCAGGTAGACCGCCTCCCCGCCGAAGCCCGGGAACGCCGGATCGAGATTGCCGAAGGTGGACTGGAACGCGATCCACCGCCCGTCGGCCGAAATCTGCGCTCTGCTGCTGGAGCCATTGCCCGGCGTGCCGTCGGCGGCCACGCTGATCAACTCGGTCTGCTGGAGCTGACGGTCGCGCAGCCAGATCTGGGAGTTCGGGATCGACGTCGGGACATCCAGCAGGTTACCGCGACTCTGGAAGACCACGAACCGGCCATCGGCGCTGATCGACGGGAAGTTGCTTTCCTGGTCCGTCTCGGCGCCGGCGCTGTTGATGCTGACGCGCTCGGTCAGACTCGTGTCAAGGTCGTGGACGAACACATCGCGCCGCCCGTTGCTGTCGTCCGGCACCAGGTTGGTGGCCAGCGATTCGAACACGATGCTGTTGCCGTTGGCCGAGATCTGCGGCCGGGTGCTGGCACCGTTGCCCTCCACGCCGCCGGTGTCGACGCTGACGCGGCGGGTCTGCCCCAGCTGCAAATTGCGCACGAAGACATCGTCGAAGTCGTTGGTGATCCCGGGTGCGATCAGACTGGACCGACTGACGAAGGCAACGCGATTGCCGTTGCCGCTGATCGACGGACTGGCAGGGACCCAGGTCGCGTCGAAGTCGCCGTCCAGCGTATTCGACACTACAGCGATCTGCCCGCTCTCCAGGTCCAGGCGAACGATCTGGTCGCGAAAACCCGACCGGCCGATCAGGTTCTCGGCGGTGGTGCTGAACGCGAGATGGGTGCCGTTGGCCGATACGGCGGGCGGATCGCTGTCGCCGCTGCCGACCCATACCGGCAGCGCTGGCTCGCGCGCGCTCAGCACGAAGGTCGCCGGTGCACCCCGCGTGGTCGGATCGAAGCTCTCGAACAGCATCTGGGCCGGGTTGATGCCGGCCGGCAATACCGGGTGGCTCACGCCGCGAAAAGCGATCGCCACTTCGTTGCCGGTCGAGACGATGCAGGGCCGGGTCGGCGCTCCGGCCGTAGCCGCGACACGATCGAGCTGATCGCGGATACGGTCAAACAGGAACAGCCGGGGTTCGTTGCCGCTCAGGCCGGGCAGGAGGTTGTCGGCGCTCGATTCGAACACCACGAAGCGCCCGTCGGCACTGATCTTCGGGCGCTGCGAGGAGCCGTTGCCGCCGCTGCCGACGGCATCCTCGCTCAGTCGGATCGTGCTGCCGGTATGGCGATCGTGTAGGAACACGTCAAACCGTCCTTCGGTATCGCTGCCGACCAGGTTGCCCGCAATCGAAGAAAACGTGATCCAGCGCCCGTCGCCGGATACGTCCGGATCGTCCGAGGCGCCATCGGGCTGGGCGCCGCCCTGGCCGTTCAGCCGTTCGACCGTGCCCAGCGAGCGGTCGAAGACGAAGACATCGCGCACGCCGTTGGTATCGCCCGGCACCAGGTTGGTGGCAGCACTTTCGAACACCACGATGCCGCCCGAGTCCGAAAGCACGCCGGCGCTCGCCATCTCATCGGCCGGCTGTCCGTCGAACCCGGGGCTGACCGATTCAGTCTGGCCCAGGGTGAAGTCATGCAGCCAGAGTTGATCCTCGGCGCTGAACTGCGCCAGGTTGCCATCCAGCGAAAGGTCCCAGGAGAGCGAAGACGAGATGAACGGCACACCGTCGATATCGATGCTGGCCAGCACGGTTTGCCCGTTCTGCCGATCGTGGCGATAGACGCGTGTAGAACCGCTCCCTCCGAGATTGGTCGCATCGGTGTTGAACAGCACATAGCGGCCGCTGCCGTCGATGCTCGGCAGCTGCGCTGAGCCGTCAACCTGGGCGCCGTCACTGGTCAGGCTGACCGGCTCCAGGCTGCCGGTCATCAGGTCGTGCACGACCACATCGGCGACGCGATTGCGGTCGTCCTCGAACAGGTTGAAGGCATCGGTCGGAAAGGCGATTCGGGTGCCGTCGGCGGACATACTGCAGCTGGCTCCCGATGGGAGGGCGCCGATGGCGCCGAAATAGTTCGGGTTCGACGGCCGGGAGATCAATTCGGCCTGTTGTTGGGCAGCCGCGATATCCAGGCTCGCGCAAAGCAGCAGCGCTGCACCGGTAACGGCCAATCGATGGCCAGGGGGCACAACGCGGCTGAGCGGATGAGACGCAGCCGGATCCTGCGAGACCGGCGACAAGGGTAAGGAGATGTGCATGGGGCGGCTCCGTGGGTCGCTGCGCGAAACACGCGCATTTCCTTCTCATACGCAAGTCGAACGATGGAACCCGTCAGCAGGGGCGGGCGATTCCGCCAAGTTCAGGGTTGCGCGAGACGACGCTGGTCGATCCGTGCCCGAAGCCTCGAGCACCTGTCCGGCCGGCGTGACCGGAAATTGCGACCTCGGCTGGATCGTATTCACCCAGCAGATCGAGTGCCGTGCACTTTTCGAACCCGGCGCTACAGTCACCGGGACAATCAATACCAAACGGCAGCCTGCCGACACGACCACCACCGGAAACCGTGACATTGAGCGGGATCTGCGGGGTGTTCGAAACGAACAAGGCCTGCAGCTCGACCGGGCCGTTGAGCTCGAGATTACATACATCCGTACCCGAGCAAACGTCGCCGACCCAGCCGGCAAAACTATAGCCCGGGGCGGCCTGCGCATTTAATGTAATTGCCGTACCCCCGAGGAACTCGACGCTACAAGTCGCACCGCAATCGATCCCGGGCGGTACCGATAACACCCGGCCGAGGCCAAGCCTCGCCACGCCGCTGTCATGGTCGCGGCCAACCCCGTCGCGGTCGATGTCGACACTTATCGGGGCACCCGAGATGGATGCGTTGAGATCGTTGCCAATCGTCGGCAGGTCATGGCAAGTCCCGTGTTATCCAGTGGAGCATCAGCCGCGTTCATAGATTCATACGGATTCGAAGACACCAGACCCGGCACCGGAAAAATAACGACGGGCCGGAATGCGGGGTTCAAGAGGGCCGATCGCGTATGTGTAGGTAGATTCAATCCAAAGGACGTCCGTCATGACCTCTGTCTTGACCCGCAGCAAGGGCACCGGCGTACTGGTGTTTGCGCTCATGCTTCCCGCGCACCTGCTGACGGCGCAGAGCTGTCCAACCACGCCGCCGCAGAACTGCGGCATCGACGACCAGATCGCCTCGGGACGCTGGCACATGGATCAGATCGACGGCAGCTATACCTTCTCCGGCAGCGAGCAATTTTGCGAATTCGAGGGTGACTGCGAGGTCCCCGGCGATTACAACCCGATCAGCGGCACGCTGAACGTCTCCAGGCTAGGCGGCCCCGATCAGAACTACCTCGATATCGAATGCGACGGCACCGTGACAGGCCAGGGTCGAGAGCGGATCAGCGGCACGATCAGCAAGAGCGAAGCCGTGGTGGACCCGGTGCTGTGCCTGGATTCGCCGTTTGACATGACCTGGAACGTCACGATCGAGCGCACCTACGACATCACCGGCAACGTAACCGGCGCCGGCCAGCTCGATGTTGAATACAACGTCCATACCGCGACTATCGACATCGACGGCAACTTTGCCTGGGGCCAGGACTGCTTCTGGCTGAGCTACGACGACTCGGTGACCGGTTTCGACATCTCGGGCGATACCGAGCAGGTTCAGCTGAGCGGCACCTATGATGCGGACAACGCGACCTGGAACCCGACCCAGACGTCCACCGGCGCGCGCAGCTGGGTCGACGACATCGCCCATCGCCTGAAGCTCGACAGCGAGCTGATCTATGGCCCGACCCCGCCGCCGGAGCATGTGCTCAACCCGTCGCTGGACGGGCCGGGCTCTAGCCAGGGCGGCAACCAGCTGTACAACGAATATTTCGTCCAGGACAGCGTCACTGTAACCGACTCGGTCAGCTATACGCCCGAGCCGCAAACGCCGACCGTGACCTCGGCCGAGCTGCAGGAACCCGAGGTTTATCTGCGCGACGTGTCGGTCGATACCGACGTGATGGTCGAAATCGACTGGCGCGGCCAGGCGCCGGGCGAGGTCGAGTTCAGCTACGGCAGCACTACCGAAACCGTGGCCGGGGCCGACCAGGTGACCTGGAGCTTCGATGCCGGCGACAGCGCCGACACGATCCAGGTCATCGCCCGCCGCGGCAGCGAGGAATCGCAGCCCTTCGAGGTCAGCGTGCCCAAGCTCGATGTGCCCGCCTGGGCTGAATCGGCATCCTCATGGACCGGCAGCAGCGGTGTGCGTTACGACGGCACGCTGAACTGGCCGGTTTCGCTGAACACCACACGCACGCTGAACACGATTTCGCTGTTTACCGGGCTGTGGGGCATCTCGGGGGGCGCCAGCTCCGAATTCAACGCCAGTGCATTTTCCAACGGCAGCCCGGGCTCGGGCGATCTCACCGCTTCAGCCGACTTCAAGTTTGCCGATAAATCCTTCGAATTGAACATGGACGGGCCGAACGAAACCACCCTGTCCTGCGACGAGCTCAGCACCAGCGGATCGGCAACGGTCGAAATCCCCGGGCCGGAGTGGAAGACCACGATCGGGCCGTTCACGCTGGTGCCGGGCATCCAGGCCGGCGCCTGCGCGCTCAGCGGCTTCCTGTGCAACGTGATGGGCAGCGTCGGCATCAAGGCCGAAGCCCAGGCGACGCTCAGCGGCACGCCGACCTACAGCAGCACACCGGCCGAGATTCGCTGGGACGGCGGCAGCGTCGGCGGCAGCCTGTCCGGCCAGATCAGCGCCGGCATATCGTTGCCGCCGCCGATCGCCTCGGTCGCCAATGCCTCGGTCTGGGGCGGCGCGACCGGCTGCATCGAGATCGGCGTGGTGCCCGACTTTCAGCTGCAGCAGCTTGGTGGTCAACTCGATGCCGGCGCGCAGGTGACCTTCATGGGCTCGACCCAGCAGGCGACCGAAGAATGGCCGTTCGGTGATGCCTGCGCTCGCGCATCGCGCGTGACCCCGCGCGGCCTGCTCAACGCCTGGGTGCCCGCCGACGGCGAACTGACGATGGCCGCCCGGTCCGGCGCGACGGGCCCGATCGGCGTGGCGGTCTGGACAGAAGTCCCACCGGGGCAGACTCGGCCGTCCGCCGATCTGTATCTGCGGACCTTCAGCGACGGTAACTGGGGCCCGATCCGGCAGTTGACCGACGATATCGAATCCGATGCGGCGCCGAACGTCGCTTTCGACGAGACCGGCCAGCTACTGATCGTCTACCAGCGCAGTGAAGCGCCGATCCCGACCACGCCGGCCGAGCTGATCGGTTTTGCCAACACGGTCGAGATCGCCTGGATGCGCGTCGATGCGGGCAACGGCAACGTGCTGGAGTCCGGTGTACTGACCGGCAACAGTCGACTCGACTTCGGACCGCGCCTGATTCGCGCAAGCGACCCGTCCGAAGGCGGCGCCTTGCATCTGTTCTGGCAGGAAGCGGATGCGGGCGCGCTGAACGGCAGCGTCACGCAACCGGCGGCGATCCGGCATGCGCGCTGGGATGCCGGGAGCGCGAGCTTCGGCAGCGCTGAAACGGCGCTCGCCGCGCTGGTCGACAACTTCGGCTGGACCGCAGCGATCTGGAATGAAGCGACCATGCTGATCGGCTTGAGCGTCGACAGCGACGGCCAGCTCAACAGCAGCGAAGATCGCGAAGTGGCCGTGCTGACCCGCGAGGACGGCGTCTGGGACCCTGCCATCACGCTGTTGACCAATGACCTGGAGGCCGACGACTCGATGCTGGTCAGTTATGACGGCACCGGCCAGCCGCTGCTGGTTTGGCGTTCCGGCGATGTCGCCGAACAGCTGCATGGCGACCTGCTTACCATACCGGTTCTGGCCTTCACTACGCCCGATCCGGCACGCGACGACGGTGTCGGCATGGCGCTGGCCCATGGCCGCCTGCTCGACAGCGGCGAGATCATTCTTTACTGGAGCGATGGCAAGGAATTGCTGGAAACCCGAAGGGATCCAGCCAGCGGCCTGTGGCAAACACCGGTGCCGGCACTCGCCAGTGGACTGAACGAAAACATCCTCTCGCTCGACCTGGTCGGCGGGGTTCACGCAATCGGCTATGCATTGCAGGTCCCCACCACCGGCAGCGAGGCGCCCGGGCCGATAGAACCGCGCTTCGAGTTCGAGGCGTTACCCGACGACATCTTCGTCGACGGCTTCGAGGGCCAGCCCTGAACCGGGACCCGGGAACTGAATTGGAATTCACTGATGCAAGCATATCAATGAATGTCGTCGAAGGTTCCAGCCCCGGTTTACTCGGTTGGACGTGCAGGAATTTTATCAACACCAGAGGTTGCACATCATGTACACCGAACAAGCTATGTCTGCTTCATCTTTTTGCAATTTTCGTTCGTCAGGTCTTTTGTCCAGGACGGGTTTTGTTTGTCTCACCGTGTTTACCGCGACATGCTTCAACCTGCCCCTGCCGGCCACAACGATCTTCGAAGCGCTAAAGCCGCTATCTTCTGCCAATGCAGCCGAGGAGAGCGTGCCGTCCGAGCTGCAGGCCATGGCCGCGCCGCTCGAAGAGGTCGAGGAAATGCTTGCCGACGGCACTTTTATCAATAATGAATTCTCGATCAGTGTTTCCAGCTCACAGGCGGCGACTTTTGCCAAGACAATCCAGCACAAGCTACGCACGGCCAAGGCTGAGTACACGCGGCTGCCACGTGCGATTCGAACGTCGGCCGAGGCGGACCGTCAGTGGTATCGCATGGACGCGTTGATTGACCTTTCCGAGACCTTTGCGGCGGCGCGACAGCGTCATGCCCAGGCGCTGGCAAACCAAACCGCGGCCGCGCCCCCGGCCGCTTCAGAACCTGAAACCTTGACCACCGAGCTGTCGCAACAACAAGCCACGGCAGTCGATCCGCAGGCCGCGGCACGCAAGCAGGCTGCAGAGACACGCGCGGCCGCGGTTCGAGCTCAACAGGAGGCGGTCAAGCAACGCGCTGCCGAGGTCGCGGCGCAGAAAAAGGCAAAAGCCCTGGCTCGTGCAGCCGGGGTCGAGCCGACGGGTCCTGATTGGCAGAATTCCTATATCCCCAATATCGAGGAACTTGAACGTCAGGATGGCTTTTTCCAGTGGCCCTGGTCGCAGCCGTCCTGGCAGGCCGTTCGCGCAAAAGCCGCCGAGGAGCAGCGCAAGGGCGCGCTCGGAACCCTCCAGGTTGAACTGTTCGAACAGACGCTGCTTGAGCAGGCCAATCAATGGCCGGCGGTTGCGCGGATACAAGATGCCGGCGATGCTGCCTATGCGCTGGAAATGATCCGAAAGCGGGAGTCATCCGACGGTCTGGAGATCGTCGACCTCTGGATTTCCCGCCCGGACTGGAAGATTCAGAAAAACGCTCTGGGCGCAATCGAGTCCCGAACCAAACCGGGTTATCTGCTGTACACGGATCCGAGCGGCCAGGGTTGCATTCTCAAGCAATTCTGGATCGAGGAGCCCTACGCCGGCGGCGGAAATTATGAGCGCACTACGCGCTGGCGATATGCCGATATCCGCTTCCAGGGGTGTGATTGATGCTGATCCCGAACTCAAGGCATGCCCGCGCGATCGGACTCGATGCGATTCTCGAACCGCTCTTCGATGGCTCGCCATCGATCATCCCGGCGCAAAGGGTCCAGATCCGGATCGTCAAGCATGCCGATGAACCAGCCGGGATGATCTATGGCCATTTCCAGGGCGAAAAACGCCTGATCCGCCAGGCCCATTCTCGCCAGGACAGCCGCCCGGAACGGTGTGGTGGTCGGATCGTCGAGTGCCCTGCACTGGCGATTCGGTGAACAATCATCGTCATCGCGAATGGCCTCGTTCAGCCAGCGCTCCGCCTCGTCCAGCGCCCCACGATCGGCGGCCAGCAGCGCAAGCAACAGCCGTGCCTTGGCCCGTTCGCCGCGCGCAAGCGGGTCATCGCCGATCAGCGCGAGTCCCTCGCGAATGACTTGCTCGGCGGATTCCCGATTGCCGGTGGCGCGGTAGGCAACGGCCAGACTGCGATGATAAGCGGCCTGCGTGCGAATCGCGGTGCCCTCGCCATCCTCGACGACCTCTACCAGGCTTTGAAAAAGCGGCAAGGCGCGCTCCGGCATACCCCTGCGCACCCACAGCATGCCGAGCTGGGCGTCGCGCAACCTGAGCCGGACGTGATCTTCGCCCAGATTCTGCACGATGATTTCGCGCGACTCGGTCAGCGCCGCTTCGGATGCGTCGAATTCACCCGCCAGCATCAGCGCCTGACCGAACTTGAGCAGACTGTCGGCAACGTTCAAATGCGTATCGCCGGATCCCGCGCGATCGATCTCGACCGCTTGTTCGGCATGCGCCCTGGAGGCCGTGCGTCGTCCCATGCGCTCGTAGGCGTTCGCCAGATTATGGTGCAGACTTCCCAGGTAAGGATGCGTCGGTGGAAGCTCCTGCCGGACGGCCGCCAGAACCGTCTCGAAAGCTTCAGCCGCTTCAGCATAGTGGCCGCGCCGGTATTGCAGCGAACCCATGTTGGCGCGCAGTACATTCAATCTCTGCCGGGTGATAAGACTGTCACCCACGCCTTCATCCACCAGTTTCTGGCTGATTCCCATGGCTTGACGATAGGCATCGATAGCGTCATCGAAACGCGCCTTGCGTGACAGGATGATCGCGAATTGATTCAGATTGGAACCCGCTTCCAGGGTCTCTCCGAGCCCGGCGGAATCGAGCGCCGCCAGCGCCTCTCGGGTATATTGCTCGGCCTCATCGAGTTCACCAAGATCCCGGTGAACGGCGCCCAGCCTGCCCAGCATCTGCGCCAGACGACGGGGCGTGGCCAGTTCGGCCAGGCGATGTTCTTCAATGCCGCGCAACAAGAGCTCGCGCGCCTCGTTCAACTCGCCCAGCGACCAGTAGACTTCGCCCAGCGATTCAAGCAGCCGCGCCCGCACCGCCGGCGCTTCGTCCAGCTCGGCGATCTTTTCGCGCCCGCGCTCGAGCACGTCGCGCGCAGTGGGATTCGAGCCCGGATTTTCGCGCGGATCCGAAGCGGAAAAAAGTCCGACCATGAAACCGAGCGCGGCTTCGGCCGTCGATCGCTGGCGTTCCGATTCCGCCTGCGCGGCGCGCGCCTGAACCAGGCCGTAGCCAGCGAGAACGGCACCGGAAACAATTGCAAGACTGACGACCGCGGCTGCCGCCACCGGCCAACGGTTGCGCCTGACAAACTTGCTCGCCCGATAAGAAAGAGACGGCGGCTGGGCCAGCACCGGCTGGTCGTCGAGGTAGCGCTTCAGGTCGTCGGCCAGCTCGGCGGCGCTGCCGTAGCGGCGCTCGCGGTCCTTGGCCAGCGCCTTGAGCAGCACCGAGTCCAGATCACCCTTGAGCCGTGCGCGCCAGCGCCCGGTGCTCGCATCGTTCACCGTCTCGCCGCGGTAGCGGCTCGGCTTCGGCGTCTCGCCTTCGCGGATCTCACGGCACATCGCCTCGAAGCCCAGTGCACGCAGCGCCTTGCCGGTGACCGGCAGCTGGCCGACCAGCAGTTCGTACAGCACCAGGCCCAGCGAGTAGACATCCGAGCGCGTGTCGATGTCGATCGAGCCCAGCGCGGCCTGCTCCGGGCTCATGTATTCCGGCGTGCCGACCAGCTCGCCCAGCTGCGTGACCTGCGAGCGCTCGTCCAGGCTCAGGTCGACCGCGCGCGCGATGCCGAAGTCGATCACCTTCGGAAATCCGCGCCCGCCGTCGTCAATGACCAGGATGTTCGAGGGCTTCAGATCGCGATGAATCAGGCCTTTGCGATGGGCGTGCTGGATCGCATCGCAGACCGGCAGCAGCAGCCGGATTCTCTCGCTCAGGCCGAGACCACGCTCGGCCGCCCACTGCGTGATTGTCACGCCTTCGATGTATTCCATCGCGAACCACGGCCGCCCGTCTTCGGTGCTTCCGGCATCGAACACGCGCGCAATATGCGGATGCACCAGCACCGCCAGCGCCTGGCGCTCGGCCCTGAAGCGCGCCTTGGCCTCGGCGCTGTCGAAGCCTCTACGGGTCAGCTTCAGCGCTACCTGGCGCTGCACCGGCTCGGACTGCTCGGCCAGGTACACCCGACCCATGCCGCCCTGGCCGAGCTTGCGCGTCAAACGGTACGGACCGATCGCGGCCGGATCGCCATCATGGGCCAGGCTGGCCGCCAGACCACCTTCGCTGGCCATCCGGTCCAGTGCCTGCTCATCACGCGCCAGGCTGGGCGAAGGTTCGAGCATGCGAGCGAGTTCGGCGGCAAGTGCCGCGTCCTCGGCGCCAATTTCGGCCAGCCGATGCCCACGGGCCTCGATGCCCAGGCCCTCCAGTTCGTGGAACAGCGTCTCCAGGCGACGAAACCGATCGCTTGAATTCATCTCGTGCGTCTCCTCAATCGGGTCCTGCTCAAATCCGTCACCGGAAAAGAGTCGATGGCAGGCGGGAATCAAGCCGTAACCCCGCGTGAATGAACCAGGTCGGGCGTACTCGCATTCGCCGGCCGCCGAAAGAGTTTACCCTCGCGGTCCCGCCGCTCCAACCGCCACGATCAATGCAATGACCGCGATTGCTGCGCAGGGTCACCGATAGCTGTAATGTATTGGCTCGTGTCTCCCTTTCCGTCGCGTTTTCAGCCTGTTCGCTTTGCATACGCGAACCATGCGGCGAAACCCGTCACTCACCGACCAGCGGGGAATTCATCCAGCCCAAGTTCTCCGGTTGCGGTGTGCACGGCAATTGCCCGGTTATTGCCTGTCGACGAGGCGCGCGGCGGCAAACCTCGGAAGGCGTTCGGACGCACGAGACTTATCGGGCGGATGACAACGAGTGAATTGATTACGTGGTCTCAGAATTGGCATCGACGAGATCAACGAACAGCACATAATATTCGTCGGCGACGCCGCGTCGACCTACGCAGGCATTCAGGCTACTGACCGTAGGTCGGGGCGGCGTCCCCGACGATTCCAGGCAAGAATCCCAGTTGCGGACGCGCCGCGAGTCGCGGTCGCGTCCCCGACACTTGGTTCAGTCCCGCGCCAGCGCCTCGGCGGCCGGCACGTACTCGTATCCGAGATCGTGCGCCACCGCCTTGTAGGTGACCTGCCCCTTGTGCACGTTGAGCCCGGCCAGCAGATGCTCGTCGTCCAGCATCGCCTTCTTCGCGCCCTTGTTGGCGAGCTGCACCGCGTAGGCCAGGGTGGCATTGGTCAGGGCAAAGGTGGACGTGCGCGCGACCGCGCCGGGCATGTTGGCCACGCAGTAGTGGATGATGCCGTCGACTTCGTAGGTCGGTTCCTGGTGGGTGGTCGCGTGCGAAGTTTCGAAGCAGCCACCCTGATCGATGGCCACGTCGACCAGCACCGAACCCGGATCCATCAGTTTCAACTGATCGCGGCGCACCAGCTTGGGCGCCGCGGCGCCGGGAATCAGCACCGCGCCGATCACCAGGTCGACCGTCGACAAATGTTCCTCGATCGCTTCCTCGGTGGAGTACAGCGTGTTGAGTCGTTCACCATACAGATCGTCGATGTATTTCAGCCGCGGTAGCGAGCGGTCGAAAATCGTCACGTCGGCGCCCATGCCCATGGCCATGCGCGCGGCGTTCAGGCCGACCACGCCACCGCCGATGACCATCACTTCGGCCGGGCGCACGCCCGGCACACCGCCGAGCAGGATGCCCGAACCGCCCTGGGCGCGTTCCAGCGCATGCGCGCCGGCCTGGATGGACATGCGACCGGCCACTTCCGACATCGGCGCCAACAGCGGCAGGCCGCCGGACCGGTCGGTCACGGTTTCATAGGCAATGGCGGTGCAGCCCGACTTCACCAGGCCCTCGGTCTGCTTCGGGTCGGGCGCCAGGTGCAGATAGGTATAAAGAATCTGGCCTTCGCGGAGCATTTCGCACTCGTTGGGCTGCGGCTCCTTGACCTTGATGATCATGTCGGCGGTGGCGAAGATTTCCTCGGCCGTCTCGACAATCGTGCCGCCGGCACGCTGGTACAGGTCGTCGGTCAGGCCGATCGCCTTGCCACCATCGCGCTGGACCATCACTTCATGCCCATGGTTGGCCAGCTCCCGCACCCCGGCCGGAGTCAGTCCGATCCGGTACTCATGGTTCTTGATTTCTTTCGGTACCCCGATACGCATGTGCGTTTGTCCTGTTGTTGTATTTCGCGTTGTTATGGAAATCGCCCCGGTGATTCCACCATCGACAATGTCTGGAGACCAGATTGATGGAAAGTCCGAATTCTAACGCCAATAGTGGCCGGCCCGAACCTTTCCAGGCGTTTCAGTCCGCCAGACAATAAGCACCGACCGGCCCGGTGGATTCGCGACATGCTGTGATCCTGGGCGTGAGGAATTTAATAGTTATACGAACGCTATTGCAAATCATTCGTATAAAAGATAGACTGAGTGTATGTGTATACGATCTGGTCGTTAATCCGGATCGCAGACTTGCCCAGCCACCGGAATGAACCCCTGTTCAGACCGCCAGCCAGGCCGCTATTGAACTCTTGATATTCAGCGGAAATCCTGGAGGCGTTGTGAGAAAGAAAGTAACAGGTTTGGCGCTCCTGGCAATATTGTGCAGTGCGCCGGCCCCGGCGCGGGAAGAATTGAACGATTCGGAAACCGAGGCAGAAAGCGAATCGATCCTGGAACTCGATTCGATCGTGGTTTCTGCAACCCGGACCGAGCGACTGCAGTTCTCGACCCCGGCCGCGGTCTCGACTCTTGGACGCCGCGAAATCGCAACCATCCAGCCGTACGGCTATCAGGACCTGTTCGAGTCCATCCCCGGACTCAGCGTCCAGGGAGGCCCACGCCGAATTGCCGAAGAGCCCTCGATTCGGGGCTTCAGCGACGAACAAGTGGTGATCCGCGTCGATGGTGCCCGTCAAAATTTTAATCAGGCACACCGTGGCCGTTTTCTTCTCGACCCTGATCTCATCCAGTCAGTCGAGGTGCTGCGCGGGGCCAGTTCCGCGGTCTACGGCAGCGGCGCGCTCGGTGGTGTTTTCGTCATCGAAACCGTCAACGGCCGCGATATGACCGGCGGCCGTGACGGCCTTGGGGTCCGCATGCGCGGCGGCTTTCAAAGCAACGGCGAGGAATGGTCCAGTTTCAACACTATCTATGGGCAAACCGACAAGTTTGATTTCCTGGGCAGTTTCATCTATCGGGATGTCGGAGAGGACCTTGAAGATGGCGGTGGCAACGATATCCTGTCGTCGCGCGATAAAGTGAAAAATGGTCTGATCAAGCTGGGGCTGGAACCAAAACCTTTCCATCGTGTCGAGCTCGCGTTCGACCTGTTTGAAAACACCGGGCGCAACCCGCCCAATGCCAACGAAATCGCAAGCGCCACGAATCTGGTGGATCGTGACACCGAGCGCACCAACTCAAGACTTCGCTATCGCTACGACGACCCGAGCCATCGCTGGATCAATCTCGATGCGTCGATTTATCGAAACGATATTGAGGTGCGCGAGTTCCGTTTTGACGATGAGCGCGTCGACAACTCCGATTTCGAGACGGTCGGCTTCGAGCTGGCCAACACCAGCCGGCTGAGAGAAATCGCGGGCGAACCGCTAAAGCTGACCTATGGCATTGAGATTTATACCGACGAACAGTCCGGCACCCGCAATGGTAGCGCGAGATTGCAGTTTCCCGACGCCGAGATCAACTATCGCGCCGGCTTCGTCCAGGCCGAACTACCGCTGGGCGCTGGATTTACGCTGATACCGGGTGTGAGATTCGACGCGTTTGAGTACTCGACCGCGGGCGGTTTTCCGGACCGGGACGAGAATAAACTCTCACCGCGTGTTGCGTTGGGCTGGCAGCCGAGCGAATCGTTTTACCTGTGGGCCGAGTATGCGCAGGCGTTTCGCGCACCCAGCCTGACCGAGCTGTTTGCCGACGGTGTGCATTTCATCGTGCCGCTGGGGCCGGGACAGGTGGTGGTCAACGAATTTGTCCCGACTCCGGATCTCAGTGCGGAACAGTCCGAACAGATCCAGGTCGGCGGGCGCTTTCGCCAGCGCAACCTGTTCGATACGGGTCTGGATTTTCAGCTTGAAGCAGTCTGGCATCGCAGCAATGTCGATGACTTCGTGGACCAGATCGTGATCTTCATCTCCGGCGAACCATTCTTCAACCCGGTTACGCAAACTCTGATCTTCCCAGGGATCACGACCAATAACAATGTAGACACGCGAATCAGGGGCTTCGAACTTGATGCACGCCTTTCCCACCGCGCCGGATACCTCCAGGCATCGGTTGCAACGGTAGACTCCAGACGCAGAGATAACGGCGACGAGCTCGCCGGCATACAGCCCGATCGAGCCAGCCTTGGAGTCGGACTGCATCCCTGGGGAAAGCAATTGACGATCGGAGCCAACGTAGTGGCAGCGTCCGATCGTCGCGACGCGCCCGAAGGAGCGCTGGAAACCCCGGGTTTCGGCAAGACCGATCTGTTTTTCAATTACCTGCCCGAACAAGGACCGCTGGCGGGGTTTGAATTCCGGCTGGCCGTCGACAATGTATTTGACAAGGACTATCGCATCCACCCGAATGCGATCGAACAGCCGGGACGGAGCTTTCGACTATCAATCGCAGGAGACTTCCAGTGGCTGAAATGAAGCCGCCCGGTTCACTTTCGAGGCGCGGCGAAAACCAAAAACGCAGCGGCGAGGAAACCGATCGCGCCGGGTCCACCCGAGCTATCGACAGCACCGCCTTGTTGGGAAAATCCGGCCGGGTGGTGATTGAACATCGCGGTCAACGATATGAGCTTCGCGAGACTCGATTTGGCAAATTGATCCTGACCAAGTAAGAGGAGATACAAAATGAAATTGCTGACGCCATTCCTGCTTTCCGTGTTGACTGCTGCCGGCTGCGCCACAACCGGCGCCGGGATCGGTGCTGAACCAGGTTCAGCGACCGCCAATCCGAAGCCTCCGGCTGCCGACCGACAGGCGATCCTTGCCTTTGCCGGCGAATTCAAGGTTGACTTTGCATTCGACGAAACTGTCGCACTGGTGCCCGATTATGAACGGCGCGAGCCGAAGCGCTCTGGCGCCGACGAAGTCGTTATCATCGCCGAGGACAGCGGAGACAGGATCGTGTTGCAACATCTGCTGGTCGTCGGTGACGGCCACGCGATCAAGCACTGGCGACAGGACTGGATCTGGCAGGCCGATCATCGTCTGGAATTTTCCAACGACCAGACCTGGCGACGGGTTGAATTGCCGGCCGAAAAAACTCGGCAGGCGTGGACCCAATGCGTATACGGCGTTGCCGACACGCCACGCTATTGCGGTACCGGGCAATGGAATCATCGCTACGGACATGCCACCTGGACCTCAGACCGAACTTGGCGGCCATTGCCGAGGCGTGAATACACCAAACGCGAGGACTACAACGCCCTCAACGTCGAAAATCGACATACGATCACGCCTGATGGCTGGACCCACGAACAGGACAACAGCAAGGTCGTGCGCGTCGATGGCCGGACTAAAAAAGTTCTGGTACGTGAGTTCGGCTTCAACGACTATGTCAGAAATCCGGACTTCGACTTCACTCCTGCATACGATTATTGGGATGAAACATCTGAATACTGGGCCCGCGTACGTCAAACCTGGCAGGATCATATTGATGCTGGCGGACTGGCACTCGCGACCGGGGTGGATGGCATGCCGATCATCGAAGGCCTGTTCGACCTTGCAGATCAGGTGCGCTCCGGCACCCGGTTGTCCGATGTCAATATCGAGCAGATTTTTCGTGAGTTTGTACGCCCGGTCGGGCAAATCTCCGTAGCCGGGCATTGACCCCAACAGTGGGTTTCCCGCGGCCGGACCTGATGATGTCGGGCGATCAGTTCCACAACCAGGTCAGGACGATTGCCAGCACGATTAGAAATGTGGCGGTCACCGACCAGGATTGCAGATTCGCCTCCGCCATCTTCAGGCCATGTCGCCAGAAACCGATCGGTGGCGACCTGGCGATCAGTGTCGACGGGACAGCGTCACGCATGCGGGGCAGAAAATCGCTGCACAAACGCCGGACAAGCCGGCCCAGCCACAGCAGCCATTTCTCCAGCACGATGCCGAAATCGCCTGGAGGCGGTGCCGGTAAGGCGTGCAGCCAGCCACGGCGGTGCAAGGCCATCGCGCCGGCCGCGATCATCACCGCAAGCAACACGGGCAACAACGCGCTCCCCTGGGTCTTGACCGCGAACAGATATTGGCGGAGCTCGGCGTCGGCCAGCAGCCAGGGCCATGCCAGTCCCAGCACGGCTACGGCCAGCCACGGCAGCAGCAGTGCCGGCGAAGTCGGTGCGGCTCTGGAATCCCGGGCGGGCCGGGCGACAACCAGGAACCGGATCATCAGCAGTGCGGTCAGCACCGAGCTGGCCAGCAGCAAGTCGGGAATCAGGCCTTGCCATGGCGGCCCGGTGTGGACGATCGCCTTGGCAAGCGCGGATTTGGCCACCAGTCCGCCGGTCAGCGGGCCCGCGGCCAGCGCCAGACCTCCGGCAACCAGCACGACCATGGCCAAGCGCGCGCTGGCCGGGCGCAACGCATGCGCGACCAACCCGGCGCCCAGGAACAGACTGCCCTTGACCAGGCCGTGGTGGACAATGAAGATCACGATGGCCACCAGCAGGGCCGGCCAGGCTTGCGGAAACATCAGACCCAGGCCTACGGCCATGCCGATCAACCCCATCTGGCTGACGCTCGAGTAGGCAAGGACGGTTTTCGGTTCACGCTGGCCAACTCCAACCAGCACTCCGTACAGCGCAGTCAGCAATCCAGCAAGCACCAGTGCAAGTCCCCAACCCGGGATGACTGCGTCCCCCAGCGGGAAAAACCGCAGCCATGCCACTACACCGGCCTTGATCATGGCGCCTGAAAGCACCGCGCTGGCCGGCGCCGGGGCGACCGGATGCGCCAGCGGCAACCAGAAATGCAGGCCCACAAGGCCGGCCTTGATGCCGAAACCGGTGATCAACAGCCCCATGATCAGATGGTTGCGGGCCGGATCGCCGACCGTCAGCGACGCCTGCATGGCGGCAAATGCCGTCTCGACACGACTGGCAAGCAACAGCAATCCGGAGATGACGCAAACCTCTCCGAAAACCACCATGGCAATATAGAAGCGGCCGGCATGGCGCGAGCGCTTGTCATTGGCATGCACCACCAGACCATAGGAGGAAAAACTCATCAGCGCGAAGCCGAGATAGAACAGCACTGCGTCCATCGCTGCCAGCAGCAGGAAATTGCCGGTCATGGCCAGCGCAAACCAGACGAAGAAATAATCCCGGCGTCGATCCGGTGCCAGGTACCGATGGGCCACGAGACCGGCTGACAGCCACAAAATGGCGGTTGCCGGGAGCAGCCGCAAAGACAGATCGTCCAGCCCCAGAACAGCACCGGGCAACAACCAGGAATAGTCGAATTTCGGCACACCCAAGAGCGCGGCGAGCAACACCGGCAACGGCGCCCACGGCATCACGGTCCTGGTCCAGCCTCGCGGGCGAAACAGCACCAGACCTGCCAGCGCCGGCGGCAACAGCAAAACCAGTGGCAACACAAAACTGTTCATCGCACCAGCAGGAACGCCGCGCTCGCGGCAACGATCAGCAGCAGCACGCTGGTCGCCGTCCAGAGTTGCAGTCGAGTATCGATCTGCTCGATCCGGCGCGACCAGAACTCTTCTTTCAGGAGGCCGGCCAGGGTATTTTCGAAGCGGTCGCGCCAGGCCGGCAGGTCACGTTGGCAAAAAATGCAAATACGATTCAGTACGGCGCCTGCAGCCTTTTCGACCGGGCCAAGCAGATCGCCTGGCCGAATCATCGGCTGTTGTCGCAGCGGCAGCAAAACGGCCAACGCATAACCAAGCGCAAGTGCCGCCAGCGCAACCCAAAGGGCCGCAACAATCAAGCCCTGATCACGCCAGGCAAGGCCCAGTCCCAGCGCGGCGGAAACGATCAGGACCCAGACCGCCGGTGGGTTGACCCCGCTCCATTCGTCGTCGCCCGCGGCCATTGCCCGAAACACTCCAAAGCTCAGCAGCAGAGTGGCCGACAAGGCGACCACCGGAACCAGCAAGGCCGCAAATCCCGGCAGTGCACTCAGCGAATGCCAGGCGGTCTGGCCAGAAGCCAGCCCGTGCAGGATAAGCACAAGCCAGGCCGCCAGCGACATCGAGCGATCCCGGGTAGACGCAGACATCAGCAAGGCCGCGGCGTTACAAGCCAGCATGCTCAGACCCAGCGCAGCCAGGTGACCGTCGCTTGTGACCGCCGCCGGAAGACTCAACAGCAGCAGCGCAGCGGTGCCCGCTGTCGCATATCCCAGCATGGCTCGGGGATGGGTCTGGCCGAGGCCCGCGAGTGTCACCCACAAGGTTCCTGCCAGACCGATCACCAGAAACAGCGGCGCCAGTTCGGTCACCGCACCCGGCAGCAATTTCATGGCCGCAAACAGCGCGCTCGCGGCCGGCACCGCCGCCACCAGAATCATGGTGCTGGAACGCATCGACTTAAGCGCCGGCGGTAGCCAGACATGCGCCGGCGCCATACCGCCGCGCAGCATCAGTGCGATCGTCAACAGCACCAGATAAAATGGCTTGAGCTCCATCCCGCGTTCCTTGGTCGCGCCCAGCAGAACCTCGAAGATCAGGACATCACTGGCCACCAGCAATACCAGCAGAGCGCGCCCAGCTCGACGAATCGTTTCGTCGTTGCGTCCGGCCGAAATCAGAGCGAACGCACCATAGCCACTGCCCAACATGGCGGCATACACCAAAGCGCGACCTTCAGCGAATGCCAGGCCCAGCGCAGCCGACAGCGTCAGCAGCAGCGCCGCCCCGGGCAATTGCGACCGCGACTCGCGCAACATCGACAAACCGACCGCCAGCCACAGCGTGCCGAACAGCAGCGATGCCGCGCGCGACACCGGATTGATGACCAGCGCCGAATCCCCCAGTACCAGCACACCAAGCAGATTCAGACGCATATCCGGAAGCGCGAGTCCGAACAGCACCGCGACGGCTGCAATCACCATCATCGGGTAAAGCGCCGCGCGTTGATTGAGCCTTCCGGACAACGCCAGCACCAGCGCCAGGACGACAGGCGCGAACGTGAGCACGGCCAGAATCCAGGAAGTCCGCATCATAAGACGTACTTGCGTCCGGCGATCAGTTGCACCCAGTCCAGCGGCGTCCAAGGCATGGACGCCAGCAGACCGAACCCGACCGCCAGCAGGCCGGTCAGCATAGGTGGCAGCAGCAGCGCCCAGGCGGTTTCCTTGGCGCCGAACTTGCGATCCATCGGCCATTTTTCCGGCGGCGGATCGAACCAGGCCGTGCGCAGGATAGGCAGAAAATAGGCGGCGTTGAGCACACTGCTGCCGGCCAGCACCAGCACGACCCAATCCTGACCGGTTTCCAGCCCACCCAGTCCCAGATACCATTTGCTGATGAAGCCGGCCGTGGGCGGCACTCCGATCATGCCAAACGCGGACGCCGTAAATGCCGCCGTGGTCCATGGCATGCGTTTGCCGATCCCGGCCATTTCACTGACCTTGTGCACGCCCAGCGTCTCGGCATAGTTTCCGGCACAGAAAAACAGGGTGATCTTCATGAAACCCTGATGGATCAGATGAACCATGCCGCCGATGGTCGCGATCGGGCCGGCAATGGCCGCGCCCAGAATGATGTAGGACACCTGGCTGATCGTGGAGAAGGCCAACCTTCGCTTGAGATCGTCCTGGAAAAGTGCCCGCAGGGAACCATAAATGATCGTGATCGCCGCCAGGATCGCCAACGGAGTGGCCACGCCGAGCACGGCGGTAAACTCGACCCCGAAAACGTCGTAGACAATCCGGATCACACCGAACGCACCCGCCTTGACCACGGCGACCGCATGCAACAATGCACTCACGGGCGCCGGCGCGACCATCGCCATCGGCAGCCATACATGCATGGGCAGAATCGCGGCCTTGACCCCGACGCCGAAAATCAGCAGCCAGAACAAGGCCTGAAGCATCCGGGGATTGACATCCAGGGCCGAGACGAAACCGCCGTCGACGAAAGTCAGCGTGCCGGCCAACGTGTACAGCCAGATGCTGCCGATCAACACCAGCGCGCCGCCGAACAGGGTGTAGGCCAGGTAGACGCGCCCGGCGTGCCGGGCGACCTCGGTGCCACGATGAACCACCAGCGGATAGGTGGCCAGGGTCAGCGCCTCGTAGAACACCAGAAAAGTCAGCAGATTGCCCGCCATGGCCAGACCCACCGTGGCGGTCACGCACAGGCTGAAATAGCCGAAGAAGCGGCTGCGGTTCGGAGAATCCTCGAGATAGCCGATGGCGTATACCGTCGTGACCAGCCAAAGCACGGCCGAGAGATTAACAAACAGTAACGCCAGCGCATCGGCGCGAAGAACGAATTCAAGCCCGGGGACCAGCGGGGCCCTGAATTCGTACTCGACGCCGTTGAAAACTCCGAGCATCATGATGCCGAGCAGGATGATCTTGAGGATCGCACCGCCCAGGTTGAGCGTAGTGCGCAGGATCACCGCGCGCTCGGGCAGCGCGAAGATGATCAGCGCCGGAATCAGTGACGAGGCGATAATCAGCAGGGGCAGCACGGCGTTGGTACTCACGGCAACACCCCATCCAGCAACGGCAGGATCCACGGCGCGGCGAAGCCAAGCGCAACCGCGCCCAGCGCCAGCAGAAGCGCCGTCCATTCCATCGTCTGGGGCACTTCATTGGCCTCGCGCTTGTGATCGGACTCGGTGAAGGCAAACCCGAGAACACGAAATACATAGGTCGCGGTGAGCAGCCCGCCGCTGATGAGGACGAAAGCCCACAGCCACAAGCCATGGGCCATGGCCGTCTGGAGCAACATCCACTTTCCGACAAATCCACCGCTGGGTGGCAAGCCCGACAGGCTGATGCCAGCCAGGGCGAACGCGGTCAGGGTCAGTGGCATGCGCTCGACCACCTTGTCCAGCCCCGAAATATGGTCGTGACCACTCTGGGTCATCACGCTGCCGGCAGCCAGAAACATCGCGCCCTTGGCCAGCCCGTGTGAAACGGCCAGATAGATCGCACCGCTCCAGGCCAGATCCGGGTTCATTGCGGCCAGTGGAAAGGCCAGAAACAGATAGCCGAGTTGGGCCACGGTGGAATAGGCCACCAGCAGCTTCAGACGGGTCTGGCGTAGCGCCTGGAACGAACCCCAGAAAATGGCGGCCGCGCCCAGCGAGCCCAGCAACAGCGGCAGAGCCTCCCCTTCTGGGGTGAAGGTAAACCATAGCCGGACAATCAGATAGAAAGAAGCCTTGACCACCAATCCGGACAACAGCGCGCTGACCGGCGCGCGGGCACTGCCGTGCGCCGGCGGCAACCAGACGTGAAAGGGGAAAAGCCCGGTCTTGAGCAGCAGCCCGGCAATCATCGCGCCCAGTGGCAGGGCCAGCATCAGGCTTTGATCAGCGCGTTCGCCAAGCAGATCGAGATCCAGCGTACCGAAGGACTGATACAGCAGGGCTACGCCCAGCAGATAGGCCAGCGAGCCCAGCAGGCTGACCAGCAGATAACGCATCGCTCCCCAAAGCGCGGCCCCGGTCCCGGTCAGGGCGACCAGCGCCACCGCCGAAAGCGCCATCAATTCAAGTGTGACATACAGGTTGAATACGTCATTGGCTTGATACAAGGCGTTCATCGCCGCCCAGGCAAACAGCCACAGTGGCCAGAAGCGCCGCTCCTTTTCGGCATTGGCCGCCATGTAGGGCAAGGCATAGATACTCACCGCGATTCCGACCACCGCGGTCATGCCCAGCATCATCGCGGTCAGTCCATCGGCGCGCAGATTGATGCCCAGCGGCGCATCCCAGCCGCCCAGCAGATAAAGTCTCTCACCGCCGGAACCCACCTGAAAAAGCACCGCCATCGCGGCAGTCGCCGTCAAGAACGCAAAACCCAGACCCACCAAGCCGGCCCGGCGGGGCAACAGAAACACGGCCATTGCACCGATCATGGGTACGATGATCGAGACGATCATCCAGGGCGCCTGGGTCAGCCACTCAGGCACGGCGGGGTGTCCGTCCAGCCGGTCGCTTCATCGATCCCCCTCGCCCTGGTCCATCAAGTCGCGCTCGAAATCCTCGGGCAGCGCCGGCTTTCCGGTGGCATTGGCGATTCGCAGCACCAGCGCCAGGGCCAGTGCGGTAGCCGAAATCGCAACCACGATTCCGGTGATCACCATGGCCTGCGGCACCGGATCGGTCGGATCGCCACCCGAAGCGCCCACCAGGATCAGAAACGTTCCACTGCCCATGATGTTGATCGCGAGAATTTTGCGAATCAGGTGGGCACGCAACGCCAGCGACCAGGCGCCGATGACGGTCAGTCCGGCGCCAGCCAGGGCATAGAATAATGCGCTGGTCATGACTCATCCTCCGGCCGGCCACCGATGAATAATCCGGCCAGAATGACGGCAATCGAAATTGTCGCGGCCAACTCGACGATGAGGATCAGCGCGCCGGCCAGGTCGACTGGATATTGCAGAAAGTAGCCGCCGGGCAACATCGCAAAAAGTCCGACCGCAATGAACACGCTAAGACCGAACACCGCGGCCAGACGCATGGGCCTGAGTGACAACGGAATTCTGGGCCGGCCGCCGGAGAGAATCAGCAAAATGCCGGCCGCGGCCAGGACCGCACCGGCCTGGAACGCGCCACCTGGATCGGCCTTGCCCACCCACAACAGATAGGCGCAGATCAGCAGCACCAGCGGCAGCAAGGTGGCATTCAGACCGAGCAGTACCGGGCTGGGTCTGGTCTCGGCGATCCTGGGCGCCGGGCCAAGCGCCCAGACGCCGACCAGCACGGTCGTCAGTACGGCGATTTCGAGCAAAGTGTCATATCCGCGAAAATTGAGCAGCACTGCGGTGACCGGATTCTCGGCACCGCTGCGCGCAAGTTCGCGATCGACGTGTTCGGCAAGCCGTGGGACCAGTTCCGGCGCCAGCATCACCGCGCCAATGGCGATCGTCACCACCACCAGCGCCGAACTGATCATCAGGTACAGCAACGGGCCGGGTTGGTTGAGCCTTTCCGGATAGGCCCCGGTCGCTTCCGGGCTTTCACCGTCGTCGGTGTTTTCGATCGGCGGCAGGCGACCCCAGGTGGCCAGCAGTAGCGCTCCGGTCAGACCGGCGCCGATGGCCGCTTCGGCAAGGCCGACGTCCGGCGCACCCAGGCGTACCCAGACCACAGCCAGCACAAGGCCAAAAGCAATGAACAGCACGATGCCGCGAAACAGGTCACGTCCGGACAGGCTGGCCCATGCCAGCCACAGCAGTACCGCTGCCAGCAATCCGTCGAACAGCATTCCCGGGTTCATTTGCGGCTCCAGGGCTCGATGCCGCGTCTCATGCTGGAGCGGGCAATCAAATGCGAGGCCGTTGCGCCGCCCAGCAGGACCAGCATCCAGATTAGGATCAGCTTGCCGACCACCAGCAGCGAGCCCACCTGCAACGACAGGCCGATCACCATTAGGCCGAGGCCGGCGTTGTCGCCTTTGGTCAAGGCGTGCAGGCGTGAATAGACATCGGGGAAACGCAGCATGCCGACCGTCCCGGCCAGAAAGAAGCCGGCGCCGGCGACAATCAGGACGATGGAGGCAACATTAATCAGACTCATTGCCGCCTCCCCGGCTCCAGACACGCTGAACGAATGCCACCGCAGCCACCGCGGCCAGTAACGCGAACACCAGAGCGATGTCACGCAACGCTGGCTCATCCATCCCCTGGGCCAGCAGCAGAAGAGCCGCAACCGCGGTGGTACCGAACAGTTGTGCGGCCAGCATGCGGTCGGCCGCGGTCGGTCCGCGCATGACTCTCCACAAGCCCGCGGCGAGGTTCAGCAGCAGAAAGCAGGCCACCGCAATGAAGAACTGATCCATCAGCCGGACTCCCCCGTCGCCGCACGGCTGTCCAGCTCCAGGGCAAAGATCGCGGCAATGCGAGGCTCGAGATCATGCACCATGGCCTGCATGTCCTTGCGCTGATCAAGCGCATGGATCACAAGGTCGTCATCATCGAGATCGGCGCTCAGCGTTCCGGCAAGCATACTGACCACATCCGCCAGCATGACCCGACTGGCGCCGGGCGGCAGACGAAGGCGCTGATGCACCAGGCCCGGATGCAACGGCATTTTCGGCTTCAATGCACGCATCGCCACATCGCCGGCGCCAACCAGTGACTGATACAGAAACCACGGTACAAATCGCGCGATACCGAGAAAAGACAACTGGCGTGGGTTCCACAGCTCCAGGCTGAGCCATGCGGCTAACACAATGACCGGGATTCCGATGACCCAGCTATCGGCCTTGCCATCAGTCAAGACCAACCATGCCAGGGTAAACATCACCAGGCGACGCAGCCAGCGGATCAAACCGGATCCGGGCAATGACGGTTGCTGCACGCGGTGGCTGCCAGACATGATGATAGTGAGTGGCCTTCGGTCCCGGTATTAGTCTCGGACTTGTTGTTGTAATCGAGCCTCGGATAATGCCATAAATCCGCGCAAACTCGTACCCCAGCCCGGAAAATACGCAGGCTGGCGGCGAAAGCGATAATCATTAGTAATTATGCTCCAGGAGCCTGTCGATTTTAACGCTGATCTGTTGTCAATTTACTGCTGCGGAAAAGCCGAATCGGGCCAGATTCTCCACTCTTTATTCGTTAAATAGGCTCACTATTCCCCTCAAAAGATCGAAAAATCTGACTCCAACCGGCTTTCCCTCGCTACGATCGGTCAAAGCCGACAGGCTACTAGCCCGAATAATTCATGATAAAAGCAAACCTGATTACGTAGTTGACTCAGCCATGCCGAGACAGAAAACCCTGGAACCGCAG
>CAYVPB010000036.1:0-11349 GCA_964453565.1 uncultured Halomonas sp.
GGCTTTTAACCCGTTGGTTGAAGGTTCGAGTCCTTCACGGCCCACCATTTCCCGTTCCAGCCCCGTCCGCAGCAGTCAGCACCAGCCGCATTCCCGCCTGGAGGAGATCGTCCGGCGGCATTTGCGTTGTCAATGGCGAAGCCCGATTCACCCCGGCAGTAAGGCTGTATTCCGGCAGTTTCTCGACGCATTTGATGGCAGCCGGCCGCTAATCGTCGACGCCGGCTGCGGCACCGGAGTCTCTACCCTTATCCTAGCGCGGGAGTTTACGGAAGCGATGGTCATCGGCATTGACCGATCGGCTCACCGGCTCTCAAAAGCACCCCGCGAACTGCCATCATCGGCACTGCTGTTGCACGCCCGGCTGGAGGATTTCTGGCGGCTGCTCGCCGATGCCGGCATCCGTCCATGGCGTCAGTATCTGCTCTACCCCAACCCGTGGCCCAAGCCCGTGCAGTTCAAACGGCGCTGGCATGGCCATCCGGTTTTTCCAGTGATTCTGGCGCTGGGCGGGCAACTGGAACTTCGCTGCAACTGGCGCATCTACGCCGACGAATTCGCGCTCGCGGCACATCTGTGCGGCACGCGCCCGGCGCCGGTGGTATCTTTTCAGCCCGAAGTGCCGCTCAGCCCGTTTGAAAAGAAATATGCCGCAAGCGGTCACCCCCTTTACCGACTGGTTGTTGAACCGGAGAAATTTCAATGAAAATCAGAATGGCAATGAAGATCAAACTTAGCGTGGCCGTGCTTTCGCTTTTGCTGCTGCAAGTAATGCCGCTGCAAGCCAATGAGCGCCTGGATGCGGTGCTTGCCGATCCGGCCCGGCCGGATGCAAACAAGCAGCGCGATGAATATCGCAACCCGGCCGAAACCCTGGCCTTTTTCGGCATCGAGCCGGATATGACCGTGGTGGAGATATCACCTGGTGGCGGTTGGTATACGGAAATTCTCGGACCCTACCTGGCTGGTGAGGGTCGCCTGATCGGGGCCCAGGCCGACCTGGAAAGCGAGCATACGCCGGACTTCTACCACGACATCGTAGCCATATACATGGACCGGATTGCCGATACCGAACGCTTCGGCGAGATCGAGGTGATTCCCTTCGACCCGCCACGCAAGATACGCCTGGGCGAGCCGGGCACGGCGGACATGGTGGTGACCTTCCGCAATGCGCATGGCTGGGAGCGGGCCGGGGTCTTCGGCGAAGTTCTGGATGCCGCCCATGAGGTACTCAAGCGTGATGGCGTGTTCGGTCTGGTTCAGCACCGGCTGCCGGAAGATGGCGATGACAGCGAGTACACCGGCTATCTCAAGCAGAGCCGGGTCGTGGCCATGGCCGAGTCACATGGCTTCCGGCTGGTCGAGGCCAGCGAGATCAATGCCAACCCGGCCGATAGCGCCGATCATCCGCAAGGCGTCTGGAGCCTCCCGCCGTCGCTGCGCCAGGTGCCCGAGGAAGAGCGGGAGAAATACCTGGCCATCGGTGAGAGCGATCGCATGACGCTGAAGTTCGTCAAGCGCTGATCAACTGCCCCGGCCCTGTCATGCACGGGGCCGGGTTCGTCCAGCCAAACCAAGCGGCATTCAGGCGAACCACTTCAACAATCGCTGCTTGAATGCACTGTAAGGCGCAAACCGGATGGTGATTTCCGGAAAGCGCGCGCGCCTTATGACCGATTTCAGATGGCTCAGGCGGTCAAAGCCGGCTTGGCCGTGGTACTGCCCCATGCCGCTCATGCCGACCCCGCCGAACGGCAGATCGGGCACGGACATGAACATCATCACGTCGTTGATGCATACGCTGCCGCACGCAAGCTGCTCCAGAAACCTGTTTTCGGAATCGCGCGAACGAGTGAACAGATAGGCCGATAATGGCTTGTCGCCTTCGCGCACGAATTCAATGGCTCGCTCCAGATTGTCGACCTCGATGACCGGCAGGATCGGCCCGAAGATTTCTTCGGTCATCACTTCCGCTTCCAGATCGACACCGGTCAGCACGGTCGGCGAGATCTTGCGTGTTTCCGGATCAGCCTGACCGCCGATCACCGCCTTGCCCTGATGCAGCAGCGCTGCGAGACGCTCGAAGTGCCGCTCATTGACCACTGCGGCATAGTCTTCGCTGGCCAGCGGGTCAGGCCCCAGCATGTCATGGAAGGAAGCACGCAGCGCATCGATCAGCGGCTGCTTCTGCTCTGGCGTGACCAGCACATAGTCCGGCGCGATGCAGGTCTGGCCGGCATTCAGCGCCTTGCCCCAGGCCAGCCGCCGGGCGGCGGACTTCAGATCGGCGCCACTGTCAATAATCGCCGGGCTCTTGCCGCCCAGTTCAAGGGTCACCGGTGTGAGGTGTTCAGCGGCAGCCCTCATGACGATACGACCGACCGCGGCGCCGCCGGTATAGAAGATATGATCCCAGCGCTGCTCAAGCAATGCAGTCGTCTCAGGTACCGCACCCTCGACCACGGCAATCGCATCAGGATCCAGGTAACGCGGCACCAGCTCGGCCAGTATGCGCGAGGCATTTGGCGTGATTTCCGAAGGTTTCAGCAGTGCGCAGTTGCCGGCTGCGATCGCCGCGATCAAAGGGGCCAGCACCAGTTGCACCGGATAGTTCCAGGCGCCGATGATCAGCACCACGCCCAGTGGCTCGGGTTTGACGAAGCTGCGGCCCGGCTGGGCCACCAGCGGCGTGCCGACCTTGCGCGGCTTTGCCCACAGTCGCAGGTTACGGCGGGCATGGCGGATCTCACTGAATAAAAGCGAAGTTTCACCCAGGGCCACCTCCTGACGCGGTTTCGCCAGATCGGCGTGCAGTGCCCGGGCGATCGCATTCTCGTTGTCCGTCAGCATGCGACCCATTGCATCGAGTTGCGCGAGACGCCAGTTCAGGTCGCGGGTGCGACCAGAGTCGAAGGTGGTTCGAAGGCGCGCGAGGAGTTCACTGTGCGGGTTGGCAGATTCTGACACGATCGGATCCTGATTCATGGTGTGGTCGAGGCCTGTTCCAGGACCATGGTAAATCGGAACCTGATTACGTAGTTGACCCATAGGTAATCCGGTATCGGAATACGGCACGAAGTGCCAGGCGTCGTCGTCAGGCTCGATTACTCCTCGATCAACGCCAGCAGGGCCTCTTCCGCGCTGCCCCGGCGCATCAGGGATTCACCGATCAGGAAAGCATGAATCCCGGAACGCTGCAGACGCCCGATATCGTCCCGGCCGTTGATGCCGCTTTCTGCAATCGTGATGCGATCTTGCGGCACCAGCAGTGCGAGTTCCTCGCTGGTCTCCAGACGGGTGACGAAACGGTGCAGATCGCGATTGTTGATTCCGAGCAGGTTGCCCGGAATCCTCAGCGCTCTGTCCAGTTCGGCACGGTCGTGGACCTCGACCAGCACGGCGAGACCCAGCTCCGCACCCAGCGCGGCAAAATCCGACAGTCGCGCATCATCCAGCGCGGCGACGATCAGCAGCACCGCATCGGCGCCCAGCGCACGGGTTTCGAACACCTGATATCCATCGACGATGAAATCCTTGCGCAGTACCGGCAGATCGCAGGCCGAGCGCGCGGCCCGGAGGTCATCATCGCTGCCACCAAAGTATTCACCATCAGTCAGCACCGACATGCAGGCTGCGCCACCGGCCTGATAGGCCCGCGCAATGCTTGCCGCGTCGGCATGCTCGGCGATCCAGCCGGCAGACGGCGAGGCGCGCTTGAATTCGGCAATGACGGCCGCCCGGTGGCGTTCTGTTCGCGCTTGCAAGGCACCATGAAAGTCTCGCGGGGCATCCATGCCGGCAATCTGCATTTCCAGTTGAGTCCGCGACATGCGCGCAATTCGGGTTTCGACCTCGACGCGCTTGCTCGCGATGATCTTCTCCAGCACCGAGGGGATGCTCACGCTGCCTGACTCCATTCGGCGTAACGCTCCAGCAATCGCCACGCCTGACCATCGGCGAGAATACCCCGGGCCCGGGCAATGCCGCTGTTCATGGAATTACTCTGACCGGCGACATACAGCGCCGCACCAGCGTTTAGCGAAACGATATCGGCGGCCGGGCCCGGTTCGCCGCCGAGCGCGGCGCGCAGCAACTTCAGGCTGCCGGCGGCGGCGTCGACCTTGAGCGCATCGAGGCTGCCGGAGATGCCGACATCAGCGGGATCGAAAGACCACTGCGACACCTGTCCGTCGCGCAGCTCGGCCACATGCGTGGGTGCTGCAATAGAGAATTCATCCAGTCCATCATCCGAATGAATCACTAGCACATGCTCCGAGCCCAGAACGCCCAGGGCTTCGGCCAGCGGCTTCAGCCAGCGCCGGTCGAACACTCCCAGCACCTGACGCGTGGCGCCCGCCGGATTGGTCAGCGGGCCAAGCAGGTTGAACAGTGTTCTCACCCCCAGTTCCTTGCGTGGCGCCACGGCATGGCGCATCGCCGCATGATGCATGGGCGCAAACAGAAAGCCCACCCCCAACTCATTGACTGCCTGGCTCACGGTCTCGGCGTCGAGGTCGATTCTGACGCCGGCCGCTTCGAGCACATCAGCCGCGCCGGAACTGCTGGACACCGAGCGGTTACCATGCTTGGCGACACGGGCGCCGCTGGCGGCGGCGACAAACGCCGCGGCGGTAGAAACATTGAAAAGACTGGCGCCATCGCCCCCGGTTCCGACAATGTCGGTCAGTGGGCCCCTGAGGCCGGTCACGCCGCTGGCCAACTGCCGCATCACGCCAGCCGCGGCAACGATCTCTTCGACCGTCTCGCCCTTGACCGCCAGGCCCATCAACAAACCGGCAATCTGGGCCGAAGTGGCCTCGCCGGACATGATCTGATGCATGGTCTCCTGCATTAGCTTGGAGGGCACCTCGTTGCCCGCGGCAACATGGCGGATGGCTTGCTGAATCGGAGTCATCATGAGTTTCGAGCCTGCTATTGTGCGTTCGCGGCAAAATGATTGAAAAAGCAAACGTCAATGTACCCAAACTGCATCAGGATTGCCGAAGTCCGGACCTCTCGCCACCCCGGGGCTGGCGTGTATTCCGGGACGACGGTACGGGTCGATTCCGGAATGAAGCGAGGGATCAAAAGAAAGTCCGATACCGGTCATTGCCGCCACCGTTTACCATTGATCCTGCTGAGTGACTACCGACACGCTGGATACTCGACTGAATGGACCTCGCTCTCATCATCATCAGCGCCGCACTGGTCAACAATTTCGTATTGATCCAGTTTCTCGGCCTGTGCCCGTTCCTGGGGGTTTCCGGCCAGCTCGAAGGCGCGGCCGGAATGGCGATGGCGACGACGTTCGTGCTGACCCTGGCCTCGGTGACGAGCTATGGTCTGAGCGTCTGGATCCTTGAACCGCTGGGGCTGGAATATCTGCGCATCGTGGCCTTTATCGTGGTGATCGCCGGGCTGGTTCAACTAACCGAGGTCGCAATGCGTCACGCCGCACCGATGCTGCACCGGCTGCTGGGTATTTATCTGCCGCTGATCACCAGCAACTGCGCGGTACTGGGCGTGGCCTTGCTCAATGCACGCCAGCAGCATTCACTGGTGGAATCGGCGCTGTACGGATTCGGCGCCGCGATCGGTTTTGGCGGTGTACTCATTGTGCTGGCTGCCGCGCGCGAGCGGCTGGCGATGGCCGATGTGCCCGAGAGTTTTCGTGGGGCGCCGATTGGCTTGATCACGGCCGGATTGATGGCGCTGGCATTCATGGGCTTTGCCGGGTTTGCCAAGCTGTGAGCGCGCTGATGACCGCAGTGCTGGTGCTGGTGTTGCTGCTGCTGGTCATCGGCCTGGTGCTGGTGATGAGCGCACACCACTTCGGCCCCGACGAGGAGTCGGTGGTCGAGCAGATCAATGCTCTCCTGCCACAGACCCAGTGCGCGCAGTGCGGATACCCGGGCTGCCGTCCCTATGCCGAAGCCATCGCCGAGGGCTCGGCCGAAATCAATCAGTGTCCGCCGGGCGGAGAAGACGGAGTGCAAGCGCTGGCCGAGCTGCTGGGCCGGGAACCGCAACCTCTGGACGAGTCGCGCGGTGAACACAAGCCGCCCATGATTGCGGTGATCGATGAGGATCGCTGCATCGGTTGCAAGCTGTGTATCGAGGCCTGTCCGGTCGATGCGATCATCGGCGCGCCGAAACTGATGCACACCGTGATTGCCGAGGAGTGCACCGGCTGCGAGCTGTGTCTGCCGCCCTGCCCGGTCGATTGCATTGACCTTGTCCCGCGCCGGCCACCTTTCATCTGGCCGATCGCGCGGACCGGACCGTTCAGGTCGCGTGCTGAAACGAAGCGCGACCGGGAGCCTGAAAATGTCGGCTGAACTGGAAGTCGGCCGTCACCTGTATCGCTTCCCGGGTGGATTGAAGCTGCGCCACAACAAGCAGATTGCCTGCCAGGTGCCATTAGCGCGCATTGAACTGCCCGAATTCCTCTACCTGCCGCTGGTCCAGCACCAGGGTCCGGCCGGCGAAATGCTGGTCGAGGTCGGCGACAAGGTCCTCAAGGGCCAACCGTTGACCGGCGCCCGCAGCGACCGCAAGGTGCCAATCCACGCACCGACGTCCGGCCGCCTGACCGAGCGCCGCGACTGGCCGGTGAGCTGGCCACCGGACAGCGATGGCGAATGTCTGGTTCTGGAACCGGACGGCCGGGAGCAATGGGCGGAACGCCAGCCACTGATCGACTGGCGCAATCGTGAACCGGACGAAATCATCGAATACCTGCACGCCGGCGGACTGACCGGGCTGGGCGGGGCGATGTTCCCGACCGCGGCTAAGCTCAGAGGTGACTGGAACCTGCCACGCTCCGGGGTGCACACGCTGATTCTGAATGGCTCGGAATGCGAGCCGTATATCTCCTGTGACGAGATGCTGATGCGTGAGCGACCGGCAGCGGTGATCGAAGGCGGCCTGATGCTGGCCCGCGCCCTGCACGCGAACGACGTGGTCATCGGCATTGAGGATCAGATGGGAACGGTCAAGCAAAGACTGCTGGATGCGGTTCGGGAACTCGGTGCCGAAGACCGCTGCCGCGTGGTCGAGGTCACGACGATTTATCCCGAGGGTGGCGAGAAGCAGCTCATCCAGGTCATGACCGGAGCCGAGGTTCCGCATGACGGGCTGCCGCAGGACCTCGGGCTGGTCTGTGTCAACGTCGCCACAGCCGCCGCGGCGCGCGACCGGATCATCGACGGCATACCGGTAATCGAGCGCATCGTCACTGTCAGCGGCCCGGCAATTGCCAATCCGCGCAATCTGATCGCACCGATCGGCACGCCGGTATCGTGTCTGATCGAAGCGGCCGGCGGAACACAGGCCAAGGTCGATCGCCTAGTGCTGGGCGGGCCCATGTCAGGCCTGCCGCTTGCCTCCGCTCGGATCCCGATCATCAAGGGTTCGAATTGTATTCTGGCACTCAGACCGGAAGATACCCATACAAGCCAGCCGGTCATGCCGTGCATCAATTGCGGCGAGTGCGTGCGCGTTTGTCCGGCCACGCTGCTGCCGCAGGAGTTGTACCGATACACCCGTGGCGGACGGCTGGACCAGGCCGATGAACTGAATCTGTTCGATTGCATCGAATGCGGCTGCTGCGCCCATGTCTGTCCCAGTCATATCCCGCTGGTCGACTGGTACCGCCATGGCAAGGGCCGGTTGCGCGCACGAGGCGTCGAGGAAGCCCGCGGCCGTCGCGCCCGGGCGCGCTTCGAGGCTCGCGAAAGACGCCTTGCAGCGGCACAGGCCGAACGCCACAGGAAACGCGAACAGCGCGAACAGCGTCTGAAGAGCCAGCGCGAGGCAAAGGACGAGGTCCAGGCGGCCATCGAGCGCGCCCGCAGCAAATCCGGCCCAAACAAGTCCGGCAACAACGGGAAAGACCCGTCATGACCGCGACCCTGGCCGGCGCACCTCACGTCCCAGCGACCAACACTGTGGCCGGGATCATGCGCCAGGTCCTGTATGCCCTGATTCCTGGCATCCTGGCCCACATCTGGTTCTTTGGCTACGGCATCGTGTTTCAGATCATCCTGGCAGTGTTTTTTGCGCTGGGTTTCGAAGCGGCCATGCTGAAAATGCGCAGCCAGCCTTTGCAGCCGTTCATTTCCGACTACAGCGCAGTCGTCACCGCGGTGCTGTTCGCGCTGTGCCTGCCACCGCTGGCGCCATGGTGGATCGCGCTGGTCGGCATCCTGTTTGCCATCGTGGTTGCCAAGCACCTGTACGGCGGGCTTGGTTACAACCTTTTCAACCCGGCCATGGTGGGGCTTGCCGCGGTTATCATCGCCTTCCCGATGGAACTGTCGCAGTGGCTTGTACCGCGACAGCTTTCTCCCGGACTGCCGGGGCTGTGGCAGACCGCCATCGCGATCTTCACGGGCAGCCTTCCCGATGCCATGACCTGGGATGCGATCACCCAGGCCACACCGCTGGACGCGCTCAAGACCGGTGTGGCCGAGAACCGACTGGTCACCGAAATCCGGGCCAATCCGATCTTCGGCGACTTCGGCGGCCTGGGCTGGGAATGGATTGCCAATTTCTATGCGCTGGGCGGCTTCTGGCTTGTCTACAAGCGTGTGATTTCGTGGCATGTGCCGGTCGCCACGCTGACCACCGTGATCTTGATTTCGACCCCACTTTGGTTTCTGGGCCCGGATATTCATCCCTCTCCGCTGCAACATGTGTTCTCCGGCGCACTGGTTCTGGCTGCCTTCTTCATCGCCACCGATCCGGTCTCGGGCTGTGCCACGATGCGGGGACGAATTGTGTTCGGTATCGGGGTGGCAGTCCTAACACTGGCAATCCGACGCTTCGGCGGTTATCCCGACGGCGTCGCATTCGCTGTGCTTTTGATGAACATGACCGCACCCCTGATCGACCGCATGACCCGGCCGAGAGCCTACGGACACTGATGATTCGACCCGTACTGACACTCGCACTGATTGGACTGGTTGCCGCGGCCCTGCTGGCCGGGCTGAATCTGGCGACCCGCGACCGGATCGACCTCCAGCAACGCGCACAGGCCCTGGCGACGCTGAACCGGATTGTGCCGCCGGAGACCTACGACAACGACCTGATCGACGATCGCATCAGGGCATGGATTGCCGGTCTACAGCCGCCATCGACGCTGTATCGCGCGCGCAAGGACGAACAACCGGTGGCAGTGCTGGCGGAAATCACGACAAAACAGGGTTATAGCGGGCCGATCACGTTGCTGGTCGGGATGCGTCCGAACGGCCGGATCATCGGCGTGCGCGTAATCAGTCATCAGGAAACGCCGGGACTAGGCGACCGCATCGAGCACCGACGAGGCGACTGGATCGGGCAATTTACCGGAACCACTCCCGATCAACCTCTCGCCGAAGCCTGGAAGAGCCGCCGGCGCGGTGGCGAATTCGATGCCTTGTCGAGTGCAACCGTCACCAGCGAGGCGGTCATCGGCGCGATCCGCAGTCTACTGGACTGGTATGAGCGCAATCAGGAGCTTGTTTTCGAAACCCGGAACGCGTCCGGTACAGATTGAGGCGACTTGGGCCCGGACATCGATCGGACCACAAACGCAGGGCCGCATCCATGCATAATTCTTCTCATTGCAATTGACCGGAATCGGATAACAGATGGACGCCAACACCAGATTCCTCTGGCGGCAAGGCTTGTGGGATCGCAATCCGGGAGTGGTGCAGCTTCTCGGCCTGTGTCCGCTGCTGGCTGTCACCGGTACCGCCGTCAACGGCCTTGGCCTGGGGCTGGCGACGATCTTCGTTCTGGTACTGAGCAATCTGATCGTCTCGCTGCTGCGCGGATGGATTGCACCGCAAGTGCGCATCCCGGCGTTTGTCCTGATTATCGCCTCGCTGGTCACGGCGGTCGACCTGATCATGCAGGCGTGGTTCTTCACGCTCAGCACGACGCTGGGGATCTTCGTCCCCCTGATCGTCACCAACTGCACCATACTCGGTCGGGCCGAGGCCTATGCCTCTCGCAATCCGGTCTCCAGGGCGATTACGGACGGCCTGGCACAGGGACTGGGCTTTGCCCTGGTACTGGTCATGCTCGGCTCGATCCGGGAGATCATCGGTCACGGCACGCTGATGGCCGATGCCCACCTGCTTCTGGGCGGCTGGGCACGGATTCTCGAAATGCAACTGCTGCCGGGAGATGCAGGACTGTTACTGGCGGTTCTGCCGCCCGGCGCATTCCTGGCGCTGGGCCTTCTGGTGGCGGCTCACCGCAGGCTTTCGGCATCGCGGCCTGAAGCAATTGCGGAAACCGCCCGAGAGCCACAAACCGCATGAGCCGGCCGATGAATCCGGACAAGCGGCGAGAATTCTTTCGCCGCCTGGCTGAACTCGACCCGGAACCCACCACCGAACTGGAATACAACTCCACGTTCGAACTGCTGATCGCAGTGATCCTGTCGGCGCAGGCCACCGATGTGGGCGTCAACAAGGCAACCCGCAAGCTGTTTCCGGTTGCAAACACCCCGCAAGACATCCTGGCGCTGGGCGAGGACGGCCTCAAACGCCAAATCCGCACAATCGGACTTTTCAACAGCAAGGCCGGCAACATCATCGCCACCTGCCAGGCCCTGATCGAACTCCACGGGTGCGAGGTGCCAGCCGAACGACTCGAACTGGAGGCATTGCCCGGGGTCGGGCGCAAAACCGCCAACGTAGTCCTCAACACCGCGTTCGGCCAGCCAACGATAGCTGTCGACACCCATATCTTCCGGGTTGCCAACCGCACCGGTCTGGCTCCTGGAAAATCACCGCTGGCCGTCGAAAAGGCCCTGCTCAAGCGCACGCCCCCTGAATATCTGCGCCACGCCCACCACTGGCTGATACTGCACGGGCGCTATGTGTGCAAGGCACGCAATCCAGTTTGCGGCCAGTGCCCGGTATTCGATTTGTGCAACTGTAAGGATCGCCACCAGCATGCCGAGAAGACCGCCCCTGAAGCGAATTTGTAATTCACACTCCAGCTGTGTTACATATAGCGTCCGTGGTGATCGGGAGCGTTTGAAAGAAATCGAAACCGCTACCGGTCCTCTCGGACAAGCGCGTTACGGGCGACCGTAATATGTGCCTGAAATCGGGCCCTCGGGCTCATTCGAATTTTCTCAAAGCTGTTGGAGGCTATTGAAATGATCAAGAAAACTCAACTCGTTAGTGCAATTGGTACTGTTGCCGGCATGTCTTTCGCTGCCGGCGCCATGGCCGCCGATCAAAGCGCCAACCCGTTCCAGGCCGATGACCTTGAAGCCGGCTCCCTGTCACACAACCTGAACCTGGGTGACGAAGACAAGGAAGGTTCCTGTGGTGAAGGCTCCTGCGG
>CAYVPB010000036.1:11449-29263 GCA_964453565.1 uncultured Halomonas sp.
GAAGGCGACGACGACAAGGAAGGTTCCTGTGGTGAAGGCAGTTGCGGTGAAGGCGATGACGAGGAAGGTAGCTGCGGTGAAGGTTCCTGCGGCGAAGGTAGCTGCGGCGCCGCCTGATCGGCTTGTCTGAACTTCAAGGCAATATGAAAATGAGTACCGCACAACGCCCGCTCGCGGGCGCGGGACTCGGTCTCAGGCGGGCCCTCTTGGGCCCGCTTGAGGATGCGGATATGTCTCCGGTGGGCTTCATGGAGGTCGCGCCAGAGAACTGGATCGGCGTCGGGGGCTTCCGCGGCCGCAAGTTTCGCAACTGGACTGAACGCTTTCCGTTTGTCTGCCATGGCCTGTCACTGTCGCTGGGCGCGCCCGAACCGCTGGACGAAACCTTTCTGCGCCGGCTGCGCAAGTTCCTGGACCAGCACAACATCCGAATTTATTCCGAGCATCTGAGCTATTGCTCCGAGCACGGACACCTGTACGACCTGATGCCCATCCCGTTCACCGAAGAAGCAGTGGACTGGGTCGTCGCGCGCATCCGGCGCGTGCAGGATCTGCTGGGTCAGCGCATGGCGGTCGAGAACATCTCGTACTATGCCGCGCCGGCCACCGAACTTACTGAACTCGAATTCATCAACGCGGTGATCGAACGCGCCGACTGCGAGCTGTTGCTGGATGTCAACAACATCTACGTCAACAGCGTCAACCATCGTTATGACGCGATGGACTTCCTCGACGGCCTGCCGGCCGAGCGCGTTGCCTACATCCACGTCGCCGGCCACCACAACGAGGCCGAAGACCTGATCATCGACACCCACGGCGCCGATGTGATCGATCCGGTCTGGCGACTGCTGGACGCAGCTTACCAGCGCCTCGGCCCGGTACCGACACTACTGGAGCGCGATTTCAATTTCCCCCCGGTTGAGCAATTGCTGGCCGAGGTCGAACACATCAACCGCATCCAGGCACGTCATGGCGACGGCGTCGCCGAGCGGCAACATGCCCATGTCTCCTGAGTCGCCGCCGGGAACTCTGGCGGCGCTGCAGAAACGGTTTTCCGACCACATCCGCGACCCCGAGCACAGCCCGGCTCCGGAGGGGATCGAGGATCGCCGCATGGCGATCTACAGAAGGCTGTTTTACAACAATCTTTCCAGCCTGTTCGGCAAGAACTTCGCGACCGCTCGCCGGATCGTCCCGGATCGGGATTGGCAGCGGCTGATTCGCGCCTTCATGATCGAACACCGGCCGACCACGCCACTGTTCCCCGAAATCGGTCGCGAGTTCGTGCGCTTTCTGGCAGATCACCCAGAGCATTACACCGATTGGCCATGGCTGGCCGAGCTGTGCCACTGGCAGTTCCAGCTCACCAGCGTGCGCAATGACGAGGTCGAACCGACCGGGATCGACGCCGATCCGGAGGGTGACCCGATGACTGGACACCCGGTGGTCAACCCGACTCTGCGCATGGCTCAGTACCACTGGCCGGTGCACACGATCAAGGTCGGCCGGCTTCCGAAGTCCGGGCAGCCGGCCGGACAGTCCACCGGGAAACCCTTAATCCTGGCGGTATTCCGCAAGCCGGACGACAAGCTGGGCCGGATGAAGATCAATGCTGGTACCGCACGGATGCTGGAAATCGTGCAAGAAAATCCAGGACTGGACGGTCTCAAATGCCTGGAATTGCTGGCCAGGGAAGCGGCCCATCCCGATCCGGCCCAACTGATCGGACACGGCAGGAATTTGCTGGCTTCGCTGATCGATGCCCGGGTTTTGCTGGGAACCTCTCCCACAAAGAGCACGGGCCGGTAGCAAAACCCGAGCTTCCCTGGCTACAGGAAAATCAACTCAAAACCAGGAATCAAAAAATCATGCAAGCCATAATCCACCTTCTCAATCGCCTGCAAGACCTCGTCGATTCAGCCAAAAAACTCGATGTGGTGGCGTCAGTGCTGCTCAGACTGGTGCTGGCGTTCATTTTCATCGGCGCCGGTTACGTGAAGATCCACAATTTCGACAATACGGCGATGTGGTTTGGCAATGCACTCAACATGCCGTTTCCGGCCCTGATGGCATTTCTAGCCACCGCCGCGGAATTTGTCGGCGGGATTCTGATCCTGATCGGCCTGGCCACGCGCTACGCTGTGATTCCGCTGCTGATCACCATGGTGGTAGCCGGCTGGTCGGTGCATGCCGATAACGGCTGGTATACCGTCGGTCAGACCAGCCCCGGAACCAACTGGAATCGCCCGTGGGCCGAACTCGGCATTCCGGCCGCGGAAAAAAGCCTTGAAAACAGCCGCGAGATCGGCCGTCGGGTCAATGCAGGCAGGTCGCTGTTGCGTGAACACGGAAACTATGGATGGCTGACCGAAAAAGGCAGCTTCGTCGTCCTTCAGAACGGAATCGAAACCTCGGTTTATTACTTCCTGATGCTGCTGGCGCTGTTCTTCCTCGGGGCCGGGCGCTATGTCAGCGTGGATTACTGGTTACGACACAAGTTCCGGGACCAAACCGAAACCACAATGGCCTGAAGCAACTCGCTGAAAACCCGGCATATGGTATCGGGAAAATTGCCGATTGATTTTCAGTAGACTCCGTCCACCCGATTGCCCTGCTCCCGGAGCAGGGCAATCAGCCCTTCTCTACCGTGCAGGTGCAACGCGCCGACCGCAACGAAAAGCCGCCCTTCATCGATCAGCGGCTGAACACGCTCAGCCATCAACCGGTTTCGCCGGATCAGCCCCTGTTGCCGCAAGCGTTGCTGCAGGGTCTCCGGAAGGTTCCCGATTTGCGCCTCGGCATGTGCGGCAATCCCCTCAAGATGGCCTTGCAGATGAGCAGCGATCAACTGCTCCAGAACTTCCTCACCGCGATGCAATGTGTCCAGAGCGTGTCGCAGCAATTCGCTTTGCAAGGCCAGATCCAGCCCGGTAAAGACTCGTAATTGCTCCTCGGCCGTTTCCAGTGCAATCACGCGGGCTCCCGCGGCCGCGGCGATGCGGACCAGCTCCAGATCCATGAATGTGCGGCCCGAACCGGCAGGCTGGCTCAGCAACATTGCAGCAGCCCATGGCTGGAGCCGGTCGATGCGCTTTTCACTGACACCTCGGGCAATCAGCGCACATCGAGTGCGTCGATAAAGCGCCGGCGGCACGACGTCATTCAAGCCGGTACCTTCGCCCAGATGAGTTTGAGCTTCCAGGCTTTGCAGGAGCTGGTCATCCGCGATCAGTTCCAGCGCCAGGACCTCGGCCTCGATCAACGCCTGCATCAGGGCCGGCGGAAAATCCAGCAGGCGGGGATCAGCGCTATGCAATGTTCCCAGCAGCCAGCTCGGTTTACCTTCGGGTGAAGTCACCCGGTAAAATACCTGCGACCATGCATGGTTGCACACCAGGCACAGCAACAGACCCAGCCAGAGGCCAAACCCTTTTTCGGCGCGCCCGCGTGCTTTGCTCATGCTTTACTCCGCTGCAAATCTGTTAGCTTATCCCCATCTCCTCCCTGCCTGGCTGTTAAATGATCGAAATGAAAACCCGGTTCCGCGGCTTCCTGCCGGTTGCCGTGGACGTGGAGACCGGTGGCTTCAATGCGTCCACCGACGCGCTGCTGGAAATCGCCGCCTGCATCATCGAAATGGACGATCAGGGCCAAATAAAACCCGGAGAAATGATCATGCGCCATGTCGAGCCATTCGAAGGCGCCAATCTCGAAAAGGCGGCACTCGAGTTCAATGGAATTCGCCCCGACCATCCGCTGCGTCTTGCAATGCCCGAAGAGCAGGCGCTCAAGGATGTTTTTCTGCCCATACGGAGGCGTCTGCGCGAAACCGGCTGCAAGCGCGCAATTCTGGTCGGCCACAATCCGACCTTCGACCTGTCATTTCTGAACGTCGCAGTTACGCGCACAGGTTACAAGCGGAATCCGTTCCACCCTTTTTCCAGTTTCGACACCGCAACGCTTGGCGGGCTTGCCTATGGTCAGACCGTACTGGCCCGTGCGGTTCAGGCGGCCGGGCTTGACTGGGACTCGACCGAAGCCCACTCGGCACGTTACGATACCGAACGTACCGCGCAGCTTTTCTGCACCATCGTCAATCGCTGGCACGAACTGGGCGGGCTGGATCCAGCAACGCTCGCCAAGGGCTAGCCTCCTGGCCCCTGGCCCCTGCTATCCTAGACCTATGCAACTGCCCCCAATCGAAAAAGTTGCCAGTTTCGATGTGGATTCACAGCGCACGTTCACGCCCATTTGCCCCGACGAGTTGCCGGTAGAAGGCGGCGACGGGATCGGTCCGGAGCTCAACCGCCAGGCCGCTCTCGCCCGCTGGCGGCTCGGCTCCAAGGATTCGCATAGCCCCAAGGCGGTCTGGGTGACCGAAGACCCGGACAAGATCGGCAAGCCGGGCGTGGAAGGCGACAATGTCGAGGAACACTGGCCGGTGCATGCGGTCCCGGGCACTGAAGGTTTCGAACTGGTGCCCGGCCTGCCGCGTCCGGCCGAATACGACTTTTTCGTCTGGAAGGGTGTCGAGCTGGACATGCACCCTTACGGTGCCTGCTACCACGACATCGCCGAAAAGATGAGCACCGGCGTCGTCGAATGGCTCAAGGCGCGCCAGGTCAGCCACGTGCTGGTCGGCGGGCTGGCCACCGATTTCTGCGTCAAAGCCACTGCGTTGCAGCTTCGGCGCGCGAGCTTCGACGTGCTGCTCAATCTGGCCGCCTGTCGCGGCATCGCCGAAGACAGCACCGGGAAAGCGCTGCAGGAGATGCGCGCGGCCGGCGTGAAGACCTTTGAAAACAGTACTGTACTGGAACCCGGGCAATGATCATCGAATCCCTGCTCGACACCGACATCTACAAGTTCTCGATGATGCAGGCTGTCCTGCATCAATTTCCGGGCGCCGATGTCGAATACCAATTCAAGTGCCGCACGCCAGGTGTGGATCTCAGGCCGCTGGCCCGGGAGCTGGAACGCGAGATCGAAAATCTCTGCTCACTACGCATGGACCCCGAGGATCTGAATTTCCTTGCCTCCCAACGCTACATCAAGTCAGATTTCATTGAATTCCTGCGCCTGTTCCACCTGCAGTCCCGGTTCGTCGAGATCGGTGAGCACGACGGACAGCTTTCGATCACCATTCGCGGCCCATGGCTGCACACCATCCTGTTCGAAGTCCCTGTTCTGGCCATCGTCAGCGAACTGTATACGCGCCGTAAGCATCCGGACATGGCATTTTCCAGCGCGCGCAGTCGGCTCGATACAAAGATTGGACAGGTGCGTGCGCTAGACCGACCCGACGAGTTCGTGTTTGCCGATTTCGGCACCCGGCGGCGATTTTCCCGCGCCTGGCAGGATGAAGTGGTAACCACCCTGGCGCGCGAGATTCCCGGCAGTCTGCGCGGCACCAGCAACGTGCGGCTGGCAAGGGAACTCGGGCTGGTGCCCATCGGCACCATGGCGCATGAATTCATCCAGGCCGCCCAGGCGCTGGGCCCCAGGCTGGCCGAAACCCAGCGCTTTGCGTTCGAGGTCTGGGCGCGCGAGTACCGCGGCGACCTCGGCATCGCGCTTTCCGACACCTACAGTCTGAAAGCCTTCCTGCGTGATTTCGACATGTACTTCTGCAAGCTGTTCGACGGCGCCCGCCAGGATTCCGGAGACCCATTCGTCTGGGCCGAGGCCATGATCCAGCACTACCAGAAAAACCGCGTCGACCCGAAAACCCGCAACCTGATCTTTTCCGATTCACTGGATATTCCGAAAGCGGCAAAGATCTGGGCAGCCTTCCGCGATCGTACCAATGTCTCGTTCGGCATTGGTACCAACCTGACCCATGACACCGGCACCGACCCGATCAACATCGTCATCAAGATGACCGAATGCAACGGCCAGCCGGTAGTCAAACTGTCCGACTCCCCCGGCAAGGTGGTCTCCACCGACCAGCACTACCTGGCCTGGGTGCGCCAGGCATTCGACGTGCCTGAAGTTCATTAGGGCTAGTAAACCCCCCGATCCCAACCTGGTGTACCCCGTCACTAGCCCCTAAAACCCATGACCAGCAAACACTACAGCAACAATGCCCCCACCATCTCCCTCGTCCTGGGCTCGGGCGGGGCGCGGGGGCTGGCGCATATCGGCGCTATTGAGGCACTGGAAGAGGCCGGCTATCGGATCGACTCGATCGCCGGCTGCTCGATGGGCGCCTTGGTCGGTGGCATGTACGCGGCCGGCAAGCTCGATGCCTATCGGGAGTGGGTCTGCACACTGGAGCAGTCCGATGTCTTGCGCCTGGTCGACTGGACATTGTCCGGCGGTGGTCTCATTCGCGGCGAGAAGATCATTTCCAGGCTTCGCGAAATGGTTGGCGATGTACAGATCGAGGATTTCGCGACCGAGTTCACCGCCGTGACGGTCGATATCGAGCAGGGCCGGGAAATCTGGCTGAGCAGCGGCCCGTTGTTCGATGCGATCCGGGGATCCATCGCCATCCCGGGATTGTTCACACCACATCGGTACAAGGGGAGACTGCTGGTCGACGGAGGCATCCTCAACCCGGTACCGGTTGCCCCTACACTGCGCTGCATGACCGATCTGACCTTGGTAGTCAATGTCAATGGCGACATCAAACGCGTACCAAAGAGAGTGTCGTCCGGACAAACTTCTCGATCGAAAGGCCAGTCGCCCGATCGCTCACCCGATCAGGAGTCCGAACCACAAGACCCGGGAATGATCGAGCGGCTGCGCCAATTTTTCAATGGGCTGATGGAGCGGGATTCGAAAGACGAAGCGACTCCCGGACTGGTGGCGATGCTGCTGAAGTCGCTGGAAACCATGGAATCGGTGATCACCCGCCAGCATCTGGCTGTATTCCAGCCGGATCTGGTGATCGAAATACCGAAAGATGCTTGCATGATTCACGAATTCCATCGCGCGCGGGAACTGATCGAAGTCGGATACCGGCGTACAATCGAGTCTCTTGACCGCATGCAACGGAGATGAGTCCTGATGGACGATAGCGAACTCCTTTTTGATGACGCCGCCGATCAGGTCGTGGACCTTGGCAATGAAATTTCCGAGGCACACCCCGACGGCAACCTCTGGGCCATCGCCGACGGATTGATTGCCGGCGCGGTGCATTTCTGGCTCTATGCCCACCAACCGGATGCCGAGTCCGACGAGGAAGAAATGGACGGGTTGATGACCGCCTCGCAGCGCATAGAGACGATGATTGGACTGTTGCGCGAATCGGCGATGGAAAGCGAGTATCTGCACTCGCCGCACGACCCCGACGTGGGCCGGGCCTGAAACAGAAGAGTATTCAACATGGATGAGCAGGATTTTCGGGATGTTTCACTTGTGTCCTGTCAATCGTGTCTATCCAGGTAAATAGATTCTTTTATTCAACCTCGACCCTTGCCCGCCCGGCATTCTTGGCCTTGTACATCAACCGATCGGCACGCTTGACAAGTTCAGTAGCACTGTCCTCGCGACACCAGTCAACAACGCCGAAACTTGCACTCAGACTTTCTCCATTCGGCATCGTGATCGTGCGCATGTTTTCCAGAAGCTCGACTGCGAACTTGCGGCCACCCGCGCGATCGGTTCCTGGCAGAATGATGGCGAATTCCTCGCCCCCCCAACGCGAAACCGCGTCGACTTTACGCCCCCGGTCACGCAGCATGTCGGACACCTCGCGCAACACCTGATCTCCCTGATCATGACCAAAACGATCGTTGATCGATTTGAAATGGTCAATATCCAGCAGAATCAGCGCGAATGTAACGCCGTTGCGTCGTGCCCGCTCGATTTCGTGTTTCAGTCGATCGGTGCCGGCACGACGATTCAGCAGACCGGTCAGCTCGTCGCGAGTGGCCAGTACCTTGAGCTGATCTTCCAGTTCCTTGCGCTGACTGATATCGATCAGCATGCCGGTCACGCGCACCGGCCGGTCGGTTGGGTCACGTTCGGTGATCCGTCCACGCATGTTGGTCCAGGCATAGCCACCCACCTTGCGGCGCATGCGCACGTCGACATCGAACAGTGGGCTCTGGCCCTTGAGATGGCCTTCCATTTTGTTCACCAGCCGCAGCCGATCATCCGGATGAGCGAGTTCCCGTACTGCTTCGACAGTGGCGGCCACATCCTCCCGGCGATAGCCCAGCATGCGCGCGGCGATCCTGTTGAAGGTGAATTCACGCGTATCCAGATGCCAGTCCCACATTCCCAGATGCGCTCCTTCCAGCGCCAGTGAAAGACGCTCCTCGCTGTTCTTGAGCGCCTTTTCGGTTTTCATCCGGGCCGTGATGTCGGAAAACGTTGCGACCACCGAACGAACTTCCTGCGGCGAATCCCCCTGTACCGGCTCGGTACTGATTTCAATCCACACACGCGACTGGTCACTGCGCTCGATTCCCATGACCACTTCGCGACGGGGCTCTCCGGTCTCGAGCGTGATCAATGCCGGAAATTCAGAAATGGGGAATTCCGATCCATCTTCGCGGACGCATTGGAGTTGGAAGTTGTCGAGCGAAAGCTGGCGCAGTTTTTCACAATCCACGCCCAAAATGTCGGCCGCACGCTGATTGACCAGCGAAAAACCCCGATCCGTATCGACCACCATCACCCCCTCGGCCATCGAGCGGATGATCGAGGTCAGACGTGCTTCATTGGCCTCAAGTTGATGACGGATCTCGAGACTGTTGGAGATGTCGTTGACCTGGGTAACGATGACTTCGGGCCGGCCGGATTCGTCCTTGACCATCGAGACATCCAGTCGAACCCAGACCTCGCGCCCGGTCGCGTGCAGATAGCGCTTGTCAAAGCGGAAGCTGCTGATCTCGCCCCGCTTCAACCGATCAAGCTGCGCCTGACTGCGCTCGATATCCTCGGCATGGGTGATGCCAAGAACCGACCGGCCCTTCAGTTCTTCGCGCGAATATCCGACCAGGTGACAAAAGGCCGGATTGACGTCCAACCAGCGACCATCCAGATCCAGCAACGCGATCCCGGCCGCCGAGTGCTCGAATACCCGCGTAAGCCGTTGCACTTCCTCCGGAGTCACGGCACTGGAGCCTGCGGAGTCCGGGAAATTTTCGATGGTAGGGAATGCATTATTCATACTTTCCCTGATGCAATATCCATGCCGTTTGGAAGAGAATCGTGAAAAGAATCATTTTTCCGACTATCTTTCCCGATCAACACCCCACCTCCAACCATCAACGGCTCAGCGCTGCCGGTCCCGCAGAGCGCGAAATTCGTTGCCTTCATTCCAGTTGGGCCACTCATGGGAATCGGCCAGATAGCGACCGACCCGGTACAGCACCGAAGCATCGCCCGCCACGCCTCGAAAATCCCAGCCGGGGTTGAACTCATCGCCCGGCTTGTGATATCGATTGTCGCGATAGTCGCGCTCGGCGGCCAGTGTATGCTCCGCACCGTGCTCGACGTGGTCCACACCGCTCTTGGCATACAAAGCCGGAATCCCGCCGCGCGCGAAGTTGAAATGATCCGAGCGATAATAGAACCCGGCCTCAGGCGTCGGCTCCGGCTCAATTCTTCGCCCCTCCTGTTCGAGCACCGACTCCAGCAGCGGGTCGAGATCGGATGAGCCATAGCCGATCACGACCATGTCATGAGTTGGTCCAGCCATGAAATTGAACGCATCCAGATTGATTGTCGCCACCGTGTTGGCGGGCTCAAACGCCGGCTCATTGACATAATGACGCGAACCCAGCAGACCGTATTCTTCCAGTGTCACGGTTAGAAACAGCAGCGAGCGCGCCGGCGCGCCGGCGGCCGCATGCATGCGCGCCAGCTCCAGCACCGCCGCAGTGCCCGAAGCATTGTCGATGGCGCCGTTGAAGACCCCTTCAGAACCCGGGACGGCCATGTTGCGGCCCAGGTGGTCCCAGTGCGCCATATAGACCACAACCTCGTCCGGGCGCTGGCTGCCGGGCAGAACGCCAAGTACATTGTACGAAGTCCCTTCCCGCACGCTGTTGCGCACGCTGGCCGAGATTCGGGCCTGCAGCGGGACCGGCTGGTAACCGGGTCGGGCGGCGGCCTGTGCATGTTCAGCGAAATCAAGTCCGGAGCGGGCGAACAAATCCAGCGCGGTATCACGCGTAATCCAGCCCTTGACCGGCACCACGGGCTCGCCCCCCGCGGCCGCAAGCTCGAACTGGGGACCGGACCAGGAGTTGATGACCACTTCCCAGGGGTAAGAAGCAGCCTCGGTCTCATGCACGATCAGCGCCGCGGCCGCACCCTGCCGCGCCGCCTCTTCATACTTGTAGGTCCAGCGGCCGTAATAAGTCATGGCCGAGCCGTTGAAAAGTCCGGAGTCAAGATCGCCAAAGCCGGGATCGTTGACCAGCATGACCACGGTCTTGCCTGCGACATCCAGCCCGGCATAGTCGTTCCAGTCATACTCTGGCGCGACCACGCCGTAGCCGACGAACACAAGTTCGGAATCCTCCACCGACTGCGCCTGTGCCGTGGGAATGCTGCCGAAGGTGATCATCTGTTCCGGATAATTCAACTCCAGCGACTCGTCGCCGGTTTCAACGACAATCGGGCTGCGCGCCTGGTTGGTCAACTCGACCATCGGCACCGGCTGCAGGTAACTGTCGCCATAGCCAGGCTGCAAACCGGCTTCCGCCATCTGTCCGACCAGGTGGTTGACGGTCAGGCGCTCGCCGCGGGAACCCGGCGCCCGGCCTTCGAACTCATCCGAAGACAGCCTTCCGAGGTCACGAGCATAACGCTCGGTGTCGAAGCCAACAGCGGGCAATGGCGGGAGATCCCCGGCTTCGGCCCGGGTTTCTGCCTGGGCTTCGAATTGTGGCTCTGAGGCAGGTTCAGGAGCTTCCGAAGCCTGCTCGGCTCCGCAGGCCGCCAGCAACGGCAGCAAGGCCACAATGAGCAGGGATGAAATGCGTTGTTTCGACATGCTGACTTTCCGGAAATTGTTATTCCCTTGATTCTAACCCACCCCCTCGATAAACAGACCCGGCTTTTCCCCTGGCTATACGCGCACCTCAGACTTTGACTTGTTGCCAGAGCGCCTCCTGCTGCTCAAGAGTCAAGTCCTCGAAGCGCATGCCCTGCTCCTCGGCCAGGGCTTCCATGGCGCGGAAGCGGGTTTCGAACTTGAGGTTGGTACGGCGCATCGCCGCGTCGGGATCGATATCGAGCTTGCGCACAAGATTGGTGACTGCAAACAGTACGTCACCGAGCTCGTCTTCCATCCGGTCGCGATCAGCCAACTCCGGGTTATCAAGTATCAGTTCGGTTTCCAGTTCCGCCAGCTCCTCGCGAACCTTGGCCAGGACCGGGCCGATGTCGGGCCAGTCGAAGCCGGCACGAGCCGCGCGCTTTTGCAGTTTGACCGCGCGCCGAAGCGGCGGCAGGCCGGCCGAGACCCCGTCAATGTGGCTGTGCATGCCGGCCTCGGCCCGTTCGGCGGCCTTGATCTGTTCCCAATTGGCGGTCTGCTCTTCGGCATCCATCCTCGGCTCATCGCCGAAAACATGCGGGTGGCGCCGAATCAGCTTGTCGGCCACCGCCCCGGCCACATCATCAAAATCGAACGCGTCGATCTCCGAAGCCATGCGGGCATGGAACACGACCTGAAACAGCAGATCGCCCAGTTCGTCTTTGAGGTGGGCCATGTCACCGCGCTCGATCGCATCGGCCACCTCATGAGCTTCCTCGATGGTGTACGGCGCGATCGTGCGGAATGTCTGCTCCAGATCCCACGGGCAGCCGGTTTCCGGATCGCGAAGCCGGTCCATGACTTCGAGCAGGCGGCCAATCGGGGAAACATCAGGATCAGATAAATTCACTGAGAACCGCCATTTTCCCGTAGCCGACCGTGTACATACTTGTGTAGGATGCTGGACATCAGGGTCTGGTACGGGATGCCTTCTATCAGCGCCCGCTCCTGCAGCAAATCAAGGTCAGTCCTCGACAAACGAATGTTCACTCGCTTGTCCTTTTTAAACGTCTGGCGTGCGGCAGCAATGTATTCCTGCCGTTTTTCCGCTGTCAAGGTAGAGCGGGCGTGTCCACTCTCATAAGCTTCCAGAATCTCCTGTTCCTCGGTTGTCAATTTCGAATTTCGGTTCATTGCCTGTTCTCCAGGTATTGCCTCGTCGCTTTTCGGCTTGGAATAATGGTTTTTAAAAAATAGTGCTCCTCGGACTCCACGAATAGCACCAGACACACGTACTCGTCTACCTGAACGACAAATATCCGCTGATCGGGATAGCGCGAAGGATTGTGGTGCGCAACAACATCAAGAAGGCCATCATGCTCAATCAGATTCACAATCCGCTCGAATGAAATTCCCCTGACTGCCATGAGCCAATCATTCTTACGGGAATTCCAGGTAAACGTCTTCACTGGCTCTGAATTGTACCTAATGTGTGCCTAACGTCAACCCGGCCTGAGTTCAACGACGACCTTCAACCCGCCCCAATCCGATGCTTCGGCATGGATTTCGCCATGGTAGCTGTCGACGATGCGCTGAACGATGGCCAGGCCCAGTCCCTGGCCTTCGGCGCGCTGGTCGCCGCGCAGGCCGCGTTGCAGCAGTTGTTCAAATCTTCCGGGCTGCAGGCCGGGGCCATTGTCGGTGACTTCAATGACAACGCCCCTACGCCGGCCTGAACGCTCCGGCACGGACAGCGCCAGCCTGACCTTGCCGTCGCCGTACTTGGCCGCGTTTTCCAACAGGTTGCCGAGTATCTCGATCAGGTCACGCTCGGCGATGTTGGCCTGCACGGCCTGGTCACAAGCCAGCGTGAATTCCACTTCGCCATACAGCTTGCCCAGCGAACGCACCATCTTTTCCGCATGCGGGCGCAGCATCAAAGGCGGCAACAGTGTCCTGCGCGCGGTGCGCGCGGCGCGTTCGAGTTCGTCGCGAATGCGCACCTGCATCTGGCGTACGCTCTCGCGCAGTTCATCGGCGGGGATGCTCTCTCTCGACTCGGCGCGCGCATTGAGTACCGCAAGCGGCGTCTTGAGCGAGTGCGCAAGGTCGCCCAGCGCCTGGCTGTACTGCTCGACATTGGCCCGCTCGGTGGCCAGCAGCGCGTTGAGGTTTTCGGTCAGCGGCGTGAGTTCGCGGGGGTACCGGCCACTGAGTTGTTCGCGCTTTCCACTTTCGATCTCCCGTACTTCGGCGGCTACGCGCCGGAGCACTATCAGCGGCTGGATCAGAAGCAGCACTTGAGCGACCAGCAGTACCGCCGCAGCCAGGCCCAGCCAGCGCCACAGATTGATGCGAAAACCGCTCACCGCCTGTTCGAGCCGATCGGGCGCTTCGGCCGCCCAGACGACCAGGTCGATGATCTCGCCATCGGCCTGTTCCCAACCCAGCCCGCGGTGGTAGCCGTGCCAGGGTGACGAAGGCCCCGCTTCCTGACGCATCTCCCCGCCGCGCGCGATTTCAGGTTGCTCCAGCGGCAGGTCAATCCCAAGCGTGGAGGGTGAAAGCCATTCGTCGGCCTCGGCATAGACACCTGCATAAAGGCCCGACTGCGGTTGTGTGAGCAGCGATTCGGCCGGCGCTCCGACCCAATCCAGCGTGCCATCAGCACTCACTTCCAGCCCGGCCAGCACGGCAAATACTGTATTTTCAAGCCGCTCGTCCAACGCCATACGCTCGGCCGCCAGATATGCTCGATCCACCACCAGCCCGATCAACCCCAGCGCCAGCACCACCGCGACCAGGGCTGAAACGGCCAGGCGCAGGAGCAGGGAGGGTGGCGGGTCAGGCCGGTTCATTTTTCACCGGCTTGGTGGATGAATAGACTGCCCCCACCCCGGCCCTCCCCCGCCTCCGGGGGAGGGAGTTGAAAACCCCGCGCCTGCCGCGTGGGAGGCAACATCTGCCCCCTCCACCGCCTGCGGGGGAGGGTTGGGGAGGGGGCGCGCTCGACTCTGCCCCTTGCACTGCACTGCCCCCTCGCTTGCGGGCAAGGGTTTAGGAGCAGGCAAAGCCTTGGTTGTAACTGCTCCCCGCCTCAACCCCCGCCCTCCGGGCTGAAGCGGTAGCCACGACCGCGCAAGGTCTGGATGGGTTTCCAGGTGCCGTCCGGGTCGATCTTGCGGCGCAGGCGACCGAGGATGACTTCAATGACGTTGCTTTCCGGGTCGGCTTCTTCTTCGTACAGGTGCTCGTTGAGTTCCATTTTCGACAACACCTTGTCCGGATGCAGCACAAAGTATTCCAGCAGCTTGAACTCAAAGCCGGTCAGATCCAATGGAGTCTCGTTCAGGCTGGCCTTCTGCGCCGACAGATGCACCTCGAGCGGGCCGAACCTGATTTGCGAACTGGCGTGTCCTCCCGCACGGCGCAGCAGAGCCTGAACCCGAGCCAGCAGTTCCTCGGTGCGGAATGGCTTGGTCAGATAGTCGTCGGCCCCCAGTTCCAGCGCCTCGACCTTGTCCTGCCAGTGGTCGCGCGCGGTCAGGATCAGAACGGGATAGGACTTTCCGGCCCGTCGCAGCTCACGCACGACTTCCAGGCCGGACTTGCCCGGCAGGCCCAGGTCGATGATGGCCAGGTCGATTGGATATTCGATGGCGAAATACGCACCCTCAACGCCCTCCCCGACCGCGTCAACCACAAATCCCTCGGCGCGCAGCCGGTCAGTCAGGGTCTCGCGCAGGGTGGTTTCGTCTTCAAGCAGGAGCAGGCGCATGAGCAGTCAGGCCCGGTTACCGGAAGCAGAACGCGCTTGCCTCATTGCCGGCTTGACCGGCCATCCAGGCAAATGGAGAGTCGGCCTCGGACCGATGCTTCTCACACTGGATGCCCGGTCGGGGCCGGGCATGACGTGAGAAAGGCTTCGATCCCTTGCCGGCACGCGGATCGTCTTGACCACGCCGTCACGGGTCAGAATGCGGATTTCGTAGAATTTGCGCCCGCGCCGCTCGACCTCGCGCGCCGAGATCACCTTGGCATCGTGCTCACGGGCCACGCGCTCGGCGACCTCGCGCAGGCTTTCGGCAAAAGCGGTCGGGGCCGGCAACAGCAGCGCCAGCGAAAATGCCAGCAACCCGGCGCGCAGCGCGCCGGCAAGCCGATTGGGAATTGAAGAGTTCCTGTTCACGCCGGCAATTCTAACCCTGCCGGCTTAATCCGCGCTGAACCGGCTATTATTGTCCCATGAGATTGACTCCGCGCCAGCGCCAGATCATTCGACGAACGCTCGAGATCCATTTCGGCCGGTCCAGCCTGATCCGGCTATTCGGCTCGCGGGTCGACGACACCGCCCGCGGCGGGGATATCGATCTGTACATCGAGCCGGAAATTCAGGACCCGGACCAGCTCGTGGAAGCGAAGCTGAATGCACTCGCAGAACTCCATCGAATCCTGGGGGACCAGAAAATCGATATCGTCATCCATCGCGCGGGCGGTGCCGATCTTCCCATTCACCGGCACGCCCGCGAGACCGGGATTCAGCTATGAGCTCCGTGGATTTCAGGCAGGCGCGAGAAGTCTGTGAGACACATGCTGCCCGCCTTCGCTGGGCCATGGATACACTTTCCAGGCGCCGCCCCTGGAACGCTGACGATATTATTAATCCGGCAACGAAATACCTATGGTATTCGTTGCTCGCGATTTGCGGCACATGTCCGCAAATCGCTCCGCTTCGCGACCCGGCCGTGCCGGCCGGGCATTAACCCGGCATACCTATTTGTATGCCGGGTTAATAATGCGCTCGATCCCCAGGAACGCGCCGTTTGCGATCAGTTTGTTCTGCGCTTTTCGAAATTACAGGACGCCATGGGTACGAAACTGATGCCGGCAGTGCTGGAGCTGGCCCAGGAACCGGGCGAACTGACAGCCTTCGTCGACAAACTCAATCGGCTGGAGAAAATCGGCGCCATCCCGTCAACCGAGGCGTGGCTGAAAACCCGCGAAATGCGTAATCAGTTCGCACATGACTATCCGGAAGATCCGGAACTACAGGCCAGCCTGTTCAACAAGGCGTTTGATCTTGCAGATGAGATGCTCGAGTTGCTCGCAGCGCTAGACCAATTCAGCTTGAAGCTGATTTCAGATCGAAATTGAGATTTGAGTAAAACCTCCCCCACCCCAACCCTCCCCCGCAAGCGGGGGAGGGAGCGAAGCCCGCCCCGGCCTGCCCCCGAAAGCGGGGGATGGAATTGAAAACCGCGCACATCCCCCGCAGGAAGCAACATCTACTCCCTCCCCCGCTTGCGGGGGAGGGTTGGGGTGGGGGGCGCTCGCGAAACAGAGTTAGCTTCTGCAGCAGGTGACACCGCCCTCAACAGCCGCGTCCACGCGGCGAGGCATGGTCCCAGTCCATCGCGGTCTGGAGACCGCTCCTGCCAGACAATGAGCCCATCGGTTGCCGTGACCCCGGATTATTCATGATCCGACCTACTGCGACGCCCCCAGGCCCAGCATCCGCGACGTTTGGCTCGGTCGCGCATCCTCAACGTACAGCCGAGTATGCCTGCGGTGCGCTCAATCGCCAAACGCCCCGGCTACAGGGCCTGGAGGCGTCTCGCGACGGTCGGGTCATGAACAATCCGGGGTGAATGAAAAAGGCCGCCCGGTGGGCGGCCTTTTTGCTTCAGTTGATCACTGAATTGAGGCCGATATTCAGGCCATGGTGCGGCGGGCAGCGAGGCCACCGGCCAGCAGCAGGCTGAGCATCAGCGCCAGCAGACCCCACTGACTCAGGGTCGGGATGATCAGCGGGCGGCCCGTCACAACGATCGTGGTTGTAAAGGTCGTCGGATCACCCGAGACTGAAGGGTCGGTCACCGTGCATTCCAGCGTTTCCTGGAAGCTGCTGATATCCGGCGGAGTTCCTTCGAACGTCAACGTGGAATTCGGCGGAACCGTCACGGGGAAACTCGGGACCGGATTGAACGCGATGATGCCTGCATTGTCGTCAGTCAACGTACAACTGATGTCAAGCGGATCGGTTCCACTATTACCCAAAGTAAGTGAACCGGATCCGGTATTGCCCGGAGGCACCGAGCCAATAGAGAACGTACCATCCAAAGCCCCAGCCGGGGTCACGACCAGATTGGCGTTGCTGGTTCCCTCGCAGGTCAGGTCGTACTCCTGATCACCGACATCGGTCTGCACAGTCAAAGTTTCACCGGAGAAATCACCAATCGACTGCGGGGTACAAAACACGTCGATGGATGCGGTCCCATTTGGTGCGTCAGCGGGAAGCGTCGCCGTGAACGGATCGGGGCTGAACGAGTAATTGGTGCTATCCGACAACACGGCACCGGTAATCTGCAACTCGGCAGCCGAGCCACTGCCAACTGAATTCTCGTTTCCGATTTCAATAGTCTGCGCTGCCGAAGTTGCGCCGTTCTCAACCTGCCCAAAAGGCAGCGTTGCGGTGGGGGGCGGATTAGAGCTGTAGCCGGGGGCAATTTCGGAAACCACGCATTCTACAGTGACCTCTGGCTGAATTATCATTCCAGGAGCGGTAAATCCAACAGTCGCTGTTAAAGTGTAAGTTCCCGGTGTCGTGCTGGCATCTGAAGAGCACTCCGAAGTCACTACCCGATCGTCACCCGGATCCAGCGTGAAGTTCAATGGAGACACATTGACCGTTGGCGGCGTACCCGGCGGTCCGGAAAGAGCACTCAGGGAAATGGTGACATCCGTCGAACTGGAAAAGCCATCCGAGTTATCGTTGGTAACAGTAAATGTGTCGGAGTCACTGGAGCCGGGTACCGTCGCGACAGCCAGATCCTGCGTCAGAGGCGATACCAGAACATTCGGCGCAAGGCCGG